>NZ_JBQQCC010000013.1:0-300590 GCF_052245635.1 Nonomuraea sp. KM88 | reverse complement strand
GCGCCGCCCACTGCGCGTCAGCGAGGTCGTGCCGCCTCGCCACCACTACGCTGGCCACGAGGTCTCCGGTATTTCGTTCTTCTTGGTCGTTGAACCAACTACCGGAGACCTCTTCGTTCAACGATCACCGACACGCCTCACACGTGATCTTTCGAAACACGGCCTAGACGCGCGACCGTGCGCTTTCCCCCGCGGCTTCCGCGCCGGTCCGCGTCTCGGGCGTCGTGAGCGCCACCGCGAGCGCCACGAGGGCGACGACCAGCAGGTAACAGCCCGGCGCCACCGGCGTCCCCGTGACGTCGACCAGCCAGGTGGAGACGAACGGGGCCGTACCGCCGAAGAGCGCGAGGGCCGCGTTGTAGCTGATGGCGGCGCCCGTGACGCGGGTCGCCGGCGGGAGCAGCTCGACGAAGAAGGTGTAGCTGCCGCCTCCGTACGCGCACAGCGCCGCCGCGAGTAGGAGTTGCCCGGCCACCGCTGCGGCCAGGGACCCGCTCGAGACCAGGAGGAACGCCGGCACGCTGACCACCGCGACCGCCGCGGCACCGGCGACCAGCATCGGCCTGCGGCCGAACGCGTCGGAGAGCCTGCCGCCGATCGGCAGCAGCACGGTGAAGGAGAGCAGCGCGACGGCGTTGGCCACGAGCGACTCCAGCAGGCTCAGCCGGGCGACCGTCTGCAGGGAGGTGACGAAATAGCCGACGAGGACGTAGAAGCCGAGCCCGGACAGGGCCATGACGGCGAAGATCTGCCCCAGCCGGGTCCCGTTCCCGCGCAGGCTGCCGCGCACGGGATGGCGCTCGATCGTGTTGTCCCGCTCCAGCTCGCGGAACACCGGGCTCTCCTCGGTACGCCCGCGGACGTAGACGCCGGCCAGGGAGAGCGGCAGGGCGACCAGGAACGGCACGCGCCAGCCCCACGAGGCGTACGCCGCGTCGGACAGCACTCCGGAGACCGCCATGATGAACACCAGAGCGAGCACGGACGCCGCCCCCGTGGCCGCGACCGAGACGGCGATCCACGTGCCGCGGCGCTCGAACGGAGCGTGTTCGAGCACGAACGAGGGCGCGCCGACCGCCTCACCGCCCGCGGAGAACCCCTGCACCAGCCGGCACACGACCAGCAGGACGGGCGCCACGGTCCCGGCGGCCGCATACGTCGGCAGCAACCCGATCAGCGCGGTCGCGACGCCCATGCACATGAGCGTCGCGTAGAGGACGGCCCGCCGCCCTGCGCGGTCGGCCAGCGCGCCGAAGAAGACGCCGCCGAGCGGCCGGGCCACGAAGGCGACACCGTACACGGCGAAGACCGACAGGAGGCTCGCCACCGGGTTCGTGCCAGGGAAGAACGCCTCGGCGACGGCCACGGCCGAGAAGCCGTAGATCGCGAAGTCGTAGAACTCGACGAACTGGCCGGTGCCGGCGCCGATGAGCACCCGCCGCTGCGCCGCGGTCGTGCCGCCGGGGCTGATGAAGTCGCGGATCAAGAGAGGGCTGTTTCCCTTCGGCCTGCTGGTCAGACCGAGAAGGCTAGCGCGTGCGGACCCGGAACTCGCGCCGGTCGTCAGCCACGGGAGGGCCGGCGCGGGTGCCGGTGGTCAGGTGCGCAGGCGGTGGGTCCACGAGCGGCGGATCTGTGCCTGCCAGCCGCGGAAGTCCTCGTGCGTGTGCGCCTCGTGCCCGAGCGCGATGAGCGCCCGGTCGGTCCACGAGGCCGCCTCCTCCGCGTCGGTGCCGGCCAGGATCGGCACGGCCCGCGCCGCGTGGCCGGGCAGCTCTCCCGAACGCAGCCGCGCGGCCACGGCGAACGCGCAGCCCTGTGCCAGGTGTGCCCGAAACCCGTCGGCGCCCGCGTGCTCGGCCAGCCACCACAACTCGTCGGTCTCGGCCCCGCCCGTGTAGGTGGCGGCGAACCCGATCCCGCTCCACAGATCGGCCCGCCGCCCCGCGGGGAACCCGGCGATCCTGGCGGCGAGGTCGCCGGCCGAGGCGCCGTCGTGGTACCACAGCAGCCGCCCGAGCCCTTGGTCGAACACCGCGCAGTGGGCCCTGGTGAGCAGGTCGGGCATCATCCGCTCGCCCACCATCCGGTCCGCCCTGGCCAGGCTCCACTGGAACCCGAACCCGTCGACGGCGAGCCAGCGCAGCAGCGGATGGGCGCGCCGGGCGCCCCTGACGGGCCGCAGCCGCAGCAGCGCGTACCCGCGGCCGGCGCCGAGGTAGGCGGCGTGGCGGTGGTGCTGGGCGGGGCCGGCCAGTAGCTCGTGAAGGCGCCGGCCCCGGGTCAGCGTGAGAAGGTCGAGGACGGTGCAGGCGGAAGCGGCCCCTTCGTAGCCGAAGGGCCGCTGCTCAGCCGACATTTCCTCGATCTTCTCGACTTCTCGCGACATCACCGCGTTGAAGCCGAATACGTACGACTTTTCGGCATCGGTGAATTCAGTTGGAGAAGCTCCGTCTCTGAGCCGGAACCTTCGCCGGCCCAGATCGGAATCCCGTGCGTCTTTGGCCAGGAACCTCCGCCATCCGCGCGCCGGAGACAGTGTCGGCTCGGTCCTGACCTGGTCCAAGAACGTTGTTGTGCCCGTGTCGCCCACGCTTCCCCCGAAGACGTCTCGTACCGGCCACTGACGAAGCTAGTTACCCCATTGGGCCTTTCATCGGCGGCGCACCGGATTTCCCCGGCAAAGAACCCGCAAAAGGCCTTGTGGACCGCCGAAGTACCAGGTCAGACGCCTTCGCCGGGGAACCCCTCGGTCACCGGGGGAGGCAGGAGCCGGCCTGTCCCGGCGGCGCAGCCGCAGGCATCCGGGTCGAACACGGACGTATCCGCGATGTCGCGGAACAGCCCGGACCCCGGCGAGATCCCCATCAGCGCGTCGGCCGCCAGGACGACCGCCGCCGCGGTGTAGCCGGACCGCTCGTGCGGGAAGTGCTTGCGGTTGGCGTACTGCCACCCCGTCCAGTACGAGCCGTCCTCGTGCCGCAGATGTTGCACGTCGGCGAAGAGCGCGGCCGCCCGGTCCCGATCGCCCAGCGCGTCGAGCGTCAGCACCAGCTCGCACGTCTCCGCCCCCGTCACCCACGGCTGGTCGGACACGCACCTGATGCCGAGCCCCGGCACCACGAATGTCGCCCACTCGCGCTCCAGCAACTCGTACGCCTGCCGCCCGCGCACCGCGCCGCCCAGCACCGGGTAGTACCAGTCCATGGAGAAGCGGCTCTTGTCCGCGAACGCCTCGGGATGCGCCGCCAGCACGTGCGCCAGCCGGTCGGCTGCCAGCTCCCAGTGGGGCTGCGGGTCGCCCAGCTGGTCGGCGAGTAGCACGCCGCAGCGCAGCCCCTGGTGGATGGAGGAGCAGCCGGTGAGCAGCGCGTACGCCGAGGGCCTGCCCTGCGCGTCGCGCTCCCAGGCGATCTCGCCCCGCTCGGTCTGCAGCCCCGCCACGTAGTCGAGCGCGGCCTTGACCATGGGCCAGCTCTCCTCGGTGAAGCGCCGGTCAGCGGTGACGAGATGGTGGTGCCAGACGCCGGCGGCGACGTAGGCGGCGTGGTTGGTCTCGCCGCCCAGCTCCGTGGGCACGCCGTCGACCAGCTTCATCGGCCATGAGCCGTCGGCGCGCTGGTGGCGGGCCAGCCAGGCGTAGCCGCGGCGTACCGGCTCGGCCAGTCCGGCGACGGACATCGCCATCAGGCACTCGATGTGGTTCCACGCGTCGACGTGGCCCTCCGGCCACGGCACGCCGCCGTCGTCCTGCTGCATCGCCGCGATGCTCTCGGCCGTACGCACGACCTCCGCGTGGGAGATCATGGCTTCCGGACGTAGAGGACCACGCTCTTGCCGATGACCGGGTTGAGCACGGCCTCGGCGATCCTGGTGGCGGCAGGGCGTTTCATGATGTCCCAGACCAGCAACTCGTGGTAGGCCTTGGCGAGCGGGTGGTCGTCGTTGTTGACGCCGACCGCGCACTTGATCCACCAGTAGGGCGCGTGCAGGCCGTGGGCGTGGTGGTGCGGGCCGATCACGAAGCCGGCGGACTTCAGCTTGGCCGACAGCTCCGCCAGCGTGTAGATGCGCACGTGGCCGCCCGGGGCCGTGTGATAGTCCTCGTCCAGCGCCCAGCAGATGCGTTCGGGCAGGAAACTCGGCACGGTCACCGCGGCCGTGCCGCCGGGCCGCAGCACGCGGAAGATCTCACGCATGGCCGCCATGTCGTCCGGGATGTGCTCCAGCACCTCGGCGGCGATGACGCGGTCGAAGGCGGCGTCCTCGAACGGCATGTCGAGCGCCGTGCCCTGGACGGTCTCCCCTGCGCCGCCCTCGGGCACCTCGCCCGCCTTGTCCATGGCCGCGAACATGGCCGCCACGCTGTCCAGCTCCGCCTGATCCATGTCGAACGCGGTCACGTCCGCGCCCCGGCGGAGCACCTCGAAGGCGTGCCTGCCGCCGCCGCACCCCAGGTCGAGCACGCGTACGCCGGGACCGACGGGAAGCCGGGCGAAGTCCACGGTCAGCACTTGTCGCTTCTCCTCGTGATCGAGTGGTGATCGAGTGGTGATCAGCTCGCGCGGGCCGCGATGGCCTCGCGGTAGGCCTCGACGGTCCTCTTGGCCACGACGTGCCAGGTGTAGCGCTCCATGACGCGGTCGTATCCGGCTCTGCCGACGCGTTCGCGCTCCTCGGGGGAGTCGTGCAGGCGGCGCAGCACCGCGGCCAGCTCCTCGGCGTCGCCCGGCGGCACCTGCACGGCCGCGTCGCCCACGACCTCGGGCAGGGCGCCGGTGCGGCTGGCCACCAGGGGCGTGCCGCAGGCCATGTGCTCGACGGCGGGCAGCGAGAAGCCTTCATAGAGCGAGGGCACGACGGAGATCTCCGAGGTGGCGATCAGCTCGCCCAGCTCGTCGTCGGAGATGCCGTGCACGAAACGCACGCGGTCCTGCAGCGACAGCTCCTGCACGAGCTGCTCGGTGGGGCCGCCGGGGGTGGGCCGGCTGACGACGGTGAGGTTGACGTCCCGCTCGGTGGCCAGCTTCGCCACGGCTCTGAGCAGCGTGGCGACGCCTTTCATCGGCGAGTCGGCGCTGGCGACCGCCACGATGGACCCTTTGCGCTTGGGTTTGCCGGGACGTGGGTGGAAATAGCGGGTGTCGACGCCGAGGGGGATCAGGCGCATGTTGGCCTGGGGGACGTTGAAGTCGCGGTGGATGTCGGCCAGCGACGACTCGCTGACGGTCAGGATCGGGCTCAGCCGGGGAGCGACGCGGGCCTGCATCTTGACGAACGCGTACCAGCGGCGCATGGTCAGCTTCTTCGTGCCGCGGGCGGCTTCGAGCTCGATGCGGCGGTCGACGCTGATCGGGTGGTGGATGGTGCCGACGACGGGGAACAACTTCTGGATGCCCAGCAGGCCGTAGCCGAGGGTCTGGTTGTCCTGCACGACGTCGAAGTCGCCGACGCGCTTCTTCAGCTCGCGGTAGGCCCGCATGGTGAACGTCAGCGGCTCGGGGAACCCGGCCGTCCACATGGTGCCGACCTCGAGCCAGTCGATCCAGTCACGGAATTCGTGCAACTTGGGCGTTCTGAAGGGGTCTTCGTCGCGGTAGAGGTCGAGGCTGGGCACCTCGCGCAGGATGACGCCGTCGTCGAGCTCGGGGTAGGGCTGGCCGGAGAACACCTCGACGTGGTGCCCGAGTGCGACGAGTTCACGGCTCAGGTGGCGGAGGTAGACGCCCTGGCCACCGCAGGTGGGTTTGCTGCGGTAGGACAGCAGCGCGATCCGCAGCGTTCGCTCCCGCACGGACACCCCTTTCTCGCCGGTAAGGCCCGGAGACGGGCGTGTACCGTAAAGATGACCTTAGTGCGAGAAGGCTACCATTCGGTAGGTTGCCGAGAATTGTTCACAGTGGCCCTCACAGGCCGTGCGAACTGCGAAGTTGCAGTAACCGAGCGTGGTTCGGTGGAACGCGTTCTAGGTGGCTTGATGCCCCATCAGGGCGCTTAGCTGTACATTCCCGTCCCAAAGGGACGCGGGACGCGATCGTTGGAGGACCCCTTGGCCAGGCGCGCTCTGATCACCGGCATCACCGGCCAGGACGGCTCCTACTTGGCGGAGCACCTGCTGGAGCAGGGCTACGAGGTCTGGGGGCTGGCCCGGGGACAGGCGAACCCGCGGGTGTCCAGAATGCGCAAGCTGCTCGCCGACGTACGCGTGGTGCGGGGCGACCTGCTCGACCAGGGTTCGCTGATCTCCGCGGTGGAACGCGTCCAGCCGGACGAGGTCTACAACCTGGGCGCGATCTCGTTCGTGCCCATGTCGTGGGAGCAGGCCGAGCTCACGGCCGAGGTGACCGGGATGGGCGTGTTGCGGATGCTTGAGGCGATCCGCGTGTGCTCGGGCGTGTCGCGGGGCGGCGGGGGTGCCGGCTCCTCCGGACAGATCCGCTTTTATCAGGCTTCATCCTCCGAAATGTTCGGCCAGGTCAGCGAGACCCCGCAGACCGAGAGCACCTCGTTCCACCCGCGCTCGCCGTACGGGGTGGCGAAGGCCTACGGGCACTTCCTCACTCAGAACTACCGCGAGTCGTACGGGATGTTCGCGGTGTCCGGAATCCTGTTCAACCACGAGTCGCCGCGGCGGGGGGCCGAGTTCGTCACCAGGAAGGTGTCGCTCGGGGTGGCCAGGATCAAGCTGGGGCTGGCCACGCAGCTGCGCCTCGGCAACCTGGAGGCCCGGCGCGACTGGGGCTTCGCCGGCGACTACGTCAAGGCGATGCACCTGATGCTGCGGGCCGCCAGCCCCGAGGACTACGTGATCGGGACCGGGCGGATGAAGTCGGTCAGGGAGCTGGCGGAGGCGGCGTTCGCGGCCGCGGGGCTCGACTGGGAGCGCCACGTCGTGACCGACCAGGCGCTGCACCGGCCGGCCGAGGTCGACCTGCTCTGCGCCGACCCGAAGAAGGCGCGCACGCAGCTGGGGTGGGAGCCGAAGGTGTCCTTCGACGAGCTCGTCGCCATGATGGTCGACTCCGACCTGCGCCTCCTCACCGACGGCGGCGACCCCGATCAGGACTCTTCCTGGCCGTAGGCCGTTTTCCTCCTTTACGGCTTTCCTCCTTTACGGCACTGCCAAGGCCCGCCAGTCGCCGTCGTCGGCTCGCCTCTGTCCAGGGGAACGGCCTCTGACCGTTCAGTGGCGCGCCGCCGTTACGGCGCGCACGTTCACCGTGGACGTGGTTGTCCGGCACCGGCCGCCCGTGGCACGGTTGCCCCGGTCCGCGCGGTCACCGTCGGCGTGGCCGCCTCCCGGCCCGGCGCGCTGTTCTTGCCCGGTTCACCGTTCTCGACCGCTTCATCGTTCACCCCTGGTCGCCGTTCTCGCCGGGCCCTGCGGGGTGGACGGCTCGGCGGTAGGTGCCTGGGGTCAGGCCGAAGTAGCGGGTGAACCAGCGGGTCAGGTGGCTCTGGTCGGCGAAGCCCGTCGTGGTGGCGGCCTCGCTGATGGGGACGCCGTCGGCGATCAGCGCGCGGGCGGTCCTGAGCCGTAGCTGGCGCTGGTAGTCGCTCGGCGGCAGGCCGTACTCGGCGTGGAAGGCGCGGTAGACCGTGTAGCGGCTGGCGCCGGTGGCGCGGGCCAGGTCGTCGATGGTCAGATCGTCCAGCGGGCGGTCGTGAAGGAGCTGCCTGGCCTGTCGCGCCACCCGCGCCGATCGTCCCGCCAGGCCCGCCGGGTGGATCGGGCGGGTGGCGGCGCGGCGTACGAGCTGGGTGATCGTCGTCGTGAGCAGCTCGTCGCGGCGCAGCGACGGGGCCTCGCCGAGCAGGGCGCTGTGCAGGACGCGCAGCGTGCCCGCCAGGGCGGGGTCGTCGACCACGGGCTCGGTGAAGAGCGGCAGGCCCGTCGGGCGGCCCGTAGCGTCCGTCAGGGTGCCGGAGACGAGCTCGGGGCCGATGTGCACCATCCGGTAGGTGAACCCGAGGGCGTCGGTGGCGTGGCCGTCGTGCGGGTCCTCGGGGTTGAAGGCCATGATCATGCCCGCCGCGCTGGTGTGCGCCGAACCCCGGCAGGTGAACGACTGCGCGCCGGTCTCCGTGACCCCGAACGAGTAGGTCTCGTGGCTGTGCCGGTGGTAGACGTGCCGTTCGAAGTGGGCGTGCATGACCTCGAGCGGGCGGTCGGGTGAGCGCCAGTAGCGCGACCAGTCCTGCGCCATGCCTCCATTCTCCCTCCTTATTGACAAGAAGGATTTTTACGTAAAGGATAGTTTTTGCAATGAGGGACATCCTGTACCTGGAAGAGATCGAGCAGGCCGAGGCGCTGCTCAAGCCGCAGCGCGTGGAGGTGCTGCGGCAGCTGGCCGAGCCGCGCACCTGCTCGCAGGTTGCCGAACGGCTCGGTCAGACGCCGCAGCGGGTCTACTACCACGTCAAGCGGCTGGTCGACGCCGGTCTCGTCGACCTGGTGTCCGAGCGCAAGGTCCGCGGGATCAGCGAGGGCATCTACCAGGCGGGCGCGCGGTCGTACTGGCTGTCGCCGCGCCTGGTGGGCCGGATCGGGCTGCGCAAGGCACGCGACGAGCTGAGCCTCGGCTACCTGCTCGACCTCGTGGAAGAGGTGCAGGCCGACATCGCGGCGCTCGACAGGACCGCGCCCGAGCTGCCGTCACTCGGCCTGTCGGGAGAGATCCACGTGCGCCAGGAGAACCGGCACCAGTTCATGACCGAGCTGCAGGCCATGCTGCAGGACCTGTTCACCCGGTACGGCGGAGTCGAAGGTGACGCCTTCAAGATCGCCGTTGCCTGCTACCCCAAGACCACGGACCACCCAGAGGAAGAGCGAGACGATGACTGAGCCCATGATCATCCGTGTCCGCGTCCAGGCGCCGCTCAAGACGGTCAGGCACGCCCTCACCGACCCGGCCGCGCTGCGCGTCTGGCTGGGCGAGCACGCCGAGGTGGCGCTGCCCGCCACCTTCGGGTTCTGGGGGCGCACCATCCCCGAAGGCGACGCGCCGCACCAGCGGCCGCTGCACGCCGACGAGCGCACCCTGCGGTTCGCCTGGCTGCTCGACGGCGAGGAGACGACCACCGAGTTCACGCTGGAGGAAGACGGCGACGCGACCATCGTGTCGGTGTCCCAGACGCACTTCGACTTCCAGGACGTGATCACCGGCAAGAGCATCAGGGGCGTGCTGCAGACGTTCTGGTGCTGCGCGCTCGCCAACCTGGCCGAGCACCTCGAAGGGCGCGAGCTCACGCCGCGGATCGACTTCTCCACTTCGGAGATGCGGGCCCGGATCACGATCGACGCCTCGCCGGCCGACGTGTTCGACTCGCTGACCGACTCGGAGGCGGTGACGCGGTGGTTCGGCTATCCCATCGACATCGAGCCGTACGTCGGCGGGCGCTTCGCCATGGGCGGGCTGGCCAACGACCCCAGCCCGGCCAAGATCGTCGAACTCGAGCCCGGACGCAAGCTCTCCGTCGACTGGGGCGCCGCGGGGGTCGGCATGTGGGAACTGGAGGGCTCCGGCGGCAAGACGCGACTGACGCTGGTGCAGAGCGGGTTCGACGAGGGGCGGCCTCCGTACGCGGCGTGGGGCGGCTTCCTGTCGGGGCTCGCGGAGTTGCGGCGCTACCACGAGGTGCCCGACTGGCAGCCGATGTTCCTGCCGTAGGTCGCGCACGAGCGTACAAGACCTGGCCGGGCGGTGACGTCGAGACTTCAGCCATGCGATTCGATACCAAGATCGGCATTGTGGTGCGCGCGGATCTGGCCGCGTGGCAGAAGCTCAACGTCACCGCCTTCCTGTCCGGGGCGGTCGCGGGCGGGGTGCCGGAGACCATGGGAGAGCCGTACGAGGACGGGTCGGGCAACGCGTACCTGCCGATGATCCGGCAGCCGGTGCTGATCTACGCGGCTGATCTGACGCAGCTGCGGGCCGTCAGGGAGAAGGCGATGGCGCGGCAGATGGACGTGGCCGTCTACATCGAGGAGATGTTCAAGACCGGGCACGACGCCGACAACCGGGCGGCCGTACGCGCTGTGGAGGCGGAGGAGCTGGCGCTGGTGGGCGTGGCGGTCCACGGGCCGAAGAACGGCGTGGACAAGGTGCTCAAGGGCCTCTCCCTGCACCCCTGACCGCTCGCTCGTCTCCCGAGGTTGACCTTCACATGGATGTGACGCCCTAACGTCGGCGCGGACAGGCATCATCCAGCGAAGGGGTCGTCCCATGCCACTCCCAATCGGAGCAGGTCCGTCATCCGGCCAGGCGGGGACGAGAGGTGACGGCCGGTGACCGGCCTCACAGGCACGAGCCCCGCGCACGACGTCGTCAGGGAGACACTGGACCGGTGGCGGCGCGCGTTCGACGACCGGTCGGTGGCCGAGATGGTCTCGCTGTTCGTCGAGGACGCGCTGTTCCAGGGCATCAGCCCGCGGCTGCGGGCCGGCAGGGCCGAGATCGCCGAGTACTACGGCGACGCCGGGGAGGGAACGCGGGCGACCGTACAGGTGCTGGAGGCGCAGCGGCTGGGCGACGGACTCGTGGGGGGTTTCGCGGACGTGACCTTCACCGCCCGCGCCGGCGAGACCTTTCCCATCCGCCTGTCGGTCGTCATCCGGCACCGCGAGGACGCCTGGCTGATCAGCCAGTACCACGCGGCGGCCCGCTGACGCGTCACCGACGAGGCGCCGCGTCGTACGGCGAAGCGCGTGGCGGCCGGGCCGGCCCGGGTAGCGGGCCCGAAGAGCGGCGGACAGCGCGGCGCCATCCACAGAACGTGGTTCGGTACGTCGGCGACCCGGGCCCGTGGAGCACCCTTGGCGGCATGCAGCAGCCATCCCGCACCGCCTCCCTGATCGTCCGGGCCGCCAGGATCACTCGGGCGGTGCCGCAGGCCGTCGTGTGCCGCCGGACGGCCGCCCACATCTGGGGCGCGAGCGTGCTGACCGCTCCGCAAGCCGACTGGCCCGTCGAGCTGGCCGCTCCCGCCCACCTGGCGCTCCCCGGTTGCGTCACCTACCTGACTTCGCTCCCCGGCGCGGACGTCACCGCGCACAAGGGCGTCCGACTCACCACCATGGAACGCACGGCTCTCGACTGCGCCCGCTGGTTGCCGCGCATGGACGCCGTAGCGGTCCTCGACCAGCTGGCCCGCAAGGGCGTCGACATGGACGCCCTGTGGCACCGGCCGCTCACCCCCTGGCACCTGCGAGACCTCCTGACCCTCGCCGACCCGGGCGCTCGCTCGCCCCGGGAGAGCTGGCTGCGGGTCATCCTGGTCGACGGCGGCCTGCCCCGGCCTGCCGCCCAGATCAGGGCCGAACTGGGCGACGGCCGGCTGGCCTACCTCGACCTGGGCTGGGAGGAGTTCAAGGTCGCCGTTGAATACGACGGCCAAGGCCACCACACCTCGCCCGCCGACCAACGACACGACGGCGACCGGAGGGAAGACCTGCGGCGGTCGGGCTGGCGGGTGATCATCGTCCGGGGAGACGTCATCCCCGGCCGGTAGTGCCATGCCGTCCCCCCGACATGACACTCTGGTCAAGATGTTCGGCGACCGTCCGCAACTCGCCGTGGAGATCCTGCGCGACCTCATGGGTGTGCAACTGCCCGACACCCCGCTGATCCGGCAGGAGGAGCGGACCTTCAACACTCGCAACTCCGACGACATCGAAGTCGATCTGATCTTCACTCTGGGGCCACCGAACGAACCCGCACACGCCATCATCGTCGAAATCCAGCAGGGCACATCCAAAGATTCCCGGCAGCTCGCCCGCTACGCCGCCGCCACCTGGCTGCTCCTGGGGTGCGACGTCACTGTGCTGATCGTCTGTCCCGATCACAAGACCGCCGCACACTACGCGCGACCCATCGAGTCAGGGCTGACCGGCTACTGCCTGCTCCCCGTGGTGCTCGGGCCGGACGGGATACCGGCCATCACCGATCCCCAGCAGGCCGCAGCCAACCTCGACCTCGCCGCCATGTCCGTCATGATCCACGGCAACGACCGCAAAGTCGTCGAGGCGTTCGCCACAGCACTCGCCGACACCCATGACGAACACGCTCCGCAGTACTATGAATACGCCTACAGCATTGCCGCGCCCGAGATCCGCTGCCTCATGGAGGAGATCATGACGTCCACCACCTGGCCGGTCTACAGTCCTTTCGCTCGCGAGCATTTCGGTCGTGGCCTCGAAGAGGGCCAAGCCCAAGGCAAGGCAGAAGGCAGGGCGGAAGGCAGAGCTGAAGAGGCGGCCAGGATGGTGCTGCTGGTGCTGACCGCTCGCGGATTCGACGTCCCTGACGACACCCGTGCCCGGATCGTGACCTGCGCTGACTTGGCTCAGCTCGAGGACTGGGCCGTCCGTGCTGCCACCACCCAGACTCTCCATGACCTGTTCGGCGAACGTGGCTGATGTAGGGCCGGTGGATGTCTGGTTGTTCCGCCCGCGACCGTGTCCGTTGGTCCGTCCGTGACCGTGTCAGCCGATGGACACCGGGAGTTCTTTGATGCCGTTGATGAAGTTCGAGCGCAGCCGGCGGACCGGGCCGGTCTGGCGGAGGCGGGGGCGGCGGCGGGCGAGTTGTTCGAAGAGGATGCGGAGTTCCAGCTTGGCCAGGTGGTTGCCGAGGCAGAAGTGGGCGCCGCCGCCGCCGAAGCCGATGTGCGGGTTCGGGTCGCGGCCGATGTCGAAGACCTCGGCGTCGGGGAAGACCGTGGTGTCGCGGTTGGCGGAGGAGTAGAAGACCACGACCTTGTCGTCGGCCTTGATCTGCTGCCTGCCCAGCACCTGGTCGGTCGTCGAGGTGCGGCGGAAGAGGTTGACCGGGGAGACCCAGCGGACGATCTCGTCGGCGGCCGTCCTGGCGAGGGCGGGGTCGGCGACCAGCCGCTGCCACTGGTCGGGGTGCTCGAAGAGGGCGAGCATGCCACCCGAGGCGGCGTTGCGGGTGGTCTCGTTGCCCGCCACGACCAGGAGGAGAACGAACAGGTCGAATTCGTTCTCGTCGAGCGTCTCGCCCTGCTCGTCGGGCTGGATGAGCTTAGTGACGATGTCGTTCTTGGGGTTGGCCCGGCGTTGCGCCGCGAGCTGGTTGGCGTAGGCGTAGACCTCCATGGCGGCGGCGGAGCCCTCTTCGGGAGAGGCGGCGTAGTCGGGGTCCTGGGCGCCGATCATGCGGTTCGACCAGTTGAAGACCTTGTCGCGGTCGGCCACGGGCGCGCCGAGCAGCTCGCAGATCACATAGAGGGGCAGGGGCGCGGCCACTTCGGTGACGAAGTCGACCTCGCCGGAGCACTTGTCGAGCAGGTCGTCGCAGATGTCGCGGATGTGCTGTTCGAGGGCTCCGATCGTGCGCGGGGTGAAGCCCCGGTTGACCAGGGAACGCCGCCTCGTGTGCTCGGGCGGGTCCTGGTTGAGCATCATGTGCCGCTGGAGGGCGATCTGGTCGTCGGCCATCTCGTCGAACAGGGCCAGCCGCCGGTAGGAGGAGAAGAGGTCGGAGTGCCGTGAGACGTGGACGACCTCGTCGTACGTGGTGACGGCCCAGAAACCGGGATCACCGTCGTGCCAGTGGATCGGCGAGTTCGCGCGCAGCCAGGCCAGCTGGTCGTGCGGAGGGCCGGTGGTCGCGTAAACGTCCCTGTCGACGAGGTCGATGTGCACCCGGATCACCCTCTTGATCAAGCGCTTGGTTACGCGGTACTGAAACGTGTTCTATTACGACACTGTACGGCCGTCAAGGAGACCTGTCCGCCAAGCCTTAGATCGTTCCTGGTGGGGCCGATGGGTGCTCGCACCGCCTTCCTTTCATGGTGCATGTTTTACCTCCGATGTTTAGGGCGGTGAAATTCTGGCTATGTGAACATAGCCATCGGAGCGGTACCGCGTATCACAGCCCACGACCCTGCCCCGGGAATCTTCCACGAGTCACGTATCGGATGTATCGGATCGGTGCCCCTTGACATGCCCAGCACGCTCGCACGAGCATCAGAGGTTGAGACATCCGATGTATAGATGAAGGATGCGGTGTGAAGCTGCTGCGAGTAGGACCTGCCGGCCAGGAGCGGCCGGTGGTGCTGGATGACGCCGGGAAGCTGCGCGACATCGGGGAGCCCGAGATCGACGGCGCCTTCCTCGCCTCCGGGGGAGTGGCGCGCGTCCGCGAGGCGCTCGAACGCGGCGATCTGCCCGTCGTCGACGCCGAGGGGGTGCGGATCGGCGCCCCTCTCGCGCGCCCCGGCAAGATCGTCTGCATCGGCCTGAACTACAGCGACCACGCCGCCGAGTCCGGCGCCGAGGTGCCGGCCGAGCCGGTCGTTTTCATGAAGGCTTCCAGCACCATGATCGGACCTGATGACGAGGTACTGATCCCGCGGGGGAGCGTGAAGACCGACTGGGAGGTGGAGCTGGCCATCGTCATCGGCCAGGAGGCCCGCTATCTGGGCAGCGCGGAGGAGGCCCGAGGGGTGATCGCCGGCTACGCGATCTCCAACGACGTCTCCGAGCGCGAGTTCCAGCTCGAACGCGGTGGCCAGTGGGACAAGGGGAAGTCGTGCGAGACGTTCAACCCGTTCGGTCCCTGGCTGGTGACGGCCGACGAGGTGGGCGACCCGCAGCGGCTGCCCCTGCGCCTCTGGGTGAACGGCGAGCTGCGCCAGGACGGCGACACGAAGAACATGATCTTCGACGTGGCCGAGGTGGTGCGCTACCTGAGCCAGTTCATGGTCCTGGAGCCGGGCGACGTGATCAACACGGGGACGCCCGCCGGGGTGGCGATGGGGATGCCGGGCCAGCCGTACCTCCGGGCCGGTGACGTGATGGAGCTGGAGATCGAAGGGCTGGGCAGGCAGCGCCAGACGGTGGGCCAGGCATGAGCGGTTACCGCATCACCGGGATGAGGACGCACGACGTACGCTTCCCGACCTCGCGCGAGCTCGACGGCTCGGACGCGATGAACCCCGACCCCGACTACTCCGCCGCCTACGTCGTCCTCACGACCGACGACGGGCACGAGGGCCACGGGTTCGCGTTCACGATCGGGCGCGGCAACGACATCCAGACCGCGGCCATCACCGCGCTGGAGCCGTACGTCGTCGGCAAGGACGTCGAGGACCTCGGCGCCCTCTACCGCGACATGGTGAACGACTCGCAGCTGCGATGGCTGGGGCCGGAGAAGGGCGTCATGCACATGGCGATCTCCGCCGTGGTCAACGCCCTGTGGGACCTCAAGGCCAAGCGGGCGGGCAAGCCCTTGTGGCGGCTGCTGGCCGAGATGTCGCCCGAGGAGATCGTCGGCCTCATCGACTTCCGCTACCTGAGCGACGCACTGACCCAGGACGAAGCCCTCGAAATCCTGAAAAAGGCGGAAAAGGGGAAGGCTGAGCGCATCAGCCACCTGGTCGAGGCCGGCTACCCCGCCTACACGACCTCGCCCGGCTGGCTCGGCTACGACGACGAGAAGCTGCGCAGGCTCTGCAAGGAGGCCATCGATCAGGGCTTCGGGCAGATCAAGCTGAAGGTCGGCGCCGATCTCGACGACGACCGGCGCCGCTTCAGGGTGGCCCGCGAGGTGTGCGGGGCCGGCTACCCGATCGCGATCGACGCCAACCAGCGCTGGGACGTCGGCTCCGGCATCGCGTGGATCAACGCGCTGCGGGAGTTCGACCCGCACTGGGTCGAGGAGCCGACCAGCCCCGACGACGTGCTCGGCCACGCCGCCATCGCGCGGGGCATCGCGCCGATCCCGGTGGCCACCGGCGAGCACGTCCAGAACCGCATCGTGTTCAAGCAGCTGCTGCAGGCCGAGGCCGTCTCCTACGTGCAGATCGACTCGGCCCGCGTCGGCGGGGTCAACGAGAACCTCGCGATCTTGCTGCTCGCGGCCAAGTTCGGCGTCCCGGTGTGCCCCCACGCGGGCGGCGTCGGGCTGTGCGAGCTGGTGCAGCACCTGTCGATGTTCGACTACGTGGCGGTCACCGGCTCCATGGACGGCCGCGTGATCGAGTACGTCGACCACCTGCACGAGCACTTCGTCGACCCCGTCGTCATCAGGAACGGCCGGTACGTCGCCCCGTCCGCGCCGGGCTTCAGCGCGGAGATGCACGCGGCGTCGATCGCCGCCCACACCTTCCCCGACGGCGAGGTCTGGAGGAACGCGTCGTGACGCTGAGAGCGATCGTGACCGGCGGCGGTTCCGGCATCGGCCTGGCCACGGCCGCCGAGCTGACCGGGCGCGGGATGAAGGTCGCCTGCCTCGACCTCAACCCGCCGGGCGAGCCGTACATCGGGATCAAGGCGGACGTCACCGACGACGCCATGGTCAGGTCCGCGGTGGCGGAGGCGGCCGAGCGCCTGGGCGGCATCGACGTGCTGGTCAACAACGCGGGCGTCGGCGCTCAGGGGACCATCGAGGACAACCCGGACTCCGAGTGGCACAAGGTGTACGACATCAACGTGCTGGGCATGGTCCGGGTGGCGCGGGCGGCGCTGCCGTACCTCAGGAGGTCCGAGCATGCCGCCATCGTCAACGTCTGCTCGGTCGCGGCCACCGCAGGGCTGCCGAACCGGGCGCTCTACAGCGCGACCAAGGGCGCGGTGCAGTCGCTGACGCTCGCCATGGCCGCCGACCACATCCGCGAGGGCATCCGGGTCAACTGCGTCAACCCGGGCACCGCCGACACGCCGTGGGTCGCCCGGCTGCTCGACGCGGCCGACGATCCCGAGGCGGAGCGGGCGGCGCTGAACGCCAGGCAGCCCATGGGCCGCCTGGTCACCGCGGAGGAGGTCGCCGCGGCGATCGCCTACCTCGCGGGTCCGCAGGCGAGCGCCACCACCGGCACCGTGCTCGCGGTCGACGGCGGCATGCAGGGGTTGCGGCTCAGACCCAACTGATCGAGAAAGGTGACACCCCCCATGAAGCTCGGATCGGCGGTCGCGGCGGCGGCCCTGTTGACGATCGTCACCGCGTGTGGCTCAGGGACCACGGCGGGAGGAGGGAACGGCGGCACCAAGATCGGCATCGATCACCCGCGCGCCGACTCCGACTTCTGGAACTCCTACATCAAGTACGTTCCGCAGATGGCGGGCGAGCTCAAGGTCGACCTCATGCCCGCCACCAACTCGCAGAACGACGTGGCGAAGCTGGTCAACAACGTGCAGGCGCTGATCGGCCAGGGGGCCAAGGTGATCGTCATGGCCCCGCAGGACACCGGCGCGGTCGCCAACACGCTGCAGCAGCTGGAGAACAAGAAGATCCCCGTCGTGACCGTCGACACCCGGCCGGACAAGGGCAAGGTCTACATGGTCGTACGGGCCGACAACCGCGCGTACGGCACCAAGGCGTGCGAGTTCCTCGGCGAGAAGCTCGGCGGCAAGGGCAAGGTCGTGCAACTCCAGGGCGCGCTCAGCTCGATCAACGGCCGTGACAGGTCGGAGGCGTTCCTGCAGTGCATGAAGGCCGAGTTCCCCGGCATCACGGTCTTCAGCGAGCCGACCGAGTGGGAGGGCAGCAAGGCGGCGTCCATGTTGCAGACCCGCCTGGAGCAGAACCCCGACATCAAAGGGATCTACATGCACGCCGGAGGCGTGCACCTGGCCCCGACGTTGCAGGTGCTCAAGCAGAAGGGGCTGCTCGTGCCGCCGAGCGACCCCAAGCACATCTTCGTCGTCTCCAATGACGGCATCCCGCAGGAGTACGAGTCGATCCGCAAGGGGGACATCGACGCCACCGTCTCGCAGCCGGCCGACCTGTACGCGAAGTACGCGCTCTTCTACGCCAAGGCGGCGGCGGACGGCAAGACGTTCAAACCCGGTCCGACCGACCACGGCAGCACGATCATCCAGCTCCCGAACGGCCTGGAGGACCAGCTTCCCGCGCCGCTCGTGACCAAGGAGAACGTGGACGACAAGGGTCTCTGGGGCAACCAGGCCGGCTGATGAACCTTCATGTCGCAGCCAGGAACATCGTCAAGCGGTTCGGCCCCACCACCGCGCTCGACGGCGCGGGCATCGAGATCGCCGAGGGCGAGACCCGCGCGCTCGTCGGCAGGAACGGCGCCGGCAAGTCCACCCTGGTGTCGATCCTCACCGGGCTCCTGCGGCCCGACCAGGGCGACGTGCGGTTCTCGGGAGAGCCGGCCCCGCCCCTCGCCGACCGCGACGCCTGGCGGCGGCGCGTCGCCTGCGTCTACCAGCACTCGACGATCATCCCCGCGCTGTCGGTGGCCGAGAACCTCTTCCTCAACCGCCAGTCGGGCAGGGGCAGCGTGATCAGGTGGCGGGCGCTGCGGGACAGGGCGCGCGAGCTGCTGGACACGTACGAGGTGGACGTCGACGCGCAGGCGCTGGCCGCGGACCTCACCGTGGAGCAGCGCCAGCTCGTCGAGATCGCCCGCGCGCTGTCGTTCGGGGCCAGGTTCATCATCCTCGACGAGCCGACCGCGAGGCTGGACGGGCCGGCCATCGAGCGGTTGTTCGCCCGCATGCGCTCCCTCCGCGAGCAGGGCGTCACGATGATGTACATCTCCCACCACCTTGACGAGGTCTACGAGATCTGCCAGAGCGTCACGGTGTTCCGCGACGCCCGCCACATCGTGACCAGCCCGGTCGCCGACCTCCCGCACGACGAGCTGGTCGCCGCGATGACGGGGGAGGCCACGGTCGCGTACGCGTCCCGCTCGCGCACGCCCGGCGACACCGTCGTGCTGTCGGGCGCGGGCCTGTCGCTCGCCGGCCGCTACCAGGACGTCGACCTCTCGGTCAGATCCGGCGAGGTCGTCGGCCTGGCAGGCTCCGCGAGCAGCGGCAAGGTCGGCCTCGCCGAGACGCTGGTCGGGCTGCACACAGCCGATTCCGGCACCGTCACGGTCAACGGCAGGCGGATCCGGCCGGGCGACGTGCCCGCCGCGCTGCGGGCCGGGCTCGGCTGGGTGCCACAGGACCGCCACCGCGAGGGGTTCGTCCCGCGGCTGTCCGTGGGGGAGAACGCCACGTTCCCGATCGCCCGCAAGCTGGGGCGCTACGGCCTGGTGTCGCCGGCGCGCCGCAGGGCCAAGGCGGAGGAGATGATCGAAAGTTTGCACATCAAGACGGAAGGAGCCGATCAGCCGGTCGGCGACCTGTCCGGGGGCAACGCCCAGAAGGTGGTGTTCGCGCGGGCGCTCGTGGACGACCCGTCGGTACTGGTGGTGATCAACCCGACCGCGGGTGTCGACGTCAAGGCCAAGCAGGCGCTGCTCGGCGCCGTCGAGGACGCGGTAGAGCGGGGCGCGGGCGCCGTGGTCGTCTCCGACGAGCTCGACGACCTGCGCATCTGCGACAGGGTGCTGGTGATGTTCCACGGCAGGGTCGTCAGGGACATGCCGCGTGGCTGGACCGACCACGAGCTCGTGGCCGTGATGGAAGGCATGGAAGAGTGACCAGTTTGACTGTGCCGGCCCCCCGGGTGCGGCTGGCCCGGTTCCGCGACCTCACGCTCGTGCCGGTGATCGTGCTGCTGCTCGTCGTAGGCGCGTTCCTCGACCCGACCTTCCTGACGGCGGGCAACCTGACGAACGTGCTCCAGCAGCAGGCGGCGATCTCGCTGCTCGTGCTGGCCGAGGCGATGATCCTCATCGCCGGCAAGTTCGACCTGTCGCTGGAGTCGACGGTCGGCACCGCGCCCGCGATCGCCGTGATGCTCATCATCCCGGTGTCGGCGGGCGGATTCGGCATCGGCCTGCCAGGGATGCTGGTCATCCCGCTGGCGCTGCTGGTCGGCGCCGCCATCGGGGCGTTCAACGGTTTCCTGATCATCAGGTTCCAGCTGTCGGCGTTCATCGTCACGCTGGCCATGCTGATCGTCGTCCACGGCTTCCTGCAGGGGCCGACGGAGGGCAAGACGCTGTTCCAGCTGCCCGACTCGATCCTCTACCTCGGCAGCGCGCTGTGGCTGGGCCTGCCCGCGGCCATCTGGATCGCCGGTGCGCTGTTCGCCGCCGGCATCTTCGCCCTCGGCTATCTCCGCGTCGGCCGGGCTCTCTACGCGATCGGCGGCAACGCCGACGCCGCCCGCGCGGCCGGCATCCGCGTCGACCGGGTGCTCTGGGGCGTGTTCATTCTGGGCGGCACGCTGGCGGCGCTGGCCGGGATACTGGAGACGGGACGCCTCGGGGCGATCGGCAACAACCAGGGCGTCGGGTGGATCTTCATGGTGTTCGCGGCGGCCGTCATCGGCGGCGTCAGCATGGACGGCGGCAAGGGCACCATCCTGGGCGCGCTCACGGGCGTGTTGGTGATCGGCCTGGTGCAGAACATCCTCACACTGATCGGCGTGTCGGGCTTCTGGCAGCCGGTCATCTACGGCGCGATCATCCTCATCGCGCTGATGATCAGCAGAATAGCGGGCGGGAAGGCACAAGATTGAACGTGATGGAGTTGCCGCGCCACGGGCTTGGCGGGGCGCCCCTCGGCAACCTCTTCGAGTCGGTCGCGGACGAGCAGGCCCGCGCCACGGTCGGCGCCGCGTGGGATCGGGGCGTGCGCCTGTTCGACACCGCGCCGCACTACGGGCTCGGCCTGTCGGAGCGCCGCATGGGCGCGGCGCTGGCCGGGCGTTCGGGCTACGTCCTGTCCACGAAGGTCGGCCGCCTGCTGGTGCCCGCGTCCTCGCAGGACGCACGTGACGGCGAGGGCTTCGACGTGCCGGCCTCGATCGAGCGGGTGTGGGACTTCTCGGGCGACGGTGTGCGCAGGTCGCTGGAGGAGTCTCTTGACCGCCTCGGGCTGCCCGGGATCGACATCGTGCTCATCCACGACCCGGACGACCACGTCGACCAGGCGATCGCGCAGGCGTACCCGGCGCTGGCCGAGCTGCGCGACCAGGGCGTGGTGAAGGCGATCGGCGTCGGGATGAACCAGTGGCAGGCGCCGCTGCGCTTCGTCCGGGAGACCGGCATCGACGTCGTCATGCTGGCGGGCCGCTACACCCTGCTCGACCAGTCGGGCCTGCCGCTCCTGGAGGAGTGCGTGGAGCGCGGCGTCAGAGTGCTGGCGGCCGGGGTGTTCAACAGCGGCATCCTGGCGACGCACGAGCCGTCGGGCACCTTCGACTACCGGCCGGCGCCGGCCGAGCTGGTGGCGCGGGCCAGGAGCATCGCCGCCGTCTGCGAGCGACACGGCGTCACGCTGCCCCAGGCGGCCATGGCCTTCCCGCTGCGCCACCCGGCCGTCGCGTCGATCGTCGTGGGCGCCCGCGCTCCCGAGGAGGTCCACACGAACGCCGCCCTGTGGTCCCGGCCGGTCCCCGACATGCTCTGGGATGAGCTCAAGGCGGAGGGGCTGCTGCCGGCCTGACCCACGCCGCTCACCCGACCTCCCGCAGGGCGCTCACGGGGATCGCGCGCATCCGGTCACCGAAGGACAGCGCCTGCGTGCCGGTGTGCAGGACGATCCGCGCGATCAGGTCGCCGCCGAGCCGATCGGCGAGGTGCCGCAGCCCTCTGTCGTCGTCAGCCCGGACGGTCGAGGCGGCCTTGACCTCGATGCCCACCGCCTCACCACGCCGGTTCTCCAGCACGGCGTCCACTTCGACTCCGTCCTTGGTCCGGTAGTGGTAGAGGTCGGCTGGGGTGTCGCCACTCCGCTGTTGATCCTTTGGCGACCTGTTTCACCAGCGTTCTCTTCCCGGGCTGGCGCGCACCGTTGACCAGAACCACGCAGGTGTCCGCCAGGGCTTCGGTCAGGGCTGCTTCGGCATGACGGGACACCACCCGGCCGAGAGGAGTGTTCACCATGGCACGTGAGCGGGCCCTCAGCGGTGGTTTGGCCGCGGGTTCGATGGTGGTCTGGTCGCTTTTTCCATGGTGGATCGGTCGCATGTGTTGTGGTGAGCCAGTCGATGGGCCGGTGGTGGGCTGGTCGCCAGGTTCGTGGTGGATCGGTCGCCGCGTACGTGGACGCCGTGGCCAGGCCGGCGGCGGCGGACCGGGTGGTCAGGAGGGGACGAAGAGCCAGGCCTTCGACGGCCCCGGCTCGTACGGCGCGTCCAGGCGCTTGGCCACCACCCCCGGCAACCCCTGTTCGCGGGCCGCCTGCCGCACCGGCCCCGCCTCGCCCGGCCAGGATGGCGCGGTCTGCCAGCGGGTGCCCGCGAGGTCGAGCGCCTCCAGCGCGGTCCTGCGGGCCGTGTAGGGCTGGTCCACCAGCGCATGCCCGTCGTCGTAGAGGAGGTCGTAGAAGACCAGGATCTCGGCGCCCCCGAGGGTGGCGAGCTCGCCGTCGAGCAGTGCCGTGCGGCTGCCGAACGACTCCGCCAGCTCGCGCAGCCACGGGTGCTCGCGGGATGCCGTGGTGCGGCCGCCCTCGACGGGCACCAGGAGCCGGCGCCCGCCCCACGCGAACTCGTAGGCGTAGGCGGAGGCGTCGCGCGGTGGTCTGGCGCGTTCGGTGGGCAGCATGGGCTCGATGTCGGGGAACGGATCGCGGACCGGGGGGTCCATGCGGTGGATCATCCAGTTGTTGCCCCGGGTCCGGAACAACACGAACCGGCCGGAGGCCCGCGTGCCGTGCAGGACGACCTTGACCTCGCGCTCCGACCACTTCTCCGTGTCGTACGTGCCGGTGTCCCAGATGGTCATGGTGCCGCCGCCGTACTCGCCCTTGGGGATCTCGCCGTGGAAGGTGAGGTATTCGATGGGGTGGTCCTCGGTGTGCACGGCCAGGTGGTTGGTGGCGGGGTCGGCGGGCAGCCCTTTGGGCACGGCCCAGGAGACCAGCACGCCGTCGCGTTCCAGCCGCAGGTCCCAGTGGAGCGAGCGCGCGTGGTGCTCCTGGATGACGAACGCCCGGTCGTCTCCGGGGGCTGGAGGTTCGGCGGGGATGGGCTCGGGGGTGCGTTTGTCGTCGCGCTTGCTCCGATATCTCGCGAGTTTGTCGGACACAGCAGGTTTCTACCCGCCCGTGCTCTCCCTGATCACCAGCTCGTACGCCACCCGCACCTCCCGAGCCTCGGCCGGCGAGCCCTTGGTCATGCGGGCGGCCAGCAGATCGACCGCCTGGCGGGCGATCGCCTGTTTGTCGGGGGAGATCGTGGTGATGGTCGGGGTGGCGTACCTGCCGTCCTCGATGTCGTCGAAGCCCGCCAGCGCCACCTCGCCGGGTACGGCGTGGCCGCGCTCCAGCAGCGTGCGCAGGGCGCCGAGGGCCAGCAGGTCGTTGAAGCAGAAGACCGCGTCCGGCGCCTGGCCCGAGTCGAGCAGCCGGGCCATCGCGCGCGCGCCGTCGGCGCGGTGGTAGGTCTCGACGTGCTGGACGAGGCGGTCGTCGGCGGGCAGGCCGGCCTCGGCGAGCGCCTCGAAATAGCCCGCCAGCCGCAGCCGCGAGGTCTCCGCCGCGGCGTCGTCCTGGGCGCCGATCGCCGCGATGCGCCGCCTGCCGGTCGCGGCCAGGTGAAGGGTGGCCTCCTTGGCCGCCGCAACGTTGTCCACCACGACGTGGTCGGCGGGCCCTTCGTAGACGCGCTCGCCCAGCAGGACCATGGGCGTGTCGTCCATGCGGGCGGCCAGGTCCTCGGGCGTCAGCGCGAGCGGGCTGAAGATCAGGCCGTCGATCAGGTGGGCGCGGAACCCCTCGGCGACGAGCTGCTCGCGCTCGCGGGACGCGCCCGTCTGGTCGATCAGCACGGTCAGCCCGTGTTCCTCCGCCGCGGTCACCACGAACCTGGCCAGCTCCGCGAAGTAGGGGATGTCCAGCTCGGGCACGGCCAGCGCGATGATCCCGGTGCGGCCCTGCCGCAGGTTTCTGGCCGACAGGTTGGGACGGTAGTTGAGCTCCTTGATGGCAGCCTCGACCCGGCTCCTGGTGGCGGAGGTGACGTGCACGTAGCCGTTGACGACGTTCGAGACGGTCTTCACCGAGACTCCGGCCAGCCTGGCCACGTCCTTGAGACCGACGCGGGGTTTCTCCATGAACAGAAAGTCTATAATTGAGTTTACAACGTTGAATACAACGATGTATAGATGGGCAGAGCCCCGACGAAGGAGGACTGCCCATGAGATCCGCCAAGCTCACCCTGGACCCGGCGTTCGAGGTCGGCCCGGTCGAAAGGCGACTGTTCGGCTCGTTCGTCGAGCACATGGGGCGCTGCGTGTACACGGGCGTGTTCGAGCCCGGGCACCAGCGGGCGGGCGACGACGGGCTGCGCCGCGACGTCATCGACCTGACCAGGGAGATGGGCGTCACCACCGTGCGCTACCCGGGCGGCAACTTCGTCTCCAACTACGAATGGGAGGACGGTGTCGGGCCCGCCTCCGAGCGGCCCACCAGGCTCGACCTGGCCTGGCGGCAGATCGAGACGAACGCCTTCGGGCTGGGCGAGTTCATGACCTGGATGCGCGAGGTGGACGCCGAGCCGGTGATGGCGGTCAATCTGGGCACCAGGGGCATCCGGGAGGCGCGCGACCTCGTCGAGTACGCCAACTTCCCCGGCGGCACGCGGTGGTCCGACCTGCGGATCGAGCACGGCGTGCGGGAGCCGTACGGCATCAGGGTCTGGTGCCTGGGCAACGAGATGGACGGGCCCTGGCAGATCGGGGGCAAGACCGCCGACGAGTACGGCAGGCTCGCGTTCGAGGCGGCCAAGGCCATGCGCCGGGTGGACCCCGGCCTGGAACTCGTCGCCTGCGGCAGCTCGAACATGCGGATCCCGACGTTCGGCTCGTGGGAGGCCACGGTCCTGGAGCACTGCTACGACCAGGTCGACTACATCTCCGCGCACTCCTACTACGACCCGGTGGGCGGCAGCAGGGCCGACTTCCTGGCCTCGGCCGTGGAGATGGAGCAGCAGATCGAGGGCGTGATCGCCACCGCCGACCACGTGGCCGCCAAGCTCGGCAGCCGCAAGCGGCTGAAGGTCTCCTTCGACGAGTGGAACGTCTGGTCGCAGAGCCTGTTCGGCGGCGAGAGCAGCCTGGACTGGGAGCACGCGCCGCGCATCATCGAGGAGGAGTACGACGTGGCCGGCGCGGCCGTCGTCGGCAGCCTGCTCATCACCTTGCTCAACCACGCCGACCGGGTCGGCATCGCCTGCCAGGCGCAGCTCGCCAACGTGATCGCCCCCATCCGCACCGAGCCGGGCGGGCCGGCCTGGCGGCAGACGATCTTCCACCCGTTCGCGCTGACCGCTGCCCATGCCCGCGGCCGCATCCTGCGCGTGCAGGCCACGGCGCCGGTCATGCCGACCGAGCGGTACGGCGAGGTGCCCGTGCTGGCCACCGCGGCGACGCTGGACGACGACCGGCTCGCCGTCTTCGCGGTCAACCGCGGCGACCTGCCGCTGCCGGTGGAGATCGACCTGCGCGGCCTGCCGCAGGCGTCGGACCTCTCGCACGTCACGGTCGCCGACGACGACACGGGCGCGCGCAACACCGAGAGGGACCCGCACCGGGTCGAGCCGAGGGCCGTCGACGGAGCGAAGATCGACGGTGACCGGCTCACGGCGGTCCTGCCGCCGGTGTCCTTCAACGTCCTCAAGGCGCGGCTCTCCTGAGGAGCCGGTCCGCCATGTGATCACAAGACGTGACAGCTTCACGCCCAGGTCAGAGCGCGGAATCCACGGCGAACTTCTGGTGCGCCTGCATCATCGACGTCGACCGACCGCGTTCGGCCAGGGCCGAAGCCGACGCCCAGGCACGTGGCGAACCGCTAACCGGATTGCGCAAGCCGCCTGTCCGTGCGGAGCGGCCACGGGCTTGCCCAGCGCCCTTCTCCCGCATGCGGGCGGCCCGCGTCTCCTCCGTGGCCGTCCCCCTTCTCGCAGTGCGGGCACATTCGCCTGTACTTACCGATGCTCCGCGCTTCAGCGGCCGGGGGAGCGCTGGAGGTCCTGCGTGCCGATGACCTTGAGCAGCCGCAGCGCCTCGTACGACGGCGTGCCGGGCGCGGCGGTGTAGAGCACCACCATCTGGTCGCTCTCGGGCACGTGCAGGGCCTCGCAGTCGAGCTCCAGCCAGCCCACGGCCGGATGCTTGAGCCGCTTGCACGCCGACCGCCGCACCGTCACGTCATGCCCGGCCCACAGTTCGGCGAACTCGGCGCTGGACGCCAGCAGCCGTTCGACGAGCCGCAGGATGCCGGGGTCGTCGGGGTAGCGGGCGGTGGCGGCGCGCAGGTCGGCTACCGACTCCCTGGCGAACTGCCAGGACCCCTCGGGATCGTGGCGCGTCCTGGCCTCCGGGTCGGTGAAGAAGCGCCAGATGATGTTGCGCTCCGTCGCCGGCAGCACGGAGAAGTCGCTGATCAGCGCGGCGGCGAGCGGGTTCCAGGCCAGCACGTCGTACTTGGCGTCGATCACGAACGCCGGGGTGTCGTCCAGCCGGTGGAGCAGATGCAGCACGCCGGACCTGACGTCGCGCGGCGGCCCGGGCGGCGGGCCGGGCGGCTCGCCGGTCAGGTAGTACAGGTGGGAGCGCTCGTCGTCGGTCAGCCGCAGCGCCCTGGCGAGCGCGCCGAGCATCTGCCGCGAGGGACGCGGCCCGCGCGCCTGCTCCAGGCGGGCATAGTAGTCGACGGACATCCCGGCCAGCGCGGCGACCTCCTCGCGCCGCAGCCCCGGGGTGCGGCGGCGCCCGCCGCTCTCCAGGCCGACGTCGGCCGGTCGCACCAGCTCGCGGCGGCTGCGCAGGAACCCCGCCAGCTCCGCCCTGTTGATGCGGTCCATGTGGCCAGCATGCCTGACCTGCCGGACGGTAACCAGAGACCGCCGATCCGAGGTTCGGCGGGTCTCTACCGGTCGGGCGCAGCCCTGGCGAGGCTGAGGCCATGACGCAACAGAAGATCGTCCTCATCACCGGCGCGAACAAGGGCATCGGGTACGCCACCGCCCGCACGATCGGCAGGGCAGGCCACGTCGTGCTCGTCGGAGCCCGCGACCGGGAGCGGGGCACGAAGGCGGCCGCGGAGCTGGCGGCGGAAGGGCTGGACGCCCGCTTCGTCCGTCTGGATGTGACCGACCTCGCCACCGTGGAGGCGGCCGCCGCCTTCGTCGACCGGGAGTTCGGCCGCCTCGACATCCTCGTCAACAACGCCGCGATCAGCCGCGACCAGCACCGCGGGCCGAGCGAGATGCCGGTGGCGGACCTGCGCGAGGTCTATGAGACCAACGTGCTCGGCGTCGTCGCCGTGATCAACGCCATGCTCCCGCTGCTGCGCAGGTCGGCAGCCGGCCGCATCGCGAACGTGTCGAGCGGCCTCGGCACGGTCGCGTTCCTGACCGACCCGGCGCCCGAGCTGCGTCAGTACGCGACGCTGCTCGGCTACAACTCCTCCAAGGCCGCGCTGAACGCCGTCACCCTGATGTACGCGGCGGAGCTGCGGGACACGCCGATCAAAGTGAACGCGGTCTCGCCCGGTTTCTGCGCCACCGACCTCAACGGCCACCGCGGTGTCCTGAGCGCGGACGAGGGCGGCGCGCACATCGCCCGCCAGGTCACCATGGACCTTCCCCCGACCGGCGTCTTCCTCAGCGAGCTCGGCGGCAGCCATCCCTGGTGATCAGTCGAGTTCCAGGGCCCGGCGCAGCCACGACTCCACCCCGGCCACGTGCACGGTGGCCCAGGAGCGGGCGACGTCGGGCCGGCGGGCGGCGATGGCCTCGTAGATCGCGGTGTGCTGCTCCCTGGTCTTCTCCATCGCGCCCTCCTGCGTGAGCCCGCGCCAGACCCGCGCCCGGGTGGTCGGACCTGACAGGCTCTCGATGAACGAGCAGAGCACGCTGTTGCCCGACCCCCTGGCGATGCGCTGGTGGAACGTCAGGTCGTTGGCCACCAGCTCCTCGACCGTGGGCTCGGCGGGCAGCGCGTCGAGGATCTCGCGCAGCTCGGCGATGTCCTGGTCGGTCATCAGCTCGGTCGCCATCGCCGTGGCGGCCGGCTCGAGGATGCGGCGGACCTCGAAGAACTGCAGCACCGTGTCGTCGCGGTGCAGGTCGAGCACGAACGACATGGTGTCGAGCAGCAGGCGCGGCTCCAGGCTGGTGACGTAGGTGCCGTCGCCCTGGCGCACGTCGAGCACGTTGATCAGCGACAGCGCGCGCACGGCCTCGCGCAGCGAGTTGCGTGACAGGCCGAGCCGTTCGGCGAGGTCGGCCTCCTTGGGCAGCCGGTCTCCGGGAGCGAGCTCGCCGGAGACGATCATCTGCTTGATCTTGTCGATGGCCGCGTCGGTGACCGCCACGCTTCTCTCCCTAGACATCGGATGTCTAGGAGTCTAGGGCCTGGAAGCGGACCGGCTCGACACCGGCATGGCGGCGTACGTGGCCCTGCACCTCCAGGGCGCGCAGGTGGGCCGCGGCCTCGCCGGCCGCCATGCCTCTCAGCATGGGGGACAGCTCTTCCCATGGCCTGTTCCAGGTCATCATCGCGGCGACCTCCCAGATGGTCAGCGGCTCCGGCCGCTCGGCCAGGAGGACGCGCAGCCGCTGGAGCTTCTCCTCGTGATGGTCGCGGATCTCGGCCGCCCGCGCGGCCACATCCGGAAATGTCCATTCATGTGCTGGCAGCGCGTCCAGCGGCCCGAACCCGGCCACCCGGTCCAATGATTGCAGGAAATCACCGAGCGGATCGATGTCGTCCCGGTCATAGGGATAGATGCCGACGTGCGGGGTGATGCCGGGAAGCACGTGGTCGCCGGTGAAGAGCCGATCGGCGTCCTCCAGGTGCAGGCAGATGTGGCCGGGGGTGTGGCCGGGCGTGTGCACGGCCCGCAGCCGGCGCCCCGGCAGGTCCACCAGGTCGCCGTCGCGCAGCTCGCGATCGGGCGGCGCCGGCGGCGCGGGACGGCCGCCCATCGCCTCGCGCGCCTCGCCGGGATCGGCCCCCGCCCGCCTGAGCATGTCGGACTGGAACGCGTCGTGCGCGTCGCCCGCGTACTCGATCATGAGCCTGACCAGCGCCGCGTCGTCCTCGTGCATGGCGATCCAGGCGCCGGACGCCTCCCTGACCTGCCCGGCGAGCCCGGCGTGGTCGGGATGGAAATGGGTGACGACCACCCCGCGCACAGCGGCCACGTCCATGCCGAGCGCGGCCAGGCCGCCGCTGAGCGCCTCCCACGCCTCCGGGTGGTTCCATCCGGCGTCGACCAGCACCGGCCCCGCGGGTGACTCGACGGCGTAGACGAGCGTGTAGCCGAGCGGGTTGCCGGGGATCGGCACCGGCACGCTCCACACCCCGCCGCCGAGGTCCTGCGGACGTTGCTCGGTGTACGGCCTGCGTCTGGTCTTCATACGCCCCCGATCGTGTTTCCCTGCGTGACAAGTGTGCTGAAGATTCAGCCGATGCGCTCCAGGATCGTCGCCGTCGCCAGCGCCCCACCCGCGCACATCGTCACCAGCGCGGTCGCCGAGTCCGACCGCTCCAGCTCGTGCAGGGCCGTGGCGATCAGCCGCGCTCCCGTGGCGCCCACCGGGTGGCCGAGCGCGATCGCGCCGCCGTTCGGGTTGACCCGGTCCAGGTCGGGCTCGTGCACGCTGGCCCATGACAACACCACCGACGCGAACGCCTCGTTCACCTCGAACCTGTCGATGTCGCCGATCGTCATGCCGGCCGCGGCGAGCGCCTTCGCCGTCGCGTCCACGGGCCCGTCCAGGTGGTAGTACGGCTCCGCGCCGACGAGGGCCTGCGCCAGGATGCGCGCCCGGGGCCGCAGCCCGTGCCGGCGCGCCGCGCCCTCGCTCATCACCAGCACGGCCGCCGCGCCGTCGGAGATCTGGGAGGACGTGCCCGCCGTGTGCAGCGCGCCCTCCGCCACCGGCCTGAGCCCGGCCAGGCTCTCCACGGTGGTCTCGCGCAGCCCCTGGTCCCTGCGCACCTCGCCGACGGGCACGATCTCCCGCTCGAACCGCCCGTCGGCCCACGCCTTGGCCGCCAGCCGCTGCGAGCGCGCCCCGAACCAGTCGAGGCGCTCGCGCGTCAGGCCGCGCCGCCGCGCGATCCGCTCGGCCGCCGTGAACTGGTCGGGCAGGTCGATGGCCCAGTCGTCGGGGCGCGGGCTGGCGGGGCGTACGTTGCTGCCCAGCGGCGCCCGGCTCATCACCTCGACCCCGCACCCGATGCCGGTCTCGATCACGCCCGCGCTGATCAGGGCCGCCGCCAGGTGCACCGCCTGCTGCGACGACCCGCACTGCGCGTCGACCGTGGTGACGCCCGTCTGGTAGGGCAGCCCGGCGTAGAGCCACGCGTGCCGGCCGACGTGCCCGCCCTGCTCGCCCGCCTGCGTCACGCAACCGGCGAACACCTGGTCGACGGCGGCCGGCTCGAGGCCGGAGCGCCGCACCAGCCCGTTCAGCGCCGTGGCCAGAACCTGTTGCGGTTTGAGCTCGGCGAGCCAGCCCGCCCGCTTGCCGATGGGCGTGCGGACGGCCTCGACGATCACAGGTGTGCCCACTGTCACCTCCAGAACGATGCTCTGGAGGCGACTGTAACGCGTTCTACTTTGTCGCGGAAGCCTCGGCCGGCAACGTCTCCGGCAGGGCGAACGTGTCGAACAGGCGCTTCTCGAAGAACATCCCGACGTGGCTGATGTGCTCTCCGGAGAACGTCACCACCATCAGCGCGAACTGCCGGTGGACGCCGTCCTCGAGGTGGTAGAGCGCGTAGGCCGGCTGGCCGTTGGCCGCGATCGGCACCAGCCGCAGGTCGCCCGCCTTCTCCGCCGGGCAGCGCCCCTTGACGAGCTCGACGATCGTCCGCGGCCCTTGGTACCACCCCACGAACGGCGGCATCTCCCAGATCGCGTCCGCGGTGAACAGGTGGACCAGGCTGTCGATGTCGTAGCTCTCGAACGCCGCGACGTAGCGGTCGAGCTGGTCACGCTGCTCAGGCGTCAGCGGCTCGACCGGGTCGTCCATGGTCGGCGACACCTCCTTGAGCTGGGCACGGGCCCGCTGGTGGAGGCTGTTGACGGCCGCGGTGGAGACGCCGACCGCCTCGGCCACCTCGGCCGCCTTCCACCGCAGCACGTCGCGCAGGATCACCACCGCGCGCTGCCGGGGCGGCAGGTGCTGCAGCGCGGCGATCAGCGCGAGCCTGATGCTCTCGCGCGAGGTCACGATCGCGGCCGGGTCGTCGGCGCCCGCGCCCGCCAGCGCGTCGGGCACGGGCTCCAGCCACGGCACCTCGTGGTCCTGCACCAGAGGCGCGGTGGCCTCCGTGCTCGGCGCCCCGAGGCCCGTGGGCAGCGGCCGCCTGCCGCGGCTCTCCAGCGCGGTCAGGCAGGTGGTGGTGGCGATGCGATAGAGCCACGTACGCAGCGAGGAGCGACCCTCGAAGCCGTCGTAGGCGCGCCACGCGCGGAAGTACGTCTCCTGGACGAGGTCCTCGGCGTCGTGCACCGAGCCCATCATCCGGTAGCAGTGCGCCAGCAGCTCGCGCCGCATCGGATCAGCCTGCCGAAGGAAGTCTTCGTTCGTCGGCTTGTCGGTCATACCTCCCTGTATAAACGGCGCCACTGACATAACGGCGATTTCTTTACCATCGGCCCGCCGAATCGGGTGGAACAATCATGAATCGACAGGGAAACCACGACCGCTCGGCGGGCCCAGGGCGCGCTCCGTAACGGTGGCGCGCCACTGAAGGGTCAGCGGGCGTTTCCTGGAGGGCGGCCGGCCGGCGACGGCGGGTGGCCGGCCACGGCGGAGCCGTAAAGGATCTCAGATGCCGGCGAGCAGCCTGGTGGCGGCGGTCTCGATGCGGCGCTGGATCTGGTCGTACGTGCGCCGCCCGCGCAACATCTCCAGCAGCTCCTGCACCCACACGCTCGCCAGCGACCCCGCGAGGTCGAGCTGCTCCTCGCTGGCATCCTCGATCGGCAGGCCGTCGGCCGCGACGCGCAGCAGCAGCCCCGTCATCCGGTCGCCGAACGGGGTCTGCACCTCGGCCATGATCAGGGAGCGGATGAGCGCGTCGGCCAGCTCGGGCTCGCGCATGAGGCCGCGGGTCGCCCGCATCAGCACGTCGACCGCGCGGCTCGCCGGGGTGGCGGCGCCGGGCGGGCGCCGCTCGATGCTGCTCTCCAGCAGGTCGATCTCCTCGCCGACCACCGCCACGACGAGATCCATCTTGGACGGGAAGTAGCGGTAGAGCGTGCCGAGCGCCACGCCCGCGCGCTCGGCCACCGTGCGCATCTGCATGGCCTCGACCCCGCCGCGCGAGGCCAGCGCCGCCGCGGCCTGGACGATGCGCTTGCGGCGCTGGTGCTGGCTGCGACTACGGACGCTGTGCCCGCCAGGGGCGGGGTGGCTGTCGGTGGCCCCGTCGTGTGCCCCGTCGGCGTCGCCGGAGGGCGCAGGGGGCGTCGCGTGCGTGGTACGCATGAGAACACGTTATCTGACTTCTCGATGGCGCGGCTTGTTACTCACGGGTTACAAACTTGCCGTATAGCCCCATGTCTATGGGGTTACAGGCGTATATCCCGACTTATTGGGATTGGTGACTACTGGACAGATATTAGAATCTGTTCTAGTTTACGATTCGTCTGACCTAGCGCTTGCTGGAGGAGCAATGATCGCGGACACGCTCGCGTCCCTGCTTCTCGCCCGGGCCGACGACGACCGGCCGGGGCTCATGTACGAGGACGCGGTGTGGTCGTGGCGCGAGCACGTCGCCGCCTGCCGGGCCGCGGGCGCGTGGTTGTCGGGGCAGGGCGCGGGGCCGCACGTCGGGGTGCTCGGCGACAACGTTCCAGGGCTGGTCCTTCTGGTGGGCGCGGCGGCGCTGGGCGGGCCCGTGGTGGTCGCCCTGAACCCGACGCGACCGGCCGGCGAGTTGATCCGGGACGCCCGCGCCACCGACGTGAACCTCCTGCTCGCCGACGCCCCTCACGCCGAGGCCGCCCGTACCGTCGCCGAAGCCCTCGGCATCGCGACCCTGCCCCTGCCCGCAGGCCCGCCCGCTGTCCCGCCGGTGACCTCGCAGGTGGTTCCGGCTGAGCCCGCGGAGCCCGGGGACCTCGTCATGTTGTTGTTCACGTCCGGCACCTCGGGACGTCCCAGGGCCGTACGGATCACGCAGCGCAAGCTCGCCGTCCCCGGCACGAGCCTGGCCGCGCTGCTCACGCCCGAGGACGTCGTCTACTGCTCGATGCCCCTCTTCCACTCCGGCGCCCTGATGGCCGCCTACGCCCCCGCCGTGGCGTCGGGGGCGGCGCTGGCGTTGCGACGGCGCTTCTCGGCCTCCGGGCTGCTGCCCGACATCAGACGGTACGGCGGGACGTACCTCCATTACGTGGGCAAGGCGCTCTCCTACGTCCTGGCCACTCCGGAGCGCCCGGACGACGCCGACAACCCCCTGAAGGTCGCGTTCGGGAACGAGGGGAGCGCGGTGGCGGTCAGGAGGTTCGGGGAACGGTTCGGCTGCCGCGTGATCGACGCCTTCGGCTCCACGGAGACGGCCATCTCGTTCAGCCCCGACCCGGCAGGGCCGCCGGGTTGTCTCGGCAGGCTCCCCGAGAGCGTGAAGATCCTCGACCCGTCCACCGGACGTCCCTGCCCGCCTGGCCGCATCGAGCAAGGCCGCCTGCTCAACCCGGACCAGGCCGTCGGCGAGCTGGTCAACACGGCCGGGCTCGGGCTGTTCGAGGGCTACTACAACGACCCGGAGGCGGACGCCGAGCGCGTCAGGAACGGTGCGTACTGGTCGGGAGACCTGGCCTACACGGACGCCGGCGGGTACGTGTTCTTCGCGGGGCGCGGCACGGAGCGCCTGCGCGTGGACGGCGAGAACCTGGCCGTCGCCCCCATCGAGGCCGCGCTGCGGGAGTTCGGCGGGGTGGTGGAGGCGGCCGTCTATCCGGTGCCCGACCCGGCGGCGGGCGATCAGGTCATGGCGGCGCTGGTCATGGAGGGCCCCTTCGATCCGGCGGCGTTCCTGGCCTTCCTCGAGTCGCGCCGCGACCTGGGCGCCAAATCCTTACCCCGCTATATCCGCCTTTCTGATCACTTACCCCAGACGCCGTCGCACAAGGTCATCAAACGGATCCTCGCCCGCGAGGCCTGGCGCGCCGCCGGCCCGGTCTGGCTCCGCACTCCCAGCGGATTCCGGCAGCTGACCGACGCGGACGTCAAGGGGATCGAGGAGGAGTTCGTACGGCACGGCAGGTACCACCTCTTGGAGCGCTGATGGATTTCAATCTGGACGAGACCCAGCAGGATCTGCAGAAACTGGCGGCCGAGGTCCTGGCCAGGGAAGGGGACGAGGACCGGCTCTGGCAGGCCGGGCTCATGGGCGTGTGCGTCCCCGAGGCGGCGGGCGGGGCCGGGCTCGGCCCGGTGGAGATGGCCGTGGTGCTGCGCGAGGTGGGGGCGCGGGCAGCGCCTGTCCCCGCGCTCGCCACGTTGGTGAGCACGCTGGCCCTCGCCCGCTATGGCACCCCTGACCAGCAGCGTCGCGTCACCAGGGCCACCGTCGCGCTCCGCGAGCCCGGCCGCGCCCTGTCCGATCCGCCCGTGACGGCCGCGCGCCGGGCCGGCCGCGCGCCGGACGACGGGACCGGCGCGACGGTTTCGCCCGGTGCGCCGGACGACGTGAGGGGCATGACGGCTTCTCCCGGTGCGGGCGATGGCGGGTGGCTGCTGACGGGGCGGAAGGTGTCGGTGCCCCATCCCGGTGCGGCGGTGCTGGTCGCCGCCGACGAAGGGCTGTTCCTGGTCGAGGCTCCCTCCGACGGCGCACGGCCCGGGGCGTCCGGCGGCGCATGGGCAGGGGCGTCCGGCGGCGCGCAGGCCGGAGTGTCCGGCGGGGTGCCCGATGCCGGGGTGCGCGGGATGGAGGTGATCCCCGAGTTCGCCTCCACCGGCGAGCCGGTGGCCACCCTCGTGCTCGACCGGACCCCGGCCGAGCGGGTGGGCGGGCCGGAGGCGGTGGACGGGACCAGGCGGCTGTTCACGGCAGCGGTCGCCGCCCAGGCCGCCGGCGTCCTCGCGGGGGCGCTGGAGCTGACCACGTCGTACGTCAGGACGCGCCGGCAGTTCGGCCGGGCGCTGGCCGAGTTCCAGGCGGTGACCATGCAGATCGCCGACGTCTACATCGCGGGAAGAGCGCTCGACGTGGCCGTGTGGTCGGCGGCGTGGCGGCTGGGGGAGGGGCTGCCGGCCGACCAGGACCTGGCGCTGGCCGCGTACCACGCCGGCGAGGCCGTCAAGGCGCTCCACACCTGCCAGCACCTGCACGGAGGGCTCGGACTCGACGTGACCTACCCGCTGCACCGCTACTTCGCGCAGGCCAAGCACCTGTCCCACCTGCTCGGCGGCGCCGACGCCCAGCTCGACCTGATCGGAGCGCTCGTCTGATGCTGATCGACCTCACTCCTCCGCAGCGCGCGCTCCGGGACGAGTTGCGCGAGTACTTCCAGGGCTGCCTGACCGCCGAGGACCGCAGGAAGATCGCCGCGGACCCGTTCGGCGAGACGTACATGGAGCACTGCCGCAACCTCGGCCGCGACGGCAAGCTCGGCCTCGGCTGGCCCGAGGAGTACGGCGGTGGCGGCTACGGCCCTCTGGAGCAGCAGATCTTCGCCAACGAGATCGCGCGGGCGGGCGTGCCGTACCCGATCATCACGGTGCAGACCGTCGGGCCCACGCTCATGCAGTACGGGACGCGGGAGCAGAAGGACTTCTTCCTGCCGCGCATCCTCGCCGGCGAGTGCCACTTCGCCATCGGCTACAGCGAGCCGGAGGCGGGCACCGACCTGGCCTCCCTGCGGACCACGGCGGTGCTCGACGGCGACCACTACGTCGTCAACGGGCAGAAGATCTTCACCAGCGGCGCGCACTACGCGCAGTACATCTGGCTCGCGGCCCGTACGAACCCCGAGGCCAGGAAGCACAAGGGCATCACCATGATGATCGCCGCCACGGACGACCCCGGCTTCTCGTGGACGCCGATCGTCACCATGGACGGCCGCCACCACACCAACGCCACCTACTACTCCGACGTGCGCGTCCCCGTGACCATGGTGGTCGGCGAGGTGGACCGCGGCTGGGACCTGATCGTCAACCAGCTCAACCACGAACGCGTCACCCTGGGCCCCGCTGGGAACCTCGGCCAGACCTACGACCGTTTCCTCGCCTGGGCCCGCCGTACGGGCCTGGCCGACCATCCGGACGTACGGCGCGCGCTGGCCAGGGTGTGGGCGGCGTTCCGCACCAACGAGCTGCTCAACTGGCAGGTCGCGGCGAACATGGACCTCGGCTGGCTGGGGGCTCCCGACGCGTCGGCCACCAAGATCTACGGCTCGGAGCGGATGCAGGAGGCGGGCAGGATCGTCGGCGACACCCTGGCCAGGTACGGCGACCCGTCCGACCCGGAGACGGCCGAACTGCTCGAACGCGTGGACCACGGGGTCAAGGGCGCGGTGGTGCTGACGTTCGGCGGCGGGGTGAACGAGGTGCAGCGGGAGCTGATCGCGATGCTGGGCCTGGGCCTGCCGAGGCCCCCGCGATGAGCGACCCGCGACCCGCGACCCGCGCTCCCGCGATGAGCGAGGACGAGCTGCACGAGCTCGCGGGCAAGCAGGCGGCGCTGGGCGAGGTGCGCGGCGCCCCGGCCCCCGACCCCGTGAACGAGCCCATGATCCGGCACTGGCTGGCCGCCATGGGCGACGCCAACCCGGCCTACCTGGACAAGGGCCTGGCCCCGCCCGCGATGGCGCAGGTGTGGACCATGCGGGCCCCGCGGGCCAAGGACCGCTCGCCGGTGGACGACCTGCTGGCCGCGCTCGACGCCGCCGGCTACACGGGCGTGGTGGCGACGAACTGCGAGCAGACCTACCACCGCTACGCGCGCCTGGGGGAACGGCTGACACCCGCCACCAGGTTCACGGACCTGGCGGGCCCCAAACGGACCGCGCTCGGCGTGGGCTACTTCGCCACCTGGAACGTCACCTGGTACGGCGACGGCGACGAGCCGGTGGCGGAGATGCTCTTCCGCGTGCTCAAGTTCCGGCCGCGGGAGGGCGCCCGCGAGGAGCGGTCCCCGTACCCGCTCCAGCCGGCGATCAACCAGGACACGGCCTTCTTCTGGGAGGGCGCGAAGATCGGCGAGCTGCGCATCCAGACCTGCGCCGACTGCGGGCGGTTACGCCACCCGCCGGGCGCCCTGTGTCCCCGCTGCCGCTCCTCCCGCCTCACCTACACGGTCGCGAGCGGCCTCGGGACCCTCTACAGCTACGCCGTCCACCACCATCCGCCGGTGCCCGGCCGCGAGACCCCGTTCGTGGTGGGCGTGGTGGAGCTGCCGGAGGGCGTACGGATCGTCGGCAACGTCGTGGACTGCCCGACCGGGCAGGTGGAGATCGGCATGGCGCTGCACGTGACGTACCGGCCGATGGACGACCGGCTCGTCCTTCCGATGTGGGCCCCGGAGGAGCCGTGATGCGAACGCTGACAGCGGACGAGGTCGAGGCCGGTTCCGGGCTGCCGGAGTCGTCGATCGACCTCACGCCCACCGTGGTCGTCTCGACCGCCCTGGCCACCATGGACTTCACCCCGGTGCACCACGACCGGGACCGGGCCCGCGCCCAGGGCTCGAAGGACATCTTCCTCAACATCCTGACCACCATGGGCCTGGTCGAGCGGTACGTCACCGACTGGGCGGGTCCCGAGGCCGTCATCAGGGGCATCGACGTCAAGCTCGGCGTCCCCGCGTACGCGGGGGACCGCCTGAGCTTCACCGGGACGGTTGTGTCGCGCGAGGGCGGCCATGCCACGGTCGAGGTGCGCGGCGAGGTGAGCCTGGGCTTCCACGCCACCGCCACCGTCTCCCTGATCCTCCCCCCAGCCGGTTGAACCAGAAGGAGCAGGCGTTGTCACGAACGAGCGCCGCCATCGCGGGCATTGGCGCCACCGAGTTCAGCAAGAAGTCAGGACGGCCGGAGCTGCGGCTCGCCGCCGAGGCCGTGCTGTCGGCGCTGGACGACGCCGGGCTGTCACCCGGCGACGTGGACGGACTGGTGACCTTCACCCAGGACGCCAACCAGGAGATCGCCGTCGCCAGGGAGACCGGCATCGGCGAGCTGACGTTCTTCTCCCGCGTCGACTACGGAGGCGGCGCGGCCTGCGGGACCGTGGCGCACGCCGCCATGGCCGTGGCGATGGGGATGGCCCGTACGGTGGTGTGCTACCGCGCCTTCAACGAGCGTTCGGGACGCCGCTTCGGCCAGCCGAACGCACAGGTGGGCGGCGAACCCACCTCGCAGGGGCTGGAGATGAGCTGGCACGTGCCGTTCGGGTTGATGACCCCGGCGGCCTGGGTGGCCATGTTCGCGCAGCGCTACCTGCACGTCCACGGCGCGACTTCCGAGGACCTCGGCCGGGTCGCGGTGGCCATGCGCAGGCACGCGGCCACCAACCCGGCCGCCTGGTTCTACCAGCGGCCCATCACGCTGGAGGAGCACCAGGCGTCGAGGTGGATCGTCGAGCCGCTGCACCTGCTCGACTGCTGCCAGGAGAGCGACGGCGCGGTGGCGCTCGTCGTGACCAGCGCGGAGCGCGCCCGCGACCTGCGCCGTTCCCCGGCGGTCATCACCGCGGCGGCCCAGGGCGCGGGCGCGGACCAGATGATGATGACGAGCTACTACCGGGACGACATGACCGGCCTTCCCGAGATGTCCGTCGTCGGCCGGCAGCTCTGGGAACAGTCCGGCCTGACGCCCCAGGACATCAGGACCGCCATCCTGTACGACCACTTCACCCCGTTCGTGCTCACCCAGCTGGAGGAGCTCGGCTTCTGCGGCCGCGGCGAGGCGCCGGAGTTCCTCAGGGACGGGGGCATCGAGCTGGACGGCCGCCTGCCGGTCAACCCGCACGGCGGGCAGCTCGGCGAGGCGTACATCCACGGCATGAACGGCATCGCAGAGGCGGTGCGCCAGATCAGGGGCACCGCCGCCAACCAGCTCACCGGCGTCACGAACGTCCTCGTCACGGCGGGAACGGGCGTGCCCACCAGCGGTCTCATCCTGTCCGCGGGCTGACCCGCCGGCCCGGGTGGCCGGCGGGGTCTCAGCCGTTGAAGATCGGCATGGAGAAGAAGACGATCATCGCGATCGCCACGCACATCAGGAACCCGACCAGCTCCCAGGCCCAGTCGTGGTGGCGTTCCCTGCGGCGCCGCGCCTTCTGCGGCCCGACCGGTGCCGGACGCCGTTTCGGCGCGGGCCTGGCCCGCACAGGACGCGGCGCCAGCAAGGACGCCTCGCTACCGTCGCGACGGGACGCCTCGCGAGCGGGCGGCTCGGACGCGGACGGCTCGGACGCGGACGGCTCCGCTGCACGCGGCTCGATCCCGGACGGTTTCCGAGCGGGCGGCTCGCCGACGAGGGCTTCCTCGCTCCGAGGGTCCTTCTGCAGGTCAGGCAGCCGATAGACCGGCTCGGACGGCTTGGCGGGCCCGGTGGGCGGCGTGGGCGCGGCGGCCGGTCCCGCGGCGGCCTTCCCTCCGGTCCTGGTACGCGGCCGGAACAGCGGCGCGGCCTCCCGCACCTCGTCCTCCCCCCGCGGCGGCGGGACCGCACGGACCGGACCCTTGTGGACGAGGACGTCCCCGGTCATGTACGGGTCGGGCGCGTCCTTGGGCAGGATCACGTCGCCCGTCGCGAACGGCCCGGGACCGTCGGGCTCGGGAGCGGCCATGAAGAACGGTCGTTCCCCCGCCGGCGAGGAGGACGGCCAGGGGCCGCCGAGCGGATCCCTGAGCGGCCTGATGGAGCCCAGCGGGTCGCGCAGCCGATGGTGATCGTCGGTGGACTCGCGGAACTTGGGCATCGGGGCGGTGGTCGCGTCGTGCTCCGGCACCTGCGCCGGCGAGGGCGGCGTCAGCAGCTCGGCCGGGAAGATCACCGTGCTGGTGGCGGGATCCGCTTCGGCCAGTGGCTGCGGCCACATCGGCGGGCTGGGCCAGCGCGGCTTCACGAACAGCGGCCCGGGAGCCGCGGAACGGGAGCCTGCGAAGTGGATGCGCAGCGCGCCGGGCGGCTGCGGCCACGGCAGGCGGCCGAGCACGTCGTGCAGCGGCGCCACGTGCAGCGCGCCGTAGACGTCCGCCACCGGCTTGGGCACGCGGAGCCCGGTCGCTGCCAGTGCCGTGCCGAGCGCTTCCCTGAACCGGTTCGCGGCCGCCACGGTGAGCTCGTCGGCGGTGTCGGGCGCGAGGTCCAGCACCCACGCGAGCTCGGCCCTGCTCAGCCCGCACACCGCGGACAGGACCAGCACCTCGCGCTGGTGGGGGCGCAGCTCGCGCAGGACGCGCTCGACGAGGGCGGTGGCCGGGTCGATGAGCGGGTCGACGGCGGGCGGGGAGTAGACGATGTCCCGCCGGTGGATCTCGCGGCGGGCGAACGCGTAGAGAGCTGCGCGGGGCGGCTGGGCGACCGGGACCCCGGTCAGCACGGCAACCAGGACATCGGAGGCTGAGCCGAGGTCGCCGAGCTGGTCAGCGCAGTACGCGAACAGCCCCGCGGCATGACGGTCGTAGAGCTCTGCGATCAGTTCGGCGCGGGGGCGCTGATCGGTGAGCGGCTGGGACACGGGCCGATCCTCTTGCTGTGGGCCGACGCTGAGGGTGAGGGTGCGCGTCAGGAGATTGTTGTGGTAATCATGCCAACCCGGATGGTCCGGCGCACTACCAGATGCAGATTTCGGGTAAATATCCCTGGTCAGTGAAACGCTTAAGCCCGCCCCGATGGGGACAGAGCGGGCCGGATCACCGTAGTGTGTGGGTTCAAGAGATCATGCGGCGGTCGTGGCAGGGGGCTGCGACCCCTGCCACAAGCCCACCGAGCGAGAGTTCGCGCGTGATCACATTCGACGCTGTCACCAAACGTTTCCCGGACGGAACGGTCGCCGTGGACGACCTCACCATGGAGGCTCCCACAGGCGAGATCACCGTGCTCGTCGGGCCCTCGGGCTGCGGCAAGACGACCTCACTCCGGATGATCAACCGCATGATCGACGCCTCGGAGGGACAGATCCTCCTCGACGGCGTGCCCGTGCAGAGCATCGACCCTCCGACCCTGCGCCGCGGCATCGGGTACGTCATCCAGCAGGCCGGCCTGTTCCCGCACCGGAAGATCGTCGACAACATCGCCACCGTCCCCTACCTCCTCGGCTGGGACCGGAAGAAGGCCCGCGACAGGGCCATGGAGCTGCTCGAACGCGTCGGGCTCGACCCGGCGCTGGCCGGCCGCTACCCGTTCCAGCTCTCGGGCGGGCAGCAGCAGCGCGTGGGCGTGGCCAGGGCGCTGGCCGCCGACCCGCCCGTGCTGCTCATGGACGAGCCGTTCAGCGCGGTCGACCCCGTGGTGCGCACGACCCTGCAGGAAGAACTGCTCAGGCTGCAGGACGAGCTGAACAAGACCATCGTGTTCGTCACGCACGACATCGACGAGGCCATCAAGCTCGGCGACCGGGTGGCTGTGCTGCGCGTCGGCGGCCGGCTGGCGCAGCTGGCCGCGCCCAAGACGCTGCTGTCGGAGCCGGCCGACGACTTCGTCCGCGAGTTCCTCGGGCACGACAGGGGGATCAGGCGGCTGCAGTTCGTCTCGACGGAAGGGCTGCGCCTGCGTACCGATCTGACGGTCCGGCAGGACGGCGGCGACGGCTCGTCGCAGGAGCCGTGGCGGCTGGTCGTCGACGAGCAGGGCGGGCCGGTCGGCTGGATCTCCGGGGCGCGCCCCGGAGAGCTGGAGCCGTTCGGGACGTTCCTGTACGGCCGCGACTCGATGCGCTCGGCGCTCGACGCGGCGCTGCTGTCGCCGTCCGGCTGCTCGGTGGCCGTGGACGACGAGGGCAGGGTCGTCGGCGTGGCCACCAGGGAGGCGCTCGACGAGGCGCTGGCGGAGGCCGCAGATGGGTGACGGTCCTCCCTCCCTGTGGGAATGGATCGGGCGCAACTGGGACACCGGCCGGGCGGGCAGCATCAAGGACCTGCTCATCGACCACCTGACCATGTCGCTCGTGCCGATCCTCTTCGCGCTGATCGTGGCACTGCCGCTGGGCCTGGCCTGCGTGCGCTGGCGCTGGCTCTACCAGCCCGCCTCCGGCCTGATGAACGTCATCTACGCGCTGCCTTCGCTGCCCGTCTTCATGCTGCTGATCTCGGTGACCGGGCTGTCGCAGACCACGGTGATCATCCCGCTCGCCTTCTACGGCGTGGCCGTCCTGCTCCCGGCCGTGGTCGGCGGGCTGGACTCGGTGCCCGACCACGTGCGCCAGTCAGCGGTCGCGATGGGCTTCTCGCCGCTGCGCCGGCTGCTGGCGGTGGAGCTGCCGATCGCGGTGCCGGTGGTGCTGGCCGGCCTCCGGGTGGTCGCGGTCTCCAGCATCAGCCTGGTCAGCGTGGGCGCGCTGATCGGGCAGGGTGGCCTCGGCGGGCTGTTCACCCGGGCGTACCAGAACCCGTTCATGCCGCCGGTGATCGTCGGCATCGTGCTGATCGTGCTGCTGGCGCTGATCGCCGACGGCCTGCTGGTCCTGGCTCAGCGGGTGCTCACCCCCTGGGTACGCGTGCGGAAGGGGGCGGCGTCGTGAACTGGCTGACCTCGTTCTTCGTCTGGATAGCCGAGTTCTTCGGCAACGGCGCCAACTGGTCGGGGCCCGGCGGGATCCCCATGCGGCTGCTGGAGCACCTCGAATTCTCGGCGCTGGCGCTGCTGCTGGCCGTGCTGGTGGCCGTGCCGCTGGGGCTGACGATCGGGCACACGGGCCGGGGTGAGGTGCTGGTCGTCGTCTCCGCGAACCTGGCCAGGGCGCTGCCCACGCTGGGGTTGCTGGTGATGTTCGTGTTGCTGCTGGGCACGGCCTCGATCTGGCCGGTGATCATCCCGCTGGTGTTGCTGTCGGTGCCGCCGATCCTGGTCAACACCTTCGAGGGCGTCAAAGGGGTCGATCCCGAGCTGCGCGACGCGGCGTACGGGATGGGCCTGCGCGGCGGGCAGGTGCTCGGCCGGGTGCTGGTGCCGGTCGCGCTGCCGCTGATCCTGCTGGGCTGCCGGCTGTCGGCGATCCAGGTCGTGGCCACCACGACGGTCGCGGCCTACACCGGGCTCGGCGGCCTCGGACGCTACGTGATCGACGGTTTCGCGACGAAGGATTACGCGAGCGTCGTCGGGGGTTCTGTACTCATTGTGCTGTTCGCCCTGGTGGTGCAGCTCCTGTTCGCGCTCGCGCAGAGGGTGACGGTCTCGCCGGGGGTGAGCCAGCGAGTGAATGTTCGATAACCTCCTGAATTACCTCCCGCTTGAGAAGGGAAACACCATGAGACGCATGTTCGGCACCGCGGCGGTGCTCGTGTCAGCGGTCCTCACGCTGGCCGCCTGCGGTGGCGGCGGCAGCACGGGCAACCCGCTCGACACCACGAGCGCGGCCCCCAGCGGTTCGGCCTCGGGCGGGGGCAAGGCCGTCATCGGATCGTTCGACTTCGACGAGAGCGTGCTGCTCGCCTCGATCTACGCCCAGGCCCTCGAGGCCAAGGGCGTGCAGGTCGAGGAGAAGCCGCGCATCGGCAGCCGCGAGGCCGTCTACGACCAGGTCAAGAGCGGCGGCCTGACCATCGTGCCGGAATACAACGGCAACCTGCTCGCCTTCATCGACCAGGCGGCCACGGCCGCCACCACCGACGAGGTGAACACCGCGCTGAAGGAGAAGCTGCCCACCGAGCTGGAGGTGCTCGACTCCTCACCCGCCGAGGACAAAGACACCCTGTCCGTCACCAAGGACACCCAGACCAAGCAGTCGCTCACCACCATGGAAGACCTCGCCAAGGTCTCCAAGAGCATGATCGTCGGTGGCCCGCCCGAGTTCAAGAAGCGGTGGGAAGCACGGTTCAAGGACGTCTACGGGGTCGAGTTCAAGGAGTGGAAGCCCACCGGGCCCACCACGGCCGACGCGCTGAAGGACGGCACGATCCAGGTCGGCAACGTCTTCAGCACCGACCCGAAGATCGCCGCCAACAACCTGGTGCCGCTCCAGGACACCAAGAACATCTTCCCGGCCCAGAACGTGACGCCGCTGCTCCACAAGGCGTCCGCCTCCGACACGATCCGCACGACGCTCAACGGGATCTCCGCCAAGCTGACCACGGAGTCGTTGCTGGAGATGATGCAGAAGATCTCCGTCAACAAGGACGAGCCCGCCATGGTGGCCGAGGAATGGCTGACCTCCAACGGCCTCGCCTGACGCCCGCCGCGAGGGCCTCACGAAGCCGGAGGCCCTCGCGGTGAGCGAGTTCACGGAGGCGATGGCGCAACTCGCGGCCGGCGTGGCGGTGGTGACCGTACGCGACGGGCGCGACGACCTGGGCGCCACGATCTCGGCGCTGATGTCCGTCTCGATGGAGCCGCCGCTCGTTCTGGTGAGCCTGGGCAGCCGCGGCTACCTGAACGAGGTGCTGCTGCGCCAGGACCGCTGGGTAGCGTCACTGCTGTCGTCGGGTCAGGCGGCCATCGCCAGCCGGTTCGCCACCGCCGGGCGGCCCAGCGCCCGCCTGCTGGTGGCCGGCACACCGCACCACCGGGGGCCGCACACGCAGGCGCTGGTGGTGGAGGGCGGGGTGGCCGCGCTGGAGGCCGAGACCACCAAGGTGGTGCCGGCCGGCGACCACACCCTCTACATCGCCACCGTCCTCGCGATCGACTACGTCGAGCCCGAGCTCCAACCCCTCGTACGACTCCGCGGCCGCTATCGCCCGACAGGCGCGTGACCGCGGGCGTCACGTCACCCGCCGGCTCCGCTGCAGCGCCGCGGGCGCGTGACGGCGGGCCGCACGCCGGCCGAGGTCAGCGGATCGTGTACCACGCGGGCAGGATGAGCGGACCCGCGACGGGCAGGCCGAGCTCGGCCGACAGCCGGGCCAGCGGGCCCCAGGCGTCCATGCGGATCCTGGCCAGCGCGGCCGACTTGTCCTCGCTCGAGTCGGGGCCGCGCAGGCGCTCCAGCGGGTTGAGCCGGGGATAGGCGCGCACCGGCGCGTCGTCGGCCAGCCCGGCCCGCCCGCGCGCCAGGGCCAGCGCGTCCTCCAGCCCGCCCAGCTCGTCGACCAGCCCGCTCGCCTGCGCGTCGGCGCCGGTCCACACCCGGCCCCTCGCCAGCTCGTGTGCGCGGTCGCGGGTGAGGTCGCGGCTCGCGGCCACCTTGCTCACGAAGTCGTCGTAGATCCGGTCGAGCCAGGCGTTGATCCGCTCCCACTGCTCGGAGGAGAACCCGCGGGACGTGGCGAACATCCCGGCGTTGGCCCCGCTGCCCACGAGCTCGGTGTTCATCCCGATCTTCTCGAACAGCTCGGCGAGGACGGCCTTGCCGCCGTAGACCCCGATCGAGCCCGTCAGCGTGCCCGGCTGCGCCACGATCACGTCGGCGCCCATCGACACGAAGTAGCCGCCGGAGGCGGCCACGTCGCCCATCGACACGATCACCGGCTTGACCTTGCGCGTCAGCGTCACCTCGCGCCACACCGTGTCGCTGGCGACGTAGGAGCCGCCCGGGCTGTCGACCCGGAACACGACGGCCTTGACGTGCTCGTCGCGCCGGGCCGCCCGGAACGCGGCGCTGATCGTGTCGGAGCCCATCGCCCCGCCCCCGCCCACCGGGCTGCGCCCGCTGCGGCCGGACCTGATCATGCCGTGGCCGTGGACGAGCGCGACCGCGTCGGCCATCGGCTGCGGCAGCTTGCGTACGGCCGTGCCCCTGGCGTAGCGGGAGACGTACAGCAGGTGCGCCTCGGCCCCCGCAGAACGCTTGACCTCGTCGTAGACCTCGTCGCGGTAGGCCAGCTCGTCGACCAGCCCCGCCTCCAGCGCCTCGGCGGCGGTGAACGGGCCCCGGTCGATCAGCTCGCGCACCTTGGCGGGGTCGAGCCTGCGCCCCTCGGCGATGCCCGCGACCAGGCCCTCGGTGACCGACTCCACGATGCGGCCGATCGACTCGCGGTGGGCCTCGGTCATGTGGTCCTGGGTGAAGGTGTTGGCGGCGGTTTTGTACTCGTGCCGCTGGCCCACTTCGTAGCCGACGCCCAGCTTGGCCAGCGTCCCCTTGACGAAGCGCTGCTCGACCGCCACGCCGGTCAGCCCGACGTCGCCGCTCGGCTGCAGGTAGACGCGCTCGAAGGCGGTGGCCAGGTAGTAGGGCACGGTGCCGCCGCCGAACTCGCCGAACGTCTCGGCGAACGCGACGGCCGGCTTGCCCGAGGCGCGGAAGTGGGTCACCGCCTGGCGCAACTCCTGCACCATGGCCAGGCCCATCGGGTTGCCCCCGACCTTGACGACCAGCCCTCTGACCCTGGGGTCCTGCCTGGCCCGCCGCAGCCCCGACAGGACGTCGGACAGGCGCGGCTTGCGCATCGACAACACCGCGGCGAGCGGATCCGACGGCGGGCCCTCGGTGAGGCCCTCGGTGAGGTCGAGCTCCAGCACCAGCGGGGCGGTGCGCCGCTGGCGAAGCTTGTCGACGGTTTCGAAGATCGCCTTGCCTGCGTCCATGAAGCCACCCTAAGCGACACGATTCGATACGCGCTTAGGAGTATGCAGCTAAGGTCTATACACCTTAGCTGTACACTTCTACGATGCAGACGATCCAGAAGCCCGCCCAGGTCTTCGACCGCGAGCGCGAATGGGCCGGCCTGGTCAGATTCGCCACCTCTCCCAGTCCCGACGTGCGGCTCGGCATCGTGAGCGGGAGGCGTCGCCAGGGCAAGACCTATCTGCTCGACGCCCTGATCCGGGAGGTCGGCGGATTCTTCTTCGCGGCCACGGACGAGACGGAGACCGAGGCGCTGACTCGCTTCGGCCGGGCTCTGGCAGCGCAGACCGGAGGCGGGCGATACGCGTTCGCCGACTGGGACGAGGCGCTCGAGCGGCTGTTCGCCGTCGTTCCTGACGGGCTCGTGGTGATCGACGAGTTTCCCTACCTGAGCAAGGCCTCCCCCTCCCTGCCCTCACTGATCCAGCACGCCCTTGATCCCCGGGGATACGCGCGGCGGGGAAAGGCGCGGCTGCTGCTGTGCGGCTCGGCGCTGGGTGTGATGGGCCGCCTTTTGGCGGGCAACGCGCCTTTGCGCGGACGGGCGAGCCTCGAACTCGTGGTCAAGCCGTTGGACTACCGGGCCGCCGCCAGGTTCTGGGGGATCGACGACCCACGACTCGCGGTGCTGGTGCACTCGATCGTGGGCGGCACTCCCGCGTACCGGCGGGAGTTCGTGGCCGGTGACGCCCCCGAGTCGATGGAGGACTTCGACGACTGGGTGGGGCGTACGGTGCTCAACGCGCAGATCCCGCTGTACCGCGAGGCGCGCTACCTGCTGGCGGAGGAGTCGGATATCCGTGACACGGCCATCTACCACGCGGTGCTGGGGGCCATTGCCTCGGGGAACGCCACGCGTGGTGGCATCGCCTCCCATATAGGCCGGAAATCCCCGGATATCGGGCACCCGCTATCGGTCTTGGAAGATTCACAACTGATCGCTCGTGAGGCGGACGCGTTCAGAAAAGGCAGATCCCTCTATCGCATCTGCGAACCTTTGATCGTCTTCTATGAGGCAGTGATGCGGCGCGAATGGGACCGGCTGGAGCGCGGCCAGCCCGAGGCCGCTTGGCGCAACTCCCGTGCCACCTTCCTGTCACAGGTGGTGGGCCCGCACTTCGAAGCCATCTGCCGCGAGTGGACGATGCTCTCGGACGGGGAGATGTTCGGCGAGCTTCCCGGCAGGGTGGCCGCCGGAACCGTGGCGGACCCGCACAATCGCACGCAGATTGAGGTGGACGTGGCGGTTCTCGCCCAGGAGGAGCATGGGCGGCCGCGCCGCGTGCTCTCCTTGGGGGAGGCGAAGTGGGACAAGGTCATGACCACCGGCCACGTGGAGCGGCTGCGACGGGCCAGGGACCTGCTGGCGGTCAAAGGATACGACACCAGCGGGACGGTGCTGACCTGCTACGGCGGCGCGGGCTTCCAGGAAGGCATGCCGGGAGACGTCCGGCTGGTCGCCCTCGACGACCTGTACGCGTGAGCGCCCGGTTGCAGATAGTTTCGACCTGAACGCATGGCTCAGGGGAAAGGAGCGCGGCGGGGTGCCCGAGGTTTCGATCCGCCTTCTCGGACCGTTCGAGGTGCGGCTGCCGGACCGTACCGTGAGGATCGCCTCGAAACGGCAGCGGGCTCTGCTGGCGAGCCTGGCCGTGCTGCCGGGGCGCGTCGTGCCCGTCGACGTCCTGATCGAGCGCATCTGGGGCGCCGACCTGCCGTCGAGCCCTCGCGAGGCCGTGCAGAACAACGTGCACCGGCTCCGGCGGCTGCTCGGGCCGGAGTTCGGCGGGCTGGTGCGCAACGTCGTCGACGGCTACCTGCTGGACGTCGACCCCGATCAGGTGGACGCGTCGCGCTTCGACCGGCTCGTCCGCGCCGCGGAGCAGGCCACGGACGACGAGCCCGGGCGCGCCCGTGAGCTGCTGCGGGACGCGCTGGAGTTGTGGCGGGGCGAGCCGCTCGGCGACGTCGCGTCCGACTCGCTCGAGCGCGACCACGCGCCCGCGCTGACCGAGCGTTACCTGGCGGCCGTCGAGCGGCGGCTCGATCTGGACCTGGCGCTCGGCGACCGCGCGCCGAGCGCGATGATCGCCGAGCTGCGCGTGCTGACCGCGCGCTTCCCCGTACGCGAGTCGCTCTGGGAGCGGCTGCTGACCGTGCTGATCGCGGACCGGCGGCAGGCCGAGGCGCTGGAGGCGTACGAGTCCGTACGGAACACGCTTGCGGACACCCTCGGCGCGGACCCGTCGGCGCGCCTGCAACGCCTGCACCGGCGGTTGCTGGCGGGAAGCCCAGAGCCGGAACGCGTGACGCCGCGGCAGCTGCCCCCGGCGCCGGCGGGCTTCGCCGGTCGGACGGCCGAGCTGGCCGCACTCGACGAGCACCTCGACCGCTGGTCCGGCAGCGGGCTTGCCCTGGTGGCGGTTCACGGCGTCGGCGGCGCGGGCAAGACCGCGCTCGCGGTGCACTGGGCCAGGCTGAGGCAGGATCGTTTCTCCGACGGGCAGCTCTACCTCGACCTGCACGGCTACGGCCCTGGCCGGCCGGTCACGGCGGAGGCGGCGCTCGGCCGGCTGCTGCGCGCGATCGGCACGCCGGCGGACCGGGTTCCGAACGACGCGGGCGAGGCCGCGGCGCTGCTGCGCACCCTGCTCGTCGGCCGCCGGATGTTGCTGCTCCTCGACAACGCCCACGACGCCGAGCACGTCCGGCCGCTGCTGCCGGGCTCCCACTGCTTCGTGATCGTGACCAGCCGGAGCGACCTGCGCGGCCTGGCCGCGCGCGATGGGGCGCACCGGGTGGCGCTGCGCGAGCTGCCCGACGCCGACGCCATGGCGCTGCTGACGGCGGCGATCCCGCGGCACAGGGCGGAGGCGGAACCCGACGCGCTGGCCGAGCTGGCCCTGCTGTGCGGACGGTTGCCGCTGGCCCTGCGCATCGCCGCCGAGCTGGGATCCCAGCACCCCGACCGTTCCCTCGCCGAGCTGGTCGACGATCTGCGGCAGCGCCGGAGCCCGCTGGACGCCCTGGCCGACAGCGATCCGGGAGCCGACCTGCGTACGGTGTTCTCGTGGTCGTACGACCTGCTTCCGCCGGACCTGGCGCGCGCGTTCACCCACCTCGGCTGTTACCCGGGCAGCGACATCGGGTTGCCGGGCGCGGCGGCGCTGCTGGACGTCGTGCCGGCCGCGGCGCGCGCCCTGCTCGACCGGCTGGCCGCCGTGCACCTACTGGAAGCGCGCCGGCCGGGGCGCTACCGGCTGCACGACCTGCTCAGGGAGTACGCCGCCGAGCGGCTGGCCGCCGACAGGTCCGAGGCGGGCGCGGCGGCGTTGCGCCGGGTGCTCGACTGGTATGTCCGGGCGGCGAACGAGGCGCGGATCGCGCTCGGCTTCTCACGCCCGATCCCGCTCTCGCGCGGCATCGGCGAGAGCGCGGTTCCGCTGCCCGCCCTTCCCAGCAGCGGTGCGGCAACCGAATGGTTCGAGACCGAACGGAGCACGCTGGTCGCCGCCGTCGGCGCCGCTGCCGATCACGGCCTGCCGGACCACGGCTGGCAGCTGGCTGTCGAGATACGCGACTTCCTCGACCGGTCACGCTATTTCGCGGACTGGCTGGCGGCGGGCCGGTCCGGCCTGGAGTGCGCGGAGGAGCTCGGCGATCCGCTGGCCGGATACCAGGCCGCGTTCGTGCTCGGCGGCGCCTACTCCGTCACCGGCGCGTACGACGAAGCCGACGCGACGCTGCGCGAAGCCCTGCGGCACGCCGAGCGGCTCGGCGACCCCGCGAAGACGTCACGGGCGTTGAGCGTGCTCGGGCTGGTCTGGCAGCGGGCCGAGGACTTCGACCGCGCGCTCGCCTGCCACCGGGAGGCGGAGATCGCCGCCCGGCCGGCGGCCTCCGCGGTGGTACGGGCGCACGCGCTGCTCAACTACGGCGCCACCGAGATCCTGGCCGGGCGCTGCGCCGACGCCCTGGGGCACACCCGCGAGGCGCTGGAGATCTACCAGGAGCACGGCCTGGAGCTGCAGGAGGCGTGCGCGTTGACCAACCTCGCCGCGGCGTGCGAGGGGACCGCCGAATACCCGACGGCCCTGGAACACTGCCGGCAGGCGCTGGTGATCTCCCTGCGGCTGGCCGACGTGAGCGGCCAGGTCGAGGCGCTGACGACCCGGGGCGAGATCCAGCTCGCGATGGGCCGCCCGGACGACGCGCGCGCCTCCTGGGAGGAGGCGCGCGCACTGCTCAGGCCTGCTGATCCCAACTACGCCAGGCTCGATCAGCTGCTCAGGGGCCTGGGCTGCTGATCACGCAGCGTGCGCGGCCTCGGGCGGAACGAGTTCCGCGACGTGCGGGTCACGAGCTTTCCTCCTGTATGTGCGGACACGTCGGTTGACGTCGGACCAGCACATCAGGGCTCGCTATCAGATCGCTCTCACTTTCTGACCGCCACGGAGAGCGGGGCGGAGCGGGGCGCGAATCGGGCGGGTTTCGCGCACCCGACCGGGTGGGTGGCGGTAGGTGCCGCACCCACCCGGGGTGTTCGATGGTTACCTGGCGCTCAGCGCGGCCCACACGTCGATGCGGGGCGTGGTGACCTCCGTGTTCCCGCTCTTGTACGTGATCGGCTTGCCGGTGCTCTTCAACGTCTCCAGCAGCGTGTCCACCGAGGCGTTGGGGCGCTTCTGGTGCAGCAGCGCGAAGGCGCCCGCCACGTGCGGGGCGGCCATCGAGGTGCCGCTGAGCGTCGCGTACGTGTTGCTGGCGATCGCCCCCGTGATGGACACGCCCGGCGCGTAGACGTCGATCAGCGTGCCGCGGTTGGAGAAGGTGGCCACGGCGTCCTTCTTGTCCGTGGCGCCCACGGCGACGGTGTTCGAGACGCACGCCGGCCACGACACCGACGCGTCGAAGCCCTCGTTGCCCGAGGCGACCACCGTGGCGACGCCCTTGGCCTGCAGCTTGTCGACCTCGGCCTTGAAGTCGGCCCCGTCGCCCGTGTCGCAGGCGGCGGTGTAGGCGCCGCCGCCCAGGCTGAGGTTGACAGAAGCGATCTTGTACTGGGACGTCATCAGGTCGGCGTACGCCATGCCGGTCAGGATCGACGAGTCGTAGGCCAGGATGCAGACGGGCCGGCCGGAGCAGTACGGCGAGTCGTCGAACCGGCTGAACACCTGCACCGGCACGATGAGCGCCTTGGGGGCGACGCCGTCGGCGGCGAAGTCGGCGGTCCGCTGGCCGGCGGTGATGCCGGCGACGTGGGTGCCGTGGTAGCAGAGGCCGTACTGCGGCTGCGGGGCGTCCTTCAGGCAGGCGGCGCTCTCGGCGCTTGCGGCGCCCGCGCCGACCTGGGACTCGGCGCCGTTGGGGCACAGCGGCGTGGAGCCGTCGGCGGGGTCTTCGGCGGAGAAGCACGCCTCGGACACGATGCGGTCGCCGAAGGCGGGGTGGTCGGTGTCGATCCCGGTGTCCAGGATCGCGACGGCCGTGCCCTTGCCAGTGGTGCCGCCGGCGTGCGCCTGGTCGGCGCCGATCAGGGGGATGCTCTCCACCAGCGAGGGTTTGTTGAGCTTGTCCTTGCGGATCGAGACGACCGCGGTCTGCTCGGCGAGCTTCTCGAGTTCGGCGCGGGTCCCGCGGTAGACGAAGAAGTCCAGCGCGCCGGCCACTGCGGCGGGCGGTTCCGCGATGAGGTTCTTCTTGCCCCGCTTGATCTTCTCAGCGCTGGACAGCAGGGACTTCACCTGGTCGGGCTGTTGCACGCGGACGATGGCGCGGTGCTCGCCGCTCGCCGTGATCGCAGGGTCGATCTTCGTTTTGGGGTCGGCGAGGGCGGGTGTGGCGACGAGCGCGGCCGCGGAGGCGGCCAAGGCGATCGCGCCTGCCAGCAGAGACGACAGTCTCAACTGATCCTCCGGTGGTTCGGGGGGCATTTCTCGCCGAAAGTGTAGTAATCGGACAACTGTTGTCAGAGGGGTGGATGCGTTCTGTTACCTGTTCTTGTTCTGGTCAGGGAGGTGACCGGAGTCTCCGGGGCTCCGGCCGTGACGCCCGTTCAGACGCGTGCGGCAGGGGTGGCCCGCTCGGCGTCGATCCTGGCGGTGACCGTCGACGTGCCACCGGCGCCGTACCGGATGGGCGTGCCCGTGCTCTTCAACCGCTGCAGGCTCTGCGCGACGGTGTTGTTCGCGTACGCCTGCTTCATCAGCGCGAACATCCCGGCCACGTGGGGCGCGGCCATCGAGGTGCCGCTCAGCTCGCGGTACGCGTCGTCGGGAACCGAGGAGTTGATGTCCACCCCGGGCGCGAACAGGTCCAGCATGGCCCCCCGGTTGCTGAACGAGGCGGGGGTGTCGTCGTCGCCGGTCGCGCCCACCGTCACGGCGGTGGAGATGCAGGCAGGGGAGGAGACGCCGTTCGGGGATCCGCTGTTGCCGGCCGCCACGACCGGCGCCACGCCCAGCGCCACGAGCGCGTCGAACTCCGGCTTGACCCCCGCGGCGGCGGGGTCGGCGTCGCACGCCTCGGTGAACAGGCTCCCGCCGGACATGCTCAGGTTCACCGCCGCGACGTTGCTGGCCCTGGCGACCCGGGCCACGTACTCCAGCGCCAGCTTCTGGTCCGAGGTGTAGCTGAGGAAGCAGGGGGCGCTGCCGCCGCCCGACCCGCAGGTCAGCGGGTTGTCCACGCGGCTGAAGACCTGGATCGCCAGGATGCGCGCCGCGGGGGCGACGCCGTTGGACGGCGCCCCCGCGGTCACGGCGCCCGCCGCGATGCCGGCCACGTGCGTGCCGTGCGAGCAGGCGTTCGACCCGTTGACCTGGCACTGGGCGGTCTCGGCGTCCGCCGAGCCCGGCCCGGTCTGGCTCGGCTGGCTGTTCGGGCAGAGCGAGACGGTGCCGTCGCTGGCGTCGGAGGAGGAGAAACACGCCTCGTCCACCAGCCGGCCGCGGAAGAACGGGTGGTCGCGGTCGATCCCCGTGTCGAGCACGGCGACCGTCGTGCCCCTGCCGGTCCAGCCGGCGGTGTTCGCCCGGTCCGAGCGGATCAAGGCGGTGCTGGAGTCCAGCGTCGGGTGGCGCAGCTCGTCCTTGTAGACGGACTGGACCCTCGCGTCCTTCCTGAGCTTGGCCAGCGTGCGCCGGTCCACCTCGGCGACGAAGAAGTGCGGCGATGACGCCGCCTCCAGGACCCGGCTCCCCTCCGAGGCCTGTTCCAGGTCCTGGGCCACGGCCTCGGCGTTCTGGCCCGGCTTGACCTGGATGATGGATCGGACCCGGGTCTTCGCCTTGATCTCCGCGACGAGCGCGGGGCTGATGACGGGGTCGTTGGTGTTTTTCGTGTCGGCTTGCAGCGGCGGGGCCGCGCACAGCACGGCGCACAGGACGGCCAGCGCGCTCGCGCGGGCCGGCAGAGACCGTAGCCTCACATGTTCCTCCGAAGGTCGGTTCGTCCTCGAGGCGGGAGCGTTCGCCCGCGTACAGCCGCATACATCCCCCTTGCCACAAGGGTGATGTGGGGGATGAAAGCGAGCAGCGCGACCTTGGAGACGTTTTTGCCTCAGGGCGACCCATGGGAAAGGGCCGGTCGAAAGAGACCGGCCCTTTCCCATGGATCACTTGGTGGACTTGATGACCTTGTCGGCCGCCTTCTTCAGCGCCGCCGCGGACGGCTTCTTGCCGAGCCGCACCTTCTCGGCGGCGGCCAGCGTCGTGGTGCCGTTCGTGCCGTGCGCCCAGTTCAGCCAGGCCGTCAGCAGCGCGCGGTCCAGCTTGGCCTTGCCGGTGCGGGTGTTCTTCAGCACCCGGTACGCCTTGCCGAGCGAGGACGCCTTCGTCAGCTCGGGGAACACCTTGCTCGACTTGCTGATCAGCTTCAGGTAGCAGGTGAGTGTGTCGTCGGGGATCGTCCCGCTGCTGCGGTGGATCTCCACGGCCCACTTCTTGACCGTCAGCTTCCTGGCCGCCTTGCCCCGCGTGCAGACGGTGGCCGCCGGTTTCGCGACCGGGCTCGCGGTGACCGTCACCGTGACCGTCACGGTGGGCAGCGGCACCGGCTCGGGGTCGGGGTCGGGGTCGGGGTCGGGGGCGGGGTCCGGGCCCGGATCCGCCGGGTCGTCGGGCTCGGGGGAGGGCCCGCTGCTGTCGCCAGGGTCGGGCTCGGGGTCCTGGTCGGGCGGGGGCACCGGGCTCTGCGAGATCGGCGGCTGCGGGGCCGTCCCGGCCAGTGCCGCCGCCAGGTCGAGGCGCGGCGTGGTGACCTGGGCGCCGTTGGCCTCGTACACGTACGGCCTGCCGGTCGTCTTCAGCTTGTCGATCAGGTCGGCCATCGGGGTGTCCGGGGAGGCCGCCTTCATCAGTGCCAGCGCGCCGGCCACGTGCGGTGTCGCCATGGAGGTGCCGCTGTAGACGGTGGTCGCGTTGTCCGGCACCGACGACTCGATGTCCACGCCGGGCGCGAACAGGTCAAGCAGGGCGCCGCGGTTGGAGAAGTCCGCGATGGCGTCGCCTCCGTCGTTCGCGCCCACGGCCACGGCGCTGGAGATGCAGGCCGGGTACGAAGCCCCTTCGAAGTACTCGTTGCCCGCGGCCACCACGGTGGCGATGCCCCTGGCCAGCAGCGCGTCGATCTTCGGCTTGAAGACCGAGCCTTCCTCGGAGGTGTCGCACGCGCCTTCGTACAACATCCCGCCCAGGCTCAGGTTGACCGCGGCGATCGGCTGGCTCAGCCCGGCGACGTAGTCCATGGCCTGCAGCAACGACGACTCGTAGGCCAGCAGGCACGACGGCTCGCCGCAGAGGTTCTCGTCGTTGACCCGGCTGAACACCTGCACCGCCACGATGCTCGCCCCCGGCGCCACGCCGCTGCTGCCGGCCGCGATGCCGGCCACGTGGGAGCCGTGGTCGCACAGGTTCACGCCGCCGGACAGGCACTTCTCGGTGGTCGCGTCCGCCGCGCCGGGCCCGGTCTGCTGCGTCTGCTGGTTCGGGCAGAGCGTCTCGACGCCGGGCTCCACCGCGGAGAAGCAGGCCTCGGCCACGACCCTGCCGTTGTACCACGGGTGGTCGGGGTCGATGCCGGTGTCGAGCACCGCCACCGCCTGACCGGCGCCGGTGTGGCCCTTCGCGTGCGCCTGGTCGGCGCCGATCAGCGTGAGGTTGGAGCCGACCTGGGTGGGCGTGTACGTCCTGTCACGGCGGATGGAGGCGACCCGCGGGTCCTCGGCCAGCTTGGCCAGCTCCTCCGCGGTGCCGTTCACGACCATGAACGTCTGGTTCTGCGGCTGCAGCACCACGTCCACGCTCTCGGCGGCGGCCTGGGCCGCCACGGGCGCGTTCTCCGTGGGGCCGGTCAGCTCGACGATGGCCCGCGCCGTGCCGCCGTCGACCCCTAAGCCCTCCTCGACCTTGTCCTCGGGCGAGGAGGGGGTGGGGGCAGGGGACTCAGCCGGTGTGTCCGCCGGTGTCCCGAGGGGTGCGTCCGGAGTGGCCTCGGACCCGGCCGGGGACGGGGACTCGGCCGGGGGCGCCTGCGACTCCGTCACGGTGGGCGACGGGGTGGTCGTCGGATCGTCGGCATGGGCCGGGCCGGACAGCGGCAGCAGGGCCAGGGCGATCGAGCATACGATCAGGGGGCGAAGTCGCACGCGTCCTCCGAGAAGGGATGATCTCGGAGTTTATGGTGATTTGCCCGACAGGCACAGGGCTCCCGCCGCTTTCTCACCGAACTTTCAGTGACCGCCGGTCAACCACCGTGCACCGCCGATCAGCAGCCGATCGACCGCCGATCAGCCGCCGATCAGCCCTCGTCCGGCACCGATCGGTCGCCGTCCGCCGCCGGCGCCTCGTGCGTGAGCCAGACCGCGCCGAGCGGCGGCACCCGCAGCGTCGTCGAGTAGGGCAACCCGTGCCACGGCTCGTCACCCGCCTCCACCATGCCCATGTTCCCCACGCCGCTGCCCCAGTAGTCGTAGGCGTCGGTGTTGACGATCTCCGTCCACTGGCCGCCGTACGGAAGCCCGAGCCGGTAGCTCTCGTGCGGCCCGCCGCTGAAGTTGACCACGCACGCCACCGCGGACCCGTCGGTCCCGTAACGGACGAACGAGAACGTGTTGCCCGAGGCGTCGTCGGCGTCGATCCAGCGGAACCCCTCGGGCGCGTGGTCCTGCTGCCACAGCGCGGGGGTCTCCTTGTAGACGCGGTTGAGGTCGCGTACGAGCCGCTGCACGCCCTGGTGGCCGTCGAACTCCAGCACCCACCAGTCGAGCCCGCGCTCCTCCGACCACTCCGAGCCCTGGCCGAACTCGCTGCCCATGAACAGCAGCTGCTTGCCCGGATGGGCCCACATGAACGCCAGCAGCGCCCGCACCTGCGCGAAGCGCTGCCACTCGTCGCCGGGCATCTTGCCCAGCAGCGAACCCTTGCCGTGCACGACCTCGTCGTGCGACAGCGGCAGCACGTAGTTCTCCGAGTACGCGTACAGCAGCGAGAACGTCATCTGATGGTGGTGGTACTGGCGGAAGACCGGCTCGTGGCGCAGGTATTCGAGCGTGTCGTGCATCCAGCCCATGTTCCACTTGAACCCGAAGCCGAGACCGCCAAGATGCACCGGGCGCGACACCCCCGGCCAGGCCGTCGACTCCTCGGCCACGGTAGAGATGCCGGGCGCCTCGCGGTAGCACACGGAGTTCATCTCCTTGAGGAAGTCCACCGCGTCGAGGTTCTCCCTGCCGCCGTAGACGTTCGGCGTCCACTCGCCCTCGCGGCGCGAGTAGTCGAGGTAGAGCATCGACGCCACCGCGTCCACCCGCAGCCCGTCGACGTGGAACTCCTTCAGCCAGTAGAGGGCGTTCGCCACCAGGAAGTTCCTGACCTCCCTGCGACCGAAGTCGAACACGTACGTGCCCCAGTCGGGGTGCTCGCCCCTGGCCGGGTCGGCGTGCTCGTACAGCGGCGTGCCGTCGAAGCGCGCGAGCGCCCAGTCGTCCATGGGGAAGTGGGCCGGCACCCAGTCGAGCAGCACCCCGACGCCGCGCTGGTGCAGCAGGTCCACGAACGTGCGGAAGTCGTCAGGCGTGCCGAACCTGGCCGTCGGCGCGTAGTAGGACGTCACCTGGTAGCCCCACGAACCCCCGAACGGGTGCTCGGCCACCGGCAGCAGCTCCACGTGGGTGAATCCCAGGTCGGACACGTACGCGGAGAGCTGCTCGGCCAGCTCGACGTACGACAGCCCCGGTCGCCACGAACCCAGGTGCACCTCGTAGATGCTCATGGGGCCGTGCTGCGGCTGCCGCTCCCGCCGCTCGGCCATCCACGTGCCGTCCTCCCAGACGTGCTCGGACCTGTCCACCACGGACGCCGTCATCGGCGGCACCTCGGTCCGCCTGGCCATCGGGTCGGCCTTGTCGCGCCACATCCCGTCGGCGCCGAGAATCTGGTACTTGTACCGCTCGCCCACCCCGAGCCCCGGAATGAACAACTCCCACACCCCCGAACGCCCCAGCGAGCGCATCGGGTAGCCGGTGCCGTCCCAGTGGTTGAAGTCGCCGACGACCCTGATGCCGCGCGCGTTGGGCGCCCACACCGCGAACGCCGTGCCGTCGATGTCCTCGTGCTCCATCACGCGGGCGCCGAGCACCTCCCAGAGCCGCTCGTGCCGCCCTTCGCCGATGAGGTGCAGGTCCACCTCGCCGAGCGTGGGCCAGTGCCGGTAGGGGTCGCGCATCATGTACGGTTCCGCGCCGGCGTACCTGATCCTCAACGCGTAGCCGGGGACCTTGTCGAGCCCGGGGACGGTGACCTCGAACACGCCGTGGGCCTGGTGTTTCATGGTGTGGGCCGTACCGTCGTCGAACACCACCTCGACCCGCTCGGCCAGCGGTCGCAGGGCGCGGAAGACCATCCCGCCCGCCACGGGATGCGCGCCCAGCACGGAGTGCGGATCGTGATGCGCCCCGCCCGCCAGGCGGTCGAGCTCTGTCCTCATCGGCATACTCCCCACCTTGCCCCATGATGACCGTCCATCCCAGGCACTGCCCGCTATCACCGAGACAATCACCGAAAGTGCAAAATCCGGGTTCATCCACAAGGCGGAGCTCAGAGTCTTTTCCCGTTCTTAACCCGGCACACCGTCCCCCCGCCGCCGCGCCACCAGCGCCAGACCATTTCCCGGCGGGCCGGTCCTGCCGCGCCGCGTCAGGCCAGGCGGGCTAGGCGGTGAAGTCCCACCGCGTGTGGCTGAACCCGTCCGTCTTGCCGAACCCCAGGGCCTGGGCCGGGCGCACCTGGTACACCACGGGTTCGTGCCCGTGCATGCGGAAGACGCCGTCGTCGTCGACCTCGGCGGCCCAGGCGCTGCCGTATTTGGCGGTGTGGGCATCGGCCACCTGGCGCAGTAGCCGCCGGTCCCGCACCGCGACGGCGTCGCCGTGCAGGACGAGGTCCAGGCCGTCGTTCCACCGGTTGCACCCGGTGGTCACCGCGCAATGCGCGCTGGCCGCGAGGTTCTTCGACTTCTGCTCCTCCGGTCCGCTGGAGAAGTAGAAGGCGTCGTCCAGCCAGACCCCGACGACCGGAGTGACGTGGGGCCGCCCGTCGGGACGGACGGTGGACACCCAGAACAGCTCCGCGTCCCGGAGGTGGGCGACAGCGTCCGGCCACGGGGTGGGCCGAGCGTCGTCGCTGCTGTACCGCGGATCGATGGTGGTTTCCGGCGTACGAACCATGGTCCCCCCTCAACGGCGGTCGACGAACCACACGGGTTACCCCTTCTACCCCGATCTCTGGCCTCTAGCGGGGGCGGAAGGCGGCCAGGGGGATCGGCAGCCACGAGGGCCGGTTGCGGGCCTCGTAGACGACCTCGTACACGGCCTTCGACAGCTCGAACGCCCTCAGCAGCACCGCGTCGCCGCGTGTGATCACGCCGCCGCCCTCGGTGTACCCGTCGAGGAACGCGGCCCTGTTGCGGTCGGCCCACTCCTGGGCCCGCGGCTCCAGCGCCTCGGCCTCGGAGTGGCCGGCCAGCAGGTGCCTGGCCGCGTAGTCGAACGAGCGCAACATCCCTGCCACGTCGCGCAGCGGCGACGACAGCGCCCTGCGCTCGGCCAGCGGCTGCCCCGGCTCGCCCTCGAAGTCCAGCACCACCCAGTCCGTCGTGGTGCGCATCACCTGGCCGAGGTGGTAGTCGCCGTGAACACGCTGCACGGGCACCTCGTTGGTGAGCAGTTCCACCTGGTGGTAGGCGTGCTCAATGACGGTCACATGCTGGCGCAACGCGGGAACCTCGGACACGGCGCGGCCGAGCCGGCGTCGGAAGCCCTCGGCCATGCGCTTGACCTCGTGGGTCTCGATGAGGTCCGTGGGGAAGGCGGCGGCCAGCTCGCGGTGCACGCGGGCGGTGGCCGTGCCCAGCCGCAGCGACTCGGCCGCGAAGTCCCCTCCGGCCTCGGACGCCGGGACCTCGGGCAGCGAGGCGTAGAGGTCGCGCACGCTGGCCAGGGCGAGGTCCCAGCCGTCGTTCGCGGTGGACAGGAACTCCTGCATGAACGCGAGCGTGGTGCCGGTGCCGTCGAGGTCGGTCTCGATCCACCCGTACGGCTGCGCGATGTGCGGCGCGTTCCTGGCGGCCAGCGCGGTGACGATCTCCAGTTCGGGGTTGACGCCGGGGATGAGGCGGCGGAACAGCTTGCAGATGTAGGCGTCGCCGTACACGAGAGAGGTGTTGGACTGCTCGGCGCTCAGCACCACGCTGCGCGGCTCGGTGTCGATGGCGGCGCCGGGGACGTGGCGCATGCGCAGGCCGCTGCGCTCCTCGTCGCGGGCCATCCCGTCGAGCAGCCAGTCCGTGCGCTCGGCGTCGTGCACGGCGTCGTAGAGGTAGACGTCGCCGATCGTGCCGATCAGCGCGTGGGCGAGCCGGTCGGGGAGCGAGGGGCGCTCCCCGAGCAGAACCTGGTAGCGCTCGCGCGAGCCCTCCTGCCAGACGGCGACGATCAGATGCCGGAGCCCGAGGGTCAGCTCGACGTCCGAGTCGATCGACAGATGGTCGATCGGGCGCCCCTTGCCACCGAACCAACGCTGGCGGCCGATCCATGCGGCAAGGAGCTCGTCAAGCACGTCCTACTCCTCCTGGATGACGGCCGGCGGGAGCGTGAACCAGTAGAACCCATGCCCGGGAAGCGTCAAAAGATACGGAAGTTCGCCAATTGCCGGGAATGGGACCCCACCCATCGTCTCCACGGGAGCGACGCCGACGAACCTGCGCAGATCGAGCTCGACCGGCTGCGGGAAGCGCGACAGGTTGTTCACGCACAACATGCGGTCGTCGCCCAGCTCGCGTACGAACGCCAGCACGCTGGGGTTGGAGGAGTTGAGCTCGGCGTAACCGCCCAGCCCGAAGACCGGGTGCCGCTTGCGGATCTCGATCATGCGCCTGGTCCAGTGCAGCAGGGAGCCGGCGTTCTTCTGGTGGGCCTCGACGTTGATGGCCTGGTAGCCGTAGATCGGGTCCATGATGACCGGCAGGTAGAGCCGCCCGGGGTCGCAGTCGGAGAAGCCGGCGTTGCGGTCGGGGTCCCACTGCATGGGGGTGCGCACGCCGTCGCGGTCGCCGAGCCAGATGTTGTCGCCCATGCCGATCTCGTCGCCGTAGTAGAGCACCGGGGAGCCCGGCAGCGACAGGAGCAGCGCGGTGAACAGCTCGATCTGGTTGCGGTCGTTCTCCAGCAAGGGGGCCAGGCGGCGGCGTATGCCGACATTCGCCCGCATACGGGGGTCTTTGGCGTACTCGGTGTACATGTAGTCGCGTTCCTCGTCCGTGACCATTTCGAGGGTGAGCTCGTCATGGTTGCGGAGGAAGATTCCCCATTGGCAATTTTCCGGAATTTTCGGCGTTTGGGCCAGAATTTCGGAAATGGGGTAGCGGGATTCCCGGCGTACGGCCATGAAGATGCGCGGCATCAGAGGGAAATGGAATGCCATATGGCATTCGTCCCCGCCGCCCACCGGGTCACCGAAATACTCCACGACGTCCGACGGCCACTGGTTCGCCTCCGCGAGCAGCACCCGGTCGGGGAAGAGGCGGTCGACCTCCGACCTGATCCGCTTGAGGTACTGGTGGGTCCTCGGGAGGTTCTCGCAGTTGGTGTTCTCCTCCTCGAAGAGGTAGGGGACCGCGTCCAGCCGGAACCCGTCGATGCCCAGGTCCAGCCAGAACCGCAGCACCTCCAGCATCGCGTCCTGCACGGCCGGGTTCTCGTAGTTGAGGTCGGGCTGGTGGTGGAAGAACCGGTGCCAGTAGTACTGGCCGCGTACGGGGTCGTAGGTCCAGTTGGACGTCTCGGTGTCGATGAAGATGATCCGGGCGTCCTGGTACTTCTCGTCGGTGTCGGACCACACGTAGAAGTCGCCGAACGGGCCCTCGGGGTCGTGTCGCGACGCCTGGAACCAGGGGTGGGCGTCGCTGGTGTGGTTCATGACGAGGTCGGCGATGACGCGCATGCCGCGCTTGTGCGCCTCGTCCACGAGTTTCACGAAGTCTCCCAGATCCCCGAACTCGGGCAGGATCTTCATGAAGTCGGCGATGTCGTAGCCGCCGTCGCGCAGCGGCGACTCGTACAGCGGCAGCAGCCACAGGCAGTCGACGCCGAGCCACTGCAGATAGTCGAGCCGGCTGATGAGCCCGCGCATGTCGCCGGTCCCGTCACCGTTGGAGTCGGCGAAACCCCTGATCAGGACCTCGTAGAAGACCGCGCGTTTGTACCAGTAGGGGTCGCGCGGCTTCTCTTCGTCAAAAGTGTTGGGAATGGGTGTGATGCTCATGAGCGGCCTCGCAGGGTGCTCATGAGGGAGGCGCTGTCACACACGTTGAAGACTCCCCGCTGAATTCAGTTCTACCGTGGCGCGGCTCGTACGGTGAGAATATGGGCAGGCTGGATGTGGGGGTCGAGGCGTACGTAGTTGCTCTGCCTCCAGCGGTACGACTCGCCCGACAGCTCGTCGTCGACGACGAACTCCGCGTTCCAGTCGAGACCGATGGCGGGCAGGTCGAGATCCACGGTCGCCTCATGGGTGTGGTGTGGATCCAAGTTGATGACCGCCAGTACGACGTCGCCCATCCCGTGCCTTCGTGTGGCCGGGTCGTAGGCGCCCGGCAGCCGTTTGGAGAAGCAAACGATGTCCGGTTGATCGACCCTGTGGAATCGTAGGTTACGCAATTCCTGCAGTGCCGGATGCGCTCTTCGGAACAAATTCAGGTGAGTGATGAAGGGAGCCAGACTACGTCCCTCGCGTTCGGCTGTAACCCAATCGCGAGGCTTGTACTGATATTTTTCGCTATCCAGGTATTCTTCGCTACCCGGGCGTACCGGTACGTTCTCCCCCAGTTCATACCCGGAGTAGACACCCCAGGCCGGCGACGTCAGCGCCGCCAGCACCGCCCTGATCTTGAACGCAGGGACGCCGCCGTGTTGCAGGTACTCGTGCAGGATGTCCGGCGTGTTGACGAACAGGTTCGGCCGCAGATAGTGCGAGGTCTCGTGGGCCAGCTCCGACAGGTAGCCCTCCACGTCGTACTTGGAGTTCTTCCACGTGTAGTACGTGTACGACTGGTGGAAGCCGACCTTGGCCAGCGCGCGCATCATCGCCGGCCGGGTGAACGCCTCCGACAGGAAGATCACGTCGGGATCGGTCGTGTGGATGTCGGCCAGCAGCCGCTCCCAGAACGCCACGGGCTTCGTGTGCGGGTTGTCCACCCGGAAGATCCGCACGCCGTGCCGCATCCAGTGCAGCAGCACCCGCTTGACCTCGGCGTAGACGCCCTCCGGGTCCTTGTCGAAGTTGACCGGGTAGATGTCCTGATATTTCTTCGGCGGGTTCTCGGCGTACGCGATCGACCCGTCCGCCCTGATCGTGAACCACTCCGGGTGCTCCTTCACCCACGGGTGGTCGGGCGAGCACTGCAGCGCGAAGTCGAGCGCCACCTCCATGCCCAGCTCCCTGGCCCGGCCGACGAACTCGTCGAAGTCCTCCAGCGTGCCGAGGTCGGGGTGGACGGCGTCGTGACCGCCGTCCTCCGAGCCGATCGCCCACGGCGAGCCGGGATCGTCGGGCTCGGGGCTGAGCGTGTTGTTGCGCCCCTTGCGGTGCGTCGTGCCGATCGGGTGGACGGGCGGCAGGTAGACGACGTCGAAGCCCATCTTGGCGATCGCGGGCAGCCGCCTGGCGGCGGTCTGGAAGGTGCCGGACTTGGAGACGCCGAACTCGTCGACGATCGCCCCCTCCGACCGGGGAAAGAACTCGTACCAGGAGCCGTAGAGCGCCCTGCGCCGGTCGACCCTGACCTTGTGCGACCTGGACCTGGTCACCAGCTCGCGGAACGGGTGGGCCTGCAGCAGCGCGGCGGTCTCGGGAAGCTGGGCGATCGACAACCGCGCCCGCGGGTCGAGATCCTCGTCCCGCAGCGTGGCGGAGATCGACAGCAGCGCCGCGCGGTGCCCGCACGCGCTGTCGCCGTTGCCGTTCTGCCTGCGCTGCCCGTTCGCGCCGGCGTGCCCCTCCTGGGCCGGCCGGTCGTTCGCGCAGTCGGCCACCCGCACGGCCCTGGCGGCCCGCTCGAACAGTCGCGCGCCCTCCTCGCACATGAGGTCGACGTCCATCCCGCGCGGGATCTTGATCTCGGCGTCGTGCAGCCACGTGCTGATCGGATCGCTCCACGCCTCCACGCGGAACAGCCAGTCGCCCTCGGCCGGCAGGCACACCTCCACGCCCCAGCGGTCGGTGCCCGGCGCCAGCTCGCGCATCGGTCTCAACCGCCCGCGCTGCCCGTCGGGCGCGGTCATCACCACGCCCGCGGCCACAGCGTCGTGGCCCTCTCTGAACACGGTCGCCGAGACCTCGAAGGTCTCGCCGGCGACCGCCTTGGCGGGCCACTGCCCGCAGTCGACGACGGGGGAGATGTCCGTGATGGGAATTCGTCCGATCATCGCATTCAAGGGTTTGCGGCGACACACTCGGTGCCGCCGGAGGCTTTCCGTGGATGCACACGCCGTTGCCGGTGGTCCGCTGGAGGCGGCCTACCCTGGCAGTAACGATCCTTGCACGTTATTTCTGGACAGCAGCGGATAGACCTCCCGAGTGTGTCTGTGGGAGGGCCAACAAAGAGGAAAGTTGCCCCAATGGTGCCTCTTCATGCTTGTTCCTGGAAGGGGTTTGAACGGTCATCATGAGGGTGAAGGACTGAGAGGTCCCTCCTAGCCCGTAGGGTGCAGAAACGTGAGAGCTATCCGCCGGTTTACCGTCCGCACCGTCCTGCCCGCGGAGCTGGCCGCCCTCGGCGAGCTCGTGCACAATCTCCGCTGGTCCTGGCACCCGGAGACGATGGACCTCTTCTCCGAGGTCGACGCCGGCCTCTGGGAGCGGGTCGGGCACGACCCCGTCGCCCTGCTCGGCGCGGTCACCCCCGCCAGGCTGTCCGAGCTGGCCGCCGACCGCCGCTTCCTGCGCCGCCTCGCCGACGCCGCCGACGACCTGCGCGAGTACATGACCTCGCCGCGGTGGTACCAGACGCTGCCCGACGCCGCGCGCGCCATCGCCTACTTCTCCCCCGAGTACGGCATCGCCGCGGCTCTCCCGCAATATTCGGGCGGTCTCGGCATCCTGGCGGGAGACCACCTCAAGGCCGCCAGCGACCTGGGCGTGCCGATCCTCGCGGTCGGCCTGCTCTACCGCCACGGCTACTTCACGCAGTCGTTGTCGCCCGAGGGCTGGCAGCAGGAGCACTACCCGTCGCTCGACGCCGGCGGGCTGCCGCTCACCCTGCTCAAGGACGCCGACGACGCGCCGGTCAAGATCCGCATCGGCCTGCCGGACGAGCGGATGTTGCACGCCCAGGTGTGGGTGGCGCAGGTGGGCCGGGTGCCGCTGCTGCTGCTCGACTCCGACGTGGCCGACAACGACACCGCCGCCCGCGACGTCACCGACCGGCTCTACGGCGGCGGCACCGACCACCGGCTCATGCAGGAGCTGCTGCTGGGCGTGGGCGGTGTGCGCGCGATCAGGGCGTACTGCAAGATCACCGGGCATGCCGAACCCGAGGTGTTCCACACCAACGAGGGCCACGCCGGATTCCTGGGCCTCGAGCGCATCCGCGAGCTGACCGAGGCCCGGCTCTCCTTCGACGAGGCGTGGGAGGCGGTGCGGGCCGGCACGGTGTTCACCACGCACACGCCCGTGCCCGCCGGGATCGACCGCTTCCCCGTCGAGATGATCGCCCGCCACTTCGGCGGATCGAACGCCTGGCCCACCGTGCCCGTCGACCGCATCCTGGCACTGGGCGCGGAGTCCGATCCCCAGCGGTTCAACATGGCCGTCATGGGCATGCGCCTGGCGCAGCGCGTCAACGGCGTGTCCCGCCTCCACGGCGAGGTCAGCAGGGAGATGTTCAAGGGCCTCTGGCCGGGCTTCGACCTGGACGAGGTGCCGATCGGCTCGATCACGAACGGCGTGCACGCCCCCACGTGGGTGGGGCGCGAGTTCATGGAGCTGGCCGACCGCGAGCTGCCCTCCCTGATCGAACGCGCCCGCGGCTGGGACGGCATCCAGAAGATCCCCGACGGCGACATCTGGCAGATCAGGGGGACGCTGCGCAGGCAGCTCGTCGAGGGCGCCCGCGTGCGGTTGCGCCGGTCATGGCGCGAGCGCGGGGCCTCCGACGCCGAGCTGGGGTGGATCGACGACGCGCTCGACCCCGACGTGCTCACGATCGGGTTCGCCAGGCGCGTCCCCTCCTACAAGCGGCTCACGCTCATGCTGCGCGACCCCGAGCGGCTCACCGAGCTGCTGCTCGACCCCGACAAGCCGGTCCAGATCGTGATCGCGGGCAAGGCCCATCCGGCCGACGAGGGCGGCAAGAAGCTGATCCAGCAGATCGTCAAGTTCGCCGACCAGCAGAAGGTCCGCCACCGCATCGTCTTCCTGCCCGACTACGACATGGCGCTCGGCCGGCTCATGGTGCAGGGTTGCGACGTCTGGCTGAACAACCCGCTGCGCCCGCTGGAGGCGTCCGGTACGTCCGGGATGAAGTCCGCGCTCAACGGCGGCCTCAATCTGTCCATCCGCGACGGCTGGTGGGACGAGTGGTACGACGGCTCCAACGGCTGGGCGATCCCCACCGCGGACGGCGTGGCCGACACCGACCGCCGCGACGAGCTGGAGGCCGCCGCTCTCTACGACCTGATCGAGCACGAGGTGTCCGACCGGTTCTACGACCGTCCCGGTGACGGGCTGCCCCGGCGGTGGATGGAGATGGTCAAGCACACGCTGGCCTCGCTCGGGCCGAAGGTGCTCGCCGGGCGCATGCTGCGCGACTACGTCGTGACCCTGTACAACCCGGCGGCCGGCGCGGCCAGGGCGCTGTCCGCCGACGGCTACGCGCCGGCGAAGGCGTTCGCCGCCTGGCGGCTGCGGGTCGCCAAGGCGTGGCCGGGCGTCAGGGTCGAGCACGCCGAGGCCACGGGGGTGGGCGACACCCCGGAGGTCGGTTCGTCCATCGAGCTGCACGCCACGATCGCGCTCGGCGATCTGGAGGCCGCCGACGTGCGGGTCGAGGCCGTCTACGGCAGGGTCGGGCCGCACGACGAGCTGGTGCGTCCCGCGTACGCGAAGCTGGAGATGGCCTCGGCGGAGGACGACGGGCGGGCGCACTTCACCGGCGTCGTCCCGCTCGACCACACGGGCGCCTTCGGCTACACCGTGCGCGTCGTCCCGCACCACCCGCTCGTCGTCACCCCGGCCGAGCTGGGCCTCATCACGGTGCCCGAGGAGCCCGCGGGCATGACGAACGGGACTCTGCGCTAACCAGCAGCTCGGGATCCCGGCGCAAGCGGCATAATCGGGACCGTGGACGACAGCGGCAACGGCCTGCGGGCCGACACTCTGGTGGCCACGGTCCGCGGTGTGCTGCCGTCCCTGACGCCTGCCGCCCAGACCGTCGCCCGCCTCATCCTCGAAGACCCCGCGACGGTGGCGCGGAGCACCATCACGGAGCTCTCCGCCGCCTCCGGCACGAGCGAGGCCACGATCGTGCGCACGGCGCGGCTGCTCGGGTTCGCGGGCTATCCGCAACTCCGGTTAGCCCTGGCGGCCGCCGCCGCGCAGCCCGACCGGCTGGTGCCCGGCGACCTGGCCCCCGACGACCCGCTCTCGGAGGTCATCCACAAGGTGGCGCGGGCCGAGTCGGAGGCGATCAACGACACGGTCGCGCAGCTGACCTCCGAGCGGCTCGGGCTCGTGGTCGACGCCGTCGTCGGCGCGCGGCGGATCGACGCCTACGGCGTCGGCGCGTCGGGCCTGGTGGCCGAGGACTTCGCCCAGAAGCTGCTGCGCATCGGGCTGTCCAGCCACGCGTTCCAGGACGCGCACCTGGCGCTGACCAGCGCGGTGCTGCTGAAACACGGCGACGTGGCGCTCGGGGTCAGCACGTCGGGGGAGACCCCCGACGTGATCGAGCCGCTGACCCGGGCTGCCGAGGGCGGGGCCACGACCGTCGCCATCACCAACAACCCCCGCTCCACCATCGCGGAGCTGGCCGAACACGTGCTGATCTCGGCCGGGCGCGAGACGGAGTTCCGTCCCGGCGCCCTGGCCAGCCGGATCAGCCAGCTCCTCGTCGTCGACTGCGTGTTCGTCGGCGTCGCCCAGCGTACGTTCGACTCCTCTCAGGAGGCGCTCGCGAGCACCAGGCGCGCCGTCAACGCGTTCACCCGGAGAACGTCACCCGCACGTCGTCAGCCTTGACGAACATCACGCGGTGGCCGAACTGGATCTGCAGGTACTTCGTCCTGCCCCGCACCACCTTGTGGTCCTCCAGGTTGAACGTGACCGCCCGGTAGTACTCCGTCGCGGCCGGCCCCGCGAGGGTGTACTTCTCGCCGGCCGAGAACGTGTACTGCAGCGGGGTCACCTCCTGGTGGGGGATGCCCTCGGGGTAGGCCTCCGCCTCCGGGTACGCCCGGCCGTAGACCGGGACGGTCGCCTTGCCGGGCTTGGGGGTGACCACCAGGCCCATGGAGGGCACGGCCGTGGGCGCGCTCTTCGGGTTGTGGAACCAGGCCTTCTGGCCGAGGTACCAGATGGCGGTCCAGTCGCCCTGCCGGCCGGCCACGGCGAAGCGCTGGCCGGTGCTCGCGCGGGCGCTGTGGTCGTACACGCTGTAGAGCGACTCGCCCGTGGGGTGCTTGCCGATGTCCTTGACGAGCGGGGCGTCGTCGCGCGGCTCGGTGCGGAGCCAGACGGTGTGGGCGGGAAGCGGCGGGCAGGCGGCCTCGGGGTTCTGGCGGTCGCAGCCATAGAAGTACGGCTTATTCGTCGCGAAGTCCGGCTTTATCATGACCGAGCCGGATCTGGGGCCGCCGAGGCCGTGCAGCGGCGCGCCCATCAGCTGGAAGTAGTGCGCCCAGTCCCAGAACGGGCCCGGGTCCTCGTGCATCTGCCTGACCGTGGTCGGCAGCGTGCCCGGGACGTTGTCGTGGCCCAGGATGTGGGCCCGGTCCATCGGGACGCCGTGCCGCAGCGCCAGGTAGCGGACCAGGCGGGCGGAGGAGCGGTACATCGCCTCGGTGTACCAGGTGCCGCCCTCGGCCAGGAAACCCTCGTGCTCGATGCCGATGGACTTGGCGTTGACGTACCAGTTGCCCGCCTGCCAGGCGACGTCCTTGGCCTTGATGTGCTGGGCGATGTGGCCGTCGGTGGAGCGGACGGAGTACTGCCAGCTGGCGCCGTAGGCGGGGTCCTGGTTGAGGCGGATGGAGGGCAGGAAATATCCCTCCATGTCGTGAATGATGATGTACTCGATCTTCTGGCTGAACGGGCGGTTCGCCAGGTCGTAGTGGCCGTAGTCGTCGTTCGGAAGCTCCTGGTACGCCGACGGGATCCACTCGCACGAGATCGACGCCGGGCACTCCACGCCGCCGGTCCTCGGCTTGCGCAGTCCGAGCTTGTCCAGCCACTTCTCGATCTTCGTGAGCCCGGGGACGGGAGCCAGCCTGACCTGGTGGCCGTCGTCCGTCGTCCGCTCGGCGCCCTCCTTGATCGTCGCGAAGACCTCGTCGGCGAAGAACCTGGCCGCGCCCGCCTCCTCGGCTCCGGAGTATCTCGCGACGGCGCCGTACCAGTCGCCTGGCTCGTCGCTCAGCGGCGCGCCGAGCGCCTTCTGGTAGTCCGCGAGCAGCGCCGCGCCGCCGCGGATGTTGGCGGCGGCGTCCGTACGCAGGCGCTCGCGGCTCTCGCCGGTGAGTTCGGCGGCCTTCTCCATCGTGCGGAGCGAGGCGGGGAGGTCGGCGGGCGCGGGACGCGCGCTCGGGGCGGGGAGGGGCCTGCTTTCGTCGCCGCGCGCGTCCTCCTCGCCTTCGTGGTGGTGGTTGGATCCCGTGAAGGAGGCGGCGTCGGTCAGGTGCATGGGCCCGAACCCGGCGTCGCTGGAGGGCCGGCCGGCGTGGGCGTCCCAGCGCGACTCGAGGTAGGAGACGCCGAGCAGCACGCTCTCCGGCACCTGGAACTCCTCGGCGGCTGAGGCGAAGGCCGCCTGGCGGCCGGCGGGTTCCTGGGCGTGCGCCGCTGTCACGGTGCTTAACGGCAGGGCGGCGACGAGGGAGATCGCCAGTAGTCTGCGCATGAACCACTCCTTGGGGCTGGGGGCGCGTGGTGGGGTTCAGCGTCTCAATATTTTCCTTCGCAGGCGAGATCTTTGCGAAGAGATTCTTCATCCCTTGCGGGGGAGCCCGCTCAGCTGTCGTTGGTCAGGCTCAGCACGACCGCCCACTCGTCCGTGACGAGGACCCAGTCCTCCCACAACGCCGCGTACCACCCCGTCGGCCGGTGCGTGACACGGCCCGCGGCCCGTACGGTCCCGAGCGTGTCCTCGATGATCTCCAGCACCCACTCGACCAGGAACTCCGGCTCCTCGCGAGCCTCACCACGGAACAGCTCGGCGAAGAGCCCCATCTGATGGGCCGCCTGCCGGACCTCGCTCCGCCAGTCCGCGGCTGGCTCGACCCCCGTCACCCGCGTCACGTCCCCGTAGGCCGCGACGGCCGCCGCCGCCAGGTCCGGCCCGGGAGAGGGCACGGGGCCGTGCACGTCCATCCAGAACACGAAGGGCGAGCTGCGCAGCGCGTCCAGCCGCTCGGAAGTACGCTCGACCTCCTCCACGACCCAGTGAACCTCCACCGCCGTCTCCCCTCACGAACGCGGCCCGCGCGTCATTCCGCCCCAGTCTGGCGGGCGGAGAACCCGGCTGTGCGTCAGTGCCCGGCCTCGCACTCCGCGGGGGGACGGGAGGCCGCGGACCGGCGGGGGACCAGCCAGAGCGTGAGCGGGGCCGACAGCAGCGCGACCGCGCAGGCGGCGTTGAGCGCGGCCGTCATGCCGAACAGCTCGCTCACGGCGGGCCCCGCGAAGGCGCCGAGCATCGTCGCGGCGGCCTCCATGGTGAGGAACGCCGAGCTGACCCGGCCGAGCAGCTCTCCGGGCGTCGTCCGCTGAACCCACGACTGCACGGACACCAGTACGGTCACCGCCGGCAGCCCGAGCAGCACGGCGGCGACCAGCACGAGAGGCAGCGCGGTGCTGTTGAACAGCAGCGCGAACGCGGCCGCGACGAGCGCCTGGCCGGCGGCGACGGTCGTCCTGGCGGAGTGGCGGTCGGCGAGCCTGCGGCTGACGGGAGCGCCGAGCAGGAAGCCGAGCCCCAGAGCGGACAGCAGGTAGCCGACCTCCACGCTGCCGCCGAGCCGCGTCACGCCGAACGGCACGAGGAGGGCGGTGAGCGCCGCGTTGGCCAGCAGGTAGAGGCTGTTCGTCGCCAGCAGGCCCCGGGTCGTCGCGGCCTGCCGCACGTGCCGCAGCCCCTGGCCGATGCCTGCGAGCACGCCGCGGGAGGTCGCGCCGGGGTCGCGGGGCCGGGGCGAGGTCATGGCGATGGTCGCCGCCGACAGCAGCCCGGCGGCGGCGCTGGCCGCGACGACCGCGCCGATGCCGTTGAAGGCGAACAGCAGCCCGCCGAGCGGCGGGCCGCCAAGCGCGACCACGCCGGTGGTGACGGCGCTGAGGGCGTTGGCGCTGGTGAGGGCAGGTCCGGTGCCCACCACGGAGGGAATGTGGGCCTGGCCCGCGGGGCGGAAGAGCACGGCGGCGCTGCCCTGCCCGAGCACGGCCACGTAGACGAGCCAGATCGTCTCGGGTGTCCTGGCGAGCAGCATCACGCTGATCGCCAGGACGTGCACGAGGTCGGTCGCCACCATCAGGCGGCGGCGGTCCCACCGGTCGGCCAGCACCCCGGCGAACGGCCCCAGCAGTAGCGAGGGCAGGTACTCGAAGGCCAGGGTGACGCCCGTCGCCAGCACCGACCCGGTGACGGCGAAGACGTGGGCGGGAACCGCGACGACCAGCATGCTCGTCCCGAGTCCTGCCACCGCCCGGGCCGCCCACAGCAGCCGGAAGTCCCGCACCCGAAGGGCCTGCACCATGGTCTTCCCCCGATCGCTTGTATTCTCACAAAAGAGAAACGAGCAATCGAGTATTCTGTCAAGATATGAGCGTGGATCATGCGGATCTGGGCCGGCGGTTGCGCAGCCGCCGGGCGGCACTCGGCAGGACCGTCGCGTCGGTGGCCACCGACGCCGCGCTGTCGGTGCCCTACGTGGCCAACCTGGAGAACGGCAGGGGCAACCCCACCCTCTCCGCCCTCGACCGGCTCGCCGAGGCCCTCGGCACCCGGCTGGTGCTCACCTTCGCCGACCCGAGCACGGTTTCGGGCACGGGCCAGGGCACGAGCCGGGGCGCGGGCTCGGCTTCGGAGGAGGTTGCCCCGCCACCGTCGCTCGTGGAGTTCGCGCGGACCAGGAGGTTTCGGCGCGAGGCCGGATCCCTGGCCGCGCTGCTGGGTGAGGAGGACCGGGTGGTGCGGGCCACGCTGGTCGGCGCGCTCGCCGCCGTCGCCGGACCGCTCGACCGGGACCTGCACCAAGGCGACTGGCAGCGGCTGCTCGACGCGATCGTGCTGATCCTCGCCCACCCGGCCTCATGACCGCGGCGCTCACTCCGGGTGCCCGCCGTGCCAGGAGCGCCAGAGCGCGGCGTACGCGCCGCCCGCCGCCACGAGCTCGTCGTGCGTGCCGAGCTCGGTGAGCCTGCCGTCCCGCAGCACGGCCACCCGGTCGGCGTCGTGGGCGGTCTGGAGGCGGTGGGCGATCGCGATGACAGTGCGCCCGGCGAGCACGGCGGCCAGCGCGCGTTCGGTGTGCCGCGCGGTGCGCGGGTCCAGCAGGGCGGTGGCCTCGTCGAGGATCAGCGTGTGCGGGTCGGCCAGCACCACGCGGGCCAGGGCCAGCTGCTGGGCCTGCGCGCCGTCCAGCCGCTCGCCCTCCGGGCCCGGCTCGGTGTCCAGTCCGTCGGGAAGCTCGTCGATCCAGCCCGCCCCGACGGCGGCCAGGGCGGCGCGCAACGCGTCGTCGGTGGCCTCGGGCGCGGCGATCAGCAGATTGTCGCGTACGGTGCCGAGGAACACGTGATGCTCCTGGGTGACGAGCATGACCCGCTCGCGCAGCCGGGCGGGGTCGAGCCCGGCGACCGGCACCCGCCCGACGGTCACGGAGCCGGCGCTCGGGACGTCCATGCCCGCCAGCAGCCTGCCCAGGGTGGTCTTGCCCGCGCCGGACGGCCCGACGACGGCCAGCCGCTCGCCTGGCTGCACCGTCAGGTCCACCCCGTGCAGGACGTCGGGGCCACCGTCGTAGGCATAGTGCACACCGGACACCTGCAGCCGGTCGTCGACCGGCTCGGGGGCGGCGGCGTCCTGGTCCGCCCGGAGGGCCAGGCCGGCGCCCTCCACCCGGGCGAAGGAGGCGGCGCCGCTCTGGAGGCGTTCCATGGTGAGCAGGATGACGTCGAGCGGCTGGGAGAGCTGGCGCAGGTAGAGTGCGGCGGCGACCACCGTGCCCAGGGTCACGGCGCCCTGCGCGAGCAGCACGCCGCCCGCGAGCAGGACGGCGACCACCGGGATGGCGTGGGAGACGTCCACGATGGGGAAGAGCACGCTGCGCAGGAACAACGTCCGGGTGCGGGTGATCCGGCACCGCTCGATCGCCTCCTGGCAGGTCTCGAGGCGGCGCCGCCCCAGCCCGAGGGCCTCGACCGTACGGGCGCCCGCGGTGGTGGCCGCGAGCTGCTCGGCGAGCTCCGAGTTGGCGGCCCCTTCGGCGAGGTAGGCCGGCACCGCCCGGCGCAGGTACCACCGGGCGGCGAACCAGATGCCCGCCAGCCCGAGCACGCCGCACCCGCCCAGCAGCGGGTCGAGGACGACGACCGCGCCCAGCACGAACACCGCCTGCACGCTCGCGATCAGCACGTCGGGGCCCGCGCCGCGCAGCATGGTGCCCACCGCCGCGACGTCGGCGGTGCCGCGGGTGGTCAGGTCGCCCGCCCCGGCGCGCTCGACCACCCCCACCGGCAGCGCGAGCACGCGGCCGGTGAACTCCTCGCGGATGCGCGCCAGCATGCGCTCGCCGAAGCGGTGCCCGATGTGGCCGGCGTAGCGGACCAGCAGGAACTGTGCCAGCGCGAACCCGAGGAGCGCGAGCGCCAGCCGGTCCACGGTGGCGACCCCTGCGCCGTCCCGCACCTCGTCGATGATGCGGCCGAGCAGCCACGGGCCGGCCAGTCCCGCGGCGGAGGCCAGCGCGTTGAGGACGACCATGGCGCAGAACGCGCGCCGGTCCAGCCGGACGAGCCGGAACGCCGCCCTGCGCAGCCGGGCGGAGTCAGCCACCGGCAGGGCGCCGCTCGTCATCGGGCCGCCCTTCTGCCGCGCTCGCTCCCCGCGCATCGGCTCATCGGGCCGCCTTCCTGCTGCCGTCGTCATCACGGGCCACCAGGGCGCGGTAGCCGGGCTGCCAGCCCAGGAGGTCGCCGTGCCCGCCGGTCGCCACGACGGAGCCGCCCGCCAGGTAGTGGACGGTGTCGGCATGGGCCAGCACGAGGGGCGACGTGGTGGTGACGACCGTGGTGCGGCCCGCCCGCGTCGCGCGCAGCCGGGCCGCGATCGTCGCCTCGGTGTGCGCGTCCACGGCCGAGGTCGGCTCGGCCGCGAGGAGGATCTCGGGGTCGGCCAGCAGGGCCCTGGCCAGGCGTACGCGCTGGCGCTGGCCTCCCGACAGGTTGCGGCCCTGCGCGTCGACGCGCGCGTCCAGCCCGCCGGGCAGGCCGCGGACGATGTCGTCCGCCATGGCCGCGTGGACGGCGAGGCCGATGGCGTCGTCGTCGGGGTCGAGCCTGCCCGCGACGATGTCGCGCAACGTGCCCGCGAACAGGTCGGCCTCGTTGTCGGCCACCAGGATCCGCTCCCGGAGCCGCGCCGGGTCGATGTCGCTCAGCCGGATCCCGCCCCAGGTCGCGGCGGGACCGGCGAACCCGCCCAACCGGTCGAGCACCGCCGCCGCCTCCGCCGGGCGGGCGCTGACCAGGGCGGTCAGTCGTCCCGGCGCGATCTCCACGCCTGAGACCGGATCGCGCAGCACCGACATGGGGGCGGGCGGGTCCACCGGGTCGTCGATGACCCCGGCGGCGGGTTCCAAGCCCAGGAACCGCACGACCCTGCGGGCGGCCACCAGGCCGCGGCTGAGGCCGTAGCCGCCCTCGATGAACGACGACACGGGCACCACCAGCACCGCGGCGTACCCGTAGACCGCCACCAGCTCGCCCGCGGTGATGTCGCCCCGCGCGGCCATCCGGGCCGCCAGCCAGGTCACCGCGCCGAGGAACAGGGTGGGCAGGCCCACCCCGAGAGCCTGGATCCAGCTCGTCACCGCGCCGACCCGGTAACCCTGCTCCCTCAGCTCCTGGGAGCCGCGACGGTAGCGCTCGGCGTACACGTCCTTGCCGCCGACGCCGTTGAGGACCCGCAACCCCGCGGCGATGTCCCCGAACCGGGCGGCGAGCGCCCCCTGCCGCGAACGGTAGCCGGTCTCGGCGCCCCGCAGCCGCCCCAGCAGCGGGCCGAGCACGACGACCAGCAGCGGCACGCCCAGCAGGACGACCGCGGCGAGCAGCGGCGAGACCGACAGCAGCAGCCCGGCCACGACGACGTAGGCGAGGACCGCGCCGACGCCGGGGCCGGTGACGGTCAGCGCCTCGGACATCATGGCGACGTCGGTGAACCCGATCGTGACCACCTCCCCGGCCGTGACCTGGCGCGGCAGCGCCGCACCCAGGCGCGTCGCCTGCAGGGCCAGCACCTGTACGGAACGGAACGCGGCGTCCATCCGCACCCGGGTCATCGTCCGGTGCCGCATGATGGCCAGCCACGCGGTCAGCACCCCGTAGCCCAGTAACGCCGCCGCCCAGCCGGCCAGCGCGGGCCAGTGCCCCGGCGTCAGCCCGTCGTCGATGGCGCGGGACAGCAGGTAGGGGGCGAGCGTCAGGCAGACCGTCCAGCCGGTGCCGAGCAGGGCCCCGGCCACGACCCTGCCGCGCTGGCTGGTGACCAGCCACCAGAGATAGCGTCCGGCACTCCGGCTGTCGGGAGTGCCGGGGTCCATGGTGGCCGAGGTCATGGCTGGACCTTATGTGCCGGTCCCCTCGGCCTGTCCGGCGGGTTCGCGGCGGGCGTACGGAGAATCCCGCGTGACCGCTCGGGGGACGGCCGCGTGGCCGCTCAGGGGATGAGGACGACCTTGCCCGTCGTCGCCCGGCTCTCCAGCGCGGCGTGCGCGGCGGCGGCCCGCGCCAGCGGGAACGTCTGCACGGCCGGCGTCAGAGTGCCCTCGGCGGCCGCCGCCAGCGCGCGGGCCTCGTACGCCGGCCGCTGCTCCGGACTGCCGAGCAGGACCAGCAGGGCGTTGGTCACCGTGAGATCCCGCTCCTTGAGCGTCTCGGGGTCCGGCCGGAAGTCCTGCTGGGAGGCGTTGCCGATGGTGACGTGCCGCCCGCCGTCGGACAGCAGCCCGAACGCGGCCCGCGCCTTGTCGCCGCCGACCCCGTCGAGCAGGGCGGTGACCGTTCGGCCACCCAGCCGCTCGGCCACCTGCCGTTCCCAACCGGGCTCGTCGTAGTCGACGGAGAGGTCCGCGCCGAGCTCGCGCACGGCAGCCACCTTGGCGGGGCCGCCCGCCGCGCCGATGACGGTGGCGCCGAGGGCGTGGGCGTACTGGACGACCAGGCGGCCGATCCCGCCGGCCGCCGAGGTCACCAGCACGACGTCGTCGGAGGTCAGCCTGGCCACGTCGAGGAACTGCAGCGCCGTGCACCCGGTGACGATCACGGCCGTCTCGTGTCCCAGCTCGCGGGGCAGCCGGTGCACCGACGCCACGTCCGCGACGGCCAGCTCGGCGTAGCCGCCGGGCTGCCCGGCGGAGGTCACGACGTCGCGCCCGATCCAGGCGGGGTCCACCTCAGGGCCCACGGCGTCGACCCGCCCGGACACCTCGCCCCCGAAGACGGAGGGGAGCTCCGGCAGCGGCGGCAGCGAATCACTGGCCATGCCCGAGCGCATCATGGTCTCCACCAGGTGCAGGCCCGCCGCCTTGACGGCGATGCGCACCTGGCCGGGGCCCGGCTCGGGGTCGGGGACGGTCTCGTAGCGGAAATTGCCGGCCGGGCCGAAGGCGTGCAGGACGACGGCGTGCATGAGGGGCTCCTTGGAGGTTGTGCGTTCGACCCTCCGAGGGTGCGACCTCAACTTTGCTTGATGTCAACCGTGACGTCGGGCTCTACGGGCTGGGCAACGCGGGGCTCGGTCTGGCGGCCAAGGCGAAGGCGTTCCACATGCGGGTGCTGGGCCTGCGCCGCAGGGCCGGCGTGCCCGCGCCGGGCATGGACGAGCTGTTCGGCCAGGACGACTTCCTCCGGTTCCTGGCCGCGTGCGACTTCGTGGTGGTCACCGCGCCGCTCACGGCGGCCACCCCGGGGCGGTTCGACCGGGCCGCGTTCGCCGCGATGAAGCGTACGGCGTGCTTCGTCTGCGTCTCGCGCGGCGGCATCGATCATGCTGGACAACGTCGGCAGGTTCGCCCGTGGCGAGCCGCTGCGCAACGTCGTCGACAAGGCGGCCGGGTATTGAGGGCTAGTGTACTTGTCTGACGATTCTGCTCGCGTTCGGCGATTGTCGGGAAGGGTCCTTTGGACGGCCAGGCCAGCTTTTCTCTCGGACCGTCGTCTCTGACGGAAGCGCTTTACGAGTCCGTGCGCAAGCGCATCGTCAACGGCGAGATCGCGCCGGGGGAGAAGCTCACCGAGACCCGCGTCGCCGGCGAATACAGCGTCGCACGGCCCACCGCGAAAGCCTGCCTGGAGCGGCTCACCGCGCTCGGGCTGCTGCGCCGCACCACCCACAAGACCGCGGTCGTCCCCAAGCTCGACGAGGACGACATTCGCGACCTCTACTTCAGCCGCGAGACCGTCGAGCGCGCGGCGGTCGCGGCGCTCGCCCGCACCGCCACCGTGCCGCAGGCCGCCGCCCGCGCGCAGGCGGCGATGAAGGCGGCGGCCGGCGACATGGCCTTCGCCAGCCAGGTGGAGGCCGACATCGCGTTCCACTCCGCGCTGGTCGCGGCCGTGGGCAGCCGGCGGCTGTCGCGCATGCACGAGGTGATCCTCGGCGAGGTGCACCTGACGATGGGCCAGTTCCAGGCTCACAGGACCACGCACCCGACGAACGTGGTGCACGAGCACGACGACATCCTCAAGGCGATCGGCGACGGCGACCCCGAGCGGGCCCAGCAGCGCCTCGCCCACCATCTCGACCAGGCCCAGGGCCGCCTGCTCGGCCAGTTGCGCCGCGAGCGGCCGGAAGAGGCCACCGCGTAGGAGCTCATGTGACCAGATGGACCGTCAACTGCTCGATCCTCTACACCGGCCTGCCCCTGCTCGACCGCCCGGCCGCGGCGGCCGCCGACGGGTTCACGGCGGTGGAGTTCTGGTGGCCGTGGCCGCAGGCCGTGCCCGCCGACCGTGACGTGGACACGTTCGTACGCGCCGTCGAGGACGCGGGCGTGCACCTGACCGGGCTCAACTTCTTCGCCGGCGACATGGTGGCAGGGGACCGCGGCCTCGTGTCGTGGCCGGAGCGCTCCCGCGAGCTGCTCGACAACATCCCCGTGGTGGCGGCCATCGGCGAGCGGCTCGGCTGCCGGGCCTTCAACGCCCTCTACGGCAACCGCGTCGAAGGGATCGACGCGAAGGAGCAGGACGACCTGGCCGTGGAGATGCTGGCGGCCTGCGCGCGCGGCGTCGACGGCACCGTGCTGGTCGAGCCGGTCAGCGGCGCGCCGCGCTATCCCCTGCTGACGGCCGCCGACGCGGTGGCCGTGCTCGACCGGCTCGGTGACGTGCCCGGCGTGGGGTTGCTGGCCGACTTCTACCACCTGGCCGTCAACGGCGACGACGTGCCCGCCGTCATCGAGCGGCACGCCGCGCGCATCGCCCACGTGCAGATCGCCGACGCCCCCGGCAGGGGGCGCCGGGTGAGGGTGCGCTGCCGCTCCGGCGGTGGATCTCTGACGTGTACGCAGCCGGATATGACGGATATATCGGCCTGGAATACCGCTCCGACGGGCCCGGCGCCTTTGACTGGCTCCCCCGCCAGGAGCGAGCCGCCGCCCCCGGGGGACCGGCGCGATAGAGACCCGCGCGACAGGAACCCGCGCGAGACCCGCGCGACAGGAACCCGCGCGAGACCCGCGCGACAGGAACCCGCGCGAGACCCGCGCGGCAGGGATCGGCGCGAGAGCAACCGACGGGAGAGGAACGACGTGAGCACCATCGCCTTCATCGGCCTCGGCATCATGGGCAGCCCCATGGCCGTGCACCTGGTCAGGGCCGGGCACACCGTGGCCGGCTACAACCGCTCGCCCGAGAAGGCCAAGGCCCTGACCGAGGCGGGCGGGCGCGCGGCCGCCTCGATCGCCGACGCCGTGACGGGGGCCGACGTGGTCGCCCTCATGGTGCCCGACTCTCCCGACGTGCAGGCCGTGCTGACCGGGGATGACGGCGTGTTCGCGCACGCCGCGCCCGGCACGCTGGTCATCGACTTCTCCTCGATCCGGCCCGACGTCACCCGCGAGCTGGCCGGAGAGGCGGCCGCCCGCGGCCTGCGCTATCTCGACGCCCCCGTCTCCGGAGGCGAGGCGGGCGCCAGGAACGCAGCCCTGTCGATCATGGTGGGCGGCGAGAGCGACGCCTTCGCGGCGGCCGGGCCGATCTTCGACGCGGTCGGCAGGACCGTCGTGCACGTCGGCCCGAGCGGCGCGGGACAGACGGTCAAGGCGGCGAACCAGCTCATCGTCGCCGCGAACATCGAGGCGCTGGCCGAGGCGGTCGTGTTCCTGAAGGCGTACGGAGTTGATCTGGAGGCGGCGCTGGACGTGCTGGGCGGCGGCCTCGCGGGCTCGGCGGTGCTGGCCCAGAAGCGCGGCAACATGCTGGACCACGCGTTCGAGCCCGGCTTCCGCATCGCCCTGCACCACAAGGACATGGGGATCGTCACGTCGGCGGCCCGCGAGGCCGGGGTGGTGCTGCCGCTCGGCGCGCTGGTCGCCCAGCTCGTGGCCGCTGCCAACGCGTCGGGCGACGGAACGCTCGACCACTCCGCGCTGCTCCGGGGCGTCGAACGCCTCTCCGGCGACCTGTAGGGCCACGGGCTGCCGGCGTGGCTCAGCTTTCGCGTTCGGCGGTGAAGCGCCGGATCAGCTCTTCGGACGTCAGCGGCTCCTCGGGCGGGGAGGGCGCCGGGTGGGCGCGCATGCCGGCGAGCGCCAGCCGCACCGCGCGCTCCCGCAGTTCGCCGCCCAGGGCGGCGGGCAGGGTGGGCAGCCCGCGGACGAGCAGCCCGACGACCCCCATGACGTCGCCCGTACCGACGTCGGTGCGCAGCGCCCCCTCGTCGTGGGCGGCGCTCACGATCTGGTCGAGGACCTCCAGCAGGCGGCCGCGGCCCTCGTTGATCTCGGGCGTGCCCGCCACGCGGTGCACCTGCGCCCCCGCCACGGAGATGAGCAGGTCGAGCCGCAGTTCGGCGCAGCCGCGTACGAACCGACTGAGCGCGTCCCACGCCCATGTCTCCTCCTCGCGCGCCTTCTGCGCGAGCGCGATCATGCGTTCGAGGGCGTCGGCCAGCACGGCGTGGATGAGGCTGTCGCGGTCGGGGAAGTGCCGGTAGAGCGTGCCCGCCCCCACGCCGGCGAGCCGCGCGACCTCGTCCATCGTGGCGCCGGTGCCCTGCTCGGCGAACACCTCCCTGGCCGTGTCGATGATCAGCTCCCGGTTGCGTTGTGCGTCCGCTCTCAGTTGGCCCGGCGCGCGCATATCGGCTGGCCGCCTCTCGTGTGCTGGAGATCGCTTGACGTGGCTCTCCACAGCAGCATAACGTCTGGAAAGCGGAGAAAATCTCTTCACTTATAAGGTTCGGGTTCCGCTTCGCCTACGTCCCCGGCACCGACTTCACGGGCACCGTCACCGGGCTCGGCCCCGGCGTGACCTCCTTCGCGGCGGGCAAGTACGTCGTCTCTATGCCGGACGCTCAGGCCAGCCTCCCGCGGTAGACCTTCCTGGCCCGCTCGTACACCTCCAGGTGCTCGCCGAGCTGCTCCTCGGTCTCGAACGTGCCGGACTCGCGCACCAGCTCCTCCAGCCGGTCCAGCCACGCCAGGCACCACCGCACGTCCGCCTCCCTGGCCACGGGAGAGCCCGCGACGTTCACGTACACCGGGCTGGTGTGCGCGTGGACGCCGCTCCGGTGCAGGGTGCGCGGATGCGGCGGGCCGGTGGCGACGGCGACCACGTACGTCGGCTCGTCCGCGACCAGCGTCGCGGTCAGCCGCCCCGGCGGGCCCTGCGCCAGCACGCCCTCGGCGGTGCGGATCTCCAGCCGCTCGACCTCGGGACCGACCGAGGTGAGCACGATCTCCGCCCGCTGCCCTGGCGCCAGGTCCAGCGTGTCGCCAGGCCCGTGCCCGTTGACGGAGAGCTCCAGCCACGGCCCGGTGGTGGCGAACGTGCGGCCGAGCAGGATCGCCTCCGCGTACGACTCGGCGGTCAGCGGGCCGGCGACGTTGGCGTACACCCGCTCCCATCCGGGCGGGCTCGACGCGGTCCCGCGGCGGCAGAACGACAACACCGCGTCCGTTCCGGCCGTGACCGCGATCCTGTTGCCCGCGCCGATGAGCCGCCGGTAGACGGCCGCGGTGCCGGTGATCGAGGAGTGGTTGAGCACGTCCAGGGCGTCGACCAGGCCCAGCGCCGCGTCCGCGACGATCTCCCTGGCCGAGCAGTTGCGCCCGCGGCCGAGCACCACGCCGGGCGGATCGTCCTCGCCGAACGCCGTGTGGAACGGATGCCCGTACCCGATCACGCCGCCCAGCGTCCGCAGTTCCTCGCACGCCACGGCGTTGGGCGGCCGGTCGGCCGTGCCCTGGAAGCCCGCGTGACAGCGCTGGGGCGGCTCCCGGAGACCGAACGCGGTGAGATGCCCGACCAGGTCGCTGCGGTATTCGACGCCGATCCTGGCCAGATGCCTGTCGTCCGACCACGGCAGGTCCTCGCCCGCCCAGTGCGCCAGCGCCTCCAGGTCGTAGACCCGCTCGCTGGCCACGTTGCCCGCCACGAGGTTGAGCACGTGCAGGTCCTCGCCGTGCTGCGCGGCCGCGGCCAGCTCGGGCGCGGCGGGCTCCTCGCCCATCCAGTTGAGGTGCACGTGCAGGTCGCCGCCGTACCAGCCGCGGGCTGCGGCGTCGTAGAGCCGCTCGGGGGGCAGCTCGACGAGCGTCTCCGCGCCCGCCTCCGGCGCGATCACGATCTCGGCCGACGAGTACTCCATCCCCCTGGCCACCGCCACCGTGAGCGGCTCGGCGGGCACCGCGAGCACGAGATCGTCGCCATGGAAGTACGGTCTGCGCAGGGCGTCGACCTTGCGGGGAGCGCCCTCGGGATACCAGCCCTGGCCGTTCGCGCCCGTCACGCTCCACCGGCACGGAAACCCCGCCCGCACCCTGACCGCGGCCGGCGCCGCCCTGCGGCACAGCGGGGCCAGATCCACCGGCCGGCCGTCGGCGGTGACGGACCCGCCGGCCGCGACCACCCTGGCGCCGCGTGGCGGCACCTCGTACGCGGTGCCGTCCACCACGACGGTGACGGGCTCGTCCCTGCTGGAGTCGAGGAGCAGCGACGTGCGGAACGGCTGGTCGTCCAGCACGACCTGCGTGACCGCTTCGAGCGTGACGCCTTCGGGGGCGAGCCGCAGCGCGGCGAGATTGTCCACCACGTCGCCGCCGAGCGCGTCGCGCACCACCCGGTCGGCGTCGACCCCGCCGAGGAGGTCTTCGAGCTGATCCTGGGGGACCTCGGGATGGCGTTCGGCGAGCTGGCGCAGCCCGGCGCCCCAGAAGTCGTACCGGTTGTCGAGGAAGACGGTGGTCCAGGCCTGGACGACGTATGTGAGAGGCGGCTCGCCCCAGCAGACACCGTGCGCGTCACGCAGCGCGCGGTAGCCGGCCAGCGCGCGAGCCACCGGTTGGGGGAGCAGCGGATCGTCACTCATCGGACACCCCCTGAATCGGACGCGTCGTCATCGTGACATGAATCGGCCGCCACGTCCCCTGCGATGCACGGTCAGGCGCGCCGACCGAGGCTGAACGTCGGCTGCCCCGGAACGCTCTGCTGGGCGTCCAGCGCCTTGTCGTCCAGGATCGGCGCCGCGTCCTCCGACACGAAGACGCGTACGTCTCCCTTCTCCACGACCTGGTCGCCCGCGTACGGCGTGCTCACCAGGGTGACTTCGAGTGTTCCCGCCTCGTCGGTCTTCGGGGCGATGCGCAGCCCGGCGTCGGCGGGCACGTCCTCCCCGACCATGAGGTCGCGGATGGCTTCAACGGCGTTGTCTGTCAGTGTCAGCACAACAGACTCCTTTTCGCTCGGGAAACCTTCGCCTCCCCTCCGGCCCTTGCCCCAAACCCGGGCCGGCCTCCGCCGCGAACCCGGTGGCCCGGCATGCCCGTAGGGGTCGCGGGTAGCGGGACACTCATGACCAAGACCGACAAAGCCGTCATGGACGTGCTGCTCGACCGGTACGGTCGCACGTTCGCGAACGAGGCCGGGATCAAGCTGGCCGACCAGCCGAAACCGCTCTACCAGCTGCTCGTCCTGGCCACCCTGCTCAGCGCGCGGATCTCGGCGGACGTGGCGGTGGCGGCCGCCCGGGAGCTGTTCGCGGCCGGGTACGCCACCCCGAAGGCCATGCGGGAGGCGACCTGGCAGGACCGGGTGGACGCGCTGGGCCGCGGCCACTACCGCCGCTACGACGAGCGCACCGCCACCATGCTGGGCCGGGGGGCCGAACTGCTCCTCGACCGGTGGAAGGGCGATCTGCGCCGCCTGCGCGACGAGGCGGGCGGCGATCCGCGCAGCCCCGCCGGGCTGCTGATGGAGTTCCCCGGCATCGGGCCGACCGGCGCGGACATCTTCCTGCGCGAGGTCCAGGCCGTCTGGCCCCAGGTCGCACCGCACCTGGACAAGAAGGTGCTGGACGGCGCGGCCAACGTCGGCCTGCCCCGCCAGGAGCGCTCGCTGGCCCGGCTGGCCCGCTCCGGCGACGAACTGGCCCGCCTGTCCGCCGCCCTCGTACGGGTGTCCCGCAGCAAACGGACCGCCGAGGAGGTGAAGTCCGCCGCGGCCCGCTGACGGCGCGGCCTGACGGTGAGTGCTGACGGGGGCGTGCGGGACGGCGGCGGCCCGCTGACGATCTGCTCTGTTAGGTTCGACGTATGGGTGAGTTTGTGAGCGTCGAGGTGGCCGACCAGATCGCCACGATCCGTCTTGACCGTCCGAAGATGAACGCCCTCAACGGCCAAGTCCAGCAGGAGATCGACGAGGCCGCCGGCCTCGTCGACGCCGACCCGCAGGTGCAGGCGGTGATCATCTACGGAGGCGAGAAGGTCTTCGCGGCGGGCGCGGACATCAAAGAGATGGCCGACATGTCCTATGCCGACATGTCCACCCATTCCCGTACGCTTCAGGACTGCTTCACCGCGGTCACCCGCATCGGCAAGCCGGTCATCGCCGCCATCACCGGCTACGCCCTGGGCGGCGGCTGCGAGCTCGCCCTCTGCGCCGACTTCCGGGTCGCGGGAGAGTCGGCCAAGCTGGGGCAGCCCGAGATCCTGCTCGGCATCATCCCCGGCGCGGGCGGCACCCAGCGCCTGCCCCGCCTGGTCGGCCCGGCCCGGGCGAAAGATCTGATCTTCACGGGCCGCCACGTGCCCGCCTCCGAGGCCCTCGTGATGGGCCTGGTCGACCGGGTGGTCCCGGACGAACAGGTCTACACCGCCGCCCTCGAATGGGCCGCCACCTTCGTGGGCGGTCCCACGATCGCGCTCCGCGCCGCCAAGCAGGCCGTTGACCAAGGGTTGGAGGTCGACCTCGACACCGGCCTCGAGATCGAGCGGCTGCAGTTCTCCGGGCTCTTCGCCACCGACGACGCCAAGATCGGCATGCGCGCGTTCGCCGAGAAGTCCAAGCCCAAATTCACCGGGCAATAGCGCTCTTCTGGACATGTCACCGCAAACTGGACGGAGCTTTCGGGGGACTCTGATAACCCCTCGGTAGCTTCGTCCGTCCGGGCTGTGGATTGCCACTATCGTGGCGTTTCATGATGCGCGTTCCCGTCCCTGTCCGGCTGCGCAAAGCCGTGCGTACGTGGTTCGACTCCCGTTACATCTCCATCGCCGATCATCGCCAGGACATCAGGGACGCGCTCTGGGAGGTCCAGACCCTGCGGCGCGAGATGGCGACCCTCCAGGGCGAGGTCGAGCGGCTGCGGAACGCGCGCCCGCCGTCGGCCGGCGGCGGCACGGTCGACAGCAAGATCGACAAGCTCGGCGGCAAGGCCGACGACGCCCACCGGCTCGCCCAGGAGACGGCCAAGGCGCTGGACGGCGTGCTGCAGAACGAGGTCCTCGTCTGGCAGTCCATCGACGACCTGCGTACCCGCCTGCCCGGGGGAGACGCCCGCGCGGCGGACCGGGCGGACGAGCCGGCACGGGGGCGTTCCGAGGAGCAACCGTGCGCGTGACCTGGACCGGCGCGGAGCTGACGTTCCGCCTCGACCCGGACGACGAGATCACCGGCAAGGCGTCCGACGAGCACCCCATCAAGCTCGCCACCAACTCCTGCTCCGTCGGAGGCGTCCCCGACGACGCCCACCCCGACCTCTTCGCCCTCGCCGCCTGGACGGTCGTGGCGCCGTGGACCCGCCGGCGCGTCTCCTTCGACCGGGCCGTGTCGGCGGAGCTGGCCGAGGCCCTGCACGCCGGCTGGGGGATCGAGGCGGGCCCCCTGGGGGCGGAGCCGCGCCGGCCGGGGGCCAGGCTCGCGATCTCGTACAGCGGCGGCGCGGACTCCGTCGCGGCGGCCGCCATGTATCCGGAGGCGCCGTTCGTGCACTTCCGGCGCGTGCCGCACCGGCGGGTCCCCAACCGCTGGCCCCACTACCGGTCCGACGTGCTGGCCAGGCTCGCCGAGCGGACGGGCCGCGAGCTGTCCACGGTCACCTCCGACCTGGAGTACACCCTCGCCGAGCCGCGTCCCGGCTATCCGGAGCACCACGCGGTGGCGGTGGGCGCGCTGCTCCTGGCCGACCAGCTGAACCTCGGCGGCCTGGCATTCGGCTATGAACTCGGTTCACGCTGGCTCGGCGGGGATCGCTACGTGTTGCGCTACACGCCGGACAATCCCATGTGGGCGCCGAACGGCAGATGGGGCAAATTATTCGCGGCGGCGGGCGTGCACATCGTGCTGCCCGTGGGGGGCGTGAGCGAGGCGGTCACCATGCGCCTGGCCCTCGACTCCGATCTGAAGAAGTACGTGCGCTGGTGCCTGCGCGGCACCGACGGGCCGTGCCGTAACTGCGGCAAGTGCCTCTACAAGGAGCTCATCCAGGCCGCCGTCGAGCGCCGGCCGCTCGACACCCCCATGACCGCCAGGCACCGCGCCGCACAGCCGTGGCTCAAGAAGCCGCCCTACGGCGGCCAGGAGATGGTCGAGTACGGGCTGGCGCGCGTCCCCGGGATCGAGCACACCCTCTTCGCCGCGGTGCTCGACTACTTCGACGCCACGGAGGAGTCCACGAGCTGGCTGGACCACTGCTACCCGCTGGCCCTCGACGAGATCCCGGCCCCGTGGCGGACCGAGGCGGCCGCGTTCATCGAGGCGAACGTGGGGCTCATGACGGAGGATGAGGTGCGCCGGGTGGAGACTTGGGGCGCCTGAACACCGGGCGGGCTTGGAGCGATGAAGGAGCAGGGCACGTGAAGGTCTATCTGTCGGTGGACATGGAGGGCGTGACGGGGCTGACGGACCCCGAGGAGATGCACGCGGGCAAGCGCGGCTACGAGCGCGGCTGCGAGCTGATGACCGCCGACGCCAACGCCGCCGTCGAGGGCGCGTTCGACGCCGGGGCGGCGAGCGTGCTGGTCAACGACGCCCACGGGTCCACCAAGAACCTCCGGATCGACCTGCTCGATCCCCGGGCCAGCCTCATCCGTGGACCGGGCAAGGCACAGCGGATGGCGCAGGGGCTCGACGGGTCGTTCCAGGCCGCCTGCTTCGTGGGCTACCACGCCCGCGCCGGCGTGCATGACGGCGTGCTGAACCACACCTGGATGGGCAAGGAGATCCACAACGTCCACCTCAACGGCGAGCTGTGCGGGGAGACCCGGCTCGTCGCCGCGTGCGCCGGGTTCCACGGGGTGCCGGTGGCGGTGGTGACGGGGGACGAGGCCGTCGGCGAGGAGGCACGCGAGCTGCTCGGCGACGTCGAGACGGTCGCGGTGAAGAAGGGGATCGACAAGTTCTCGGCCGAGCTGCTGCCGCCGAGCGTCGCCCAGGCAAGGATCCGTGAGGCCACGGCGCGGGCGCTCGGCAGGTTGAGCGACTTCACGCCGTATGAGGTGGCGGCGCCGTTCACGCTCGGGGTGGAGTGGAACTCCACCGCCATCGCCGCCGCTGTGGCGCTCATCCCCGGTGTGAAGTCCGCGGGGTCGCGTCACACCGAGTTCACCACCGACGACTTCACCCAGATCATGGCGCTGTTCGGCATCTTCGCCACCATCGGCGGCCAGGTCGCCTGCGGCAGCGGACCGTACGGGTGACAGGGCGTGGGGATGACGGTGAACGCCCGGGACCGGGTGTAGGGGGCGGGTGACGTGGAAGGCGCGGCGCTGACCCGGCGCGGGCTGCTCGTCGGGATCGGCGCGGTGGGCGGCGCGGGTGCCATGTACGCGGCCATGGGCGCGTTGGGGCTGGCGCCCTCGGAGCAGTCCAAGGACTACGTGGCGCCCAGGCCGGGCGACTTCACCCTGCGCGGCAAGGGCGCGGCCAAGGTCGTGATCATCGGCGCGGGGGTGGCGGGGCTGACGGCGGCGTACGAGCTGGGCAAGGCCGGTTACGACTGCACGCTGCTGGAGGCCAGGGAGAAGGCCGGCGGGCGGAACCTCACGCTGCGCGGCGGCGACCGCCTCAGCGAGCTGAACGGCCCGGCGCAGGAGGTGGCGCTCGGCGAGGGCGTGTACTTCAACGCGGGCCCCGCCAGGATCGCGCCGTGGATGGTGACCCTCGACTACTGTCGCGAGCTGGGCATCCCGATCGAGACCTTCATCAACGACAACGCCGCCGCGTACGTGCACACCAACGGGCAGACGATGCGGGCACGGACTGCCCGAGCCGACATGTATGGATATGTCGCGGAAATGCTGGCGAAAGCCACAAATGTCGGTGCGCTGGATAAGGCCATCACCAAGGACGACCAGGAACGCCTGCTCGATTTCCTCAGAAGGTTCGGTGACCTGGGCCCGCGGCTGGAATATGAAGGCTCGTCGCGCCGCGGTTTCACGAAATTTCCGGCAATTGATGGTGGTGTCCTCCTGGACGCCCCCGGCTCCCTCCACCAGGTCCTCGCCGCGGGCACCGGCCGCGCCATCACCAACAACTTCGGCTTCGACCAGGCCACCCCCATGTTCCAGCCCGTCGGCGGCATGGACGCGATCGTCACCAGGCTGGTGGAGGCGGTGGGCGAGGACAACATCACGACCGGCGCCAAGGTCACCAAGATCACCTCGCTGGACGACGGCGTCGAGGTCGTCTGGACCGGCGGCAGCGTCAAGGCCGACTACTGCATCGCCGCCCTCCCGCCGCACATCCTCGCCAAGATCCCGCACAATCTCGGAGCCCAGGTCACCACGGCGCTCAAGGCGCCCGTCCCGGTCGCCGCGGGAAAGATCGGCCTGGAGTACGGCAGGCGCTGGTGGGAGCTGGACGACCACATCTACGGCGGCGTGACGGAGACGGACCTCGACATCACCCACATCTGGTATCCGTCCCACGACTACCACGCCGAACGCGGCCTCCTGGTCGGCTACTACAACGCCGAGCGCGACGCCGAGCTGTACGGGGCCCTCACCCCCGACGACCGCAGGCGCAGGGCGCTCACCCAGGGCAAGAAGATCCACGGCGAGAAGTACCGCCAGAACCTCCTGTCCAGCGTCTCCATCGCGTGGGAGCGCCAGGAGCACATCCAGGGCGGCTGGGTGCGCTGGCCGTCCTTTGATTCGTCCTTCACTTTTCTGCAACGCCCCGCCGGAAGGGTTTACTTCGCGGGCGACTGGCTCACCCATCTGATCGCCTGGCAGGCGGGGGCCATGGAGTCCGCCCGCGGCGCCGTCACGCTGCTGCACCAGCGGGTGCTGCAGTCCCCGTGACGTCGCACGCTGCTCCGACGCCCGGGTTAGGGTCCAAGGAGAAGCGATCGAGGAGATGGGATGAGCTTGCACTGGGTGCCCGCGACCGAACGGATCGACCTCCTGGCCGATGCGGTGGCGCGGGCCGTTCCGCACGTGGAGGATGCCGAGGTGGCCGAGATCGACCCCGATCTGGCCGACACGGCGGCGTTCTGCGAGCGCTACGCCGTGCGCCTCGACGAGTCGGCCAACTGCGTGGTCGTGGCCGCCAGACGAGGCGGTGAGATCCGCCACGCCGCATGCATGGTGCTCGCGACGATGCGGGCGGACGTGAACGGCGTCGTGCGCAGGCATCTCGACGCCAGGAAGGCGAGTTTCGCGCCGATGGCCGACGCGGTCGAGCTGACCGGCATGGAATACGGCGGCATCACGCCACTGGGGCTGCCGGATGACTGGCCGATCCTCGTGGACACGCACGTCGCGGAGCACCCGAGGGTGGTGATCGGAAGCGGTGTGCGCAGGTCGAAGCTGGCCGTCTCCGGGGCCGGGCTGGCCGGGCTGAAGGGGGCCGAGGTTCTCTCGCTGGCCGGCTGACAGAAACCGAAGCCGATTCGAGACCGTTGGATGGGAAACCGATGAGCCCTTTCCGGACGTTGTACGAGTGGGAATGTGGCCTCATGGTTCATCTCGTGGGCGGTGACTAAGCCGATATGGTGCTTCATGCCATGAACGATGACCGACTTGGCCCTTACCGGTTGCTCAGGCGGCTCGGTGAAGGCGGGATGGGCGTTGTCCACCTCGCCGCCGACCCGCAGGGGCGCCAGGTGGCGGTCAAGGTCCTGCGCGGGGAGGTCGCCGGCGACGAGGTCGCCAGGCGGCGGCTTTCGCGCGAGGTCGAGACCATGCGCAGGGTGCGGAGCAACTACATCGCCGAGGTGCTCGACGCCGACGTGACCGGCCGTCGCCCCTACATCGTCACCCGCTACGTGCCCGGCCGTCCCCTCGACGAGATCGTCAAGGACGACGGGCCGCTCGACCTGCCCGCGCTGGTCAAGGTCGCGCACGGGGTGGCCTCGGCGCTGGCCGTCGTGCACTCGGTGGGGGTGATCCACCGCGACCTCAAGCCGGGCAACGTGCTGATCCTCGACGGCGAGCCCGTGCTGATCGACTTCGGCATCGCGCAGGCGGTCGACGCGACCCGGCTGACGCAGACCGGCATGTTCATCGGCACCCCCGGCTATCTCGCGCCCGAGATCATCGAGGGCCAGGAGGCCGGCCCCGAGGTCGACATCCACGCGTGGGCGGGCACGCTGCTGTACGCCGCGACCGGCCAGCCGCCCTTCGGCAAGGGCACGCTGGAGATGGTCTTCTACAACATCACGGCGGGCAAGGCCGACATCAGCGCGGCCCCGGCGACGTTGCAGCCGCTGCTCAAGGCGGCTTTCCAGCGCAATCCGGCCAAGCGCCCCAAGGCGGCCGACCTGGCCGAGCAGACCGCCAGGATGATGCCCCAGCCGCCGCGGGGCGGCGCGCCCGACGAGCTTTCCACCGTGCCGCGGCCCGGCACGTCGCCGGCCGGCCTTCCGGTCCCGCGGCCCGCGGCCGACAAGCCGCCCCACGACGTGTCCACGCCGCCGGTGACGCCGCGGCGGCTGCTCGAGAGCCAGGACCACCCGGTCACCCCGCCACCGCAGGATCAGCAGTACGTCTCGCTCCTGCCCAACCAGCCCGACCCCTGGCCGACCCGCAGGGTGTCGCCGGAGGAGCTGCGCAGGATCCAGCGTGAGAGCGGGGCGTCGCAGCCCTGGCAGGCGCAGCCGGGCGCCCACAACGCGCCGCCGGGCGAGGCCGACGTGCCCACCAGGCGGGTGCGGCCCGACTCTCCCGAGTTTCGCAGGCTCGCCGCCGGCTCGCCCGCCGACGCCAGGCCCGGTACGGGTCCCGGTGGAGGGCCCGGTGGAGGGCCCAGTGGAGCGGCAGGTCCTGGCCGGTCCGGGCCCGGCCACGACTACGCCAGGCCGGCGCCGACGCCGGCGCAGCCGCCGCCCTACATCCCGGCGCAGCAGCATTACCAGCCCGGCCCCACGAAGCGTGAGCCCTTCATCCCGGCCGTGTCCCCTGGCAACGTGCTGCAGCGTTCCAGGGCCTACGGCGTGGCGAGCGCCATGCTGCTCGTCCTCATGATCGTGGCGGCCGTGCTCGCGCCCGTGTTGGTGGCGGTCCTCGCGATCCCGGTCGCGGTGTTGCTGCGGGCGGCCGACCTGGCGCAGCCCGCGCTGATGGCGCGCCGTGCCGCGGGCGCGGCGGCGCTCGACGTCGTCAGGGTGCTCTCCTACCCCAAAGAACTCGCCAAATCGGCGGGCATCACGCTCGCTCTGCTGCTTTATGCCGTCATCCTGGGATTGCCGGTGACGTTGTTGCTCACCGTGGTCGCCAGGATGGAACCGTCCTACGCCCTGGCGTGGGGCGCCGCGATCGCCCTGTGGACCGTCTGCGCGGGTCCGGGGGTGGAAGGGCCAGGCAGGCAGATGCGCAGAACGCTCTCATCGCTCGTACCCTCGAGAACAGCGGCGATGGTGATGGCCGGAGTGCTCGCGGCAGGCGCCGCGCTCTCGCTGATCCTCGCTTACGGCACGTTCGGGGACAAGCCAAGGGGGGCCGTATGGACTCCGCTGAACGTCGATCCAGTGGTCAAGCAGCTCGAAAGTCTGAGGGGGAATTCAGGAGGATGACGCGGGGAAGGTGGCGATGAACACCCAGGCACCAGAGCGCCTCGGCCCTTACCGGCTGGTCAGGAAGATCGGCGAAGGCGGGATGGGGGTCGTCCACCTCGGTCTCGACGGTGACGGCCGCGAGGTCGCGATCAAGGTGCTCCATCCGCACGTGGCCGCCGACCTCAAGGCACGCGACCGGCTGACCCGCGAGGTCGAGACCATGCGCCGGGTGCGCAGCCCGCACGTGGCCGAGGTGATCGACGCCGAACTCGTCGGCGGCCAGCCCTATGTCGTCACCCGCTTCGCGCCCGGCCGCACGCTGGAGGACACCGTCCTGGCCGAGGGCCCCCTGGAGGCACGCGACCTCATCAGGCTCGCCCAGGGGCTGTGCAGGGCGCTGGTGGCCATCCACGCGGCCGACGTGATCCACCGCGACTTCAAGCCGTCCAACGTGATGCTCGTCGACGGCGAGCCGCTGGTCATCGACTTCGGCATCGCCCACCTGGTGAACGCCACCAGGCTCACCCAGACCGGCATGTTCGTCGGCACGCCCGGCTATCTCGCGCCCGAGATCATCCGCGACTCCGAGATCACCCAGGCGGCCGACGTGCACGCGATGGCCTCGACGGTGTTCTTCGCCGCGACGGGGGCGCCGCCGTTCGGCACGGGCACGTTCGAGGCGGTCTGCTTCAACATCATGGAAGGGCGGGCGCAGATCGACAAGGCGCCCGCGTGGCTGCGCGGCTGGCTCACCCGCGCGCTGCAGGTCGACCCGTCAGCCCGGCCAGACGCGCACGAGCTGCTGCGGATGGCCAAGGCGCTCGATCCGTCGGTGACCGCGTTCAACGAGGCCTCGTTCGACGGCCCCACGGGCACCAAGCGCATGGGCGACCGCACCCGGACCATGGACACGTTCTCCGATCTGCTGCCGCCGGTCGACTACGGCGCGCCACCGGTGCCCCAGCGGCGTGAGGAGGCGCCGCCACGGCGTGACGAGCGGCCACCGCCCTACGTGCCCGCGCCGGTCTCGGCCAGGCCCCCCGTGCCGCGTGCCGACCAGCACGTGGCGGGCTACGCCGCGCCACGGCCCACCGCTCCGGCGCAGGCCAGGCCCTACACGCCGCCGCCCGAGCCGCGGAAGTACACCCCGCCGTCCGAGCGGAAGAAATATCTTTTCGGCAGCCAGTTCGTGGGGCTGCTCATGCTCGTCACCCTGGTGGCGCTGACCGTGATGATGCCGGTCATGGTGGGCGCGATCGCCGTGGCGATCGTGCTGGTGCTGCGCATCGGCGAATACCTCTTCGGCGACCTGGTCAAGCGGCGCCAGGTGCGGGGGAGCAGCGCGGCCGACCCGTGGCTCGTGGTGGTGGGAACGCCGTGGGCGCTGGTCAAGTCCGCGCTCGTGTCGGCGGTGCACGTGCCGCTGGCGCTGCTGTTCGGCGTGTGCGTCTGGGGGCTGCTCCACTGGGTCGGCCAGATGAGCGTCAACGTGGCGGCGTCCTACGCCGCGGGCGCGTTCGCGGCGGGCCTGTTCGTGTTGCCCGGCGGCGGCGCGCCGCGCAAGGCCGTCACCCGCACGCTCACCGGCGTGCTGCGCAGCCCGGGAGCCGCGCTGGTCGCGGTCGTGCTGATGGGCACGGCGGCGTTGTTCGCGGTGATGTTCGCGCTGGGCCAGGACGCGGTGTGGACACCGTGGCGGGCGCCGGAGACCGTGATCGAGGACCTGGCGAGCGACGCCAGGCAGACCACGGTCGGCCTGATCACCGGGATGATCGACAGCTTGCTCGACGGGCTCGGGCTGGGGTTCCTGACTCCCTGGAACTGAGTGTCCCCGCGGGCTCTCGAGGGGAGAGAAGAAGTATGGGCGACAGGCTCGGTCCGTATGAGCTCCTCTCCCGGCTCGGGGCCGGTGGGTTCGGCGAGGTGCACCTCGCGCTCGACGCGGAGGGCCGCACGGTCGCCGTCAAGGTGCTGCATCCGCATGTCGCGGCCGACGGCGGCGCGCTGGCCAGGCTCGCGCGCGAGGTGGAGACCATGCGCAGGGTCGGCGGGCCGCACGTGGCCGAGGTGCTGGACGCCTCCCTTGAGGGCGCCCGCCCCCACCTGGTGACCCGCTACGTCCAGGGCAGGCCGCTCAGCGCGGTGCCCGTGCCCGTCGCCGACCTCCGCCGGCTGGCCTGCGGGCTGGCCGACGCGCTGCTCGCCATGCACGAGTCGGGCGTGGTGCACCGCGATCTCAAACCGGCCAACGTGATGATGGCCGAAGGCGAGCCGGTCGTCATCGACTTCGGCATCGCCAGCGCCCTCGACTCGTTGTCCGTCACGGCCTCGGGCGCGGTGGTGGGGACGCCCGGCTACCTCGCTCCCGAGGTGCTGGAGGGCAAGAACGCGGGCCCTGAGGCCGACGTGTTCTCCTTCGGGGCGACGCTGGCCTACGCGGCGACCGGGCGGCAGCCGTACGGGCAGGGCCCCGCGTCGGCGGTCGCCTACCGGGTCGTGCACCACGAGCCCGACCTGGAGGGCGTGCCCGGCTGGCTGGAGCCGCTGTTAGCGGAGTGCCTGTCCACCGATCCCGCTGCGCGGCCGACGGCCGCGCAGATCTGTGCCAGGCTCGACGTGGCGCCCGTCTCCCACGTGCCCCGTGCCTTCGCCCAGCCCGCACGCCCGCGTTCGGACGCCGACGACACGAGCACGAGGGAGTGGCGGCCGGGCAAGGAGCGCCGCCAGCGCCCGGTGGAGGAGTCGAGGGCGCGGCACAGGGAGAAGGTGCGCAGGCGGTGGGTGATCGGTTCCGGGCTGTTCATGGGGCTGCTGGCCGCCGCCGCCCAGGAGACGCTGCCCGAGGTGGCGCTCTTCCTGCTGGCCGCGTACGCGCTGGGTGTGGTGTCCGACGCCGGGGTGGCGCTCTTCTCGCGCGCCCTCTACCGGCGGCGCCGCGTCGTCACGGATATGGTCAGTGTGGCGGGCACGGTCGGGCTCTGTTTCGGGCTGGCGGCGGTGTTCAGCACGTTCACCCTGGCCTTGTTCGCGGGCACGGCCCTGGTGGTGGGGATCGTGTTCCTGCTGTCGGCGTGATCCCCGCCGCGAAGGGGTGGGAGGCAGCAACAGAATGAAGTTCGGTATGGTGGTGCCGGCGGGACCCTTCCGCCGGCCGCCCCCACCCGGGCGGTTGCACACCGACTACTCATGGGTAACATAACGCCAGACCATGGCACACCCTCTGTCGGGAGCCCGGCGGGCACCTGGCAGTCTGGACAGCATTGCATTCGGCGCCCACCGCAGCGAGGCGGTGGCGCACGCGAACACGGGAGGTCGGCCACCGGCCATGAACATCGTCGTCTGCGTGAAGCAGGTCCCCGACACGGCGACCGAGCGCAAGCTGCGGTCCGATGACAACACGCTCGACCGCGACGCCGCCGACGGCGTGGTCAACGAGCTCGACGAATACGCGGTCGAGGAGGCACTGAAGCTCAAGGAAGCCCACGGTGGCGAGGTGACCGTGCTCACCATGGGCCCCGGCAAGGCCACCGAGACCATCCGCAAGGCGCTGGCCATGGGAGCCGACAAGGCCGTCCACCTCAGCGACGACGCGCTCCACGGCTCCGACGCGCTGTCGACGTCGTACGCGATGGCGCAGGCGCTCAACAAGATCGGTTTCGATGTCGTCGTCCTGGGCTCCGAGTCCACCGACGCGCGCACCGGCGTGCTCGCCGCCATGCTGGCGGAGCGCCTCGGCGTGGCGCAGCTGACGCTGGCCAACAAGGTCGACGTCGACGGCACGTCGATCACGATCCAGCGCCTCACCGACTACGGCTACGACCGGGTCGAGGCCACGCTGCCGGCCGTCGTGTCCGTGGTCGAGAAGATCAACGAGCCGCGCTACCCGTCGTTCAAGGGCATCATGGCGGCCAAGAAGAAGCCGGTCGAGACGCTGGCCATCGCCGACGCCTCCATCGATCCCTCCCAGGTCGGCCTGGCCGCCGCCTGGTCCGAGGTCGTCGACTTCGCCGCTGCCCCGCCGCGCGCCGCCGGCACGATCGTCAAGGACGAGGGCGACGGCGGCGCGAAGGCTGCCGAGTTCCTGGCCTCCAAGAAGTTCATCTGAGCACGGGAGAGAACACCTGATATGTCGGAAATTCTCGTTCTCGTCGAGCAGGTCGAAGGCGAGGTCAAGAAGGTCACGCTGGAGCTGCTGACCCTGGCCCGCTCGCTGGGCACCCCTGCGGCCGTCTGGGCGGGCCCGGGCATCACGCCCGAGGCCAAGGCCAGGCTCGCCGAATACGGCGCGGAGACGATCTACGTCGCAGGTTCGAGCGACATCGTCGACCACGTGGTGGCGCCCAAGGCCGAACTGCTGGCCCAGCTCGTGTCCGCCAAGTCGCCCGCCGCCGTGCTCGTGGCCGCCACGGCCGAAGGCAAGGAGGTCGCCGGCCGGCTGGCCGTCAAGACCGACTCCGGCGTCATCACCGACGCCGTGGGCCTGGGCGAGGGCTTCGTGGCCGACCAGTCCATCTTCGGCGGCGGCGTCAACGTGCACTCCCGGGTGCGCAGGGGCACGCCCATCGTCGCCGTACGCCCCAACTCCACCGCTCCCGAGGCCGCCCAGGGCGCCGGAGCCGAGGAGGAGGTGGCGGTCGCGCTGACCGACGCCGCCAGGTCGGCCCGCGTCGTCGAGCGGGTCAAGCAGGAGAAGGGCGCCAGGCCCGAGCTGACGGAGGCCGCGATCGTCGTCTCCGGCGGGCGCGGCGTGGGCTCGGCCGAGAACTTCTCGGTCATCGAGGGCCTGGCCGACGCGCTCGGCGCCGCCGTCGGCGCCTCCCGCGCAGCCACCGACGCCGGCTGGTACCCGCACCAGTTCCAGGTGGGGCAGACGGGCAAGACGGTGTCGCCGCAGCTCTACATCGCGGCCGGCATCTCGGGCGCGATCCAGCACCGGGCGGGCATGCAGACCGCGAAGACCATCGTCGCGATCAACAAGGACCCGGAGGCGCCGATCTTCGAGCTGGCCGACTACGGCGTCGTCGGCGACCTGCACCAGGTCGTCCCGCAGCTCACCGAAGAGGTCACCAAGCGCAAGTAGGGCCCGAGGGCTCAAGAGGGCGGCGCCGCGCGACGCGGCGCCGCCCCCTTTCGCGGGATCACCGCCCGCGAAGGGCGGGGAGACGTACGTGGAAGGCCGCTCCCTCGCCGGGCGCGGAACGCACCTCCACGCGGCCCCCGTGGGCGGTGACGATGGAGCGGACGATGGCCAGCCCGAGCCCTGCCCCGCCGGTCGCCCGCGCCCGCGAGCCGTCCGCCCGGTAGAAGCGGTCGAACACCCGCTCCACCTCCCCGGCCGCCAGCCCGGGACCCTCGTCCGAGATGACCAGCACCGCCTCGACCCCGTGTGCGCCCGCCTCTGTGCCCGCCTCTGTGCCGACGCCGATCCTGACCGGCGTGCCCGGAGGCGTGTGGGTGACGGCGTTGCCGACGAGGTTGCTGACCACCTGCCGCAGCCGCGCCTCGTCGCCCAGCACGGGAGCGCTCGCCGCCGCCCCTCCGTCCGGCCCGGTGAAGGCGATGGGCCTGGACGGGTCGAGCGCGGCGAAGTCGTGCCGGGCGTCGGCGGCAAGGGTGCGCAGGTCCATCGGGGTGAGGTCGAGCGCGGGGCCGTCGGTCTCGTCGAGCCCGGCGAGCAGCAGCAGGTCCTCCACCAGCCGGGCCAGCCGTCCCGACTCGGCCTCGATGCGGGCCATCGCCGGCCCGGCCTCCGTGCCGCCCATGCGGTACAACTCCGAGAAGCCCTTGATGCCGAACAGCGGGGTGCGCAGCTCGTGACTGACGTCCGCGACGAACCGGCGCATGCGGGCCTCGGAGTCCACCTTCGCCGCGACCCCCTGCTCGATCTGGGCGAGCATCGTGTTGAGCGAGCGCGCCAGCCGCCCGAGCTCCGTGTTCGGGGCGGCGGGCTCGGGAACGCGCCTGGTCAGGTCGCCGCCGGCGATGGCCGCCGCGGTCTCCTCCACGCGGCGCAGCGGGGCGAGCCCCGCCCTGGTCGCGAAGCCGCCCGCCAGTGCCAGCACGGCCAGCAACATCGACCCCCCGACCAGGCAGGCGAGCCTGACCCTGCCGACCGTCGCGTTCGTCTCGTCGAGCGACGCGGCCATCACGACGGTGGAGGAGCCGCCCCCACCCGCGGCGGCGTACGGCCGCACCACCACCCGCCACTCCGCGCCGTCCGCGTCGGCCACCGTGAACGGCTCGCCCGCGCGGGCCGTCGCGACGGCGGCGTTCAGCCGGGCCGGCCCGGGCCCCTCCACCTGGCCCAGCTTGCGGGTCACGGCGCCGTCGGCCGACAGGTAGACCGCGTAACCCGTCTCGGTCAGGTCGAGCTGCCCGAGACCCTTCAACATCAGATCGAGCCGCTCGATGCCCTGCTCAGCCAGGTCGGACCGCAAGAAGCCGAGCGGCGATCCGGCGAGCTCCCGCTGGATCGTGTCGACGTGGCCGGGCGGGATGGCGGAGATCACCAGACTGATCGGGACGAGCTGCGCGTCGACGCGGCCCAGAAGTTGCCGTCTCAGCTGCCCCACCACGATCGAGCTCATCGCCACCAGGCCGGCGACGAGCAGCGCGACCACGATGGCCAGCAGCCGGGCGCGTAACGACAGCCGCCCGATCATGGTTTCGGCTCGCGCAGCACGTAGCCGACGCCGTGCACGGTGTGGATCAGCTTCGGTCCGCCGGTGTCGAGCTTGCGGCGCAGGTAGCTGACATAGGTGTCGACGATGCTGGTGTCGCCGGCGAAGTCGTAGCGCCACACCTGCTGCAGGATCTCCGGTTTCGGCAGCACCCGCCCCGTGTTGAGCACCAGGTGGTGCAGCAGCCTGAACTCCGTCGGCGACAGGCGTACGGGCCGCCCCGCCCTGGTCACCTGGTGGCCGTCGGGATCCACTTCGAGATCGCCGACGACGAGGGTGCGGTCGTCGGCGATCACGCCCGTACGCCGGAGGATGGCTCTGATGCGGGCCAGCAACTCCTCCAGGTCGAACGGCTTGGTCACGTAGTCGTCGCCGCCCAGCCGGAGCCCGTTGATCTTGTCGGCCGCGGTGTCGCGGGCCGTCAGGAACAACACCGGCACGGGGCCGGGCCGGCCGCCGGCTCTGGGCAGGCCGCGTAACCTGCGGATGACCTCGAAGCCGTCCAGGTCGGGCAGCATCACGTCGAGCAGCACCAGGTCGGGCGGATCGCGCCTGGCCGCCTCCAGCGCCTGCGCGCCCGTCTCCGCCGAGGTCACGGTGAAACCGGCGAAGCGCAGCGTCGCCGACAACAACTCCTTGACCGTCGGCTCGTCGTCGACCACGAGCAGCCGTTCGCCCACGTGACGCACCTCCTACCGTCGCCGGTCAGGCATCGTGGCTCCTGAAGTGTACGAACGCCGCGGCCAGCATGGCCGCCACGAACCCGGCCGGCAGCCCGAACCCCGCCCACGCCGGCAACGGCGCCGTCCCCAGGGCCACCCCGAAGGCGGCGGCGTTGGGCCAGTAGACGCTGAGGAAGCCGCTCACGAAGTCGGGCGCGACCGAGGCGAGCATGGGGAGCAGCAGGAAGGTGGTGCTGACGTTGACGGCGGGGGCCGTGCCGCGCAGCAGGAAACCCAGTGCCAGCCCGAACAACGCCAGCGCCGTCAGCACGAGCGGCCCGGTCAGCAACATCCGCAGCACCGCCGGCTGCCCCGGCGTCAGGTACGGCGCCCCGCCCGCAGCCAGCGTGCTCTGGCTGGTCACGTACATCAGCCACACCGCCGCCACGCTCACCGGCAACGTGGTCAGCACCGTCAGCCCCGCCTTGGCGGCGAGCAGGTGGCCGCGCCTGCCCACGGCGGCCAGGCTGGCCCGCATGGTGCCCGCTCCGTACTCCGACGAGGCGACCAGCACGCCCAGCGCCGCGATCAGCAGCTGCACGATGTACAGCCCGCGCATGCTCTGCTCCAGCGGCTCGAAGTCGAGCCGCTCCTGCGCCGTGGCCGCCGCGTAGTCCACGGCGGTGGCGTTCCCGAACAACCACCCGAGCGCCGCCGCGACGGCGACGCTCGCCGCCGCCAGCACCATCGTGGCCCTTATGCTGCTGAACTTCGTCCACTCCGCCCTGAGGATCCCGGCATCGATCATCGGGCCGCTCCGTACTCGACGCTGTCGCGGGTGAGCTCCAGGAACGTGTCCTCGAGAGACACCCGCCGCTGGGTGAGCTCGAACAACGCCACGCCCTCCGCAGCCGCGAGACGGCCCACGTCGGGCGCGGTCATGCCGGTGACCAGCAGCTCGTCGTCGTCACCCGGCTGCACGTGCGCCCCCGACAACTCCAGCCGCCGGGAGAAGGCGGCGGCCTCCGGCGTACGCACAAGCACGGTCGAGCCGGTCTCGGTGAACTCCCCGATCTCCCCCTCGGCGATGAGCCGGCCCTTCCCGATGATCACCAGCCGGTCGGCGGTCACCGCCATCTCGCTCATCAGGTGGCTGGAGACCAGCACCGTACGCCCCTCCGCGGCCAGAGCGCGGATCAGCGCGCGGATCCACCGGACCCCTTCGGGATCGAGGCCGTTGACCGGCTCGTCGAGCACCACCACCGGCGGGTCGCCGAGCAGCGCGGCGGCCAGGCCCAGCCGCTGGCTCATGCCCAGCGAGAACCCGCCCGCCTTCCTGCCCGCCACGTCGGCGAGCCCGACCAGGTCGAGCACCTCGGTGACTCGGCCGGCCGGGATGGAGTTGCTCTGCGCCAGATAGAGCAGGTGCTTGTACGGGGTGCGCTGCGGATGCACGGCCTGCGCCTCCAGCAGCGACCCGATCACGCGCAACGGGCTCGGCAGCTCGTGGTGCGGGCGGCCGTCGACCGTGGCCGAGCCCGACGTGGGCAGGTCGAGGCCGAGGATCATGCGCAGGGTCGTGGTCTTGCCGGCGCCGTTCGGACCGAGGAAACCGGTGACGAGGCCGGGCCGTACGGTGACGGTGAGGTCGTCCACGGCGGCCACGTCACCGTAGCGTTTGGTCAGTGCGTTGAGCTGAATCATGCCACCCAGCCTGCGGTGCCTGGTTTGAGGCGTTCTGAGCGAATCTGTGAGTTCTCTGTGAGCGGGGGCGCCACCACGTGCGGGCGTGCGGCGCCCCCGCCGGGATCCACAGAGAACTCCCAGTCACTCCAGCGCCCGCCTGAGGCGGGCGGCCAGCTCCTCGGCCTGCTCCCGCGTCCACGGGATCGTGCCGTTCTCCGACATGAGCGCGTGATACTGCTGCTCGTCGTACGGCGTGCCGGGCGGGAGCGGGGCCACGTGCCAGTGCAGGTGGGCGTTGCCCTGCTGGCTGCCCAGCGACAGCACGTACGTCCGCTCCGACGGCACCACCGACTCCACGGCCAGCGCCACCTTCCTGACCACCCGCATGAGCTCGAGGTAGGCGTCCTCGCCGAGGTCGCGCACGACGTGCTCGATGTGCCGTTTGGGGCTCACCAGCAGGTAGCCGGGCATGGTGGGGTAGCGGGCCAGGAAGGCCAGGTGGTGGTCGTCCTCGTAGACGATCTGCTCGGTGGTGTAGGCGGGGTCTCCGGCGACGATGGCGCAGATGAAGCAGGGGCTCGACTTCACCCGGGCCACGTACGCCTCGACGTCGAAGGGCACGCTGCGATCAAGGCTCACCGTACGAGCCTGCCACTCAGGCGGCGGCTTCGGCGGGTTCCCTGACGGGCAGCGGGGTGGCCGGAGCGGGCTCCTCGCGCGGGAGCAGGCGGGAGGCCAGCGCGATCAGCACGCCCAGGACGACCGCGACGCCGAGCGCGGTGCGCAGGGAGGTGGCGTCCGACAGGAATCCGATCACCACGGGCCCGAGCAGCAGGCCCGCGTACCCCATGGCCCCGGCCTGGGCGATCGCCGGCCCCGGGGTGCGCGTCGCGGTGCCGGCCAGCGACAGAGTCAGAGGCGAGATCGTCGCCACGCCGAGGCCGACGAAGAACATCGCCGCCACCGCCACCAGCGCCGCGGGCGCGACCAGCACGACCGCGAAGAACCCGGCCGTGGCCACCCCGGAGACGGTCAGCATGCCGCGCACCCCGAACCTGGCCCGCAGGCGGTCGCCGGTCAGCCGGGCGGCCAGCATGCCGGTCTCGAAGACGGGGTAGCCGAGCGCCGCCAGGGCCTCGGGGGCGCCGAGCTCGTTACGCATGTAGAGGCCGTTCCAGTCGGCGACCGTGCCCTCGACCATGAACGCGAAGAACATGATCGCGCCGAGCAGGTAGACGACCGGCGGCATGCGGCGCCGGCCCGCCGGCTCCGTGCCGGTGGACGGGGGCTCGGGCAGGTGTGTACGGCCGATCAGCACGGCCACGGGCAGCGCGACCAGGCCGACCAGCGCCACGTTGGCGGTGAACGGCAGACCGGCGGCGATGGCCAGGCTGCCCAGGGCCCCGGCGGAGATGGCGCCGACGCACCAGCCGGCGTGCATGCCGTTCATCAGCGGCCGGCCGTGGGCCCGTTCGACGGCGGAGCCCTGGGCGTTCATGGCGACGTCCATGACGCCGAAGGCCATGCCGAAGAGCGCCACGGCCGCCAGCAGCAGCGGCAGGTCGGGGGCGAGGGCCACGGCCACCAGGCTGAGTGCCGTCAGCGGGCCGCTGATCCGCAGAACCGCCCTGCTGCCCGCGCGCGCCATGACGCGCCGCATGGACTGCATGGTCACCAGGGCGCCCAGGCCCCACACCAGCAGGATCGTCCCGACCATGGCCTCGGACAGGGCCAGCTTGTCGGTCAGGGCGGGGATGCGCACGGTCATCGTGCCCACCATCAGGCCGGCAAGGACAAAGGTGAGGACCGCCCCGTAACGGGCGCCCCTCAGCTCGCGGGTCATAGGGCCACACCTCTCACAAAGTTCGTTGTCTTCAGCGGTCCGGACGCGCGGGCGTCCAGGCAGGGGAGGGTGAGCGGGCTCGCTCACCGCAGGGGGAAGACCCCGGCTCGATCGGCCCTGGAAGGGACCGTGAGCAGGGGCCGGGGTTCGGCGCGGCTCGGAAGGATCCGCGCGAGGGCCGGATCGGGGAGCCCGCCCGGATGATCAGGGCGGATGATCCGGGCGGAGGGCCGGCTCGGGGTTCCGGGCGGGCCGGGTTCGGCGCTTCGCACGGGAGATCCGGGCTCGGACTTCGCGTGGAGATCCGGGCGAGGGCCGGCCGTCCGGGGAGCCGGACGGCCGAGGACGGCTCAGGCGGGAGGTTTGAGCAGCGCCCTGAGGCGGCCCTCCAGAGTTTGGAGATCGTCTTCCGTGTTGAGCTCCGGATCGTGGCTCGCCACGTCCCAGAGCCCCTCACACGCCAGTCGCACGATCTGCGCCGCCACCGGGTCGGGCTCCTCGCCCAGCTCCTCGCGATGCCATCGGGTCATCGCCTCGCGCAGCGGCGCGAGCAGGAACAGGTTGCCCGACGCTCCGGTGACGACCGCCCATCGTCGCAACCTGCCCGACCGTACGGAGGCCAGGGTCGCGCCCAGGTAGCGACCGGTGTAGGTCTGGTCGGGCTGGGCGGCCATGAGCTCGTCGAAGTCGTCGATCAGGCGCTCCACCATGCCCTTGATCAGGGCTTCCTTGGAGGCGTAGTGATAGAGCAGGCCGCCCTTGCTGACGCCCGCCCGGTCCGCCACCGCGGCCAGGGTGAGCGCGGTCGAACCCTGGTCGCAGAGGAGCTCCTCCGCCGCGTCCAAAAGCTCGTCCTTTCGCATGCCGCTTACTGTACCGTCCGGACGGTACAGTAGCAAACGAGATACCCTGGACTCGTGACCAGACCGTCGGCCTATCTTGATCATGCAGCGACCGCCCCGATGCTGCCCGAAGCGATCGAGGCCATGACGGTTCAACTCCAACAGGTCGGAAACGCTTCCTCGCTGCACGGCGCCGGGCGCCGGATGCGCAGGGTGGTCGAGGAGTCACGCGAGGCGATCGCCGACGCGCTCGGGGCGCGGCCCAGCGAGGTCGTGTTCACCTCGGGCGGCACCGAGGCCGACAACCTCGCCATCAAGGGCCTCTACTGGGCGCGCCGCCCCCGCAGGCGCGTGCTGATCAGCTCCGTGGAGCACCACGCCGTGCTCGACCCGGCCCAGTGGCTGGCCGACAGCCAGGGCGCGGAGATCGAGCTGCTGGAGGCCGACGCGTACGGCCGCGTCCATCCCGAGACCCTGCGCGCCGCCATCGAACGCGACCCCGACAGCGTGGCCATGGTCAGCGTCATGTGGGCCAACAACGAGGTCGGCACCGTCCAGCCGGTGCACGCCCTGGCCGCCGTCGCCCGCGAGCACGGCATCCCGTTCCACACCGACGCCGTCCAGGCGGTGGGGCAGCTGTCCGTGTCGTTCGCCGCGTCGGGCGTCGACGCGCTCACGCTGACCGGCCACAAGATCGGCGGCCCGATGGGCGTCGGCGCGCTGCTGCTGGCCAGAGGGCTGACGCCGGTCTCCGTGCAGCACGGCGGAGGGCAGGAACGCGACGTGCGCTCCGGCACGCTCGACGCTCCCGCCATCGCGGGGCTCGCCGCCGCCGTCAGCACCGCCGTCAAGGAGCAGGAGGCTCTGGGGCGCCGCCTGGCGTCGCTGCGCGACGAGCTGATCGAGCGCGTACGCGCGGCCGTCCCCGACGTCGTGCTCAACGGCGATCCCGACGTACGCGAGACGACCTCCGCGCAAACCCCCCTGACCGAACGGCGAGGGACCCCTCCGGCTTCACCGGGGCGGCTGCCGGGCAACGCGCATTTCTCCTTCCCCGGCTGCGAGGGCGACGCGTTGCTCATGCTGCTCGACGCCAAGGGCGTGGAGTGCTCGACCGGCTCGGCCTGCTCGGCAGGCGTCTCCCAGCCGTCGCACGTGCTGCTGGCGATGGGGGCCGACGCGGCGGCGGCGCGCGGCTCGCTCAGGTTCACCCTGGGGCACACCTCGACCCGCGACGACGTCGACCGCCTGATCGAAGTGCTGCCCGCCGCGGTCGAACGCGCCCGCCGCGCCGGCCTCGGCTGACCGGCCGCCGTGGCGTCAGGTGAGGAACGGCGCCGCGGCGGTCCAACCCGGGTCGGCGGTCACGTCGACGCGGGGCTCGCCCTCCTCCCAGCCCACGATCAGCTCCTTGGCGTGGATCGCGGCGTCGCCGGTCGGGTCGGCGTAGACGTGGATGATCCGGTGTCCCTCCGTGCTCAGGTGGGCGGCCAGCACCGCGTCGTCGCCCAGCTTGAGCAGGCGGGCCACCAGGCGCTCCTCGAAGTCGCGCAGCGCCTCCAGCGAGCCGTCGACCGGCAGGCCGTTCTCGTCGCGATGCGCGTACGGCAGCGTGATCGCGAGGTGCTGGTCGCAGAGCGGATGGTCGACGGGGCGCAGCGGGTGGCGGACCGTGGCGACGAGCGGCGCGCCGGTCGCGGTCTGCCCCTGCAGCAGCACCCACTCCTCCTCCGCGTAGCCGGAGGCCACGTCGGCGACCACGGCCGGCAGGTGCATGGCGGCCACGGCGTCGATCGGCTGGAACGTGGCCGGCGTGATCTCGCCCACCCACCTGGCGACGTCGTCCTCGCCGAGCAGCCAGTCGAGGGCCAGCAGCGTGGCCTCCATCCGGGTGTCCTCGTCGAGCTCGGCGAAGATCGGGTGGTAGGCGGCCACGTCGACCCTCGGCTGGTTGCGCGGCACCCGCAGCCCGAGCATCAGCTTGTCGAGCGCGAACGCGTAACCGCCCACCTCGATGGCGAGCTCCGCCGCCTGCGGATTGGCCTGCCGCGACGGATGAAACTCCCACAGCAGATCGGCGGCCGGCGCGGCCCTGGCCCAGCGGTGGGCGAGCGGGCGCAGCTCGGCGTCGCCCGCCGCGGTCACCACGAGGGCGTGCGCCGCCTCCTTGCCGGGCGCCACCTCCCAGACCAGCTCGGGATGGACGGCGGCGACCGCCGGCGCCAGCCACTCCTCCAGCCCCGCGGCCTCGCCCTCGGCCACCAGCGAGTCGAGCCGCGGCCTGGTCTCCTGCCACCACGTCCAGAACCCGGCAATGGCCTCGTCCTGCCCGCCGGCCTCTTCCTCTTCGTCCTTGCGCCCGAACAGTCGCATGCGCTGAATCCTCGCAGACCCCGGCCCCGATCGTGCACATGGCCGCGCACTCCCGTACGGACAGTACGCTGAGAAGGTCATGGGACTGCGTGTGCTTGCCGCCATGTCGGGCGGCGTCGACTCCGCCGTGGCCGCCGCTCGGATCGCCGAGGCCGGTCACGACGTCACTGGTGTGCACCTCGCTCTGTCGGCCAACCCCCAATCCCACCGCACGGGTGCCCGGGGCTGCTGCACGATCGAGGACTCTCGCGACGCGCGGCGTGCCGCCGACGTGATCGGCATCCCCTTCTACATCTGGGACATGGCAGAGCGGTTCCAGCGCGACGTGATCGAGGACTTCGTGTCCGAATACGCCGCTGGCCGCACGCCCAACCCGTGCCTGCGCTGCAACGAGAAGATCAAGTTCTCCGCGGTGCTCGACCGGGCGCTGGCCCTGGGCTTCGACGCGGTCGCCACCGGCCACCACGCCAGGCTGGCCGACGGTGTCCTGTCCAGGAGCGCCGACCAGGGCAAAGACCAGTCCTACGTGCTCGGGGTGCTCACCCGCGAGCAGCTCGGCCACGCCATCTTCCCCCTGGGCGACTCGACCAAGGCCGAGGTGCGCGAGGAGGCCGCGCGGCGCGGGCTGATGGTCGCCGACAAGCCCGACAGCCACGACATCTGCTTCATCGCCGACGGCGACACCCGCGGCTTCCTGTCCAAGCGGCTCGGCGCGGAGGAGGGGCCCATCGTCGACCAGAGCGGCGCCGTCGTCGGCAGCCACCAGGGCGCTCACGGTTTCACGATCGGCCAGCGCAAGGGCCTGCGCATCGACCGCCCGGCCCTCGACGGCAGGCCACGCTACGTCCTGTCGATCGAGCCGGTCTCCAACACCGTCACGGTGGGGCCGCGCGCGGCGCTCGAGGTCACCTCGATCACCTGCGGCGACCCGGTCTGGAACGGCCCGTCCCGCTTCGACGACCTGACCGTGCAGCTGCGTGCCCACGGAGAGGTCTACGGCTGCCGGTTCGAGGAGACCGGCGGCGGGCTCCGCGTCGACCTCGACCGCCCGGCCACGGGAGTTGCGGCGGGGCAGGCCGCCGTCCTCTATTCCGGCGCCACGGTGATCGGCTCGGCGACGATCCTCTCCGCTAGCTGAGGGTGACCGACTCGCCGACCCCTATACGACGGATCTCGGCGCCCTGCTTGTCAGCCTCCACCTTGAGCCAGTTGTCCACCACCGCGAGACCCCTGTCGTTGATCAGGCCGTCATGGGTGGAGAACGCCCGGCCCGGGCGCACCTCGCGCAGATATCCGACCATCTCCACGAGCTTCAGCCAGGGTGCGTTGGTGGGCACCAGCAGCGTCGGCACGTCCACCCCGGGCACGGTCAGGGCGTCACCGGGGTAGAAGAGCGCGTCGTCGAGCATGAAGCCGACGTTCTGCACGATCGGAATGTCCGGATGGTTCAGCGCGTGCCACTCGCCGAACACCTTCACCCCGAAACCGGCCGTCTCGAAGGCGTCGCCATGACGTACGACCTGCACCTTGGCCGGCACGTCCGCCAGCTCGGCGGCGACAGCCTCGCATGTCCAGATCTCCAGGTCGGGCGAGGCCGCCCTCAGCTTGCCGACGTCGACGTGGTCGAAGTGCTCGTGGGTGATGAGGACGGCGTCCGCGCCCTCCAGAACGGGGCCCTCGCTGAACGTGCCCGGGTCGATGACCAGGACCTTGCCGTCCTTCTCCACGCGTACGCACGCGTGCTCGAATTTACTGATCTTCATACGGCAGAGCCTACGCTTGTCCCCATGTCTACTGTGCCCACGTGGCAAGCCACCGGGATCGGCTCACATCCCGGCGAGGACCATCTCGAGGCGATCAGGGTCGTCCTCGGCGAGGTGCCCGGGCTGCCCTACCTGCCAGAGCTGCCCGCCCGAGGCGTCGGCGCCGACATGGTCGGGCGCACGGCGGGGCTGCTCGTCGACCTGCCGGTCGAGGTGCAGCCGTCCGGCTGGCGGCTGAGCGACCGGCCGGGGCGCGACCACCAGCGGTCCCTCGACCATATGCGCCGCGATCTCGACGGGCTGGAGGAGATCGCCCACGACTACTCGGGTCCGCTCAAGCTGCAGGTGTGCGGTCCGTGGACGCTGGCCGGCGCGATCGAGCTGAAGCACGGCGACAAGATGCTCTCCGACGCGGGGGCCGTACGCGATCTGACGGCGTCCCTCGCGCAGGGGGTCGCCGACCACTGCGCGGAGGTGCGGCGGCGGCTGCCAGGGGTGACGGAGATCGTGTTGCAGCTCGACGAGCCCGGGCTGCCGGGGGTGCTGGCCGGCACGGTGCCGACCGCCTCGGGCTTCGGGCGGCTGGCCGCGGTGGAGGGATGGCGGGTGGAGGAGTCGCTGCGGCTCTTCGACGCCCCCGTGGTGCACTGCTGCGCGCCCTCGGTGCCTCTCGGCCTGCTGCGGTCGGCGGGGGTGCGGGGGGTCTCCGTCGCCGCCGCCCTGCTGCGGCGCAGGGACGACGATGCGCTGGGCGAGCTTTTCGAGGCCGGGATGGTGCTGTTCATGGGCGTGGTGCCGGGCAGGGATGCCCGGCTGCCCGACCCTGGCGTGGTCGCCGAACCCGCGGTGGGGTTGTGGCGGCGGCTGGGGTTCGCGCCCGACAGGCTGGCGGGGCAGGTCGTGCTGACGCCGGCGTGCGGGCTCGCGGGGGCGACGCCGAGGTACGCCAGGGCCGCCCTGGCCGCGTGCGCGAAGGCCGCCCAGGTGCTCAGGGACGATCCCGCGAACGGGCAAGCCGGCTGACCGGCCTCTGGCTCACGTGGCGTTCCTGGACGGAGGGCGAGGTGCGCCGCGGAAGTTTCACGCGAAGGCCCCACAAAGCTCTCCACCTGCGAGAGCGTCCGATCTCATGGCCGCCGGGAGCACGTGCGCCGGCGGCCTTTTCTGTCAGTGCTGAGCGGTAGCGTTTGCTCAGAATGCTGGACGGAAGGAGAGGCCGTGGGCGAGCCATCCACTGAGGTCGCCGGGGTGCCGGTGCCCGCGCTGAAGCGGCATGCCGAGCTGAGCGAGCTGGTCGACGAGGCTCGCTGGCGCTACTACGTGCTCGACCAGCCCACGGTCAGCGACGCCCAGTTCGACGAGTGGTTCAGAGAGCTGCTGGCGCTGGAGGAGGAGCATCCCTCGCTCCAGACGCCAGGCTCGCCCACCCAGCAGGTGGGGGCGCCGGTCAGCGGCGACTTCGCCAAGGTTCGCCACCTGGCCAGGATGGAGAGCCTCGACAACGCCTTCAACGACGCCGACATGGCGGCCTGGCAGGTGCGCGCCGAGCGGCTGGCCGAAGGAGATCCGGGCCCCTACCTGTGCGAGCTGAAGATCGACGGGCTCGCGATCGCCCTGGTCTACCGCGACGGCAGGCTGGAGCGCGCCGCCACCAGGGGCGACGGGCGCACGGGTGACGACGTGACGGCCAACGTGCGCACCATCAAGGGCGTCCCCCACCGGCTCAAGGGCGACGACGTGCCGAGCCTGGTCGAGGTGCGCGGCGAGGTCTACATCCCGGTCGAAGACTTCAAGAAGCTCAACGAGCAGCTCGTCGAGCAGGGCAAGCCGCCGTTCGCCAACCCGCGCAACTCCGCGGCCGGCACGCTGCGGCAGAAGGACCCGCGCATCACGGCGCAGCGCCCGCTGCGCATGCTGGTGCACGGCGTCGGCGTCTGGGAGGGAGCGACGGAGCCGCGGGCGCAGTCGGAGGTCTACGACCGGCTGCGCGAGTTCGGGCTGCCGGTCAGCGACCTCTACCAGGTGCTGCCGGGCCTCACCGAGATCAACGAGTTCATCGAGCACTACCGCGCGCACCGCCACGATCCGCCCTATGAGATCGACGGGGTGGTCGTCAAGGTCGACGACTTCCGCACGCAGCGTGAGCTCGGCTCCACCTCGCGCGCTCCGCGCTGGGCGATCGCCTTCAAATATCCGCCGCAGGAGGTCAACACCAAGCTGCTCGACATCCAGGTGGGCGTCGGGCGCACCGGCCGCGTCACCCCCTATGGCGTGATGGAGCCGGTCGTGGTGTCGGGCTCGACCGTCGAGCGCGCCACGCTCCACAACGCCGCCGTCGTGGCCAAGAAGGGCGTGCTCATCGGCGACACCGTGGTGTTGCGCAAGGCGGGCGACGTCATCCCCGAGATCGTCGGGCCGGTGGCGGCGCTGCGCGACGGGTCCGAGCGGGAGTTCGTCATGCCGACCCACTGCCCGGAGTGCGGTACCGCGCTGGCTTACGAGAAGGAGGGCGACGCCGACCTGCGCTGCCCCAACGCGCGCGGTTGCCCCGCCCAGATGCGCGAGCGCATCTATTTCGCGGCCGGGCGGCGCGCGCTCGACATCGACGGCCTCGGCTATGTCGCGGCCACCGCGCTCACCCAGCCGCTCCCGCCGCAGCAGCCGGTGGTGCGCACCGAGGCCGACCTGTTCGACCTGACGCTCGACCAGCTGATCCCGATCAGGTCGGTGGTCCGCGATCCCGACACCGGCCTGCCCAAGATCGACCCGAAGACGGGGGAGCAGAAGGTCGTCTCCTTCTTCTCCAACATCAACGGCGAGCCCAGCCAGAACGCGCTGCAGCTCATCGAGGAGCTCGAGCGGGCCAAGCAGGTGCCGCTCGCGCAGGTGCTGGTCGCCCTGTCGATCAGGCACATCGGTCCGCCCACGGCGCGTGCCCTGGCCGACGCCATGAGGTCGATCGACACGATCATGAACGCCTCGGAGGAAGAGCTGGCCGCGGTCGAGGGCATCGGGCCCCGGGTGGCGGCCACGATCCGGGAGTGGTTCGCGGTCGACTGGCACCGCGCGATCATCGACCGGTGGCGCGCGGCCGGGGTCCGCATGGAGGACGAGCCGGCCCCCGAGAAGGGCCCGCAGACGCTGCAGGGGATGACGTTCGTGGTCACGGGCACGCTGGAGGGCCACACCCGCGACTCGGCCGCCGCCGAGCTGACCGGCAGGGGCGGGAAGGTCGCGTCGTCGGTGTCGAAGAAGACGTCGTTCCTGATCGCGGGTGACAACGCTGGGTCGAAATATGACAAGGCGGTCAGCCTGGGCGTGCCGATCCTCGACAGCGCGGGCTTCGAGATCCTCCTGAACGAAGGCCCGGAGGCGGCCACCGGGGCCGCGATCACCCCCGAGCCCTGACCCTCACGCGTTGACGCGGGTCCAAGGGCTCGCACGGGCACGGTTGGCCGGCACGGGCGAGGCCGGTTCCTCCGGGCACGGTTGGTCCATACGGGCGGGGTCGGTTCGCATGGGCTCGGGTAATTCATGCGAACCCGGTCGGTTCTGGACCGGTCGAGGATCGTTCGCACGGGCGGTCAGTTCGTACGGGTGGACCCCGGTTCGTACGGGTGGCTCGTTCGTGCGGGTGGTTCGTTCGTAGGGATGGGTTCATGCGGGTGGGTCCGGTTTATGCGGGAGTGGTTGGCTCGTCTGAGAGCGGTCGGTTCGCGAGGGCTCGTGCGCGGGTGGCGACCGCGGTTCCGGCATGGGTGAGGGTGGTTTCGCACCGGCTGCTGTAGAGCGACCGCGCTCCGGCGGATGACCGTGTTTCGTGATGAGGTCTCGCATGCGGTCCTGGGGGTCGCGCGGGGAGACCGCAGCGTGCATGGTGTGCTACCCAGGGTGTTTTCTGGGTATATGTCGGAAAGGAGAAGTGACGGAACGTACGCGCTTGGTTTCGCGAAGTGGGGTAAAGGTCGTACCCTCCCATAGTGACCTAATGGGGGTTCTGTTACCGATGACTGACCCAACCGACACCCGCGACACCGGCCCACGCGTCGGCACGCCGCTGTGGGCGTTTCTCGCGGGCATCACCGTGATCGGGTTCACCGCACTCGTGGTGGCCATGCTCAGGCTCGACATGTCCGAGCTGGTGGAGGTCGCCCGCACACCGCTGTTCTGGGTGCTGGCCGTGCTGGTGGTCCTGGGCGAGCTGCGGCCCGTCATGGTCTCCTCGGCGGCGGCCGTGGGCGGCACCTACCCCTCCACCATGTTCACGTTCGCCGTGCTCCTGCACTTCGGGCTGCCCGCCGCGGTGCTGATGCAGGGGGTCGCGGTGGCCATGAACGGCGTGGTGACGCGCAAGTCGTGGCATCGGGTCATGTTCAACATCGCGCAGTCGACCCTCGCGCTCACCGCCGCGGGTGTGGTGCTGGGGACGTTCGGCATCGTGCCGAGCCCGGCCCTGCCGTGGGTGCCGGGCGGCGGTAACCTGCTGGCGATCGGGCTGGCGGGGATCGCCTACTTCGCGACCAGGGCGACTCTCGTGTGCAGTGCGGTCGCGCTGCACGAACGGCGCTCGCTCACCCGGGTGCTGAAGGCCACCGTCGGCCCGCAGAGCCTCGTCTACGCTGGCCTGCTCGGCCTGGCGCCTCTGGTCGTCGTGGTCATGAACCATTCGCCGGGGCTGGTGCCGCTCTTCGTGGCGCCCCTGGCCGCCGTCTACTTCACCGCCACGCTCTCCATGCGCCGCGACCACCAGGCCATGCACGACGAGCTGACCGGCCTGCCCAACCGCAAGCTGCTCATCGTCAGCACGGAGGAGGCGCTCGCCGAGGCCAGGCAGGACGACCGGGTCGGCCTGTTCCTGCTCGACCTCGACCGGTTCAAGGAGGTCAACGACACGATGGGCCACCCGGTGGGCGACCGCCTGTTGCAGATGGTCGCGCACCGCCTCACCCACTCCGTACGCCCGGGAGACGTGGTCGCGAGGCTGGGCGGCGACGAGTTCGCCGTGCTGCTGCCCTCGATCAGGGACACCCACGCGGCCAGGGAGGTCGCGGCAAGGCTGCGTGCGGCGCTGACCGAGCCGGTGCGCCTGGAGGGCATGACCTTCGACGTGGACGGCTCCGTCGGCATCGCGCTCTACCCCGATCACGCCCCCGACTTCGAGCTGCTGCTCCAGCGCGCCGACGTGGCGATGTACCTCGCCAAGGAGGGCCGTACGGGAGTGGAGCTCTACCAGCCCGACAAGGACAGGAACTCGCCGGAGCGCCTGAGCCTCCTCGGCGATCTGCGCCGCGCCATCGACAACCGCGAGCTGCGCCTGCACTACCAGCCCAAGGTCAGTCTCGGCACCGGCGCGGTCCTGGGCGTCGAGGCGCTGCTGCGCTGGCGCCACCCGGCGCACGGGCCGATCCCGCCGTCCGATTTCGTCCCGCTGGCCGAGCAGTCCTACCTGATGCGCCAGCTGACCGCGTACGTCATCGACGAGGCGCTGGAGCAGGCCGCCCACTGGTGGCACACGGATCTGCGGGTGCAGATCTCGGTCAACATCTCCGCCCGTGACCTGCTCGACTCCGCGCTGCCCGAGCGGCTGGAGGTGGGGCTGGCGAAGTATGGCCTGCCGCCCGCGGCCATCCAGCTGGAGGTGACCGAGCGCATCCTGACCGGCGACCAGGCCTACACCCAGGAGACCATCAAGGCGCTGGCCACGCTCGGCGTCCCGCTGGCCATCGACGACTTCGGCACCGGCTACTCCTCGCTGATCAGGCTCCAGCGCCTGGCGGTGTCGGAGGTCAAGATCGACGCCTCGTTCGTCCGCAGGATCGCCGAGTCGGAGGATGACGAAAGGATCGTGCGCTCGATCGTCGACCTGGTGCGCTCGCTCGGCCTGCGTTCGGTGGCCGAGGGGGTCGAGTCCGACGAGGTGGCCATCCGCCTGGCGGACATGGGGTGCGACGTGGGGCAGGGGTGGTTGTTCTGCGAGCCCATGCCGGCCGCCGACGCCGCGACCTGGCTGCGTGACCACGCGGAGGCGGTGCCGAAGGTCGATTTCGGCTACGCGCCCGAGGTGACCAGGACCGCGTGACCTGGCGGAACGCAGACCCGGTCCGGCGCCCGTGCCGACCTGCTACGGCGGCGCCGGGTTCGATGCGGCCCCGGCGGGGGAGAGCGAGGCGCGCGGGGTGGGGCCGCGGGAGTTGTACGGGTGAAGCCGCGCTCGCGCAGCCGGGAGCGGTGTTGCCAGGGTGTTAACCGTTCGGGCGTGCTTCGTCAAGCCCTCTAGGATGGCAGTGTCCAAAGACTCCATCCACGAAACGGGTTCAACGACTCATGTCCGCCATAACCCGCGACGAGGTCGCACACCTGGCCCGGTTGTCCAGGCTGGCGCTCACCGGTGACGAACTCGACCACTACGCCACCCAACTCGATGCCATCATCGAAGCGGTCGCGAAGGTGGCCGAGGTCGCCGCCGAGGATGTGCCGCCATCGTCGCACGCGCTTCCGCTGACCAATGTCTTCCGTGCCGACGAGGTGCGACAGTCCCTGACGCCCGAGCTGGCGCTGGCCGGCGCTCCCGCCGTCGAGGACGACCGATTCCGGGTGCCGCGCATCCTCGGGGAGGAGGCATGAGCCTGATCCGCAAGACCGCTGCCGAGCTGGGCTCGATGATCGCCGCGGGGGAGGTGTCGTCGGTCGAGGTGGCCGAGGCGCACCTCGACCGCATGGCCGAGGTGGAGCCCAAGGTCAAGGCTTTCCTCCACGTCGACCGCGAGACGACGATCGAGCAGGCGCGGGCCGTCGACACCAGGCTCAGGGCCGGTGAGAAGCTCGGGCCGCTGGCCGGGGTGCCGATCGCGCACAAAGACATCTTCACCACGCGCGACATGCCGACGACGGCCGCGTCCAAGATCCTCGAAGGCTGGCGTCCGCCCTACGACGCGACCGTCACCAAGCGGCTGCGCGAGGCGGGGCTGGTGATTCTCGGCAAGACCAACCTCGACGAGTTCGCCATGGGCTCCTCGACGGAAAACTCCGCCTTCCACACGACGCGCAACCCGTGGGATCTGGCGAAGGTGCCGGGCGGTTCCTCCGGTGGTTCGAGCGCGGCCGTGGCGGCCTACGAGGCGCCGCTGTCGACGGGCACCGACACGGGCGGTTCGATCCGGCAGCCGGCCTCGGTGACCGGCATCGTGGGGATGAAGCCGACCTATGGTGGCTCGTCCCGTTACGGACTGATCGCGTTCGCGAGCTCGCTCGACACGCCGGGGCCGTTCGCCCGCACCGTGCTCGACGCGGCGCTGTTGCAGGAGGCGTTCTCCGGGCACGACCCGATGGACTCCACCTCCATCGACGCGCCCGTGCCTTCGGTGGTCGAGGCGGCCCGGCACGCCGACGTCGCCGGCATGCGGATCGGCGTGGTCAAGGAGCTCGGCGGTGACGGCTACCAGCCGGGCGTGCTGGCCCGCTACAACGAGGCCGTGCAACTCCTCGAGTCGCTCGGGGCCAAGGTCGTCGAGGTCTCGTGCCCGTCGTTCACCACCGCCCTCTACGCGTACTACCTGATCGCGCCGTCGGAGTGCTCGTCCAACCTGGCCCGCTTCGACGCGATGCGTTACGGCCTGCGCGTCGGTGACGACGGCACCCGCAGCGCCGAGGAGGTCATGGCGCTGACCAGGGCCGCCGGGTTCGGACCCGAGGTCAAGCGGCGCATCATGCTCGGCACGTACGCGCTGTCGAGCGGCTACTACGACGCCTACTACGGCCAGGCACAGAAGGTGCGCACGGTCATCTCCCGCGAGTTCGAGGCCGCCTACCAGCAGGTCGACGTGCTGGTGTCGCCGACCACGCCGACCACGGCGTTCGCGATCGGCGAGCGCGTCGACGACCCGATGGCGATGTACCTCGCCGACCTGTGCACCATCCCGTCCAACCTGGCCGGCAACGCGGCCATCTCGGTGCCGTGCGGGCTGGCCGAGGAAGACGGTCTGCCGGTGGGCCTGCAGATCATGGCGCCCGTGCTGGCCGACGACCGCTGCTACCGCGTCGGCGCCGCCGTGGAGCAGGCCCTGGAGAGCCGCTGGGGCGGCCCGTTGCTGAAGGAGGCTCCGTCGCTATGACCATGGTCTATGACGAAGCGCTCGACAAGTTCGAGCCGGTGCTCGGCCTGGAGACGCACGTCGAGCTGGGCACCAGGTCGAAGATGTTCTGCGGCTGCAAGACGACGTTCGGCGCTCCGCCCAACACGCAGGTCTGCCCGACCTGCCTGGCGCTGCCCGGCGCGCTGCCGACGGCCAACACCATGGCCATCGAGTCGACGATCCGCATCGGCCTGGCACTGAACTGCTCGATCGCCGAGTGGTGCCGCTTCGCCCGGAAAAACTACTTTTATCCGGACATGCCGAAGAACTACCAGATCTCACAGTACGACGAGCCGCTCTGCTTCGACGGCTACGTCGACGTCGAGGTCGACGGCAACACCGTGCGGATCGAGATCGAGCGCGTGCACCTGGAGGAGGACACCGGCAAGTCCACCCACGTGGGCGGCGCCACCGGCCGCATTCACGGGGCCGACTACTCGATCGTCGACTACAACCGGGCCGGCATCCCGCTCGTCGAGATCGTGACCAAGCCCATCCCGGGCACCGACCGGCTCGCGCCGGAGGTGGCCAGGGCCTACGTCACCGAGCTGCGCGAGATCATGCGCTCGCTCGGCGTCTCCGACGTGCGCATGGAGGAGGGCTCGCTGCGCTGCGACGTCAACGTCTCGCTCATGCCGCGTGGCGCGTCCGAGTGGGGCACCCGCACCGAGACGAAGAACGTCAACTCGCTGCGCAGCGTCGAGCGGGCCGTCCGCAGCGAGATCGAGCGGCAGGCGGGCGTCCTCACCGACGGCGGGAAGATCGTCCAGGAGACCCGCCACTTCCACGAGGACACCGGCACCACCACGTCCGGCAGGTCCAAGGAGGAGGCGCAGGACTACCGCTACTTCCCCGAGCCCGACCTGGTGCCGATCGCGCCCGACCCGGCCTGGGTGGCCGAGCTGAAGGCGGCGCTGCCCGAGCTGCCGTCGGTCAGGCGCAAGCGGCTGCAGTCCGACTGGGGTCTGTCCGACTTCGACATGCAGGCCATGCACAACGCCGACGCGATCGACCTGGTCGAGGCCACGGTCGCGGCGGGGGCCCCGCCCGCCGACGCGCGCAAGTGGTGGATGGGCGAGCTGGCGCGGCGCGCCAACGAGACCGCCACCCCGCTGGCCGACCTGCCCATCACGCCGGCCGACATCGCCCGCGTGACCGAGCTGGTCGCCTCGGGCGCGCTCAACGACAAGCTGGCGCGCGAGGTGCTCGAAGGCGTGCTGGCCGGCGAGGGCACGCCCGACGAGGTGGTCGAGAAGCGCGGGCTGCAGATCGTCAACGACGAGGGCGAGCTGTCCGCGATCATCGAGCAGGTGCTGGCCGACAACGCCGACGCGGCCGACAAGGTGCGCTCCGGCAAGATCGCCGCGGCCGGTGCGCTGGTGGGCGGCGTGATGCGGGCCAGCAAGGGCAAGGCCGACGCGGCCCGCGCCCGCCAGCTGATCCTGGAGAAACTCGGCGTCTCCGAATAACCGGGCCTCTCACGGCCGCCGGGGCCCCGCCGTTCCAACGGCGGGGCCCCGGCGCGTGCAGGGGTGACCGGGACGGCCCGGTGCGGCCGGTGGGTGCCGGGGTTGCTCGACCCGGTCTTCCCGGTCGGCCCGGTCTTCCCGGTCGGCCCGGTCTTCCCGGTCGGCCCGGTCTTCCCGGTCGGCCCGGTCTTCCCGGTCGGCCCGGTCTTCCCGGTCGGCCCGGTCTTCCCGGTCGGCCCGGTCACCGGTGCACGGCGGGGGCGTACGGTCACTCGTTGCGGGACGGCGGGGCCGTCTCGACGCTACGCCGGGCCAGCGCCTTCCTCAGCAGCGGCGTGAGCAGGGCGAGGAGCGCCAGCACCAGCAGCACGACCGCGATCGGGCTGCTCACCAGCACGCTCGCGTCCCCCGCGCCGATGGCCAGCGCTCTGCGGAGCTGGATCTCCGCCATCGGGCCCAGGATCATGCCGATCACCGCGGGGGCGACCGGCAGGCCGAAGCGCCGCATGGCGTAGCCGAGCAGGCCGAGCACATAGAGCACGAACAGGTCCACCACGGTGCCGTTGACGGCGTAGACCCCGAGCGCGGCGAAGAGGATGATCCCGGCGTACAGGTACGGGCGGGGGATCCGCAGCACGCGCGCCCACAACGGTGCCATGGGCAGGTTGAGCACCAGCAGCATCGCGTTGCCGATGAACAGCGAGGCGATCATGCCCCACACCAGCGCGGGGTTGTGGTCGAACAGCTGCGGGCCGGGCTGGAGCCCGTACTGCTGGAAGGCGGCCAGCAGGATCGCGGCCGTGGCCGACGTCGGCAGGCCCAGCGTGAGCAGCGGGACCAGGGTGCCGGCGGCGGAGGCGTTGTTGGCCGCCTCGGGGCCGGCGACGCCCTCGATCGCGCCCTTGCCGTACTCCTCGCGGGCCACGCCGCGCGCCAGGCGCTTCTCGGCCGCGTACGACAGGAAGGTGGGGATCTCCGCGCCTCCGCCGGGCAGCGCGCCGAACGGGAAGCCCAGCGCGGTGCCGCGCAGCCAGGGCAGCCAGGAGCGTCCCCAGTCGGAGCGGCCCATCCACGCCCGGCCCACGGGCACCACCTCGGGCATGGCGTGGCGCAGCCGCGAGGCCACGTAGAGGGACTCGCCGAGCGCGAACAACCCGACCGCCACGATCACCACGTCGATGCCGTCGAGCAGCTGCGGGATGCCCAGCGTGAGCCGTGCCTGGCCGGTCTGCTGGTCGATGCCGATCAGCCCGATCACCAGGCCGAGCCCCAGGGACGCCAGGCCGCGTACGACCGAACGGGACAACACGGATGAGACGGCGGTGAACGCGAGGACGGCCAGCGCGAAGTAGTCCTCGGGGCCGAACGAGATCGCGAAGCTCACCACGGCGGGTGCCGCCACGACCAGCAGCGCGGTCGCGATGGTCCCGGCCACGAACGAGCCGATGGCCGCCGTGGCCAGCGCCTGGGCGGCCCGGCCCCGCCTGGCCATCTTGTTGCCCTCCAGGGCCGTGATCATGGAGGCGGACTCGCCCGGCGTGTTGAGCAGGATGGAGGTGGTGGAGCCGCCGTACATGCCGCCGTAGTAGATGCCGGCGAACATGATGAACGCGCTGGCCGGCGGCACCGTGAACGTGATCGGCAGCAGCAGCGCCACGGTCATCGCGGGCCCGATGCCGGGCAGCACGCCGACGAGCGTGCCGAGGGTGACGCCGATGAGCGCGTACATGAGGTTGACCGGGGTGAGCGCGGCGGCGAAGCCGTCGAGGAGGAGCTGCAGCGACTCCACCTAGATCACCCCCGTCAGCGGCCCGCCGGGCAGCGACACGCCGAGCCCCTTGACGAACAGCAGGTACGTGGTGATCGCCACGACCACCGCGATCACGGCGGCGCGCGTTCTGTGCTCGGCGCCGAGCACCACCGCGAGGCCGAAGAAGAGCAGGCTCGCCCCGATGATCCAGCCGAGCACGTTCAGCAGCGCGCTGAACGCCAGGAAGATCCCGCTGACCAGCCCGACGCTGCGCCAGTCGGCGGGCGCGTCGGCGTCGACGTCCTCGCTCTCCTCGGGGTCGCCCCGCCCGCCGCGTACGACGTCGGCCACGTAGAACAGGCCGATGAGCACCATGGCGCCGCCCACCAGCATGGGGAAGAAGCGCGGCCCGAGGCCGAGCTGGGAGGCCGCGGCGGAGACGTCGAGCGTCCCGACCACGACGAGCACGCCCAGCACCAGCACGACGAGCGCCAGCCCGAGCTCGGGCCGCCACCAGCGGGCCATCAGGAGACGAGCCCCATTTCGGCGATGATCGCCTTGACCCTGGTCTGCTCGGCGGCCAGGTAGTCGGCGAACTGCTGTCCCGTCTGGAACGAGTCGATCCAGCCGTTCTTGGCCACCGCGTCCTTCCACGGCTGCGCGTCGTGCATCTTGGTGACCAGGTCGGTCAGCGCCTTCTTGTCGGCGTCGGAGAGCTCGGCAGGGGCGACGAAGCCGCGCCAGTTGGCCAGCTCGACGTCGAGCCCGGCCTCCTTCAGCGTGGGAGCGTCGAGGTCCGGCAGCCGCTCGCCGGAGGTGACGCCCAGCGCGCGCAGCTTGCCCGACTTCACGTGCTCGGCGAACTCGGCCACGCCGGAGATGCCCGCGCTCACCTTGTTGCCGAGCAGCTCGTTGAGCGCCTCGCCGCCGCCCGAGTGGGCGATGTAGTTGACCTGCTTGGGGTCGATGCCCGCGGCCTTGGCCATCAGACCGGCCACGATGTGGTCGGTGCCGCCCGCGGAGCCGCCGGAGATGGACACCTTCGACGGGTCCGCCTTCCAGGCCGCCACCATGTCGTCCAGCGCCTTGTACGGCGACGCGGCCGGCACGACGACGATCTCGTACTCCTCGGTCAGCTTGGCGATGGGCGTGGTCTCCGCCAGCGTGACCTTCGACTTGTTCTGTTCGATGGCGCCGACCATGACCAGGCCCATGGTCATCAGCAGGTTGCCGTTGCCCTTCTCGCCGGCGAGCTGGGCCAGGCCGATCGTGCCTCCGGCGCCGGGCACGTTGTACACCTCGACCTTGCGCTGCGGGTCGGCCGCTTTGATGGCCTGCTCGGCGATGCGGGAGGTCTGGTCCCAGCCGCCCCCGGGCGCGGCCGGGGCCATGATCTGCAACGGCGAGCTCGCGGAGGTGCCCGCCGTCTCGCCACAGCCGGTCAGTGCGCCAAGGGAGATGGCCGCGAGGGCGGCGAATACGCGCAAGCGCATGATCACTCCAAGAAGGGTTCTCACGGTGACAAGACCCGGATCGTGATGCCCCTGCTCTCCGGAGTCGACCCTTTGCGCGGTTGCCGTCATAGTGGTCGTATTGGTCGCGGGTTCCTGCGGCACCCCCCGCGACCTGGCCGTGACCTCGATTTGTTTCCATGTGCCCGTGAGACGGGTTCGTGAGGCCTCACTCGGGACCCAGCTGTTCGCGCTTCAGATGGTGATCGTGCTGCTCGCCGTGGGGGGCACCGGTGGCGTGTGGGCCGAGCACACGCGTGATCAGCTGGCCTCGCTCCACCAGCAACGGGCACTGGCGATCGCGCAGTCGGTGGCCGCGCTTCCGCAGGTCCGGGAGGCGTTCAAGCTGAGCGAGCCGGAGACGGTGTTGCAGCCGCTGGCCATGAGCGTCCAGCAGGAGACCGGCGCCGACTACGTCGTGATCGCCAACACCGACCAGAAACGTTACGCCCACCCCAACGCCTCGCTGATCGGCAAGCAGCTGTCCACCGACGGCAGCACGGTGCTCAGGACGGGCCGGAGCTGGGTCGGCAAGGAGACCGGCACGATCGGCACCACGGTCAGGGGCAAGACGCCCATCCGCGACGAATATGGCGACGTCATCGGCCTGGTCTCGGTCGGCGTGCTGGAGACCACGGTCATCAGCCAGGTCGTCGACGCGCTCCCGCCGCTGATCTGGACGGCGCTCGCCGTGCTGCTGGCCGGCCTCGCGCTGGCCGCGCTGATCACCGCACGGGTGCGCCGGCAGACGTTCGGCCTGGAGCCGCGCGAGATCGCCGCCCTGCTGGAGCAGCGCGAGGGGGTGCTGCACGGCGTCAAGGAGGGCGTGCTGGCGCTCGACCTCGGCGGGCGTGTCACCCTGGTCAACGACGCCGCCCGCGAGCTGCTGGGCGACGTGGGCGCCGACCTGTCCGAGATGCCGGTCTCCGAGCGCATGCGCGACGTGCTCGGGGGCGCCGACCCCGGCGAGGACCGCGTCGTGCTGCACGGCGACCGGGTGCTGGTGCTCAACCGCACCCCGGTTTCCGTACGCGGCCACCACCGCGGCTGGGTGGTGACCCTGCGCGACCGCACCCAGCTCATCCACCTGGCCCGCGAGCTCGACGACGCCAGCAGCGCGACCGAGGCGCTGCGGGCGCAGGCACACGAGTTCGCCAACCGCATGCACACCGTCGTCGGGCTGCTGGAGCTGGGCGAGCACGAGGCCGCGATCGGCTTCATCACCCGCACCACCGGCGGCTCGTACGCGGCCGGGCTGCGCGAGCGGGTCCAGGACCCGACCCTGGCCGCGCTGCTGCTGGCCAAGTCCGCGGAGGCGGCCGAGCGGGGCGCCACGCTCGTGTTGTCGGACGACTCCACCGTGCCGGTCGGCCTGCTCGGCGACCCGCAGGACGCGGTGCTGGTGGTGGGCAACCTGGTCGCGAACGCCATCGACGCGCTCGACGGCGCCGAGGGCACGATCGAGGTGTCGGTTCGGGCCGATCACGACGGCCTGCGGGTGCGCGTCGGCGACTCGGGCCCCGGCATCGCTCCCGGCCTGGTGGAGGAGGTCTTCAGGGAGGGCTTCACGACCAAGGCCGCCCAGTCGGGGCCGCGCGGTCTCGGCCTGGCCCTGACCCGGCAGGCGTGCCTGCGCAGAGGAGGCTGGGTGCGGGTGACGGACGCGGGCGGCGCCGTCTTCACCGCCCTCCTTCCGGCCAGGGAGCGGGCGGGGACGGTGTCGTGAACGACATCAGGGTGCTCGTCGTCGACGACGACTTCATGGTCGCGCGGATCCACAGCGGCTATGTGTCCCGCGTGCCGGGGTTCAGCGTCGTCTCCGTCGCCCACAACGGGGCCGGCGCGCTGGCCGCGGCGGCGGAGCAGCGGCCCGACCTCGTGCTGCTCGACATCTACCTGCCCGACATGTCAGGGCTTGAGGTGCTCAAGGCGCTCAACGACGTGGACGTCATCATGATCAGCGCGGCCCGCGACGTGCCGACGGTCAAGGAGGCCATGCGCGGCGGCGCGGTCAACTATCTGATCAAGCCCTTCACCGCCACCGCCCTGACCGAGCGGCTCCAGCAGTACGCCGACACCCGCAGGCGCATCACCGCCATCGGCCCCGAGGCCCGCCAGGACGACGTCGACCGGCTCTTCGGCACGCCCATGACCGCGGCTCCCATGCCGAAAGGCCTGTCGCCGGCCACGTGCGCGCTGGTCGCCGACAGCCTGCGGGAGGCTGGCCGCGACCTGTCGGCGACCGAGGCCGCCCAGCTCACGGGCCTGTCGCGGGTGAGCGCCCGCCGCTATCTCGAACACCTCTGCGCGGCAGGGCAGGCCGAACTCCGGCCGCGTTACGGCACGGCCGGTCGTCCGGAACATCGCTACCGGTGGCTAGGTTGACACACTTCCGTAGTCATTTCCCGTGACATATGCGGATCCGCGTGCCTTACTGTTGCCTGAGACTTGGCTGCGGACCGGGAGGAGATTGAGGCGTGCGAAACGCCGGACCGATCGAATCACCGACCGACCCGTTCGCCTCGGTGCCACTGCCCACGTCGAGCGTCTCCAAGAAGCCGCGGATCGAAGGCCTGCCCCCAGGGGTCTCCCGGGACATCTTCGGACCGCCGGAACGACAGGAGCCCCGGCAGGCCCAAGCCCCGAGCGCCGCGGGCGGTCCCTCGGGCGGAGCGCTGCCCCCAGCACCGCCACCGGCGCAGCCGTGGCCGATGGCGGGCAAGGACTCGGGGTCCGCCCCCGTGTTCGGCCAGGAGAGCCCGCGCGAGCACCCGCACTCCTTCGAGCCCGAGCCGCGCAAACGGCGCCTGCTGCCCGGCCTCCTCACGGTCGTCCTGCTGCTCGCCGTGCTGTCGTACGTCGTGCCCGCCGTGCTCATGTCCGGCAGCGTGCTGCGCGGCACCCGCGTGTCGGGGGTCGACATCGGCGGGCTGACCGTCACCCAGGCGGCCGACAAGCTGCGCACCGAGCTCGCCGCCCAGCTGAGCAAGCCGGTCGTGGCCGACATCGGCGGCAAGAAGGACACCATCCAGGCCGACGAGGCCGGGCTTGAGCTCGACGTGGTCGGCACGATCGGCCAGGCGCCCAGCGGCTTTCCCAGCCCGCAGGAGGTGTGGCGCGGCCTAGCCGGCACCACCGAGCTCGAACCGAAGATCAACATCGACACCTCCCAGCTCACCAGGACCGTCGAGGGCCTGGCCGAGTCCGTGGACAAGCGCGCGCAGGAGGGCCGGGTGGCCTTCTCCGGGCTGACGCCGAAGGCGCGCCAGCCCCAGGACGGCGTGCTGCTCGACAGGGAGGACGCCGTGAAGAGGATCGGCGACGCCTTCCTGAGGGGCGGCGGCTCCGTCGTGCTCACCCTGAGACCGTCCAAGCCCACCACCACCCCGGAAGCCGTCAGGGCGGCCCTGGCCAAGGCGAGGCAGGCCGTCGCCGCCCCCATCACGCTGACCCTCGACGGCAAGCAGGCGCAGGTCCCGCCCGCCGCGATCGCGGCCAACCTGTCCTTCGCCTCCGACGGCAGCGGCGGGCTCGCGCCGCAGTTCGACGCCAAGGCGGTGCTCACCGACGTGGAGAGCACCCTGGTCTCCGCCGCCCAGCAGCCGCGCGACGCCACGTACGACATCGTGAACGGCAAGCCGGTGCTGGTGCCCGCCCGCACCGGCCGGGGTGTGAACGACAAGCTGCTGGCCAGGGACGCCGAGAGGGTGTTCGCCGGGGGCGGAGACCGGACGATCCCCGTGCGGCTGGGCACCGTCGCCCCCGCGGTCGCGACCTCGGAGATCAACAAGCTCGGCATCAAGGAGACCCTCGCCACCTTCACCACGAACTTCGCCTGCTGCCAGCCGCGCGCGAAGAACATCCAGCGCATGGCGGAGGAGCTCGACGGCCACATCGTCAAGCCGGGCGAGACGTTCTCGGTCAACGACGTCGTGGGCGAGCGGACCCTCGAGGACGGATACGTCGAAGCGGCGGAGACCGTCGGCGGGCGCCTGGTCAACATCGTCGGCGGCGGAGTCTCGCAGTTCGCCACGACGATGTACAACGCTGCGTACTTCAGCGGGCTCGAGGACGTCGAGCACAAGCCGATGGACTACTACACCGACCAGTTCCCGCCCGGGCGTGACGTCGTGCTGACCTATCCGGAGTCGGACCTGAAGTGGCGCAACGACTCGGACAACGGCGTGCTGATCAAGACCACGTTCACGCAGACGTCGGTGACGGTGGCGCTCTGGGGCACGAAGCGGTACGACAAGATCGAGGCGATCGAGTCGGAACGGCGGGACTTCACCCAGTTCCGGCGGGAGACCAGCAACGAGCCCGGCTGCCTGGCGACGACGGGCGCCCAGGGGTTCACCATCGACGTCATGCGGGTCTTCCACAAGGACGGCCGGGTGGTCAAGAAGGACGACAAGCTGACCACCAAATACCGTGCTCAGCCCCAGATCACCTGCACCGCGTCCTGACGCCGAACGGGCCTGATCACGAGGTGGGGACCGACAGGATGCGGTCGTCGCCCTCCCGCGGCGAACCCCTGCCGTCCCTGTTGCTGGTGCCCACCCACACGGTGCCGTCAGGGGCGGTGGTGACCGCGCGGAGGCGGCCGTAGCGGTCGGCGAAGTGGGCGACCGGCCGGCCGGCGGCGCCGTCAGCGCCGAGCGGCACCTGCCACAGGCGCTCCCCGCGCAGGGCCCCCACCCACAACGAACCGCCGGCGTACGCCATGCCGGACGGCGAGGCCTCGTCCGTCGACCAGGTGAGGATCGGGTTCACGAACCGCTGGTCATCGCCCCGGCCCTCGACCTCGGGCCAGCCGTAGTTGGCGCCCGGCTCGATCAGGTTGATCTCGTCGTAGGCGTTGGCGCCGAACTCGGAGGCGTACAGGCGGTCCGAGTCGTCCCAGGCCAGGCCCTGGACGTTGCGGTGGCCGTAGCTGTAGACGAGCGTGCCGAACGGGTTGCCGGGCGCGGGTGCGCCGTCCACGGTCATGCGCAGGATCTTGCCCGCGAGGGAGTCGCGCTGCTGGGCGAGGTCGCGGTCGCCGGTCTCGCCGGTGGAGGCGTACAGGTGGCCGTCGGGGCCGAACGCCAGCCTGCCGCCGTTGTGGATGCCGCCCTTGGGGATGCCCTGGACGATCACCCGGCGGTCGCTGAGCGCGTCGCCGGTCAGCCGGTAGCGGACGATCCGGTTGTCCTCCGCGGCGGTGTAGTAGAGGAAGACGTGCTGGTCCTTGACCGCGACCCCCATCAGGCCGCCCTCGCCGTCCGGCGTCACGCCCTCGATCGTGCCGAGTTCGCTCACCTTGCCGTCCTCGGTGACCCGCAGCAGCCGGGCGGTGTCGCGCTCGGTGACCAGGGCGTCGCCGTCGGGCAGGAACGCGATCGCCCACGGCACGGCCAGCCCGGTCGCCACGTCCGCAGGGGTGCCGGCGGCCGGACTCGTGGCCGTCACGGCGGCCGTCGGAAGCACATCGCCGCCGGCGCCGGAGCAGCCGGCGAGCCCGCTCAGGAGGACGGTCAGCGGCACGGTCAGCGACAGGAGCGCGCGGTGTCTCCTCATGGGCTTCCTCATGTGTTCCATACTTCCCCCGGAGTCGTAAGGTTCTCCGCATGAAGACCTGGGTTCCCTCCGATTCGGCGGCTGATGCTCTTTCCGACCTGTCCGGGGTCGAATGCGCCGTGTACAACAGCACCTCCTCGATGCCGGAAGGCGTCGAGGAGGTGGAGGTCTGGATCCCGCCGCTGGTCACCGTGCCCGACGTGCGGGGGACGATCGCGCGGATGAGCTCGTTGCGGCTCGTGCAGACCGTGACCGCGGGGGTGGAGCCGTACCGCCCGCACATCCCCGAGGGCGTGACGCTGTGCAACGCGCGCGGCGTGCACGACGCGGGGACCGCGGAGTGGGCGGTCGGGGCGATGGTGGCGGTGGTGCGTGAGTTTCCCGGGTTCGTGGACGCGCAGCGCAGGGGAGAGTGGACCTACCACCACACCGGCGTCCTCGCCGACTCCACCGTGTTGATCGTCGGCTACGGCTCCATCGGTGCGGCGCTGGAGCGGCGGCTCGCCGGGTTCGAGGTCGAGGTCGTACGCGTGGCCAGGACCGCCCGCGACGGCGTGCACAGCATGGCCGACCTGCCCGCGCTGCTGCCGGCGGCGGACGTCGTCGTGCTCCTCGTGCCCGCCACGCCCGACACGGTCGGCATGGTGGACGCCGCGTTCCTGGCCCGCATGAAGGACGGCGCCGTGCTCGTCAACGCCGCCCGGGGCGGGATCGTCGACACCGACGCCCTGGTCGCCGAGCTGAAGACCGGCAGGCTGCGTGCCGCGCTGGACGTGACGGCGCCGGAGCCGCTGCCGGAGGGACATCCCCTTTGGAGCGCTCCGGGCGTGCTGATCACCCCGCACGTCGCGGGCAGCACCCCCGCGTCCGAGCGGCGCGTGCTCCGCCTCATCCGGGCCCAGTTGGAGCGTTATCTCGCAGGTGAGCAACTGATCAATGTCATAACCGACACGTACTGAGAGGATCCCGGAACGTGGCTGGTCCGTGACCTTCGGTGCGTAGCGTTACGTTTGCAGGGAGTTCCTGACTCACTGTCAAGGCGCTATTGGCAGCAATCGGTCCGTGTGGTTATCAGATCGGTGACGACATCGGCGTTGTCACCACCCGCGCACCCACAACCGCACACACTGGCGAAGTGGTCCGCCGGGCTTCGGCGGGTCATGGGCACAGAGGACGAGACGGGATGGGCAACGACTGTGATCCGCTGGCGTGATCCACGGGTGCCGCTGACCGCGGCGGCGGCGGTCGGCGCGGTGGCGTTCGCCGCCGCGCTACTCGCGGGCGGTCAGCCCTTGCTCACCGGCGCGGTCGCGGGAGGGCTCGGGGCGCTGGCCGCCGCCACCGCCCTGCTGATCGCCTCGGTGAAGTCGGCCGCGCATCGCCCCATGGCGATGGGCGCGCGCTGGATGGGCGGCGGCGCCGTCATCTGGGCCGCCGGTGTGGCGCTGCGTCCCTTCGCCGAAAGCTTCGTGGTCAGCTTCGCCGACATGTTCGTGCTGCTCGGCGCCGGTGTCACGGCCGGTGGCGCGCTGATCGCCGCCGACCGCAAGTTCCCGGCGCGAGCCGTTTTACGGCAGGTCACCGATGCTTACCTGTGCGCCGCCTCGCTCTTCCTGATCGGCTGGGTGGTGGCGCTGCGCCACGTCTACGCCAACGCGGCCGACCCCGCCGCCTTCACGTTCGTGATGTTGCCACCGATGATCGCGCTGCTGGTCACGTTCGCCGTCATCCCGTCCGTGCTCACCAGCAAGGCCACCTCATGGCTGCTCGGGCTGGCCGGCGTCGGCGTGCTCGCCACCATGACCGTGGCGGGCCTGGCGGTCGCGGTGGCGCGGCTCGACGGAGGCGACGCGCCGCTCTGGAGCGTCATGCTCGCGCCGGTCGCGTTCCTGCTCCTGGCCGCCGTCCCGTGGGGTCCGCCCGGCAGGCAGGCGGGCGGGCCCGCCGTGGCCGGCGTGATCGGCGTGGTGCCGCTGGCGATGGTCGCGATCGCGGCCTGCACGCTGCTCGCGCACCTGGCGGGAGGGCCGAAAGGGCCGGTGGTCACCGGCGTCGTGGTGGTCGCGGTCTCCGTCGTGCTGCTCCTGCTCGTGCGCCTGTTCGTGGTGTCGGCGACCAACCTGCGCCTGCGCGGTCTGGTCAAGCTCGGCGAGCGGCAGCTCAGGGAGCTGGCGGAGAGCACCGGCGACGTGGTGTTCCTGTGCGACTACGAGGGCGTGGTGCGCGAGATCGGCGCCGGGGTCGAGGCCACCTACGGCTACCGCCCCGACCAGCTGGTGGGCGGGTCGATCTTCGACTACATCCACCCGGAGGACGTGCCCGGCATCCAGGTCGCGATGCGGGCCATGCACCTCGACGAGGAGGGCGCCTCGCCGGGCGCCTGCCTGATCGCGTGCCGGGTGCGGGCCGCCGACGGCACCTGGCGCCCCACCGAGTCGGTGGCCACCCGCCACGTCCGCGGCGACGAGCTGATGCTGGTGACCACCAGAGACGTCAGCGACGAGGAGGCCCTGCGCAACCAGGTCGCCCACCTGACCTTCCACGACGGCATCACCGGGCTGCCCAACCGCGCCTACTTCGAGGAGCGCACCCGTGAGGTGCTCTCCGGCCGCACGCCGGGCACCGGAGGGGCCAACACCGCGGTCATCTTCCTCGACCTCGACGGGTTCACCTCGGTCAACGACTCCGTCGGCCACGCCAGCGGCGACTACCTCCTCGGCCAGGCGGCCAGGCGGCTGCGCGGCGCCGTCCGGGCCGACGACACGCTGGCCAGGTGGGGCGGAGACGAGTTCGCGGTGCTGGTGGAGACGGGCGGTGAGGCGCAGCTCGCGGTCGACCTGGCCGAGCGGCTCGTCCGCGCGGTCTCGCAGGAGCCGTTCCGCGTCGCCGACCGCGACGTGGCCCTGACCGCCAGCGTGGGCGTGGCCTTCACCGAGGACGACATGCCCGCGGGCGACCTCATCCGCAACGCCGACGTCGCCATGGCACGCGCCAAGGAGCTCGGCGGGCGGCGGGTCGAGGTGTTCGCCGCGCAGATGCACGCCGACGTCGTGCGCCGCTTGGAGCTGGCCGCCGACCTGCAGCGGGCCCTGATCGACCAGCAGTTCGCGATCGAGTACCAGCCGGTGGTCGACCTCGCCACGTCGCGGGTGACCGCGGTCGAGGCACTGGTGCGGTGGTGGCGCGGGTCGGTGTTCGTGCCTCCCGAGCAGTTCCTCGGCCCGGCCGAGGACACCGGGCTGATCGTGCCGCTGGGCGAGTGGATCCTGCGCGAGGCGTGCCGCGAGGTGGCCGCCTGGCGGGCCGAGTCCTGGGACATCGGCCTGTCGCTCAACCTGTCGGCCCGCCAGATCACCGCGCCCCGGTTCGTCGAGACCGTGGAGGAGGCGCTGGCCGAGAGCGGGCTGCCCGCCTCCGCGCTCACCCTCGAGGTGATCGAGGAGATGCTGGTCGAAGACGCCGAGGAGACCATCAAGCGGCTGTCCGAGCTGCGCGCGCTCGGCGTGCGCCTGGCCATCGACGACTTCGGCACCGGCTACGCCTCGCTGGCGTTCCTGCGGCAACTCCCGGTCGACATGATCAAGATCGACCCGTCGTTCGTGTCGGGCCTCGGCAAGGACGACACGCTGTCGCTGCTCACGCGCACGATCGTGCGGCTCGGCCACGACCTCGGGCTCATCGTGGTGGCCGAGGGCATCGAGCGTCCCGAGCAGCTGGAGCTGCTCAAGCAGATGGGTTGCACGCGGGGGCAGGGCTTCCTGGTGGCCAGGCCCATGGCGGCCCGCGGGGTCGACTCCCTGATGCGGACGAGTCTCACCGTTTGAGACATGTGTCCACCAAGTTGACACTGGGGCGTTCGGAGCGGCTATCGTGTAAGCCATGCTTCGCAGTGAGATTCTCGTAGTACTTCGCCGGCGCGCAGGCCGATAGCGAAGCACGACGACCTGCGCGCCGCCCCAGGCCCACCACCATGGTGGGACGGGGCCTTTTTTATGTCCTTAAGCGAGTAGCCACGCAAGGAACGAGCCGATGACCGAACGCATGACAGGTGCGCAGTCCCTGGTGAGGGCGCTGGAGCACATGGACGTCGACACAGTGTTCGGGATCCCAGGCGGCGCCATTCTGCCGGCCTACGATCCTCTCTACGACTCGACCAAGGTCCGGCACGTCCTCGTACGCCACGAGCAGGGCGCAGGCCACGCCGCCGAGGGCTACGCGCAGGCGACGGGCCGGGTCGGGGTGTGCATGGCGACCAGCGGCCCCGGCGCCACCAACCTGGTGACCCCGATCGCCGACGCGTACATGGACTCCGTGCCGATCGTGGCGATCACCGGTCAGGTGGCGAGCGGATCCATCGGCACCGACGCCTTCCAGGAAGCCGACATCTCTGGCATTACCATGCCGATCACGAAGCACAACTTCCTGATCACCGATCCCGCGGACATCCCGCGTACGATCATGGAGGCCTTCCACATCGCCTCGACCGGCCGTCCGGGGCCCGTGCTCGTCGACATCTCGAAGGACGCGCTGCAGGCGGAGACCACCTTCTCCTGGCCGCCGGTCATGCAACTGCCCGGCTACCGCCCCGTGACCAGGCCCCACTCCAAGCAGATCCGCGAGGCCGCCAAGCTGATCGCCGAGGCCAGGCGCCCGGTCCTGTACGTCGGCGGCGGCGTGCACAAGGCGGGCGCGTCCGCCGAGCTGCTGGAGCTGGCCGAGCTGACCGGCATCCCGGTCGTCACCACCCTGATGGCCAGGGGCACCTTCCCCGACAGCCACCCCCAGCACATGGGGATGCCGGGGATGCACGGCAGCGTCTCGGCCGTCGGCGCGCTGCAGCAGTCCGACCTGATCGTCGGCCTGGGCGTGCGCTTCGACGACCGGGTGACCGGCCAGCTGTCGTCGTTCGCGCCGCGCGCGAAGATCGTGCACGCCGACATCGACCCGGCGGAGATCTCGAAGAACCGCCACGCCGACGTCCCGATCGTGGGCGACTGCAAGGAGGTCATCAGCGACCTCGTCAGCACGATCCAGGCCTCGGGCGAGCGCGGCGACTACACCGACTGGTGGACGGCGCTCAACGGCTACAAAGCGACCTACCCGCTGGGCTACGACACGTGGGAGGACGGCTCGCTGGCGCCCCAGTACGTGATGGAGCGGCTGGGCGCCATCGCCGGCCCCGAGGCTTACTACGTGGCAGGCGTGGGGCAGCACCAGATGTGGGCCTCGCAGTTCATCGGCTACGAGAAGCCCGGCACGTTCATCAACTCCGGCGGGCTGGGCACCATGGGCTTCGCCGTGCCGGCCGCGATGGGCGCGAAGATGGGCCGCCCCGACGCCACGGTCTGGGCCATCGACGGCGACGGTTGCTTCCAGATGACCAACCAGGAACTCGCCACCTGCGCCATCGAGGGCGTGCCGGTCAAGATCGCCGTCATCAACAACGGTAACCTCGGCATGGTCCGCCAGTGGCAGACGCTCTTCTACGACGAGCGTTACTCCAACACCAACCTGCAGACGACGCGCCGCATCCCGGATTTCGTCAAGCTGGCCGAGGCCTATGGTTGTGTGGGCCTGCGTTGCGAGCGTCCAGAAGACGTCGACGCGACGATCGAGAAGGCCATGGAGATCAACGACGTTCCCGTCGTGGTCGACTTCGTCGTCCACCAGGACGCCATGGTCTGGCCCATGGTCGCGGCGGGCACCAGCAACGACGACATCAAGATCGCCCGTGACATGGCGCCGAAGTGGGAGAACGAGGATGACTAGACACACGCTCTCCGTGCTTGTCGAGAACAAGCCGGGCGTGCTCGCGCGGGTGTCGGCGCTGTTCAGCCGCCGGGGGTTCAACATCGACTCGCTGGCGGTCGGCCCGACCGAGCACGACGACATCTCGCGGATGACGATCGTGGTCAGCGTCGAGGAGCTGCCTCTCGAGCAGGTCACCAAGCAGCTCAACAAGCTGGTGAACGTGCTCAAGATCGTCGAGCTCGACACGTCGCAGTCCGTGCAGCGCGAGTTGATGCTGATCAAGGTGCGGGCCGACGCCGACAGCCGCTCCCACGTGCTGGAGCTCGTCCAGCTCTTCCGGGCCCGCTGCATCGACGTGGCGGCCGACGCCGTGACCATCGAGGTCACCGGCACCACCGACAAGCTCGAGGCGTTCGTGAAGGTCCTCGAGCCGTTCGGCATCAAAGAACTCGTACAGTCGGGCATGGTGGCCATCGGCCGCGGCGCCCGTTCCATCACCGACCGGTCCCTCAGGGCACTGGACCGTACCGCCTGAAAGGTTTTGAGCAAGTGACCGAGATCTACTACGACGACCAGGCCGACCTGTCGATCATCCAGGGGCGCCACGTGGCCGTGCTGGGGTACGGCAGCCAGGGCCACGCCCACGCGCTCTCCCTGCGTGACTCCGGCGTCGACGTGCGCGTCGGCCTGCCGGAGGGCTCCAAGAGCCGCGAGAAGGCGGAGAACGACGGCCTTCGCGTCGTCACGCCGTCCGAGGCGGTCGAAGAGGCCAACCTCACCATGATCCTGGCTCCCGACCACATCCAGCGCAGTCTCTACGCCGACCACGTGGCGCCCAACCTCGTCGAGGGCGACGCGCTGTTCTTCGGGCACGGCCTGAACATCCGCTACGGCCTCATCGAGGCCCCAGAGGGCGTCGACGTGTGCATGGTCGCGCCCAAGGGCCCTGGCCACCTCGTGCGCCGCCAGTTCGAGGCCGGCCGCGGCGTGCCGGTCCTCGTGGCCGTGGAGAAGGACGCCTCGGGCAAGGCGCTCGACCTGGCGCTGTCGTACGCGAAGGGCATCGGCGGCACGCGCGCCGGCGCGCTGCGCACGACGTTCAAGGAGGAGACCGAGACCGACCTGTTCGGCGAGCAGGTCGTGTTGTGCGGCGGCGTCTCCGAGCTGATCAAGGCGGGCTTCGAGACGCTCATCGAGGCCGGCTACCAGCCCGAGGTCGCCTACTTCGAGTGCCTGCACGAGATGAAGCTGATCGTCGACCTCATGTACGAAGGCGGCCTGTCGAAGATGTACTGGTCGGTGTCCGACACCGCCGAGTACGGCGGCTACACCCGCGGCCCGCGCGTCATCGGCGAGGAGTCCCGCCAGGCGATGCGCCAGATTCTGGCCGAGGTCCAGGACGGCACCTTCACCCGGCAGCTCGTCGAGGAGTTCGACGGCGGCCAGAAGGAGTTCCACCGCAAGCGCGAGGAGCTGGCCGACAACCCGATCGAGAAGACCGGCGCCAAGCTCCGCCCGATGATGAGCTGGCTGAAGGCCTGAGATTTCACCGGGACCGGCGGGCGGGTGCACAGGCCCGCCCGCCGGTCCTGGCGCGTCGTGAGCACCGTCCTGGGCGGTCCGGCGCGGCTACCCGATCTCCACGACCAGCTTTCCGCGTACGCCTCCCGCCTCCAGAGCGCGGTGCGCCTCGGCGATGCGGGCGAGCGGATAGACCGTGTCGACGACGGGCTGGATCGCCCCGTCCTCGACCAGCCGGGCCAGCTCGGCCAGCAGGTCATGGACGGGCTCGCCGCTGAAGAAGCGCACCCGCCGCGGACCGAACACCGCCGAAGCGAGCACGTACGAGATCGACGCCGCCGGGTTGCCCACGTCGAAAGCGATCCCCACCATGCGCCCTCCCGGAGCGAGCAGCCGCCGGTAGGCGCCCATGCCGGTGCCGACCGTGTCCAGCACGACGTCGAACCTGCCGAGGTCGCCCGGCGCGGTGGTGGCGTAGTCGAAGGCCTCGTCGGCGCCGAGGTCCCGGACGAAGCCGAGATTCCGGCTCCCGGCGAGCGCGGTGACGTGCGCGCCGTACGCGCGTCCGAGCTGGACGGCGACGTGGCCGACACCGCCGCTCCCGCCGCGCACCAGCAGCCGCTCGCCCGGCGTGAGCCGGGCCTTGTCCCGCAGCGCGGTGATCGCGGTCGTGCCCACGCCCGGCAGGGCGGCCGCCCGTACGAGGTCCAGCCCGTCCGGGGCGAAGGCCAGGTGCCGGGGGCGTACGACGACGAACTCGGCGGCGGCGCCGAACGTCCTCGGCAGACCGCCCCAGACCCGGTCGCCGACCTTCAGCCCTGACATGGGGGAGCCCAGGGCGGCCACCTCGCCGGCGAAGTCCATCCCGGTGCGCTTGGGGAACCCGCGCTGCACGAGGTCCGTCACGAGGCGCAGCCTGCCGGCGCGGCCGTGGAGCTCGCCTCCGTTGACGCTGGTGGCGTGGACCCGTACCAGGACCTCGCCGGGGCCGGGCGCGGGGGCGGGCACCGTGCCCTCGTGGAGCACCTCCGGCGGGCCGTACCGGTCGAAGAGGGCCGCACGCATCTCTGTCGCTGTCCGCATGCCCGTGAGGCTAGGCGGGAAACGGAGCAGCCGGTCCGCTCTGGGCTAATGTGAGAGACATGCCTGCTGCCTCCTCTCGGATGCGGCCTGCTGCGGCGGGCACGACCACGGCCGGGCTCCGCGCCGACGCGCTGCACAACCGCAACCGCATCCTCGAAGCCGCGCGCGAGGCGTTCGCCGCCCGCGGTCTCGACGTGCCGATGGCCGCGATCGCCCGCCGTGCCGGAGTCGGCGTCGCCACCCTCTACCGCCGCTTCCCGACGCGCGAGTCGCTGATCGCGGAGGTGTTCTCCGACGAGCTGAGCGTGTGCGCCTCGGTCATCGACGACGCGCTGGCCGATCCCGATCCGTGGCGGGGATTCCGCACGCTCATCGAGAAGCTGACCGCCATGCAGGTGGTCGAACGCGGCTTCACCGTGGCGCTGCTGGCGCGGTTCTCCTCCGAGGAGGGCGTCGAGGACGTGCGTGCGCACGCCGAACAGGGCTTCGCCGAGCTGGTACGCCGCGCCAAGGCAGCCGGGCGGTTGCGTGCCGACTTCGACCGGTCGGATCTGACGCTGCTGCTCATGGCCAACGGTGGTCTGGCGACCGGCTCCCCGGAGGGAAGGCTGGCCGCGTCCCGGCGGCATGTCGCGTACCTGTTGCAGGCCTTCCGCGTCGACCGGCCCGATCCCGCCGATCCGCTGCCGCCACCCGCCCCTGTCGGCCTGTACCCGATGTGCTGATCGCCTGCGTCGGCGTAAAAGAAGATTTCACCCGCAGCGCGCAGAAATAGCACCTTATCCCCGGCAATATTGCGAATCGTTCGTTATCTGCCTGTCGGCGCGTGCTTGCCCCGCGCGGCACCTTCGTGCACGGCTGGGGCTCGGTCGGTTACTGACAATGACCCCCGGCCGCCTCGAACGGGTGCACGCCGGAGATCACCGGCTGAGCGCCCTTCACGCCGCGCGTGGCTGTGATAATAATACCGGTATAGTTATCGAGCGAGGAGGCGCCGTGATCGAGCTCAAGTCGGCCGGAGAGATAGCCGCGATGCGGGAGGCGGGAAAGGTCGTCGCCGCCGTCCAGGCGGCGGTGCGGGAGCGGGCCGGCATCGGGGTGACGCTGAAGCAGCTCGACGAGGTGGCCAGGACCGTCATCGAGGAGGCCCGCGCGGGGGCGTCGTTCCTCGGCTATCACCCGTCCTTCGGCGCGATGCCCTATCCGGGTGTGATCTGCACCTCGGTCAACGGGGTGATGCTGCACGGCCTGCCGACAGCGTACAAACTGCGGGACGGCGACCTGATCAGCGTCGACTGCGGTGCCTACGTCGACGGCTGGCACGCCGACGGCACCGTCAGCTTCACCGTCGGCCACGCCCGCGAGGAAGACCTCAAACTGATCAAGGTCGCCGAGGAGACGCTGGCCGCGGGCATCGAGGCGGCCCTGCCCGGCGGCAGGATGGGCGACATCGGGCACGCCATGTCCACGGTCGGGCGCGGCGCCGGCTACGGCATGCAGAACGACTTCGGCGGCCACGGCATCGGGCGGGCCATGCACGAGTCGCCGTTCGTGCCCAACGAGGCACGCAGGGGCCGCGGCCTGCGCCTGCGGCCCGGCCTGGTCATCGCGATCGAGCCGAGCCTGATGGCCGGCGGCGGCGACGGCTACTACGTGGCCGACGACGGGTGGTCGTTGTGCTCGGCCGACGGCAGCAGGAGCGTGCACGTCGAGCACACGGTCGCCATCACCGGCGACGGCCCGGTCGTGCTCACCGTCCCGTAGGCTCCCGCATCCCGAACAGGAACCTCGTCACCCGCGTCCTGCGCACCAGCACGTCGTAGACGGCCACCGTCAGCACCAGCGACAGTGCCACGATCACCGCGTACTCGACCAGGATCGGCGCCTGCCAGCCGGCCACGAAGAAGGCCACGGCCACGACGACCGGCTGGTGCAGGATGTAGAGCGGCAGCACGGCGGGCGCCAGGTAGGCGGACACGGAGGCCGCGAGCCGGTTCGGCGGCCTGGCCGGCGTCGAGGCGGGGCGCGGGCGGTCGAGGGCGCCGAGGATCGCGACCAGCCAGCACCATCCGGCCAGCCCGTACAACGTGCGCATCGCGATCGGGAGCGAGGTGAGGTCCGTGAACGCGTCCGCGCCGGGGGTGTCGCCCGCGATGATGAAGCCCGGCACCCCCACCAGCATCAGCACGGCGCCCGCGACGGCCGCGATCCGCCGGTTGCGCCGCATCGCCGCGCGGAAGGCGGGATCGGTCACGAGGAGGAAGCCGTACAGGAAGAACACCAGGTACGCCCAGCGGTCCCAGCCGCCGAACGCCTCCTCGAGGCCGGCGACCGCGCAGATCGCCGCGATCGGCAGGCCGGGCAGCAGGATCGCGCCACGCGGCCGGCAGAGCGCGACCAGGCGTTCGCGCGAGCGCAGCGCCCAGCCACGCGGCACCCACCGCACCAGCGGCGCGAGCACGAGCGAGAAGGTCAGCAGCAGCACCACGAACCACAGGTGCCCGGTCTCGAAGTACGCCCCCTCCACGACGAACGGGAAGTCGTCCGGATCCGGCCGCACGGCGAAGAACTTCGGCAGGAACTCCAGATAGGACTCGCGATAGCCGGGATCGGCCCGCAGCCGTAACCACTGAGGCACCGGCAACATCGTGACCAGGGCGAACAGCAGCGGCACGCCCAGCCGCGCTAATCGTTCCACGGCGAACCCGCCGGGCCCCCGGCGGCGCAGGGAGTGCCACGCTCCCAGCCCGGCGATGAGGAAGAGCAGCGGCATCGCCCAGATCACGCAGAGCGCCGCGATGACGAACGTGATGTCGGTCGTCTCGGCGTTCTTGACGTAGAAGTCGTCGCGCGAGTCGAAGACCAGCGACGCGTGGAAGAACACCAGCCCGACGACCACGAGAGCGCGCATGGCGTCGAGTTCGGTGCGCCGTCCGCCGGTCGCGGTTCCGGACGATCCGGTGCTTGCGGTCATGATTGCCTCCCGTGACAGGCACCAGTCTGGGGCCACAGGAGGGGCGCGCGCCATGGTCGCGGAACGGTCATGTGATCTTCGCCCGCTCCTCCCGGGAGCACACCTGACGGTCAAGCCGGACGTTCATCGGCACGGCTATGCCAGGCGCTGCTTTCGCGCAGGTCAAGACCGAAACGCCGGAGTTTGTCGAAGGGAGGGGCAGGGCATTTCTCACCCCGGTAGCTACGGAGAGTAGTCAATAGGTACCAGAGGAGATAACATGTACAAATCAGGCCTCATCCTGGCCGGGCTCGTCGGGGGGCTGCTCATGTCCGGCGGCGCCGCGTCCGCTGCGACGTTCAACAACGACGGCCGCGACGGCGACGTGAGGATCATCCTCGTCTGCGGCGACGGAAACGTCGCGCAGAAGGTCGACAATCACCAGAGCGCCAACGGCCTGCTCGGTATCGCCGTCGGCAACTCGCTGAACCACATCCTCAGCCACGAGCACAGGGAGTGCAACATCGGCTGAAGTCGCTTTGCCGGCCGATGAACACCAGGGGTCCGCCCGATGGGTGGACCCCTGCGTCGTGCCCGGCCGCGGGTGCGCAACCGGGGGCCCGTCCTGCGGGATGGGCCCCTTCGCCGTGCCCGGCCTCGAATGGCAAGGCCGTCCCCGTGGAGCACACATGATCGTCAAGTGAAACGATCTCCGGCACGGCTTTGCCAGGTGCTGCTTTCGCGCAGGTCAAGAACAAGATCGGGGAGTTTGTCGGCGAGCGGGGCAGGGCAAACACCTCCCGGTAGCTACAGAGAGTAGTCATTACGTACCAAAGGGGATACGACATGTACAAATCGGGGCTCATCCTGGCCGGGCTCGTCGGAGGGCTGCTCATGTCCGGCGGCTCCGCGCTCGCGGCGACGTACGACGACCACGACCACCGCGGCAAGGACGTGAGGATCATCCTCGTGTGTGGTGACGGCACCATCGGCAAGGAGGTCGACAACCACCAGAGCGCCCACGGCCTCCTGGCAGGCATCGGCCTCGACAACGTCCTGAACCACGTGCTCAGCCACGAGCACAGGGAGTGCAACATCGGCTAGGTCATATCTCAGCTGGTGAGTGATGACGAGGGGCCCATCCTGCGGGGTGGGCCCCTTCACCGTGCCGGGGCTCGTACGCGAAGGCCGCGGCGAAGGAGTTGCCGGCGATCTGGTCGAGCTGCTCGCCGGTCATTCCCAGCTCCCGGCGCAAGGCTTCGTAGTTGTCCTCGACGTAGCCGCCGAAGTAGGCGGGATCGTCGGAGTTGACCGTCACGACCAGCCCTTCGTCCAGCATCGCGGGCAGGATGTGGTCGCGCAGGGACGGCACCACCCGCAGCCGCACGTTCGACAGCGGGCACACGGTCAGCGGGATCCGCTCGTCCCTCAGCCTGGCCACGAGCTGCGGATCCTCCATCGCCCTGATGCCGTGGTCCACCCGCTCCACCCCCAGCACGTCGAGCGCCTCCCACACGTAGTCGGGCCCGCCCTCCTCGCCCGCGTGCGCCACCCGGTGCAGGCCTTCGGCGGCGGCCATGTCGAAGACCCGCCGGAACAACGACGGCGGATATCCCACCTCCGCCGAGTCCAGCCCCACCCCGATGAAGTGCTCGCGGAACGGCAGCGCCGCCCGCAGCACCTGCTCCGCCTCCTCCGCGCCCCGGTCACGAAGGAAGCAGAGGATCAGCGCGGCCGACACGTCGCTGCCGTGCAGGGCCGCCGACAACCCGCCGAACACCGCCTCCAGCGGCACGCCCCGGCTCGTGTGCGCCTGCGGGTCGAAGAAGATCTCCGCGTGCCGCACGCCCTGCCCGGCGGCCCGCCGCAGGTAGGCGGCGGCCAGGTCGTGGAAGTCCTCCTCGGTACGCAGGACCGCCAGGTTGTCGTAGTAGACGTCCAGGAACGAGCGCAGGCCGGCGAAGTCGTTGCGGGCGCGGACGGCCTCCACGTCGAAGGCCGGCAGCTCGATCCGGTTACGCCTGGCCAGCTCGACGACGAGCTCGGGCTCAAGGGTGCCCTCGATGTGCAGGTGCAGTTCCGCCTTGGGACGCATGGCACCGAGTAAACCGGACCGCCCGGCCCGGCAGATATCGTGCGAACCTCCGAACTCTCAGGGCGATTTCCGTGCGGAAACCTCCCTCTCAGCGAGCCGCTCCGCTCCCGTCCGTGGTAGGCACCCCGGCGGCCGTCCGCGCGGCCTGGCATACCATCGGATTTCATGAGGCTGGCGGATCTGCTCGCACGCGACGACCTGCGGCTGACGCTGGTGACAGGTGATGCCGCACTCGACCGCGAGATCCGGCGCGCCTACCCGACCGACCTGCCCGACCCCCGCCGCTACCTGCGGTCCGGCGACCTGGTGCTGACCAGCGGCGTCTGGTACACCGAGCCGCCCGACTGCGAGCGCTTCGCCGACGCGCTGTGGGCCAGCGACGCCGCCGGCCTGGTCGTGGGCCTGATCGTGCTCGGCGAGCTGCCGCGGGAGCTGGTCAAGGCGTGCGAGCTGCGCCGGCTGCCGCTGCTGCTGGCCGCTCCCGACCAGTCGTTCGGCGCGATCACCGAGGTGGTGACCGTCGAGGGGTTCGCCGCCGAGCAGCGCAGGGCCGAGCGGGTCAGGGCGCAGACGTTGCTGGACGTCCTCGGCCAGATCCCGCCCGGCGAGGTCTCAGCGCATATGCGGCTGCTGGGCGCCGACCCCGGCCTGCCGACCGCGGCCGTGGCGGTCACCCGGACCGGCGGCCCCGAGCTCGACCTGCCGGAGTTGCTGCACGAGGGCCTGGCGAGGAAAGGGCGGCACCTGATCGTCGGTGGCACGCCGCGCGAGGCGATCGTGCTGGTCAACGGCCGGGCATCGCGCAAGAGCCTGGCCGACGAGCTGCGCGGGCTGGTCGCCGGGCGGTCGGGCGTGAGCCGGGGGACGAGCCCGGGAGTGAGCATCGCGGCCGGCATCAGCGAGATGGCGGCCAGCGTGTCGCAGCTCGGCGAGGCGCTGGAGACGGCCAGGCGCGGCATGGAGTCGGCCAGGGGCGGGCCCGGGCCGGTGTCGATCATGTCGGTGGCCGACATCGACAGCTTCGACCTGCTGCTGGCCTCGCTGCCGGCCGGCGTGCGCCGGTCGTTCCGCGACCGCCTGCTGGCCCCCGTCGAGGACTACGACGCGCGGCACGGCTCCGAGCTGCTGCGCACGCTCGACCTGTTCCTGGAGACCTGCGGATCGTGGCAGCGCACGGCCGACGAGCTGTACGTCCACGTCAACACGCTGCGTTACCGGATGCAGCGGATCGAGGAGCTCACCGGCCGCCGCATGGCGTCGATGCGCGACCGCACGGACCTCTACCTGGCGCTCCGGTCAGGGCAGCCCGCCCGCGACGACGGCGCCCCGTGACACCACGGCCACGATGTTGCCGGCGGCCAGGTCGCCGATGCGCTCCCACGGCCGGCCGCGCAGCACGATGAGGTCGGCGCCCAGCCCGGGCGCGATCCTGCCCACGGGCATGCCGATCGAGTCGGCCGCGTCCGAGGTGGCCGCGCGCAGCGCCGACGCCGCGTCCATGCCGAGGATCCCGGCCATGTGGCGGACCTCGGCGAGCTGGTCGCCGAACAGCACGTGGTGGCCGTTCGCGTCGGTGCCCAGCACGAACCGCACGCCGAGAGCGGCCGCCTGGGCGAGCAGCACGTCACGGGTGGCGACGAGCTCGGCGGCCTTGGCCCTGGCCTCGGGGGTGACCGGGACGCGGCCTTCTGCGATGGCCTCGTTGATGAGCAGCGTCGGGGCCACGGGGGTGCGGCGGGCGGCCAGGACCTCGGCCAGGTCGGTGCTCATGAGGGTGCCGTGCTCGATCGAGTCGACGCCCTCCTCGACGGCCACCCGGATGCCCTCCTCGGAATGGGCGTGGGAGGCCACCGGCATGCCGAGCGCGTGCGCCTCGTCCACGACGGCTCTGATCTCGTCGCGGGTGTAGTTGCGCCAGGCGTTCCTGTCGCCGATCGACAGCACGCCGCCGCTGGTGGTGAGCTTGATGCCGTCCATGCCCGCCCTGGCCCAGGTGCGTACGAGCTTGCGGCACTCGTCGGGCCCGTCGGCCGTGGGCTTGCGCTGCGGCGAGGCGGGCGGCACGAACAGGTCGTTGTGCCCGGCGGTCATCCCCACCACGCCGTGCACCTGGACGCGCGGCCCCTGCAGCACCCCGGCGTCGAAGGCCCGGCGCAGCGCGACCTGGGCCTCGTCGCCTGCCAGGTCGCGCAGCGTCGTGACGCCGTGCCGCATGGCCCGCTGGGCGTGGGCGACGCCGTGCAGCACCTGCTCGTCGCGCGTGGTGACCAGCGGCCAGGTCGCGAAGTCGGGCGGGTCGCCGGGACCTGCGTGGCCGATCAGGTGGACGTGCGTGTCCACCAGGCCGGGGATGACGCACAGGTCGTCGTGGCGCGGCGCGGCGGGGCTCACGTCGATGATCCTGTCGGGCTCCCAGCTCAGATCGACAGGGCCGCGAAGTTCGGTACCGTCCCAAAGGGGGATTCCGTCGAGTCTCATTTCACGCCCGACGCTACCGGAGCCTCCAGGCCGCTGGAGGGATCTACGGTCCTCGTCCCCCGCTCTCGTAGGGACCTACAGGGGCCGCCAGCGGTTTTTCCGCCATCTCGCGCGACGGCCGTCCGCCCGGCCAGAAGTCCGAAAATACCGTCACTTGATGGTAATAATCGGTAGATAACGTCCTGACCTGCACCTTCACGGCCGCTCAAGGAGAATCATGGCTACCTTCGACCGTCGCGCGTTCCTGCGGACGACAGGCCTGGCCGGTCTGGCGCTCGGTCTGGCCGCCTGCGGCGAAAGCGGCTCGCCGGCCGGCTCCTCCTCCGGCGGCGGGCTGGGCTCGGTCAAGCTCCAGCTCTCCTGGAAGAAGAACGTCGAGTTCGCCGGCGAATACTTCGCCGACAGCAAGGGCTACTACAAGGCTGCCGGGTTCTCCCAGGTCGAGCTGCTGTCGGGCGGCGGCTCCGGCACCTCGGTCGAGTCGGGACTGGCCACCGGGCGCTGCTGGGCGGGCCTGTCCGCACCCACCATCACCGCCCCCGCCGTGCTGCAGGGCGCCCCGCTGAAGATCGTCGGCGCCACCTTCCAGAAGAACCCGTTCGCCATCATCTCCCTGAGCAAGAACCCGATCGAGAGCGCCGAAGACCTGGCCGGCAAGAAGATCGGCGTCCAGGACTCCAACGAGCTGGTCTGGAACGCGCTGCTCAAGGCCAACGGCATCGACGAGGGCAGCGTGACGCGGGTGCCGTTCCAGTCCGACCCCTCGATGCTGACCTCCGGGCAGCTCGACGGCTACGTCGGCTTCGTCACCAGCGGCCCCGTACGGCTGAAGATGGAGGGCCACGACGCCACCCACCTGCTGCTCGCCGACGCCGGCCTGCCGCTGGTCGCCGAGACGTTCACGGTCACCCAGGAGACCATCGACAACGAGCGCGACAAGCTCAAGGCGTTCCTGACCGCCGAGATCAAGGGCTGGAAGGACGCCGTCGCCGACCCGGCCAGGTCGGCCGAGCTGGCCGCGACCGTCTACGGCAAGGACCAGAACCTCGACGTCAAGGAGCAGACCGAGGAGGCCAAGATGCAGAACGAGCTCGTCGTCACCCCCGACGTCGAGGCCAACGGCCTGTTCACGATGACGCCCGAGCTGATCGAGCAGAACATCGCCTCGCTGGCCAAGGCCGGCCTGACCATCAAGGCCGAGCAACTGTTCGACCTGACCGTCCTGGACGAGGTCTACAAGGCCGACCCGAGCCTGAAGCTCTCATGAGCGGCGGCATCAGCGTCACCGGGCTGAGCAAGACGTTCGGCAAGGGCCTGACCGCCGTCGACGGCGTGGACCTCCGTACGGCGAAGGGCTCGTTCCTGTCGCTGCTCGGCCCGTCCGGCTGCGGCAAGTCGACGGTGCTGCGCATGCTCGCCGGGCTGGAGCGGCCCACCAGCGGCGAGATCCGGGTGAACGGAGAGACGCCCGCCGAACTGCGCAGGAGCCACCACCTCGGCATCGCCTTCCAGGACTCGGCCCTGCTGGCCTGGAGGAGCGTCGCCGCCAACATCCGGCTGCCGCTGGAGGTCGCCGGGATCAGGCCCGAGCCCGGCGTCATCGACGACCTGATCAAGCTGGTCGGTCTCGAGGGGTTCGAGAAGGCCAGGCCCGCCGAACTGTCGGGCGGCATGCGCCAGCGCGTCTCCATCGCCCGCGCGCTCGTCGTCAAGCCCAGCGTGCTGCTGCTCGACGAGCCGTTCGGCGCGCTCGACGACATGACCAGGCAGCGGCTCAACCTGGAACTGCTGCGCATCTGGACGGAGAAGCCCGCCACCACGCTGATGGTCACCCACGGGATCGGCGAGGCGATCTTCCTGTCGGACGTGGTCGCCGTCATGAGCCCGCGCCCCGGCCGGATCGTCGAGCTGGTGGAGGTCGGCCTGCCGCGCCCGCGCACGCCCGGCATGATGCGTACGCCGGAGTTCCACGCCCTTCATGACCACCTCAGCGACCTGCTGTTCGGGCACGGCTCATGAGACGGGCGCAGGGGCTGGCCGGTGTCGTCGCCCTGGTCGCGGTGTGGTGGCTGCTGGCCGTGACGGTGTTCGCCGGCGGCGGAGCGGTGCCCACGCCGTGGGCCGTGCTGGCCGGGATGGGCGACGACGGGTGGGCCTTCTACGGCCCCAACGTCATCGCCACCGTGTCCGCGGCGGCGCAGGGCTTCCTGTGGGGCAACGGGCTGGCCATCGGCGTGGCGCTGCTGGTGCTGCTCGTGCCCCGGCTCGAAGCCGTCGCCACCCAGCTCGCCGTGATCAGCTACTGTGTCCCGCTGCTCGCCATCGGCCCCATCGTGCTGGTCGTCTTCGGCGGCGAGGCCACCGTGGTGTTCCTGGCCGCCATCTCCGTCTTCTTCACCACGCTCATCGGCGCCCTGCTCGGGCTGCGCTCCGCCGACCAGGCCGGTCTCGACCTCGTCACCGTCTACGGCGGCGGCCGCCTGGCCAGGCTCCGCTACGTGCAGATCATCTCGGCCCTGCCCAGCACGTTCGCCGGCCTGAGGATCTCCGCACCCTCGGCGCTGCTCGGCGCGATCATCGGCGAATATCTCGGCAGCAACGACCAGGGGATCGGCGTCTCCCTGATGATCTCGCAGCAGCAGTTCCAGGTGCCGCGGACCTGGGGGTTGGCGCTCGTGGCCGGGCTGATCGCCGGCCTCGGGTACGCCGTCGTCGCGCTCGTCGCCCGTGTGGTCACCCCGTGGTCGAAAGGCGAGGCGCAGTGATCGGCCGTACCATCCTGCGGGTCGTCGGGCCGCTCGCGCCGTGCGTGGTCATCGTCGTGGCCGCGTGGTGGCTGGCGCTGGAGGCGTTCGGCATCAGCCCGCTCGTCGGCAAGCGCCCGCCGCAGGTGTGGGACTACCTGACGGCGTCGGCGGCCCACCGCGAGGCCGTGTTCGGCGCGCTGGGCATCACCGTCAGGGACGCCGCCGTCGGGTTCGCCTCGGGCATGGTCGCCGCGATGGCCGTCGCGGTTACGTTCGTGCTGTTCAGGACCGTGGAGCAGACCTTCATGCCGGTCGCGATGTTGCTGCGCTCGGTGCCGCTCGTGGTGATGACGCCGCTGATCACGCTGATCTTCGGCAGGGACCTGGTGGGCGTCGCCGTCATCGGCGGCATCGTGGTGTTCTTCCCCGCGCTGGTCAACATCGTCTTCGGGCTGAGATCGGCCTCGCCGCAGGCCACCGACCTGGTCATGGCCTACGGTGGCACCCGCATGACCGTCCTGCGCAAGGTGGCCGTGCCGACGGCGATGCCCGCGGTCTTCGCCTCGGCCAGGATCTCGGTGCCGGCCTCGATCATCGGCGCGCTCATCGCCGAATGGCTGGCCACCGGCGAGGGGATCGGCGCGGAGATCCTGCGCGCGATCGGCGGATTCCGCTACGACGAGGTGTGGGCGGACATCGTGGTGGTCACGGCCGTGTCGATCCTCGCGTACGCGGTCGTCGGCGTGGTCGAGTCGCTGGTGCTGGCCCGCTTCTCCGACCGGGCCTGACACCGGAGGAAGGATGCGGGCCCGGCCGCGGTCCTTCGTGCGGGGGGAGTCGCGGCCGGGCCCGCCCGGAGGGGAGCGTGTGGGCGTGCGGTGGGAACCGGCACGGAGGCCGGTGAAGCCCGACGCTCCCTTGGCTTCAGCGGGGTTCAAGCGAGGGCTTCAGCGGGCGGCGAAGATCTGGGTCCAGGCTTGCTTCTCGGCGCTGTATCCGACGCCGATGTGGGTGAACGAGCAGTTGAGGATGTTCTTGCGGTGGCCTGGGCTCTTCAGCCAGTCCTTGAGCACCGTGGCGGCGGCGGGGTAGCCCATGGCGACGTTCTCGGCGATCAGGCTGTAGGAGAAGCCGACCGCCTTGATGCGCTCCGCGAACGTGCGCCCGCCGGAGGTGTGCTTGAGACGCCCCTTGGCCGCCATGTCCGCCGAGTGGCGCTCGGCGGCGAGGTGCAGCCTGGGGTCGTGGGCCAGGGGCTTGCAGTCGTTCCCTGCCCGCGCCTTGTTGGTGAGCTTGACGAGCGCATCCTCGGTCGCCGAGGCGAACTTGCCGCACGCCAGCCGCGCCGTGCGCGACTTGCCGGTGCGCCCCTTGGCGTCGAGCGCGATCACGTAGTAGGTGCGGGGGGTGGTGGTGCAGCGCACCTGCGCGGTGAGCGAGCCGGTCCCGACGGTCCTGGAGCCGCTCTTGACGACCCGGTCGGGGCCCGACACGGCCATCGCGATGCGTACCCGGAGCAGGGCCTTGTCGGAGCAGCCCGCCCTGGTGGCCGTGCCGCGGACGAAGCCGTGGGAGAGCGTGGGCTTGGCCGCGGCCACCCGGCAGGCCTGCGCGCTCGTGGCCGCCTGCGCGGCCGGTGCGGGGAAGGTCAGTGCCGCCAGACTCCCGAGGCAGGCCCATGCCTTGAGCTGTCTGCGCATTCTCTCCTCCGGGTCGGCGGTTGCACACAAGGTCGAACCGCATTCTGGCGCTCCAAGGTCTGCTATGTCCTGAAAAGACCGCTCCAAGTGGCTGAATCGTGATGCAGCACGCCTTATGGGGGTAAACCGCGGCGACCCCCTGCGCGTCAGGAGGCCGCCGCGTCCGCGACAGGATGATCGGCGTCAGCACTGCGCGGGCTTCAGCCAGGAGCACTCCAGGTCGCCCGCCGGGCCCGGGTCCGTGGCGCGGAGCTGGACGGGGTCACCGCCCGCCGAGGTACGGGAGAACTGGGCGAGGCGTACGGCGATCTTGTCCTCGATGTCCTTCGGCGACCCCGACAGGTACTGGTTCAGCATGATCGAGAAGATCAGCGGCTCGCCGTCGGCGCTGGTGACGTAGCCGGACAACGCCGTTACCCCGGTCAGCGAGCCCGTCTTGGCGTGCACGTTGCCCGCGGCGGCGGTGTCGCGCATCCGGCTGCGCAGCGTGCCGCCGACGAAACGATCGGCGTTGCCCGCGACGGGCAGCGACTCGTACCAGGTGTCGAACCACGGCTTGCCGCGTACGGCCGACAGGAACTGCACGATCGAGCCGGGCGAGAAGCCGTCGCGGCGCGACAGCCCCGAGCCGTCACGCATGTTGATCACCTGCGCCCCGTTGGCCTTGGCGAAGTCGGTGGTGACCTTGAGCCCGGCCGCCCACGTGCCCTGGTTCGCCGCCTTGCGGCCCATGGCTTTGGTGAGGATCTCGGCGTGGATGTTGTTGCTCAGCTTCATGAACGGCACCAGCAACTCGCCCAGCGTCATCGACTCGTGCTCGGCCAGCTCCTTGGCGCCCTCGGGCGCCGCGCCGGTCACCGTGCGGCCGAGCACCTTGACGCCGTGCCTGGCCAGCGATTCACGGAAGAGCGAGGAGGCGTAGGCCGTGGGGTCGTCGACGGCCACCCACTCCTGGTACGGGTCCGCGACCGTACCGGTGATCACGACGGTGCGGGTGCCGTGCTGCCGCTCGATGAGCACGTCGGTCTCGGAGCCTGCCGTCGCCCGGTTGACGATCTTCAGGTACCCGGTGTCGGGCGTGGTGGTCACCTTGACCTTGCCGTTCTCGGCCGACACCGCGACGATCACCGAGCCGGCGTCGTAGTCCTTGTCGGGAGAGGCGGTCAGGGCCGAGATCGGGGCCGCGTAGTACGCGGTCTCGTCGTCCCAGGCCCAGTCGTTGCCGAGCCGCCGCGCGTCGAACCAGGTGTCGTCGGCCACGAGCTTGCCGGTGACGACCTTGACGCCGGCGCCGGCCACCTTGGCGGCCAGCGCGTCGTAGTCCTCGGCCAGCATGGTCGGGTCGCCGGTGCCGCGCAGCACCAGGTCGCCGGTCAGCACCTTGCCGGCCTTGCGCCCGGTGCTCAGCACGCTGGTGGTGAAGCGGTAGTCGAGCCCGAGCGTCTCGGCAGCCGCGGCCGAGGTGAACAGCTTGGTGTTGGACGCCGGGATCAGCAGCTTGCCGGCGTCGGTGGCGTACAGTTCCTCGCCGCTCTCCGCGCTCTTGACGACGACGCCCGCCCTGGCGATCGTGAGCCGCGAGTCGCTGAGGATCTGGTTGAGGTCCTGGGTCAGGTCGGCCACGCCCACGGAGGGGTCGAGCGCGACGGCCGGTGAGGAGGGGCTGGACGCCCACGCGAGGGCCGCGACGAGCGTGCCCGCGACGAGGGATGCTGAGGTGCGCCGCATGGGGTCTCCAAGAAAGACTGCTCCAGCATGACTGGGGGATCGCCTGCAGCATGGAGCAGCACCGTCAGCCTGTAATCCGCAAATATCCGTATTTATTGGAGAATGCGGGAGCGGTCACATCGACGGCAGGCCCGACGTGAGCAGAAAACCGCAGTCCCCGAACGAGATCTCGTCACCCGACCTGACCCGGGCGGGCCCCACCAGCCGCCACCCGTTGAGCCGGGTGCCGTTGAGCGAGCCCAGGTCGACCAGCAGCCACCCGTCGCTCTCGCGCCGCAGCTCGGCGTGCACGCGGGAGACCGTCAGGTCCGACAGCACGAGGTCGCAGGCCGACCCCCTGCCCACCACGTAACGCAGCCGGTCGTCGTCGGGCAGCGCCAGCCGGGGCAGCCGCGGCCGCCGCCACGCCGACTGCACCCTGGTGGTGAACTCCGACACCGCCGCCACCGCGTCGGTCAGCCGCTGCCTGACCGTCGCCCGCCGCGGCAGGTCGGCCACCACCTCGTCGAGCTCGTGGCGGTTCTGCGCCCTGAGCACCTGGTCGACCCGGCCCACGAACGTGTCGTGGGAGATGCGCCCCTCTACGGCGCGATCTCTGAGCTCGTCGATCGCACGGTCGCGTTCCCCATCCGAGGCACGAAAGGGCGGAAGCGTGGAGCTCATGTAGCGAGTATCGGCCTGAACCGCGCTCCCTGTCCAGAATACGCGGATCGGTGGTGATGACCGTCCTGCGCGCGCATGCCTGGCACCCACGTTGACCAGGCACGCCGGCCTCGCCGTGCGGCCGGGCCAGTCACACGGACGCGTCCGCTTCCGGCGCGCCGGGTGGCGTGAGGCGGTATCTCAGCGTCATCACCACCGACGCCAGGATGATCAGCGCGGGGACCGTGGTCTGCCCGACGAGCACCGCGGTCACCGCGCTCTCCGGCTGCTCGACCGGCCTGCTCGGTTCGGACTCGATGAAGCCGCCGAGCGACAGGATGACGCCGAAGATCAGCGCGCCGAACGAGCTGACCCCGCTCTCGATGGCCGTCCACAACCCGGTCAGCACGCCCGCCCTGCGCTTGCCGGTCTTCGCCGCGTCCACCGCGATCACGTCCGCCAGCATGGAGAACAGCAGCAGTTGCACGCCCGCGATGCCCACGCCGACGACGAGGATCGTCACGTGCGCGTACAACGAGCCGAAGAGCGGGGTCGCCATGGCCGCCGCGGTGCCGCCCCCGAACATCAGCGCGGCCAGCACCATCGCGCCGCGCTTGTCGAACCGCTTGGACAGCCGCACCCACAGCGGCATCGTCAGCAGCATGGGGCCGACCAGCGCCGCGAACAGCGTCTGCGTGGCGTCCGGCGTGCCGATCGTGTAGGTGGCGAAGTACGGCGCCGCCGCCAGCATCATGCTGACGGCCAGCATCTGCGTGCAGGCCAGCGCCGTGATCCAGAGGAACGGCGCGTTGCCCCTGACCGCCGCCAACTGCTCCCGCCACCCGCCTCGGTCGGGCTCGGGCGCGCCGGTCATCGGGGCGCGGGCGGTGCCGAAGAACGAGCCCAGCATCGAGACCAGCAGGACGGCCGCGATCGTGGCGGCCATCAGCCGGTAGCTGCCGAGCGTGCCGTCGCCGCCCTGGCTGGTGACGATGGCCGGGGCCAGCACGCCGCTGATGGCGGTGGCCGCGCCGATGAAGATCATCCGCCACTGGAGCAGCGAGGTGCGTTCGTGGTAGTCGTGCGTCATCTCGCCGGGCATCGCCTTGTACGGCACCTCGAACAGCGCGTACGCCGTCGCCGTGGCCAGGAAGCACGCCCCGACGTACAGCGCGGCGGGCACGCCGGTCAGCGGCGGCCCGGCGAAGACCAGGAAGAACGCGATCGGCAGCGTGCAGGCGCCGGCGAGCAGCCAGGGCCTGCGCGGGCCGAGCCGCGATCTGGTCCGGTCGGACCAGCGGCCGACCAGCGGATTGATCACGAGGTCCCAGGCCTTGGGCGCGGTCACGACCACCCCGGCCAGCCATGCGGGTACGGCCAGGAAGTTCGTCATGTAGTACAGCAGGAGCAGCCCGGGAACGGCGCCCACCGTGGCGGTGCAGAACGAGCCCACGCCGTAGCCGACGCGCACGCTCCGGGGGACCGTGGAGGCGCTCGCCTCCGGTGCGATCATGCCCTCATTGAAACCGAACAGAGCGTTGTTCGGTAGGGCCCAGTTCCGCGTGGCGCGACGGGCCCGCGCGGGCCCGCCGCGTGCGGGAGGTCAGTCGCGGACGTCGGCGCACACCACGTGCGCGCCGATCTCGATCATCCGGCGTTCGCTGTGCGTGTCGGCCACCCTGGCCATGAGGATCGGCGCGCCGGACGCCGCGAACTGCGGCAGCCGGGCCCGCACCAGGCGGTGCAGGTCGCGTACGACGTCCTCGGCGGCGGACATGTGCACCTTCACGTGCAGCATGATCCCGGGGGCGCCGGACGCGGTGCTCGCCTCGGAGATCCACACGTGGTGCACGAGCGGGAAATCCATGAGCAGTTGCGCGATCGCCTGCCGCAGCCCGGGCAGGATCGGGTGCGCGCACCGCCGGTAGCCGGGGTCCACCTGTTGCATGGGCCCCGACAGGTGCGGCCGGGGCGCGGGCACCCACGGGAACGCGGGCGCCTGGGTGGAGGGCGGTGCGACCTGGGCCAGCGCGGCACCGCGCGAGACGGTGGCCATGGCGCCCGTGGCGTAGGCGGCGGGGGCCGCCCCCGACAGCACGGGCGTCGGTCCGCTGCGCGTCGAGGTGAGGAAGCGCTGGAGATCGTCGATGGGCACGGCCGCGGCGGCTGGTCCGGCCGCGTCGATCACGATCTCCCGCACGCCGGTGACGCGCTGGATGTCCAGGATGGTGTCGGCGTCACACGCCGACAGGGAATGGCTGCCGCGGTGCCTGGCATAGGTGGCAGGGCCGGTGTAGCCGAGCAGGACCCGGTCACCGGCTTGCGTCGTCCCCAGGACGACTGAACGGTCTGTTCGCACTGCCACCAGGATTCCACCGTCGGCGAGAGCGCCCAGCAGGCGATGGGGGGTGCCATGCTGGGCGAGCACGTCGGCAAGCGCAGGATTCCCGATGCTCATATGACGAACCATAGGTAGTCGGCCACGGCTTATCAGGCTAATGGCGAAGAAATCTCCCGATCAAGACAAAGACGGCCGCGATATGGATGAGTTTGCCGCCCGGTGGGTACGGCCGCCCCTGTCCCACATCGTGGGTCCCTCGTGAACGCGTTCACAAGCGACCGTTAGACTCTGTGGGACCGTCGGGGGGCCGGACGTGTGACGAGTCCCCCGAAGCCCGCCTGTCCCGGAGGATCCACACCCGTGAACAAGCCCGTCGTTCTGGTCGCAGAGGAGCTGTCCGAGGCCGGCCTCGCCGTGCTCGGCGCTGATTTCGAGGTCCGCCACACCGACGGCGCCGACCGTTCCCAGCTGCTGCCCGCACTCGCCGGCGTGGACGCGCTGATCGTCCGCTCCGCCACGCAGGTCGACGCCGAGGCCATCGCCGCCGCGCCCAAGCTGCGCGTGGTCGCCCGCGCCGGCGTCGGCCTCGACAACGTCGACGTCGAGGCCGCCACCAAGGCCGGTGTCATGGTCGTCAACGCGCCGACCTCCAACATCACCAGCGCCGCCGAGCAGACCCTCGCGCTCATCCTGGCGAGCGCGCGCAACACGGCCCAGGCGCACGCCGCGCTGAAGAACGGCGAGTGGAAGCGGTCGAAGTACACCGGTGTCGAGCTCGACGAGAAGGTCGTCGGCATCCTCGGCCTCGGCAAGATCGGCCAGCTCGTGGCCCAGCGCCTGCAGCCGTTCGGCGTCGAACTGATCGCCTACGACCCCTACCTGCCGCCGGCCCGCGCCGCGCAGATGGGCGTCAAGCTGCTGTCCCTCGACGAGGTGCTCAAGCAGGCCGACTTCATCACCGTGCACCTGCCGAAGTCGAAGGAGACGGTCGGGCTCATCGGCGACGACGAGTTGCACAGGGTCAAGCCCAACGTGCGCATCGTCAACGTCGCCCGCGGCGGCATCGTCGACGAGGCGGCCCTCTACTCGGCCATCAAGGAGGGGCGGGTCGCGGGGGCGGGCCTCGACGTGTACGCCAAGGAGCCGTGCACCGACAGCCCGCTGTTCGAGCTCGACCAGGTCGTCGCCACGCCGCACCTGGGCGCCTCCACGCACGAGGCCCAGGAGAAGGCCGGCACCCAGGTCGCGCGGAGCGTGAAGCTGGCACTGGCGGGCGAGTTCGTCCCCGACGCCGTCAACGTCCAGGGCGGCGTGGTGGCCGAGGACGTCAAGCCGGGCCTGCCGCTGGCCGAGAAGCTCGGCCGGGTGTTCACGGCGCTGGCCGGCGAGGTCGCGACCAAGCTCGACGTCGAGGTGCGCGGGGAGATCGCCGCGCAGGACGTCCGGGTGATCGAGCTGGCCGCGCTGAAGGGCGTGTTCGCCGACGTGATCGAGGAGCAGGTCACGTACGTCAACGCGCCGCTGCTGGCCAAGGACCGCGGCATGAACGTCGAGCTGGTGACCAGCTCGGAGAGCCCTGACTGGCGCAACGTGGTGACCGTGCGGGGTGTGCTGGCCGACGGCCGCCACGTCTCGGTGTCGGGCACGCTCTCCGGCCCCCGCCAGATCACGAAGATCGTCGAGGTCAACGGCTACGAGATGGAGATCGAGCCGACGGCCCACCTGTCGTTCTTCACCTACACCGACCGTCCCGGCATCGTGGGCGTGGTCGGCCGCCTCCTCGGCGAGCACGGCATCAACATCGCCTCGATGCAGGTGGCCAGGTCGGTCAAGGGTGGCAAGGCGCTCATCGCGCTGACCGTCGACACCGCGATCCCGGCCGACGTGGTCGACCAGATCGTGGCCGAGATCGGCGCCGAGAGCGGCCGCTCGGTGGACCTGGAGGACTGACCCTCCCCGGTCGTACGAGGCCGCCGTCCCGCAGGGGGCGGCGGCCTTTCGCGTCTCAGCATGCAAGATACTAGGACGTCCAACGAGACGGCTGAGGTACTGTGGCGGAGATGCGCCAGGTGCTCGTACTTATTACCTGCCGCGGCGAGGCCTGTTAGGGCAGGTCGACGACTCGCCGCGGTGAGTGGCGCTGCGTCGGCCGTCAGCCCCTTCCTCCCGGTCCGTGACCCGGACCACGAGAGCAGGCTCGCCCGGATTCGTGACCGGAGTCCGGCTTTCCATCGGATCGTTTCCGCGAAATGAGATGAGTCGCATGTACGAGATGTATGCCTGGAACCGTGCGGAAGAACACGACGACGAGGCCGCCGAGGCCGTGCAGACCGCGCTCGACCGCAGGGACAACGGCGGCGCCCCGCAGGGTTCCGGCCGCTAGCTAAGGACGTGACCTGGGCGCTCCCGCGTGCCCAGGTCACCGAACCGTCCGCAAGCTGAGATGATGTGTTCGTCAGTCGAGACGAGCCGGTAAGGTAACCACCCATGGAGTCGCGTAACATCCGCTTGGCCGTCATCCCGGGTGACGGCATCGGCGCCGAGGTCGTGGCCGAAGGACTCAAGGTCCTGGAGGCCGTGGGCACCAAGATCGAGCCCACCCACTACGACCTGGGGGCAGCCCGCTATCACCGCACCGGAGAGACTCTCCCCGACGCGGTGCTCGAGGAGTTGCGCGGCTACGACGCGATCCTGCTCGGCGCGGTCGGCGACCCCAGCGTGCCGCCCGGCGTCCTCGAGCGCGACCTGCTGCTGCGGCTCCGCTTCGCGTTCGACCACTACGTCAACCTCCGCCCGGTCAAGCTGTTCCCCGGCGTGCGGACGCCGCTGGCCGGCTCGTCGGCCGACGACATCGACATGATCGTGGTCCGTGAGGGCACCGAAGGCCTCTACGCCGGCACCGGCGGCGTCATGCGGCGCGGCACGCCCCACGAGATCGCCACGCAGGAGTCGCTCAACACCGCCCACGGCGTCGAGCGCGTGGTGCGCTACGCGTTCGAGAAGGCCCGGTCCCGGCCGCGCAAGAAGCTCACCCTGGTCCACAAGACCAACGTCCTCACCTACGCCGGCGACCTGTGGCAGCGCACGGTCGACCGCGTGGCCGGCGACTATCCCGAGGTCGCCACCGACTACGCCCACATCGACGCGGCCTCGATGTTCTTCGTGAGCCAGCCCGAGCGCTTCGACGTGGTCGTCACCGACAACCTGTTCGGCGACATCATCACCGACCTCGGCGCGGCCATCGCCGGCGGCATCGGCCTGGCGGCCAGCGGCAACATCAACCCCGAGCGCACCGCGCCCAGCATGTTCGAGCCGGTGCACGGCAGCGCCCCCGACATCGCCGGACAGGGCAAGGCCGACCCGACCGCGACCATCCTGTCCGTCGCCATGCTCCTCGACCACCTCGGCCTGCACGCGGAGGCGGCGAGGGTCGAGCAGGCGGTCGCCGCCGACATCGCCGAGCGGCGTCCCGGCCGCGGCACCCACGAGATCGGTGACGACATCACCGCGCGAGTATCCGGCTAGGACCGCCTAGCCCCGCGAGCGCCTGGCGATCCGACACGGACCGCCAGGCGCTTTTTGGCGTGTCAACGGCCTGACCACCCCAACGGCCGCTTGCCATCCCATATAGCGAGACAATAGGAAGTACGGGCTGCTCTTTTCAGGGCGGCGCTGCTCGACACCGCACTTCAGCGGCCCCCGTTCGTAGATTCGCAGAGAGAAGGACCGCCGTCATGACCATCGCTCAGAAGCTCAGCTTCGACGTGCAGCTATCCGACCACGCTCGCACCGCGGCCGAGCGGGAGCAGGTACTGGCGAACCCGGGTTTCGGGCAGACCTTCACCGACCACATGATCTCGATCGACTACACCGAGGGTGAGGGCTGGCACGACGCCCGGCTCATGCCGTACGGGCCGCTCTCCCTCGACCCGGCCACGTCGGTCTTCCACTACGCCCAGGAGCTGTTCGAGGGGCTCAAGGCCTACCGGCAGACCACGGGCTCGATCGTGACCTTCCGCCCCTACGCGAACGCGGGCCGCTTCAACCGCTCCGCGGCCCGCATGGCCATGCCCGAGCTGCCCGAGGAGACGTTCGTCGAATCGCTGGAGCTGATCGTGCAGACCGACAGGGAATGGGTGCCGACGACCGAGGGGCACAGCCTCTACCTGCGGCCCTTCATGATCGCCACGCAGGCGGGCCTCGGCGTCAACTACCCGTCCAAGTCCTACAAGTACATGGTCATCGCCTCTCCCGCGGCCTCCTACTTCACTGGCGGGCTCAAGCCCGTCTCGGTCTGGCTCTCGACCGAGTACACCCGCGCCGCCCCCGGCGGCACCGGCTTCGCCAAGTGCGGCGGCAACTACGCGGCCGCGTTCGTGGCGCAGCGGCAGGCGGTGGAGAACGGCTGCGACCAGGTGGTGTGGCTGGACGCCCACGAGCACAGGTATGTCGAGGAGATGGGCGGAATGAACCTGTTCTTCGTCTTCGGCGACAAGCTCGTCACGCCCGCGCTGACCGGCACCCTGCTGCCCGGCATCACCCGTGACTCGATCCTGCAACTGGCCGGCGACCTCGGCCTGGAGACCGAGGAGCGGCTCGTCTCGGTCGAGGAGTGGCAGGCGGGCTGCGAGTCGGGCGAGCTCACGGAGGTGTTCGCGTGCGGGACGGCGGCCGTGGTGACGCCGGTCGGCACCGTCAAGGGCGCCGACCGTTCCTGGACGGTGGCCGACGGCGCCCCCGGGCCGGTCACCATGCGGGTGCGCGACGAACTGGTCGGCATCCAGTACGGCTCCCGCCCCGACTCCCACCACTGGGTGCACAAGATCGTCTAGCTGGGTGATCGATCCCCGGGGGCGGCGCTCCCGGGGGTCACATCAGCCGCGCCGTGTCGACGGCGAGCCCCCACGGATCGGGCAACGCCAGCGGTTCGCCCGCGGCCACCACGATCTCCGTGGCGTAGGTCCCGCGGGAGGGGTCGCAGAAGAGCTTGACCGATCGCTGGAACGGGTCGATCACCAGGTAGAGCGGCACCCCTGCGGGGGCGTAGCCGCAGGGCTTGACGTAATAGTCGTCGTAGCCGCTGCCGGCCGAGACGACGTCGGCCAGCAGCAGCGTCGCGTCGCCGTGCACGGCGTGCTCCTCGTGCATCCGCGGGGAGGCCGGCACCACGGTCAGGTCGGGGACGTACCGGTCGGCGTGCTCGCCGAGATAGACGGTGATGTTGGGCCAGATCTCCCAGCCCCGCCCGGCCGCCGCGCCGACCAACTGCAGCAGCAGCCGGAAGAGAATCGTGTTGTGCTGCCAGGTGCCGGACTCGTTCACCACGATGCGGCCCTTGACCGTCTCCACCCGATATTCGGGAAACAAGTCGCGGGCCGTACGGAAACGCTCTTCGAGTGGCCTGACCATGCCGCCGTCCTCTTGTAGTCACGGGATCACCAAGAGTAGGGCCTGGCGCCCGCGCCGGGCGCCGATTCGGTGGTATGGCTCTCTCTCCTCCTGATCATGATCATCCCCTCCGCGACGGGCGGCGTGCCGTGCTCGCATACGTATCGCGCGATGTCAGCGTCAAGGAGGCATGTCTTTATGCCGCCGTTGTTTCGGTTTCCGATAGGGTCTGCGCGATCAACGAGATGAGAGTGGCATGGTGAAGCGGTTGGTGGCGGTGGCGGTCGCGTGCGCGGTGATCGCCGTTATCGGGGTGCTGGCGTTCGCGGAGCCGGGCGAGTCGTCCGGCGAGGTGCGGCTGACCCGGCAGGCGGACGGGTCCATGGTCCTGGCGGACCGGTCGAGCGGGGCTCCCGTGCTCGACCTGTACGAAGACTTCGACTGTCCCGTGTGCAAGCAGATGCACGACGCCGTGGACGGCACGCTGCAGCGGCTGGCCAGGGAGGGCAAGGTGAAGATCGTTTTCCGTCCGGTGACAATCTTCAGGGCCGAGCCCATGCGCTCCAACTCCATCCGCGCCGCCGCGGCCGCCCGCTGCGTCCCCGAGGACAACTGGCTGGCCTTCAGGAGCCGGCTGTACGCCATGCAGCCCGCGCCGCACGGCGTGGCCTCGGGGTTCACCGTCGAGGAGCTGGCCGGGGCGGCCAGGAAGGCGGGCGCGGTGGTGGACGAGTGCGTCCGGTCGCAGTCGTACGCGAAGGCGCACCTGGAGCAGACGGCGAAGGCGGGCATCCAGGGCACGCCGACCGTGCTGCTCGACGGCCGGATGCTCGGCAACGAGGTGTTCGACGCGGCCGCGCTCGAACGCGCCATCACCGGCGGTGACGGCGTCGCCGTGTGACGCCCCACGCGACACGAGTGTCCACTCGGTGAGACCCGCGTGCCAGATGGTGAATCCGTATGGCAGACTGGTGAGCATCATGTTCTACGGTCTGCTCATTATCGGCAGGCGCGCTGGCTGACAAAGGACACCGCCAGCGCGCAGACCTCTCACGTCCGTGAGGGGTCTTTTTGTTTTCCAGAAAAGACCACACCCAGTGCGAGCCTTCCGGAGAGAAGAGATCACCCATGGCCGACGACCGCTTCCACGTATACGACACGACGCTGCGTGACGGCGCGCAACAGGAGGGGCTCAACCTCACCGTCGCCGACAAGATCACCGTCGCGCGGCAGCTGGACGGCCTGGGCGTGGGTTTCATCGAAGGGGGCTGGCCGGGCGCCAATCCCAAGGACACAGAGTTCTTCAGGCAGGCTCGAACAGGGCTCGACCTGAAACACGCGCAACTAGCCGCGTTCGGCGCGACCCGCCGGCCCGGTGTGAAGGCAGCCGACGACCCCTTGGTGGCCGCTTTGCGCGAATCCGGCGCGCCGGTCGTGACCCTTGTCGCCAAGAGCCACGACCGGCACGTGGAGCTGGCCCTCCGCACGACTCTCCAGGAGAACCTCGCGATGATCCGCGACACGGTCTCTCACCTTCGTGCGGAGGGACAGCGAGTCTTCCTCGACGCCGAGCACTTCTTCGACGGTTACACCTCCAACCCAGCCTACGCGCTGGAGGTTCTCAGGACCGCCGCCGAAGCCGGCGCCGACGTCATCGCCCTGTGCGACACCAACGGCGGCATGCTCCCCGACGAGCTCGCCGAGATCGTTCACGAGGCCGTCCAGACCAGCGCCCGCGTCGGCATCCACTGCCACGACGACACGGGCTGCGCCGTCGCCAACACCCTGGCCGCGGTCAAGGCCGGCGCCACCCACGTGCAGGGCTGCGCCAACGGCTACGGCGAGCGCTCCGGCAACGCCAACCTCTTCACCGTCGTGGCCAACCTGCAGCTCAAACGCGGCTTCGACCTGGTGCCGCGGGAGGCGCTGGCCGACATGACCCGCATCGCCCACGCGATCACCGAGGTCACCAACGTCACGCCCAACTCCCACGCCCCCTACGTCGGCACGTCCGCCTTCGCCCACAAGGCGGGCCTGCACGCCAGCGCCATCAAGGTCGACCCCAACCTCTACCAGCACATCGACCCCGCCGCCGTCGGCAACGACATGCGCATGCTCGTCTCCGACATGGCGGGCCGGGCCTCGGTCGAGCTCAAGGGCAGGGAGCTGGGCTACGAGCTGACCCCCGACACCACCAAGACCCTCGTCGAGCGGGTCAAGGACCTCGAGTCCAAGGGCTTCACGTTCGAGGCCGCCGACGCGTCGTTCGAACTGCTGCTGCGCGACACCCTGCACGGCTCCCGCAGGCGGCACTTCGAGGTCGAGTCCTGGCGCGTCATCGTCGAGCGCACGAAGGGTGGCGAGCTGGTCAGCGAGGCCACCGTCAAGCTGCACGCCAAGGGCGAGCGCATCGTCGCCACCGGCGAGGGCAACGGCCCCGTCAACGCCCTCGACAAGGCGGTGCGCCTTGGCCTGGAGCAGCTCTACCCCGAGCTGGCGAAGCTGGAACTGGTCGACTACAAGGTCCGCATCCTCGAAGGCACCCACGGCACCGACGCCATCACGCGGGTCCTCATCACCTCCAGCGACGAGACCTCCGAATGGGCCACGGTCGGGGTGGCCGAGAACATCATCGACGCCTCGTGGCAGGCTCTGGAGCAGGCGGTGACGTACGGCCTGCTCCGCGCGGGGCGGGACGTCTCCTGACGGCCTGACCGGGCGCAGGGGGCCCGGAGCCCTCTGCGCCCGGTCGCTAGAGCAGGCGGGAGGGGAACGACACGCCCTCGACCGTGACCTTCCCGCCGGAGCACGACACCTTCGGCGAGTCGGTGCCCGGCACGATCACCGTCAGGAGCGATCTGGCCGACGGCGAGACCACGACGTTCGTGCGCTTCTTCGACAGGTACGTCGGCGACACCCAGCCCAGCTTGCCGCCGCGCTCCACCTTCTGCCCGCCGACCCGGTCGCACGACGACAGCTGCAGCAGCGTGACCTTGAAGTCCCCGTCGCCCAGCACCACCTTGCCGCCGCCCTTCGAGACCAGCTTCAGCGACGGGTCGAAACGCCACACGTTCCTGACCTTCTTGCCGCCGGAGGCGGTGTCCAGCACCGCCATCAGGTCGTTGCCGTGGTTCACCAGCACCGACCTGGTGCGGCTCGCGCCGTACGCCTTGTCCGTCAGCCTGAACGCCTGCCGCCCCTTGCCGTAGGACGTCTTGGCGAGCTTGCTCGGCGTGCGGGGCCGGAACTTGCCGCCCGCCACCGTGGGCACGTTGTGCGCCTCGGGGGAGAGCGTCCAGTAGCGGTAGGCGCTCTTCTCGTACGAGTGGAAACCGCCGTCCACCAGGATGTCGCGCCCCTTCGCGTAGTACGTCACGCCGAGGTGGTCCTCGTGGCCGTGGTACTTCATGCCGGGCCCGAACCGGATCGAGTAGTACGCCGACTCCTTCTCGCCCCAGGCCGTGCGGCCGAACACGTACCCGGCGCGGTAGGTCCTGACCTCCTGCTTCGGCGTCCCCGTCTCCATCTTCGGCTCGGTGTCGGCGCTGCCGTCGCCGATGGGCACCATGTAGCCGTTGGGCATGGTCGCGTGGGCGATGAAGTCCTTCAGCGCCTCGGCCCGCCTGGTGATCTCACCGGGCACCTTCCGCTTGCACGCCTTCATGCCGGTCATCGCGACCTGGAGCCGGCCGTACACGTAGACCGCGTAGCGCGGGGCCTGCTCCATGAGCGCGCCCTGGTTGTCGACGTCGAGCTTCACGGTGCCGGTCAGCCGGCGGGAGGCCAGGTTCGCCCAGTCCTTACGGCCGTACCTGCAGCCGATGCCGAGGAGCGCGATGTCCTGGTCGATGCCGTGATTGTGGCCCTTCTTGTACAGCCGGGGGTCCGACAGGAGCTTGGCGTGGTCGGCCAGGCTGTCCTTCAGCCAGCCGGCGTTGACGTGCCGGCTGAGGCAGAGCAGCGGCTGCGTGCGCAGCGAGACCGGATGGTCCTTCCACACGTACGGCTTGGTGCCGCGCGCCCCTCGCCTGTTCTTCGCCACCCAGTCCTTGGTGATCTCGGTGGCACGATCCAGGTAGCGTTGCTCGCCGGTGTTCTCGTACTCGACGACCAGCGTGCCCATCCAGCGCAGCGACTGGAACACGTACTCCCACGAGCGGTTCTTGTACGGGCTGGCCGACCAGTCGATCTTTTTGCCGATCTTGTACGCCGGCAACCCGACCAGCGAGATCTCGCCTTTCATGACGTCGGTGACCGTGGGCGTGCCGGGCAGCCAGTCGCCTTGGCACTCCGCGGTGCGGGTCACCCCGTCGGCCTGGGAGCCGGCCTGAGCGGGGCCGGCCAACCCGCCGAGGGCGAGCGTGAGGGCAAGAGGTAACGCAAACCGGCGCACGCCAGGTCCTTCCGGGACAGAACAGTGAGGGCGGCACATGCTTTCGCTCTCGCGATCACCGGGTCAAGCCGAGTGTCCGATTCGTTAGCCGCTCGATGTGGCGCCGGTGCTCCGGCTGGCGGAGCCGGCGCGGGGAAGGAGATGCTGGAGCCGTGAGATTCGACGACCTGATGATCCCCGACACGCCCGCCTGCCGCGGAGCGCTCGAAGTGGCCACGCGCTACCACACGCCCTCGCTGCTCAACCACTCGATCCGGGCCTACCTGTTCGCCGCCGCCCACGGGCAGGCGCACTCCATCGCCTTCGACGCCGAGCTGCTGTACGTGGCGGCCATGCTGCACGACATCGGCCTGGTCGCCGGGTACGACAGCCACACGGTGCCGTACGAAGAGGCGGGCGGGCACGTGGCCTGGGCCTTCTGCGCCGGCGCCGGCTGGTCGCCGGAGCGCAGGGAACGCGCGGCCGAGGTGATCATCCGGCACATGTGGGCCGAGGTGCCGGTGGAGGACGACCCCGAGGGCCACCTGCTGGAGCTCTCGACCGGCATGGACATCTCGGGCCGGCGCACCGACGAGATCCCCGAGGAGGTGCGCGCCGAGGTGCTGGCGCGCCATCCGCGGCTGGAGATCGCCAAGGAGTTCGGTGCGTGCATCGCCGACCAGGGCGCGCGCAAGCCGTCGAGCTTCGCCGGCGGGCTCGTCCGCGACGGCATCCTCGACCGCATCGCGCGCAACCCGCTCGACGCCTGAGAGCGCTCAGCCCTTCGGGCCGGCGCTCTCCGCCACCTCGAACGACCACAGCTCCGAGCCGGTCGCCGCGGGGCCCTGGCCGTGGCCGTGGCCCTGACCCTGCCCCTGACCCTGCCCCTGACCCTGCGCTGCCTGTGCGTGGCCGCGCTGGAACGCCTGGCCCTGCTGCCAGTTCTGGAAGTCCTCCTCGCTGCGCCACCGGGTGTAGACGAGATAGCGCTCGGTGCCCTCCACCGGCCTGAGCAACTCGAACCACTCGAACCCGTCGGCCGACTCCACCATCCCGGCCCGCTTCGAGAACCGTTGTTCCAGCTCCGTACGCATGTCGGCGGGCACGGTCAGCACGTTGATCTTCACGACGGACACCACAGAACCCCTCTCGTCAGCGCACCACCCGGTGCGGCGAAGGTGAGGGCTCCAGGCTAACGCGGGCGATCGCCGGCACCTGATCCCGCTCCAGCGCGTCGCGCACATGCCGCAGCACCACCGTGGACAGGTGCCGGCTGAGCTCGTACAGCGGGGCCGACTCGTCGGCGACCACGCGCAGCCGTACGGACGGGCTGCCGCGCGCGTCCACGAGGTCGGCGCGGGCGCTCAGCACGGACGGGCCCGACACGACGTCGTCGGCCACCGCCTGCGCCATGCCGCCGGGCGCCACCTCGGTCACCCCCGTCGGCCCCGACTCGACGCGCAGCGGGCCGTGCGGCTCCCCGCGCGCCTGCGCGAGCAGCCACCACAGCGCCAGCAGCGCGACGGCGAGCGCCACGAGCGCGACGACCCACCAGATCCACGGGCTGGTACGCGCGAAGAACCCGCGCGCGCCGCCGTCGACGATCGGAGTGCCGGCCGTGCCGAACGCGCCCAGGCCGCGGGCCAGCGCGAGACCGCCCAGCACCGTCAGCACCAGCCCGACCAGCGCCAGCCCCCACCGGTTGACCCGGCCGATACTCCCGCTCATCTCGGCTCCTTGACGTTCACGACCACCCGGTACGGCTCCACGGGATCCAGCGCCGCGAGCCGGGTCAGCACGGCGTCGCGCACCTCCTCGCCGAAACGTTCCTTGTCCCACCCGGACGTGGCCGCCGTGACGACGACCGCGTGCCCGCGCATCCTGGCGCGCGCCGCGTGCACGCCGGGCACCTCCTCGGCCGCGTGGGCGAGGGCCTTGGCGACGGTCCTGGTCCGCAGGCCGATGACGAGACCGGGGTCGCCGCTGCGCGCGGGCACCATGCTGGGCCGCCCAGGCACCAGCGCGACGGCCAGCAGGACCAGCCCGAGCAGCGTCACCACGGCCGAGGAGAGCAGGACCAGCGGATCCGACCACGACGTCGCCGACGTCCACGAGAGCATCCCGTCGTAGGGCACCAGGCGCAGCGGCCGGCCGACGAGCCCCGAGATCGTCTCGGCGGCGACGAGCAGACCGAGGAGCGCCAGCAGGACGCTCACCACGATGGCGGGGATCCTGCGCCGCGGCCGGAACGCGCGCACCGCCGCCCTGTCAGCTGTCCTGTCACCTGTTCTGGCCCCCTTCGGCGGGCCGGCCCGGTGCGCGCCTCCCTCGTCGTCGGGAGGTACGGTGCACATCTCCTGAGTGGTCATCGCGGTTCACCGGCCAGATCGGTCACGATCACGTCGAGGCGGCTGACCTCCAGCCCGGTCTGGACGGCGACGCGGCGGCTCACGTGCTCCCGCAGCCGGGCGGCCACCCCGCGGAGCGGCGCCGGGTAGGCGACACTCACGTGCAGGCGGATGGTGGCCCGGCCGCCCCGCACCTCGGCGCTCGACGAACGCCGCCAGGGCGCGGCCTTCCCGCCCGGCGTACCTCCCCGTCGCGCCGCCGCACCGGCGTCCGGAGAGCGGCTCCACGGCGCGGTCCTGGAGTGCGCCTCGCGCACTTCGGGAACCTCCGCGGCCGCCAGGCACGCGATCTTGAGCACCACCTGGTCGGCGACCTCGGTGCGGCCCCGCGCCTCCGGCGGCGGTTGCGGAGGGCGGCGCTGCGCGGGCACCGTCACGGTGGCCGCGCTCTCCGCCGGCGTGACGTCGGTCATCTCCGCCTCGTGGACAGGCTCGACAGGTTCACCTCGCCGGTCTCGACGATCCGGCCGACGACGAAGCCGGCCGCGCCGAGCACGAGGACGAGCAGGAACGCGGTCAGCCCGCCGAACGCCGCCGTCAGGCCCAGAATGATGCCGACGGCCAGGCCGACCAGCGTCGGCCAGTGGGCGTTGTTCATGGTTCCTCCACGATGTCGTCGATACGCACGTTCACCCGGCGGCCGCCGGCCAGATCCGTCACGGCCCGCCGTACCTCGTCGGCGGTCTCCGGCAGCGGGCGGTCCATCCTGGCGACGACGGCGATCTCCACCTCGCGGTCGTTGACCGACACGCCCAGGAGCCGCTCGCCGGGCATGTACGTGGCCACCGTCCCGAACGGCCCCCCGGACAGCCTGATCACGCCGGAACACGCCCGCACCCGCTGAGCGATCACCCGCGCCTCACCGCCCCCGTCCCGATCGCCGTCATCGCCCCCTGCCGCCCCGGTACGGGCTGACCCGGCACCGGTCGATCCGGCACCGGTCGGCCCGGCTCCGGTCGGCCCGGCTCCGGTCGGCCCGGCACCGGTGGACCCGTGTTCGGCCGGCCCGGCAGCGGTTCGGTGACCGGGGCCGGTGGCGGCGACGGGCTTCCCCTGGCGGCGTCTCGGGCCGTCGTCGGGGCCGTCCTCCGGCGCGGTCATTGAACCCTGGGTTCCTGCTCCGCGTCCCGCTGCTCGCCGGTGTCCCGGTCCCTGGCCCGGTCCTGGCCGGGCAGGTGGACGTCGTCGACACGGATGTTGACCTCGGTCACCTCCAGCCCGCACATCCGCTCGATCGCCGCGATCACGTTGCGCCGCACGGCCGCGGCCAGGTCCGGGATCGCGGTGCCGTACTCGGCCACCAGATCCAGGTCCACCGCGGCCTGCCGCTCGCCGACCTCGACCGACACGCCCTGGGACACGCTGACGTCCCCGCCGACGATCCCCTTCATGCTGCCGAGGGCCCGCGCCGCGCCCGCGCCCATGGCGTGCACGCCGGACACCTCGCGCGCCGCGAGTCCGGCGATCTTGGCGACCACCCCGTCGTCGATGCTCGTGGTGCCCTTGTCCGTGACCAATGAGGTGGCCGAGCCGCCCTCATGAGCACGCGCTCGTGGTACGGCACCCGTTCCTGTGTTTGACACCGTGTCCATCTGTCGCCCTCCATGTGTCGCTATTAGAGGCAGCTAACCCACAGCACTCGACCGATACGTACCAAAACGGACTTTTGGCTTATTTGACGGTGAATCCTGGCCTGTGCCTGGTGGCGGACGGCCGGGATGGGCGGACTCCACCGGCGGCGGCGATAGCCTTGTCAGGTGCGTATAGCGAGGTTCTCCACAGGCGAAGGCGTGTCGTTCGGCGTGGTCGAAGGCGGTCCGGGCGAGGAGTTCGTCTCCATGGTCGCCGGCCATCCGTTCGGCCAGGTGCAGTTCACCGGAGAGCGGTTCCCGCTGTCCCAGGCGAAGCTGCTGGCCCCGATGCTGCCGAGCAAAGTGGTCGCCATCGGCAGAAACTACGCCGAGCACGCGGCTGAGCTGGGCAACCAGGTGCCCGATGAGCCGCTCATCTTCATGAAGCCGTCCACCTCCGTGATCGGCCACGGCGAGGACATCGCCTACCCGACGACGTTGTCCGACCGCGTCGACTACGAAGGCGAGCTGGCCGTGGTGATCGGCCGGCTCTGCCGCGAGGTGCCGGTCGAGCGGGTCAAGGACGTCATCTTCGGCTACACCTGCGCCAACGACGTCACCGCGCGCGACCTGCAGAAGAAGGACGTGCAGTTCACCAGGGCCAAGGGCTTCGACACGTTCTGCCCGCTCGGGCCGTGGATCCAGACCGACCTTGACGCGGCCGACCTCGCGCTGACGACCACGGTCAACGGCGAGATCCGGCAGAGCGGGCGCACCAGCCAGCTCATCCACGACATCCCGGCGCTGGTGGCCTACGTCAGCGCGGTCATGACGCTGATCCCCGGCGACGTCATCCTGACCGGCACCCCGGCCGGCGTCGGCCCGCTCGAGATCGGCGACGAGGTCAGCGTCGGCATCGAAGGCATCGGCACACTCACGAACAAGGTGGTCTCCCGTGACTGACGTACGGGTGCGGTTCGCCCCTTCCCCTACCGGCATGTTCCATGTGGGCAGCGCCCGCGCGGCGCTGTTCAACTGGGCGCTCGCCGAACGCTCCCAGGGGCGGTTCGTCCTGCGGATCGAGGACACCGACGCCTCCCGCAACCGGCCCGAGTGGACCGAGGGCATCATCGCGGCGCTCGACTGGATCGGCATCAACGGCACCAACCCGGTGTTCGAGGGCCCCTACTTCCAGTCGGCCAACCAGCCGCAGCACCGCGAGGCGGTGGCCAAGCTGCTGGCCGACGGCAAGGCCTACTACTGCGACTGCACCCGCGAGCAGGTGCAGGAGCGCACCGGCTCGCAAGACAAGGGCTATGACGGCCACTGCCGCGAGCGCGGGCTGTCCGCCGGCGCGGTCCGCTTCCGCACCCCCGACGAGGGCGTCACGGTGGTCGACGACCTGGTCAGGGGCAGGGTCGAGTTCCCCAACAAGGCCCAGGAAGACTTCGTGATCGCGCGCAGCGACGGTTCGCCCCTCTACGTGCTGGCCAACGCCGTCGACGACATCACGCAGTCCATCACCCACGTCGCCCGCGGCGAGGAGCACCTGCCCAACGCGGCCCGGCAGGAGCTGCTGTGGCCGGCTCTCGGCGCGACGCCGCCGGTCTGGGCGCACCTGCCGGTCATCGTCAACGAGCAGCGGAAGAAGCTCTCCAAGCGCCGCGACAAGGTGGCCCTGGAGGATTACCGCCAGGAGGGCTACCTCGCCGAGGCCATGGTCAACTACCTCATGCTGCTCGGCTGGGGCCCGGGTGACGACCGCGAGATCATGCCGTGGTCGGAGATGGTGCAGCTGTTCAGGCTGGAGGACGTCAACCCGTCCAACGCGTTCTTCGACGAGAAGAAGCTGCGGGCGTTCAACGGCGAATACATCCGGGCGCTGCCGCTGGAGGTCTTCGAGGAGCGCTGCGCGCCCTTCCTCGACCCGTCGTGGGACCGCGAGCTGTTCAGCAAGGTCGCCACGCTGGCGCAGACCCGCATCGCGGTGTTGTCGGAGATCCGGCAGAACGTCGACTTCCTCTTCCTCGAAGAGCCGGTCTTCGACCAGGCGTCCTGGGACAAGGCGATGAAGAACTCCCCGCTGGATATCCTCACCGGCTACCTCGACCGCCTCGACTCGGTGAGCTGGGACCCTGAGTCGCTGAAGCAGGCGCTGGAGGAGGTCGGCGCGGCCGTCGGGCTCAAGCTGGGCAAGGCCCAGGCTCCCGTGCGCGTGGCGATCACGGGCCGGACGGTGGGCCTGCCGCTGTTCGAGTCGATCGAGGTGCTCGGCCGCGCGCGCAGCCAGGAGCGCCTGCGCGCCGCGCTGGCGCGCCTGCGAGGCTGACGGCGGCCCCTGGCGGCCCTCTGGCGGCCCCGGCGGCCATCTCGGCGGCCGCACCCCGATGGCGCCGCCCTGCGGCTCATGGTGCGGAGCCGGCACGCGGGGCGCGCAGTGGGCCGCCGGGACGGTCAGGCCCACTGCGCGCCGCGGCTAGACGAGCCCGCGGCGGGCGAGCAGCGGCTGGATGCTCGGCTCGCGGCCGCGGAAGTTGCCGAACGCAGTCAGCGGGTCGATGCTCCCGCCCCTGGAGAGCAGCTCGCGGCGGAAGTGGTCGCCGTTCGCCCTGGTGAGCCCGCCGTTCTCCGTGAACCACTCGACGCTCTCCGCGTCGAGCACCTCGCTCCAGATGTAGGAGTAGTAGCCGGCGCTGTAGCCGCCGGCGAAGATGTGCGCGAAGTAGTTCGTACGGTAACGCGGCCTGATCACCGGCATGGCGACCTGCGCGGCATCCAGCGCGGCGGCCTCGAACGCCTCGGGGTCGTCGACCGTCTCACCCGGCGTCAGCTTGTGCCAGGCCCAGTCGAGCAGCGTGGCGGCCAGATATTCGACGGTCTTGAAGCCCTGGTTGAACGTCGACGCGGCCGTCAGCTTCGCCACCAGCTCCGCCGGCATGGGCTCGCCCGTCTCGTGATGCTTGGCGTAGTTGGCCAGGACCTCGGGCCAGGTCACCCACATCTCGTTGACCTGCGACGGATATTCCACGAAGTCGCGGGGCACCCTGGTGCCGGACACGCGCGGGTAGCGCACGTGGGAGAACAGCCCGTGCAGCGCGTGGCCGAACTCGTGGAAGGCCGTGTTGACCTCGTCGTACGTCAGCAGCGTCGGCCCCGAGGCGGGCTTGGTGATGTTGAGGTTGTTCATCACCACGGGCGGCTGCCCGAACAGGAACGACTGGTCGACCAGGTTGTTCATCCACGCGCCGCCGCGCTTTCCCGCCCTGGCGTAAGGGTCGAGCACGAACAACCCCAGCCGGCTCCCGTCCTCGTTGAACACCTCGAAGACGGTCACGTCAGGGTGGTAGCCGCTCAGGTCGGGCCGCTCGGTGAAGGTGACCCCGTAGAGGGTGCCGGCGGCGAAGAAGATGCCGTCGCGGTAGACCCGGTCGAGCTCGAAGTAGGGCCGCATCGCGGCGCCGTCGAAGTCGTAGCGGGCCTTGCGGACCTTCTCCGAGTAGTACGACCAGTCCCACGGTTCGATCGCGAACCCGGCCTGCTCGGCCAGCGCCTCCGCCTCCTTGTACGCGTTGCGCACCGCCGGGCCGACGAGCTGGCCGAGCATCTCCTCGACCGCCTCGACGGTCTTGGCGGTCTGGTCGGCCACCGTGTAGGCGGCGTGGTTGGGGAAGCCGAGCAGCGCCGCCCGTTCGGCGCGCAGCGCCGCCATCCTGGCCGCGAGGTCGAAGTTGCCCGGCGCCCGGCCCACGCTCAGCTCGTAGAGCCTGCGGCGCACGTCACGGTTGGTGAGCTGGGCGAGGCCTGGCTGGTTGGTGTAGTTGAGCAGCGGCAGGGCGTACGTGCCGTCGTCCCTGCGCAGCGACTCGATCTTGGCCTCGTCGAGGCCGTCGAGCTCCTTGCGGTCCGTCACCACCAACGCCGACTCGGTCGACGCCTTCAGCAGGCTCTGCGCGAACTCCGTGGAGAGCTTCGACAACTCCTCGTTGAGCTCGCGCAGCCGGCCCTGCTCGGTCTCCGACAGGTCGGCGCCCGCCCTGATGAAGTCGTCGCGGTATTTCTCCAGCAGCCAGGACTCCTCCGGGTCGTCCGTGGCCACCTGCTTGATGCGCGCCCACAACGCCCGGTTGAGCCGGATCGCGTCGCTGTGCCTGGTCAGCTGGGGGGAGATCTGCTTCTCGATCTCCATGATGCCGTCGGTGGAGTTGGAGGAGGCAATGCTGGAGAAGGCCGTGGCCGTGCGATCAAGGATCTGCCCCGATCGTTCGAGCGCGGCGATCGTGTTGTCGAAGGTCGGCGGCTCGGGGTTGTCGGCGATCGCATCGACCTCGGCCAGTTGCTCGGCCATGCCGCGCTCGAAAGCGGGAACGTAGTGCTCCTCGCGGATGTCCGCGAACGGCGGCAGCTGGTAGGGCAGATCACTAGGGGCGAAGAACGGATTCTCGGCCAACGCTCGGGCTCCTCCACGTGGTGTTTTGTCCCCTTCAGCTTGGCATGACCGGACCGGTGCCGCAGGCAGCGGAGGACGGGTTGGCCGTTCGTTTTGGTCTTAGCCCTCCGGCTGGGCTATTCTTTCGGACATCGCCGAAGCGCGCCCGAGAGGGTTCGCCCCGGTGGGGTATGGTGTAATTGGCAGCACGACTGATTCTGGTTCAGTTAGTCTAGGTTCGAGTCCTGGTACCCCAGCATTTGGTGGACGCCTCCCGGTGAGGCGTCCATTTTTCTATTTCGCCAGCCGGTGCAGAATTTCGCTGATCTGCTGATACGCCTTGGCGGTCGGCGCGTGCGAGGTGTTCACCGTGAAGACCTTGAACGTGTTCTTCGGCGTCGCGGCGTCCGCCTCCCTGATCATGCGGTCCTGCAGGGCGATGGGGATCACCCGGTCGCGCGAGTGCCTGATGTAGACCCGGGGCACCCGCCCCCACTTGTCCTTGTGCCCCCGGCTGTCGGCGTTCGGCACCTGCAGGGACTCGTCGGGCAGCAGAGAGTTCAGCATCGCGAGAAACTCGCCGTCGCCGGCCTCGGCCATGAACGCCGCCTTGACGCCGTCCAGGAACTTCTTGTCGTTCGAGCGCCAGTTGACGCGGATCGCCTTGATCACCCGGGGGTCGCCGATCACGCCCGGCACGATGTTGCCCGACAGGCTCGGCTTGCCCTCGGGCGTCTCCAGATAGTCGGCCGGCGACTTCAGGTTGGTGCAGCAGTAGGCCGTGTCGTAGACGAGCCGGTCGATCAGGTCGGGCACCTCGTCGGCCGCCTTCGTGATCGCCGCGCCGCCCAGGCTGCCGCCGACCAGGATCACCGGCCCGTACCGGGAGACCCTGCGCACGGTGTTCACCGTGGCCTCGACGTAGTCGTCCAGCGTCACGCCCGCTACCGGCGACGGCATCGTGGCCAGCTTGTTCAGGTCCTGCGGCGTCTGGTAGGCGCGGGTGAACTGCTCGGAGGGGCCGTGCCCGGGCAGGCTCACGCCCACGGAACGGTGGCCGCGCATCGTCAGCTCGGCGTCGGCCGCGGCCGTGCCGTTCGCGCCGGTCACGAAGACGAACGTGGTCACCTCCTTACGCTTGGGCGCGACCGTGGCGCCGGCCGTCGCGGTGGCGGCGCTCGCACCCGCGACCGCGGCGTACTGGATCATCTTTCGTCTGCTCGGATTGCTCATGAGGCGATGCTCCCTGAGCGTGCCGGGCCCGCACATCGCCCGCCGGGCTCGACGTGCGGCCGATGCCCGGCATCCACCGATCGGTCGATGTCGTGCCAGGCTTGACCCATGAGCCGGCTCGACGGGCGCGAGCGCTGGGTCTATCTGGCGCTCGCCTACGCACTGCTCGCGGTCTCCGCGATCGCGGCCGCCGTCATGGGCGGCGACGGCCCCGCCCCGGCGCGGTGGCCGGGCTGGCCCGTGCTCGTGCCGGCCGCCGCGGTGTGGCTGGCGCCGATCGCCTGGCTCCATGCGCACCGCGACACGCACCGCGCGCTCGTCGTGGGGCACTTCCTGGTGCTCATCGCCCTCGCGGGGGCGCTGGCCGCCGAGCACGCCGCCTTCACGGTGTTCGCCTCGGTCGGCTACCCGCTCGCCATCGGGATGTTGCCCGCCCGGCTGGTCATGCTGGGCGTGACGGTGACCGCCGTGGTCAGCCTGGCCGCACAGGCGAGCCCGGGCGCCCGTGCCTCGCTGCTCAGCGTGATCGCCGCCGTGGCCCTGCCGCTGGCCCTGGCGGGCTGGTACGTCTCCGCCGAGCACGACAAACGCCGCCGCCTGGTCGAGCGGCTGCGCGCCGCCATGGACGAGAACGCCGAGCTGAACGCCCGCCTGCTCGACCAGGCCAGGAGCGCCGGCGTGCTGGGCGAGCGGCACCGCATGGCCGGCGAGATCCACGACACGGTCGCCCAGGACCTCGTCGCGCTGATGGGCCAGATCCACGCCGCCGCCCGCGTCTGCGACGGCCCGGCCCGAGGCCACCTCGACCAGGCCGCCGAGCTGGCCCGCCGCAGCCTGTCCGAGGCCCGCAGGTCCGTACGCGCGCTGCGCCCAGAGTCGCTGGAGGACTCCCGGCTGCCCGAGGCCGTCGACCGCATGGCCCGATCCTGGTCCGAGTCGTCGGGCGTCGGCCTCGCCCTGGAGCTCACCGGCACCCCGGTCGCGCTTGCCGCCGACGTGGAGGCGGCGCTGTTCCGCATCGCCCAGGAGGCGCTGGCCAACGTCGCCAAGCACGCACGCGCCACCAGAACGGCCCTCACGCTCTCCTACACCGACGAATCCGTGCTTCTCGACGTCCGGGACGACGGAGCCGGCTTCGACCCGCAGACGCCCGCTGACGGGTTCGGGCTCGACGGCATGCGCCGGCGGGCACACGGCGTGGGCGGCACGCTGGCGATCGAGTCCGAGCCAGGACAGGGCACGGCCGTCGCGGTGTCCGTGCCCGCCATCCCGCCGGCCGGGCAGGGTGACGCACGTTGACGGCGGACGACCACCTCACGGAGGGAACACGATGCGGCTGAGGCTGCTGATAGCCGACGACCATCCGATCGTGCGCGACGGCCTGCGCGCGGCTCTCGGCGGCGAGCCCGACATGGAGGTCGTCGGAGAGGCGGCCGACGGGGCGCAGGCCGTGCGCCTGGCCGCCGAGCTCCGGCCGGACGTCGTCCTCATGGATCTGCGCATGCCCGGCATGGACGGCGTCACCGCCATCCGCGAGCTCTCCGGCACCGGGCCGCGGGTGCTGGTGCTCACCACGTTCGACACCGACGTCCTGCCCGCCCTCGAAGCCGGAGCCAGCGGCTACCTGCTGAAGGACGCTCCGCCCGACGAGCTGGCCCGAGCCGTCCGCGCCACCCACGAGGGAGAGACCGTGCTGGCGCCCTCCGTGGCCGGCCGTCTGGCCAGCGACCTGCGCAGGCCCACCCGGGGCCGGCTGAGCAAGCGCGAACTCGAGGTGCTGCGCCTGGTGGCCGGGGGAGCGACGAACAAGAAGGCGGCGGCCGAGCTGTTCATCAGCGAGGCCAGCGTCAAGACCCATCTGCTGCACGTCTACGCCAAGCTCGACGTCCGCGACCGCGCCTCCGCCGTCGCCGAGGCCTACCGCCGCGGACTGCTCAACGGCTGACGGATCAGCCGCCGTGATGGCCGCGCGGCATGGTGCCGGTCGAGGGAGCGACGAGAGACCAATGAGGCGCCAAGCCGGTGCGGTAGAGTCGCCCGATTTATGGAGGAATTTCGCATTCGCTCGGGCAGTTTGCCCCGCTTCGTCGCCCCGTTCGCCGCACTCCTCGTGCTCTTCTTCGTCGTCATCCTGCTGCTCGGCGCCATCTTCACCGGCAGCACCCTGCTGGGCATCGCCATCGGTGCCCTGGCCACCGGCGGCCTGCTCGCCGTCCTCGTCGCCAAACACCGCCGCATGAGCTCGGGCACCGTCGTCCGCTTCACCGCGGAAGGCGTCGAACTGACCGACTCGCTCGGTTTCCGCGTGCACCTCCGCTGGCCCGACATCACCCGGATCGACGTCGTCGACACCCAGCTCGCCAACCCCAGGAGAGTCGGCCGGCCGGGTGGGGTGCGGGTGCGCGCGCAGGCGCTGCGCTCTGTGGGGCTCATCGGCTGGGGCGAGCGCGCGGTCCCGCCCCGGATCCCCGGCTGGATGCGCGACCGGCTGTCCCGCGTCCCCGTTGACCCGGCGACGGGCCGTCCGGAGGTGACGATCCCGCTCGGCGAGTTCGACGCGCTGTGGCAGCGCGGCCGGATGGGCGACTGGGTTCGCCACTACAGGCCCGATCTGATGGGCCGCTAAGTGGTTTGGTTGTGGTCTCCGGGGTGCGGTAGAGTTACGCGCGTCGCCGGGGAAGCCCGGCACATCAGCTTGTGGACAGGGTCCCGTCGTCTAGTGGCCCAGGACGCCGCCCTCTCAAGGCGGTAGCGCCGGTTCGAATCCGGTCGGGACTACCACTGTCACAAGCCAGCGAAGGTCCCGTCGTCTAGTGGCCCAGGACGCCGCCCTCTCAAGGCGGTAGCGCCGGTTCGAATCCGGTCGGGACTACGTCTGCATCACCGCTCCGGCGCGATTCCGCTCCGGAGTTTTTCTTTTCCGCCAAGGTTTCCGCTACCGGGGTTCTTCCCATCCAGAACCGCATGGCGCCGCCCTCGGGCAGGTCGCGGGTGAGGCCGAGGCCGGCCCACCTTCTGTCCCGCACGGTTACCGCTGCCCGGGGTTCTTCGCCGGTCGCCGGCTCTCGCGCGATCGGCCCACAGCGCGCACGTCACGGCGCCCGGCCCCGCGAGCCGCAGGCGCGTTCCCCTGGACGGGCGCCGGCCCGTGCGGCGGGTGGGGGCGGCCGCCGTCAGCGTAAAGGGTGGGAGGAGCCCGGCCACGCACGGCGCCGCAGCCTGATCATCCGGCGGCACCCCCAACGGAGCACCACGCGCGGTGCCGCCGGAAACGATGGTCCACCCGCGTGTGCCGGCGACCGGGAAGGCCCGCGCCGCAGAGCGCGAAACGCGCCGCGGACGGCGAGGGCCCGGGCGGTCAGATCACAGGGAGCGGGCCTTGAAGAGGGCGCGCCGGGCGGCCTTGGCCACCTGCTTGTCCGGATGCACCTGCGAGATCAGATCCAGCAGCTCCTCCACGTGCGCGTGCGGGATCTTCCAGATCACCTCCAGCAGGTTGCCGACCATGTCGGGGCCGATGTCCTGCAGGCTGCTCACGAACTCCGACCGGCCCAGCCCGGCCGAGATGGTCCACATGTCGAGGATCAGCCAGTGCGTGTCGTCCTGCGTCGGCTCAGGCGCCCCTTCGACCTCCAGCTGGCTGAGGTGGGTGGCGGCGTAAGGGCGCAGCGTGGGCTGCTTGAGCGCCTCCCGCCAGGCTGGGATGGCGGCCTCGCCCAGGGTGCCGACCACGCTGGCCGCCTGCACCCTGATCAGCGCGTCGCTCTCGTCCTCGCCCGCGGCCTCCAGCAGCTCCTCGGCGGCCTTTCCCGGCTCGCGCAGCCGCATCCAGGCGGCGAACTCGGTGTCGGCCTCGTCCTCGGGCAGCTCGGCGCTGAGCGCCAGCAGCTCGTGGGCGCTCATGGACTCGATCGCCGGTCTGGCGTCGACCTCGATGTCGGCGTCGTCGACCAGGTGGACGACCCCCTCGGTGCCGAGCGGCGTGAGCCTGAGGGTCTTGCCGTCGACTTCCACCATGCCGTAGCCGATCAGCCAGTCGATCGGGGGCGCGAGCGGGTCGACCGCCGCCTCCCACGCGTCCGATCCGAGCTCGTCGAGGTCGGCGGCGGCCTCCGCCAGCTCCTGGCTCAGCTCGTCGAGGTCACGTGAGCCGCCGGCCAGCAGGAGCCTGACCAGCAGGCCGCGGGTCAGGCCCGCCAGCGCCATCGTGAGATCGTCGTCGTCGAGCTCGGGGTCGCCGTAGTCGACCGAGTGCAGCCCGAGCATCCAGGCGTCGAGCACGTCCTCGTCGTCGTCGAACGGCCACTCCGACGTGTCGTCCTGGACCGCCACCGTGTTGGCGTCGCCCGGCTCGAGGAACTCCAGATCGACGGCCAGGTTCCAGATGTTCCACAGGTAGGGGACGGCCTCGGCGACCGGGCCTTCGGTCTCCGGCCTGGGCAACCCGACGGCCGCCAGCGCCTCCTCCACCTCGGCGTCGCTGAGCAGGGTCTCCTCGCCCACACGCCGGCCCGAGCCCACCCACACGGCCAGGTCGCGGGCCTTGGCGATGAGCGGCGCCTCGCGGGCGGCCGCGGCCAGCTCGGTGTCGGGCCGCAGCCTGATCGTGTCGAGCTCGGCCAGCTCGTCGGCGAACATCTCGAAGTCGCCGAGGTCGCCGGTCTCCTCGTCCTCCTCGCCCTCGCCGTCGTCGATCAGCTCCTCCATCAGGTCGACGAACTCGTCTTCGACGTCGTCGAGCTCGGCCTGCAGATCGGCGAGGGAGTCGGAGCCCTTGGCGAGCCTGCCGGTCTGAGAGAGGAACGTGAGGTACGCGTCCACGGCCGGGAGCATCCCGTCGGCGGCGGCGTCGGGATCCTCCACGACCTTGGGCATGCGGTCGAGCAGCAGGTTGCGCAGGTCGGCACGCTTCCACGTGCCGAGGTCCTGCGAGAAGGCGAGACGGTGCCAGAGTGCGGCAGGCCCCACGAGCTCGGGGTCGCTTCCGGGCGCGTTCGCACGCGCCCACATGATGAACTCTTCGAGCAGGGGTCGCAGCTCAGCGGCGGCTACCTCGATGCGATCTGTCACGCACTCAGGCTAGTGCGCCCGCGAGGCTGTCGGCCCCAGAAATACCTGGTTTCGCCGATCATGACAGCCGATCATGACGTGCGGCGCATCGCCTCGGTAATGCGTTCGGCCGCCGCCATGACGGGCACCGCGTGCAACCGCCCGGGGGCTCGCGTGAGCCGTTCGATGGGCCCGGAGACCGACACGGCCGCGATCACCTTGCCTCCACTGCCCCTTATGGGGGCGGACACGCTGGCGACCCCCTGCTCCCGCTCGCCGACGCTGTGGGCCCAGCCCCTGCGACGGACGGACGCGAGCGTGGCGGCGGTAAACTTGGCGCCGCGCAGCCCGCGGTGCAGCCGGTCGGGCTCCTCCCAGGCGAGCAGGATCTGCGCTGCCGAGCCCGCCGTCATGGGCAGCGCCGAGCCCACGGGAACCGTGTCGCGCAGGCCGCTGGCCCGCTCCGCCGCCGCGACGCAGACGCGTTCGTCGCCCTGGCGGCGATAGAGTTGCGCGCTTTCCCCTGTCAGGTCCCTGAGCTGCATCAGCACGGGGGAGGCCACCGCCAGCAGCCGGTCCTCGCCGGCCGCGGTGGACAACTCGGAGAGCCGCGGGCCCAGCACGAAACGGCCCTGCGTGTCGCGGGTCACGATGCGGTGGTGCTCAAGTGCGACGGCCAGCCGATGGGCCGTGGGACGGGCCAGACCGGTGGCCTGGACGAGCTGCGCCAGTGAAGCGGGTCCCGCTTCGAGGGCATTGAGTACAAGAACTGCCTTGTCGAGTACTCCGACTCCGCTAGAGTTGTCCATAGGACGATACTGCCGTCTCGACATATGAGAAGGCAAGTCACAAAGGTTCTCCCGCGAGGGAGCACCGGTCTCTGGACTGAGGAGCGCAGGGAGCGGGGCGACCCCAGCGACAAGGGAAGAGACCGGATCCGAGCGACTGAGCCGCGATGCGTCGCATCGCTCTATGCAGGAGGAGATCACATGGGCCGCACACTGGCCGAGAAGGTCTGGGAGCAGCACGTCGTCAGGCGCGCCGACGGCGAGCCCGACCTGCTCTACATCGACCTGCACCTCATCCATGAGGTGACCAGCCCGCAGGCGTTCGACGGGCTCCGTCTCGCCGGCCGGAAGGTGCGGCGTCCCGATCTCACGATCGCCACCGAAGACCACAACGTGCCGACCGTGCTCGGCCCGATCGCCGACCCGGTGTCCAAGAAGCAGGTCGAGACGCTGCGCAAGAACGCCGCCGAGTTCGGCATCAGGCTCCACCCGATGGGCGACGCCGGGCAGGGCGTGGTGCACATCATCGGGCCGCAGTTCGGCCTGACGCAGCCGGGCATGACGATCGTCTGCGGCGACTCCCACACCTCGACGCACGGCGCGTTCGGCGGCATCGCGTTCGGCATCGGCACCTCCGAGGTCGAGCACGTGCTGGCCACCCAGACGCTGCCCGCCTACCGGCCGAAGACGATGGCCATCGAGGTCTCGGGCGAGTTGCCTCCCGGCGTCACGGCCAAGGACCTGATCCTGGCGATCATCTCCAGGATCGGCACCGGTGGCGGCCAGGGCTACATCGTCGAATACCGCGGCGAGGCGGTGCGCAAGCTCTCCATGGAGGGCCGCATGACGGTGTGCAACATGTCGATCGAGGCAGGCGCCCGCGCCGGCATGATCGCGCCGGACGAGACCACGTTCGCCTACCTCAAGGGCCGCCCGCACGCGCCGCAGGGCGAGGCGTGGGACCAGGCCGTCGAATACTGGAAGTCGCTGCGCACCGACGACGACGCCGTGTTCGACAAGGTCGTGGAGATCGACGCCTCGACGCTGACCCCCTACGTCACGTGGGGCACCAACCCTGGCCAGGGCCTGCCGCTCGCCGAGTCCGTGCCGAGCCCCGACTCCTTCGCCGACCCGGTCGCCCGCTCGGCGGCCGAGCGGGCGCTCGACTACATGGGCCTCAGCGCGGGCACCCCGCTGCGCGCGATCGAGGTCGACACGGTGTTCGTCGGCTCGTGCACCAACGGCCGCATCGAGGACCTGCGCTCGGCCGCCGAGGTCCTGCGCGGCCGCCAGGTGAAGACCCGCACGCTGATCGTCCCCGGCTCGATGCAGGTCAAGCTGCAGGCCGAGCAGGAGGGCCTGCACGAGGTGTTCAAGGCCGCGGGCGCCGAGTGGCGCGAGGCCGGCTGCTCGATGTGCCTGGGCATGAACCCCGACACGCTCAAGCCGGGCGAGCGCAGCGCCTCGACCTCCAACCGCAACTTCGAGGGCCGCCAGGGCAAGGGGGGCCGCACCCACCTGGTGTCGCCTCAGGTCGCCGCCGCCACCGCCGTGACCGGCCGCCTCACCGCTCCCGCCGACCTCTGACGCGGCCTCGGTGAGCCGGAGCCGGCCTCCGGCCCTTCTCGCGTAGACCTTCAGACCTGTAGACCCGTAAGGAAAATCGATGGAAGCCTTCACCACCCACACCGGCACGGCGGTGCCGCTGCGCCGCAGCAACGTCGACACCGACCAGATCATCCCGGCCGTCTGGCTCAAGCAGGTCAGCCGCACCGGCTTCGAGAAGGGCCTGTTCGCGGCCTGGCGTGAGGACCCCGAGTTCGTCCTCAACGACGCCGCCCACGAGGGCGCCTCGATCCTGGTCTCCGGCCCCGACTTCGGCACCGGCTCCTCGCGCGAACACGCCGTCTGGGCGCTCCAGCAGTACGGGTTCCGCGTCGTGATCGCCGCCAGGTTCGGCGACATCTTCCGCAACAACTCCACCAAGATGGGCCTGCTGCCGGTCGTCCTGCCCGGCGACAAGGTGGCGGACCTGCAGTCGGCGGTCGAGGCCGACCCGAAGCTCGAGATCACCGTCGACCTGCGGGAACGCCAGGTCCGCTGGGCGGACGAGGTCATCGCTTTCGAGATCGACGACTACACCCGCTGGCGGCTCATGGAGGGCCTCGACGACATCGGGCTGACCCTGCGTCACGCCGGCGACGTGGCGGCATACGAGAATGGTCGGCAGCCATGGCTGCCGACGACCGTCTAGAAGACGACGAGCTGGCGCGGCGGTTGCGCGAGGCGCACCGCCGCGTCCGCATGCTCCCCGCCGCCGACAAGGAACGGATAGCGCGCCGCTATCTGTCGATTTGTGACCTTGCGAAGCACGATCGGAAAAGGGCTGCGCTGCGCCTCGACGCGTTTCTGGCCTCGCTTGACGAGCTTCCCGACACGCCACGAAGTGCGGAAAACGCGCCCGGTGATTGAGTTCCCCTGCGATCCCGCCTACTTTCGAGCCCGTAAGGGGTTTCTCCGTCAAACACGTAAACTGGAGCCCCGAGCCGTAACTGGGGGAGCAGGACTTTCATGAACAAGCGTGAACTCGTCGAGGCCATCGCGGATCGGGTGGGCGACAGGAAGACGGCCACCGAGGCCGTGAACGCGGTCGTCGACGCCATCCAGAAGGCCGTGGCCAGCGGCGACAAGGTCTCGATCACGGGCTTCGGCGCGTTCGAGATGGTGAACAAGCCCGCCCGCACGGCGCGCAATCCGTCGACCGGTGCGGAAATCAACGTCGCGGAGAGCTGGGCGCCGAAGTTCCGTCCCGGCTCCGATTTCAAAGAGCTGGTGAACGAAGGCGGCAAGAAAATCGGCAAGAAAAAGTAAACTCAGCGGACCACGCCCGGGCCGTCCGGCCCGGGCGTCCGCATTTAAGCACCGGGCACCGGGAAAGTGGAGAGCGTGATGTAAGTGATCTCGCCTCCGGACATCGCGAGATTGACCCGCTGCCCCGAGCGCAGCAGCCGCAGCGGCCCCGCGTCGAAGGCGGGCGTGCCGAACTCCAGCACCGTCCCGTCGTCGAGGAACACCGTGCCAGAGCGGGTGGCCTCGTCGTAACTCCGCACCGTCGCCTGCACGAGGACCAGCCTAAGGCGGCCACGCCAGGCGGTCCAATAATCGTTTGTCTCCGCCCGCGCAGGTCGCGAGGATCGCCCGTCATGAGACATCGAGGTGACTTCGCGCTGTTCGCCTGGGCCAACGGCATCACCCAGATGGGCACCCAGGTCACCGTGGTGGCCCTGCCGCTGACCGCGCTGTTCACGCTCGACGCCGGCGCCTTCGATCTCGGCCTGCTGTCGGCCGCCCAGATGCTCGCGTTCCTCCTGATCGGGTTGCCCGCCGGCGTGTGGGTGGACCGGTCGCGGCGCCGCCCGATCGTCATCTGGGCCGATGTCGTACGCGGAGTGGCGCTCCTTTCGGTCCCCGTGGCCGCCTGGCTGGGCGTGCTCACGCTGCCCCAGCTCTACGTCGTCGCGCTGGTGCTCGGCGCCGGCACGGTGTTCTTCGACGTCGCCCATATGAGCCTGCTGCCCGCCATCGTGCCCAAGGAGCGGCTCGAACGTGGCAACGGCGTACTCGAGATCACCAAGAACGTCTCCCTGCTCGCCGGGCCAGGCGTCGGCGGCTGGGCGGTGGCGGCGCTCACCGCCCCGATCGCTCTCCTCGCCGACGCCGTCAGCTATCTCGTCTCAGCGCTCCTGCTGGCAGGCGTGCGGGCGGAGGAGACGGTGCGGCGGAGCGAACGGTCCCTGCGCCACGAGGTCGTGGAGGGCCTGAGATTCGTCATGGGCGAGCCCGTGCTGCGCAGGATCGCGGCGGGCGGCGCGCTGGCCATGACCGCCAACTCCATCTGCCTCGTCGGCCTGCCCCTCTACCTGGTCAAGGAGCTCGGCGTCGGCTCCGCGCAGTACGGCCTGCTGCTGTCGGCCGCCGCCGTGGGCTCCCTGGCGGGCGCCGCGCTGGTGGCCCGCGTCACGGCCCGCTTCGGGACCGGCCGCACCCTGTACGGCTCCGCGGCGCTGGCCACCGTGCTCTACCTGCCCGCGCTGGCCACCGGCCCTGGCTGGCGGCTGCTGGTCTTCCCGGTGGCCGCGTCGTTGTTCGGCGTGGCCGGCGCGATCTTCGGCATCGCCCAGCTCAGCTACCGCCAGCGCATCACCCCTGGACACCTGCTCGGCCGGGTCAACGCCAGCATGCGTTTCCTCATGTGGGGCGTCGTGCCGCTGGGCGGGCTGGCCGGCGGCGCGCTGGGGGAGTGGCTCGGCGGGTACGCGGTCTTCGCCGCGGGCATCGCCCTGCTGGGCCTGTCGCACCTGGCGGTGGTCACCGCGCCCGCCATCATGAGGACGGCCGCCACTCCCTGACGACCGCCCGGTCATGTGCCCGGCGCCGCTCCGGCCAGCACGCCACATTCATGTGCCCGGCCACAGCTCCTTGACCACCGCCGCGGTGTGCCTGCCGAGCCCGAGGGCGACGGCCGCGCGCAGGTCGTCGGGTGTGTCGACGTCGCGGCGCACCGAGTCGATCCCCGGCACGGCCAGCTCCTTGGCCCCGGTGGCCAGGTGCTTGGCCCGCGACTCCCCGCCGAACCTGGGGGTGAACGGCGTCCCGGGAAGCACTCCGTAGAAGGTCGTCCCCACGTCGAGCGCGTCGGGCACGAACGCCTGGTCGAACTCGGCCGCCGCCTCCAGCGCCAGGCCGAGTTCGGCCGGCCGCAGGGCGGGCAGGTCGGCCTGGAGCGCGCCCACCGCGTCGCCGGGCGCGACGCGTACGGCGTGGGCGGCTCCGGTGCGGAGCGCGGTGTTCAGCCCGCGATCGGGGTCGTGCACGACCTCGGCGCCGAGCCCGGCGAGGGGGCCCGCGGCGGCCGGGTCGGCGGTCACCACGATCACCCTCGCCACCCGCGGGCACGAGAGCGCCGCCGCCACGGTGTCGCAGGCGACGGCCACGGCCAGCCTGGTGCGGTGCGGCCCTGTCGCCGCGGCGAGCCGGGTTTTCGCCGCGACCAGCGTCTTCACCGGAATCACCAGTGACCACCGGATGCTCGTCAATGCTGCTCCTTCGCTGGAGACCCCCGGCTTCGGCCGCGGGGAGGAAAGCGGATCCGCCGCGTGGTGGCGCGGGGAACGTCAGTTCGCCATCTAGGCGGAGCACGATTAAGCAGGAGCGGCTCTGCCCGCTAAGATCCCGGGTGTGCGGACGGCGGACAAGTGTCGGGCCTACCCGGGTCCCGAGCAGGCGGCGGTGCTCGGTCGCACGTTCGGGTGCGTCCGCGCGGTGTGGAACCGGACACTCGCCTGGCGGCACCCGTCCACGGTGACCGTCTCCCTCGGTCCCCACGGCCGCCGGCACGTCCTGCTCGCCGTGCAGGTTCGCGGTCCCGGCCGGGCCCGGCCGCGGGCGCCGTGGCCGGGGTGGAGTTCGGTGTGAAGAACGTCGCGGTGAAGGTGGGAATCCCCCGCCGCTAGGCGTGGGGAGGAAGCCGGAACCTTGAGCGTCGCGCCCCCGCACCCCCCACCTCGACATCCCGAGCAGCCAGCAGGGAGACTTGGGGCGCATCCCGCAGGTGTTGGAGGAGACCATGAGCCGCCCCACGCGACCGTCGCGTTTCTGGGAAACCCTGGCCGTAGTCGTGGTGAAACCGCTCTCCCGGCTCCTGGTCAGGAAGGACTGGCGCGGCGGGGAGCGCATTCCCCGCACCGGCGGCGTGATCATCGCGACCAACCATCTCTCCTGGGCCGACCCTGTTCTGCTGTCGCACTTCCTCTACAACAACGGGCGCTGGCCGGTAATCCTCGCCAAGTCCGCGCTGTTCAGAGTGCCGTTCCTGGGCCGGGCCGTGGCGGCGCTGCTGGCCATCCCGGTCGACCGCGGCAGCAACGAGGCGGCCAGATCGTTGCAGGTCTCGGCCGAGCGGCTCGCCGACGGGTGCGCGATCATGTTCTACCCGGAGGGCACCTGCACGCGCGACCCCGGCCTGTGGCCCATGGTGGGCAAGACGGGTGCCGCCCGGCTGGCGTTGCAGAGCGGCGCGCCCGTCATCCCGGTCGCCCACTGGGGCGCGCATGAGCTGCTCCCCTACGGGGAGAAGAAGCTCAGGCTGTTCCCGCGCAAGACGTTCCGCGTGAGCGTGGGTCCGCCGGTCGATCTGTCGAAGTACGCGGGCCGGCCACCGCACGCGGCCGTGCTGCGCGAGGCGACGGCCGACATCATGGCGGCGATCACCGTGCAGCTCGCGGAGCTGCGTGGCGAGAAGGCGCCGGAAACCCCCTACGATCCCGCCGGACGGTGATGGCATGACAAAGGTGGCCGTTTTCGGCACGGGCTCGTGGGGCACGACGTTCGCCATGATTCTGGCGGAGGCCGGCAACGAGGTCACGCTGTGGGGGCGCAGGCAAGAGCTGGTCGAGGCGATCGACCGTGATCATGGCAACCCCGACTATCTGCCGGGCATCGAGTTGCCGGCCACGCTGCGCGCCACGACCGACGCCGCGCGGGCCCTCGACGGGGCCGACTTCGTGGTGCTGGCCGTGCCGTCGCAGCAGTTGCGGCCCAATCTGGCCCGCTGGCGCGAGCACCTCCCGCCCCGTGCGGTGCTGGTCAGCCTGATGAAGGGCATCGAGCTGGGCACGACCAAGCGGATGAGCGAGGTGATCCGTGAGGTCGCCGAGGTGCCGGAAGAGCGCGTCGCGGTCATCTCCGGGCCCAACCTGGCCAAGGAGATCGCCATGCGCCAGCCCGCCGCCACCGTCGTCGCATGCGCCGACGAGTCCGTCGCCGCCCGTCTCCAGTCGGCCTGCCACCTGCCGCCTTGGTTCCGCCCGTACACCAATCCCGACGTCGTCGGCGTGGAGCTGGGCGGCGCGGTGAAGAACGTTATCGCGCTGGCCGTCGGCGTCTCGGCGGGCATGGGCATGGGCGACAACGTCAGCGCCATGCTCATCACCAGAGGGCTGGCGGAGATCTCCCGGCTGGGTGCGGCGCTCGGCGCCGACGCGCACACGTTCGCGGGGCTGGCCGGGATGGGTGATCTCGTGGCCACGTGCACGTCGCCGCTGTCGCGTAACCGTACGTTCGGCGAGAACCTCGGCAGGGGCATGACGCTCGACGAGGTCGTCGCCGCCACCAAGCAGACGGCGGAGGGCGTGAAGTCCTGCGAGTCCGTGCTGGAGCTGGCCAGGAAGCACGACGTGGAGATGCCGATCACCGAGGTCGTCGTCGGAGTGGTGCACGACGGCATGTCGCCGGCGGAGGCGGGCATGTTGCTGATGTCGCGCTCGCCCAAACCCGAGCGTTACGGCGTATAAGAGAAAGGCCTGATTGCGGCGTGCTCAGCTCGCTGTGACAGGGACACCCCGGTAGATTCGGACACCATGAGCAAGCCACGCGTCGCCGTCGTTTTCGGAGGTCGCAATTCTGAGCACGCCGTGTCCCTGATGGGCGCGGGCAGCGTTCTGGATGCGATCGACAGGAGCAAATATGAGGTGATCCCCATCGGGATCGCCCAGGACGGCAGGTGGGTGCTGGCCACGTCCGACCAGCGGTTCGCCATCGAGTCGGGCGAGCTTCCGGTCGTCGACGGCGCGGGCGCGGCGCTGGCGCTGCCGTCGGGTGGCAACGCGCTGGTGGCCTACGATCCGGGCAGCATCCCCGTGGAGCTCGGCTCGGTCGACGTGGTGTTCCCGGTGATGCACGGGCCGTTCGCGGAGGACGGCACGATCCAGGGCCTGCTGGAGATGGCCGGTGTGCGTTACGTCGGCTCGGGCGTGCTGGCCAGCGCCGTCGGCATGGACAAGGCTCACATGAAGACCGTGATGGCCGCCGCGGGGCTGCCCGTCGGCCGTCACGTCGTCGTCCGCGACCGCGACTGGCGGCTCGACCGGGAGCGCGTGGTCAAGGAGGCCGAGGCGCTCGGTTTCCCGGTGTTCGTCAAGCCCGCGAGGGCCGGTTCCTCGCAGGGCATCTCCAAGGCGTCCGACCGGTCCCAGCTGGAGGCGGCGGTGGAGGCCGCCAGGCAGCACGACCCCAAGGTGCTCATCGAGGCCGCCATCGCTGGCCGCGAGATCGAGTGCGCGGTGCTGGAGTCGCCCGGTGACGAGCCGGCCGCCGCGTCGATCCCCGGGGAGGTCAGGGTCGAGGGCGGGCAGGAGTTCTTCGACTTCGAGGCGAAATACTATCCCGACCAGATGTCGCTGACCGTGCCCGCCGACATCCCGGCCGAGACGGCCGAGGAGCTTCGGGCGATGGCCGTGCGCGCGTTCGAGGCGCTCGACTGCGAAGGGCTCGCGCGGGCCGACTTCTTCTACACGCCCGAGGGCGGGCTCGTCTTCAACGAGATCAACACCATGCCGGGGTTCACGTCGTTGTCGGTGGCGCCGCAGCTCTGGGCCGCCTCGGGCCTGCCCTACCCGGCGCTGGTCGACCGGCTCATCCAGCTCGCGCTGGCCCGGCCGGCGGGGCTTCGCTGAACGATCGCACGGTCAGCGGGCCGACGTCCTGGCTATCGGTTTCGACAGGTCCGCGAGCACCTCGGCCGGCACGTGCTCGCCTCCGACGGTGACCTCGACGTACGCGGTGTCGGTCACCGCGGTGAACAACGTGGGCCTTTCCGGATCGGCGAACCAGCCCACGCCGCCGATCTCCTGGAGCTGGTCGGTGGGCGCCATCCTTGCCGGGCGGCCCACCCCGCAGCGCAGCGCGATGGTTCCTTCCCCCCACACGGCGACGTACGGTGACTCAGGCGTGGACGTGCCGCGCTCGTCACCGTCGAGGGTCTCGGGCAGCAGCCCGGCCAGCTTGTCGCACGCGGCCACCGCTTCCCCCTGCGGCGTGGGCGGATCGACCTGCACCGTGCCGCACCCGGCGAGCGTCAGCAGAACGAGCAGGACGGCGGCGGCACGCATGCGACGACTGCCTTCAGATGTGGACGATCGGACACGTCAGGGTACGAGTGATCCCTTCCACCGCCTGAATCTGCGCGACGACGAGCTTGCCCAGCTCGTCGACGTTGTTGGCCTCGGCGCGCACGATCACGTCGTAGGGCCCTGTCACGTCTTCCGCCTGAGTGACCCCGGGAATGCCGGAAATCTCGTGGGCCACGGCGGCGGCCTTGCCTACCTCGGTCTGAATAAGGATGTAGGCCTGCACCATTACGTCCTCCCGGGCGATTGGATCACGCCGATGGGTAACCGTACCCTGTGTGCGTCAGGAGGTGCGTCATCACAGTCGGAGATCTCGGCGAATTCGGTGTGGTAAATCGTATTACCGCACGCCTTCCCCAGGGTGCGGCGGTGATGGTGGGGCCGGGTGACGACGCCGCCGTGGTGGCCGCGCCCGACAGGCGTGTCGCGGTCTCGACCGACCTGCTGCTGGAGGGCCGGCACTTCCGCCGCGACTGGTCCGGCGGCTATGACGTGGGCCGCAAGGCCGCGGCCCAGAACCTCGCCGACGTGGCGGCCATGGGCGCTGTCCCCACCTCGATCGTGGTGGGGCTCGGCATCCCCGCCGACCTGCCCCTGGCCTGGCTCGACGAGCTGACCGACGGGTTCCGCGACGAGTGCGCCGTGGTCGGCGCCAGCGTGGCCGGAGGTGACGTCACCCGGTGTGACCAGGTCGTCATCGGGGTGACCGCGCTGGGCGATCTGCAGGGGCGCGCTCCCGTGCTCCGCTCGGGGGCCAGGCCCGGGCACGTGGTGGCGGTGACGGGCCGGCTCGGGTACGCGGCCGCCGGATGGGCGCTGCTGGAGGAGGGCCTGCCGGCCGGCTCCCCGGCCTTGGAGGAGGTCGTGGCCGCGCACCGCAGGCCGTCACCTCCGTACGCGATGGGGCCGCGGGCGGCCGAGCTGGGCGCCGGCGCGATGCTCGACGTCAGTGACGGGCTGCTGCAGGACCTCGGCCATGTCGCCGAGGCCAGCGGGGTGCGGATCGAGCTCGATCCGCAGGCGTTCGCCGTGGCGGAGCCCGTCGCGGTGGCGGCGAAGGAGATGGGGGCCGATCCGCTGGAGTGGGTGCTCACGGGCGGTGAGGATCACGCGCTCGCGGCGGTCTTCCCCCCAGAGGTACGCCTGCCGGAATCGTGGCAGGTCGTGGGCCGCGTGGTCGAAGGCGCCGGCGTCGTGGTGCATGGCCGGAAGGTCGGGCGACGAGGCTGGGATCACTTTGAGTGACTACTTGTCCCGATTTGCGTGAAAGTTTCCTGATTTAGGCCGTGACTAACGGGATTGTTGTGACAGCGGCGTAGTGAAGGTGTTATGAAGATTGGCGGCCACTGTAACCGGGAGAAAGGGCAGCCATGGGCCGCCACGGCACAGGTGGATCCGAAGACGGGGACGAACGGGGGAACGGCAGCGCATTCTGGGGTCCTGACGAGGAGGTCGACCAGCCAGGCTGGCCTTCCCTGCCGGACCAACCCGAGGTGACGGGCCAGTGGGCTCCCATGCCACGGCGTACGGACGCACCGCCGCCGCGCACGCCGCAGTCCGAGCCGTTCGAGACCACCGGAGCCTTCGCGCTGCCCGCCGACGCCGCCGGCGGATTCCCACCGGCCACCGACTCCAGGAGCCCGTTCCAGCCACCTCAGGGACAGGGGATCGAGGAGGCCGGGCCGATGGAGACGACGGGCGCGTTCGCCCGCCCGTCCGAGTGGGGCCCGCCCGCCGACCGGCCCTTCAACGGACCTGGCGCAGGACCTGGAAGCGATCCCGCCGACCAGACGGCCGTGTTCGGCGGCCACCCCGGCATGCCGGCTCCGGGGGCCCCCGGGTCGGGCCACGCGAGCGCCTTCAGCCGTCCCGCGGACGGCGGGCAGTTCGGCGACCCGGCCCACCAATCGTTCGGCGGCCCTGCGAACCCGCCCGGCCCGTTCGGCGCCTCCGGGGGTCCTTCTGATCCGTTCGCGCCGGACGACAGGTCCGGGCCGTTCGGGGGCCAGGACGACCGGACTGCGTTCTTCGACGGGGCCGCGGATCGTTCCGGGTTCTCCGGCGAGCCCGATGACCGCACCGCCAGATTCGACGCACCCTCCGGCCCTGCCCCGAGCAGCGGCCCGCCCGAGCCCGGCGACGTCAAGGTGGCCGGAGCGCCGACCGCCGCGCAGGCGCCGGCCTGGGCCAACACGGAGACAGGCTTCCTGGGCTCCGGCTGGTCGGCCGACTCCGGCCCCGCCGGGCCCGACGAGCCCCGCGACCGTCGCGGCCGCCGCAAGGGCCGCCGCGACGACGAGCTGCTCTCCGGCGCCTCGTCGAGCGGCGGCAAGGGCCGGGTCGCGCTGCTGTCCGTCGCCGCCGTGGCCGTCGTGCTCGGCGGCACCGTGGCGGGCGTCAAGTTCATGAGCACCTCCGGCGGCACGGACAAGTGCGCGGACACCACGTGCGCGGCCGTGCAGGGCGCCACCAACCGGCCGGGACCGGAGGTCTCCCAGCCTCCCGTCGAGGAGACCGAGCCGGAAGAGGAGCCCTCGGAGGAGCCGGTGGAGGACACCGGACCGGCCGAGACCCCGACGCCCACCGTCACGTACCAAGCCCGCCCGCGCCACACCGAGCAGGCCAAGCCGACGCCCACCAAGACCAGGGTGAAGAAGTCGAAGGAGCCGGCCAAGGAGCCCTCGCAGGAGCCGGTGCAGGAGCCGGACGATGAGAGCGTTCCTCAGGACACGCCACTCGACGAGCCCTCCTCCGTGGACGCCGACATCGGCGCCGCGCCGACCACCACCAGCGCCCCCGATCCCACGGATGACGAGGGATCCTTCGGTTCGCCGCCCGGCGGCAAGGGCTCGGTGAACGTCCAGCAGACCATCAGACAGCGGATGACCACGTACGCGGTCAACCTGCGCCTGTCCAACACCTCGGCGGGGACGCTGCGGAACCCCACGGTCTCCGTCCCGGTCGAGGGCAGGGTCGTGGACGTCCGGGGCGCCGACTGGACGCAGGACGGTGACCTGCTGATCCTCGACCTGTCGGCCCAGCTGCCTGTCGGGGCCACGGCCGAGGTGTCGTTCACCGCGACGGGCAGGGGCGCGCCGGCGGCCAACTGCGGGATGGTCAGCGGGGAGTGCGTCGTCAGCTGAGTGGTTGGATAGGGGACATGACGGAGCGATCCCCGCAAAACGCCCCTTCCACGGCGGTTTCCACCCCGCCACGCGTGCTGACCGTCGCCGGCTCCGACTCCGGGGGCGGCGCGGGCATCCAGGCCGACCTGAAGACCATGATGGCGATGGGCGCTCACGGCATGAGCGTCATCGCCGCCGTGACCGCCCAGAACTCGCTGGGCGTCCAGGGCTACTGGGAGCTGCCGCCCGAGGCCGTACGCGCGCAACTCGACTCGGTGCTCGGCGACATCGGCGCGCAGGCGGTGAAGACCGGCATGCTCGCCTCGCCTGTGCTGGTCGAGACGGTGGCCGACGCGCTCGGCCCGTACGACGCGCCGCTGGTCGTGGACCCCGTCGGGGTGTCGAAGCACGGCAACTCGCTGCTCGCTCCCGAAGCGATCGAGACGATGCGGACGCGCCTGCTGCCCGTGGCCACCGTGGTGACGCCGAACCTGTGGGAGGTGGAGCAGCTCACCTCGGTCAAGGTCGATGACGAGGACGGCCTGCGCAGGGCCGCCGACGCCGTCCTGGAACTGGGGCCCGCGTGGGCGCTGATCAAGGGCGGCCACCTGCCCGGGGCCCCGGTCGACCTGCTCACCGACGGCACGGAAGAGTTCCGCTTCGCCGCCGAACGCCTCGACAACCGCCACACCCACGGCACGGGCTGCACGCTCGCCTCGGCCATCGCCTCCCGCCTGGCGATGGGCGACGACATGCCGTCGGCGGTGGGCAGGGCGAAGGAGTACGTGACGGGAGCGATCGCCAGGGGTTTCCCCCTCGGCGGCGGCATCGGCCCCGTCGACCACGCCTGGCGCTGGCGCTGACCGTCTCCTCCGTGAACCACGGCGCGGGAGAACCGTCCCACGGGGGCGCTGAGCCGCCCTCCGGCCGCCGGGCCGGCGTGAGGCGACCGAGGGACCGCCCGCGCCCCGCACCGGCTCTCCTGGGCTGTCGTGTCCCGCACTGGGCTTCTCCTGGCGCGCGGTCGTCCCGGGTCTTCCCGGGGCCGCGGCGCCCTGCTCCCAGAGGTTCCTCCGGCCCAGGCGGGGCGCTTCGGAGGTGAGGCGGGAGACCCGGTCACAGGGGGGTGGGATGACGAAAGCCCGCCGGTTCCCTCGGGAACGGACGGGCTTCGTGAAAAGCGCGGACTAGCGGGTGACCTTGCCCGCCTTGATGCACGAGGTGCACACGTTCAGCTTTTTCGGCGTGCCGCCGACGACCGCGCGGACCGTCTGGATGTTGGGGTTCCAACGACGGCGGGTGCGGCGGTGGGAGTGTGACACGTTGTTGCCGAACGTCGGCCCCTTGCGGCAGACATCGCAGACGGAAGCCACGGTATCGCTCCTTAAAACAGTCGATGTAGCCCTGTCCGCGGATGAATTCCGGGCGGAGGGCATGCCGGGACAACCGGCCAGCCAGACGAGAATATCCGATCCACCCCGATGGGCGCGAACCAGAGCACTGGACCAGGTCCGATGCGGCGATATTCTCCTCGCACAACCGTAGCGCATCGGGGAGGTCGGAGGGCCGGCATGAAGATCCTCGACCCGCCCGCGGTGCGCCGCTGGGCCCGGCTGGCCGCCGACGCGCTCGGCCAGGCCAGGACGGAGATCGACGCGCTCAACGTGTTCCCCGTCGCCGACGGTGACACCGGCACCAACCTGCACCTGACCATGTTGTCGGCGGCCGAGGCCGTCGAGTCGCTGCCCGACGACGTGGACGCGGCCGTGGTGTGGCAGACCCTCTCGTACGGCGCCCTCGTCGGCGCGCGCGGCAACTCAGGGGTGATCGTCAGCCAGGCGCTGCGCGGGCTCGCCGAGGTGCTGAAGGAGGGTCCCGACCTGCGCGCCGGGCTGCTCAGGGCCGCCACCCTCGCCAGAGAGGCCGTGGCCAGGCCGGTCGAGGGCACGGTGCTGAGCGTGCTGGAGTCCGCCGCCAGGGCCGTCCAGGACACCGAGGCCGGCGACCTGGGCGCGGTGGCGCGGCAGGCGGCGGAGGAGGCCAGGGTCGCGCTGCGCCGGACGACCGGCCAGCTCGACGTGCTGGCCCGCAGCGGCGTCGTGGACGCCGGCGGCGCCGGCGCGGCGATCGTGCTCGAGACGCTCGCCTCCGTGATCACGGGTTCGTCCACCGGCCACTACGACGTTCCCGCGCCGACCGCGCGGGTGGCGCCCATGGCGGAGGTGGGGGCGGGGTACGAGGTGATGTACCTGCTGGACGCCCCCGACCGCGCGGTGCGGGCGCTGCGCGAGGAGCTCGACGCCATGGGCGACTCGCTGGTCGTGGTCGGCGGCGAGGGGCTCTGGAACGTGCACGTACACGTGGCCGAGGCGGGCCCCGCGGTCGAGGCAGGGCTGCGCGCGGGCAGGCCGCACCGGATCAGGATCACCTACCTGGCCGAACGCACCCACCGCGGCGGCCCCGGCAGGGGCGTGGTGGCCGCGGGCGACGGGATCGCGGCGCTGTTCGAGGAGTGCGGCGCGGTCGTGGTGCGGCGCGCCCCCGGCGCCAGGCCCACGCTGCCCGCCGTGCTCGCCGCGATCAGGCAGGCGGGTGGTGAGGTGGCCGTCCTGCCGAACGACGAGGGTGTCAGGGCGGTCGCCGCCGCGGCGGCGGAGATCGCCCGCGAGGACGGCGTCACGGTCAGCGTGCTGCCCACGGAGGCCACCGTGCAGGGGCTGGCGGCGCTGGCCGTACACGATCCGCTGCGCCGTTTCGACGACGACGTGGTCGCGATGACCGACGCGGCGGGCCACACGCGGCGCGGGCACGTGACGGTGGCCGACAGGGAGGCGTTCACCAGCGCGGGGGTGTGCCGCCCCGGTGACGTGCTCGGCCTGATCGACGGGGACGTCGCCGTGATCGGCGACACGGTCGACCACGTGGCCACCACGGTCGTCGACCGGATGGTGGCGGGCGGCGGCGAGCTGGTGACCCTGGTCACGGGCGCGCAGGCGCCCGCCGGGCTCGCCGGCCGCGTCGAGGACCATCTCAGGCGTACGCGCCCCGACGTCGACCTCGTCGTGTACGACGGCGAGCAGGGCGGCTACCCGCTCCTCATCGGCGTGGAATGACGGCGAGCGCCGAGCCGCGCCTTCCGTGCGGGATTCCCCGTGAAGGCAGCCAGGATCGGCACGCGGGCGGCGGGGGAGGGGATTCCTGTCGGCCTCAGGCGGTAGAACTAAGTGCCGTGAGCCGTTTCGACGAGCCTCTGACGAAGGCCCTCGACCCGAAGACCGCCAAGCTGCTGCACAGCGTGCTCGGCCTGGAGACGGTCGGCGACCTGCTGCGCCACTATCCGCGCCGCTATGCCGAGCGCGGCGAGCTGACCTCGCTCGACGCGCTGGCGGTCGACGAGCACGTCACGGTGGTCGGCGAGGTGACCAGGCTGATGCGCAAGCCCATGCGCAACCGGGGCGGCACCTGGCTGGAGGTCGAGATCGTCGACGGCAACGGCAACCGGCTCTACCTGTCGTTCTTCGGCAAGGGCTCCCACGTGGCCGAGTCGCGGCTCAAGCCGGGGCGGCGCGGGATGTTCGCCGGCAAGGTGGGGTTGTTCGGCGCGCGGGCCAAGCCGCGCTGGCAGCTCGCTCATCCGGAGTTCGAGTTGTTCGAGGAGGGAGAGGCGAGCGCGGAGGAGTTCGCGGCGGCGCCGGTGCCGATCTACCCGGCGGGCAAGGACGTGACGCCGTGGGCGATCAGGCGCGCGGTCGGCGTCGTGCTCGACACGCTGGGCCCGCTCGAAGATCCGCTGCCGGCCGAGCTGCGGGCCCGCCACGGCCTGCAGGACCTGGGCGAGGCGCTCGTGGCCATCCACCGGCCGAAAGACTTCGCCGAGGTCGGCAGGGCGCGCAAGAGGCTGAAGTTCGACGAGGCGTTCGTGCTGCAGGCGGTGCTGCTCCAGCGGCGGCAGGCGGCCACCGCCTGGCCCGCCAGGCCGAGGCCCAGGCGGTCCGGCGGCATGCTGGACGACTTCGACGCGCGGCTGCCGTTCGCGCTGACGGAGGGCCAGGCGAAGGTCGGCGAGGAGATCGCCGCCGACCTCGCGCTGGAGCATCCGATGCACCGGCTCCTGCAGGGCGAGGTCGGGGCGGGCAAGACGGTGGTGGCGCTGCGCGCGATGCTCCAGGTGGTCGACGCGGGCGGCCAGGCGGCGCTGCTGGCGCCGACCGAGGTGCTCGCCCAGCAGCACCACCGCTCGATCACCACCATGCTGGGCGACCTGGCGCAGGGAGGCATGTTCGGGGGCACGGCCGTCACCCTGCTGACCGGCTCGATGGGCGCCGCCGGCCGCCGATCGGCCCTGCTCGACGCCGCCTCCGGCACGGCGGGCATCGTCGTCGGCACGCATGCTCTGCTGCAGGAGCACGTCCAGTTCGTCGACCTCGGGCTGGTCGTGGTCGACGAGCAGCACCGGTTCGGGGTGGAGCAGCGCGACGCGCTGCGCGAGAAGGCCGGCGGGACGCGCCCGCACGTCCTGGTGATGACGGCCACGCCGATCCCGCGCACGGTCGCGATGACGGTCTTCGGCGACCTGGAGGTCTCGACGTTGTCCCAGCTCCCGTCGGGTCGTGCCCCCATCACCACCCACGTCGTCCCGGCAGCCGAGAAGCCCCACTACCTCGAACGCACCTGGCAGCGGGTCAGGGAGGAGGTGGGGCTGGGGCGGCAGGCCTACATCGTGTGCCCCCGCATCGGCGACCTGGAGGGCGACGAGGGCGATCTGGCGACCCCCGCCGACGAGGAGCGGCGCCCGCCGCTCGCGGTGCTCGACGTGGCCCAGCTCCTGTCCGAGGGGCCCTTCCACGACCTGCGGGTCGGCACGCTGCACGGCAAGCTGCCTCCGGAGGAGAAGGACGCGCTCATGCGCGCCTTCACGCGAGGCGAGCTCGACGTCCTGGTGGCCACCACGGTCATCGAGGTCGGGGTCGACGTGCCCAACTCCTCCGTCATGATCATCATGGACGCCGACCGCTTCGGCGTCTCCCAGCTCCACCAGCTGCGCGGTCGGGTCGGCCGGGGCGGCCTGCCCGGCCTGTGCCTGCTGGTCTCCGACTTCCCCGAGGGCACCCCGGCCCGCGCCCGCCTCGACGCGGTGGCTGCGACGCTCGACGGGTTCGAGCTGTCACGGGTCGATCTGGAGCAGCGGCGGGAGGGCGACGTCCTGGGCGCGGCGCAGTCGGGCAAGCGCTCCTCGCTGAAGCTGCTGCAACTCCTGCGCGACGAGGACGTCATCGCCACGGCCAGGGAGGAGGCCGGCGCGCTGCTGGCCCGCGATCCCGAGCTCGCGTCCCACGAGGGTCTGCGCGCGGAGATCGAACGGCTGCTGGCTGACGAGCGTGCGGAATACCTGGAGAAGACCTGAGGCGGGGCAGGGCGGCCGCCGATCAAAACGACCATGTAAAGGCCCAGCCGCGGGGACGGCCTCCCCCCGAATGCCGTCCCCGGCTGGGCCCACCCTCGGGTCAGGTGCCGAGGGAACCGGCGTGCGGAAGGGCTCACGATCACGCCGGTCGGCCTTCATGTGGGTCACCTTGAAGGCCGCAGAACTCATCATGCGGGCCGATCCTCCCGATGTGAATCACCCTTGCGTAGTCGAGGCAGACACTTGTGCATCCTTGACCTGCGCGAACATACGGAACAATGGGTCACATGACGCGGATCATCGCAGGCATCGCGGGTGGCAGGCGCCTGGCCGTGCCGCCGGGGCGCGGGACGAGACCGACCAGTGACAGAGCGCGAGAAGGGATTCTCTTGACGCTCGACTCCCTGCACGGGATCCGCGACGCCCGGGTGATCGACCTGTACGCCGGTTCGGGCGCGGTCGGGCTGGAGGCGCTGTCCAGGGGTGCGGCCGCGGCCCTGCTGGTCGAGTCCGATGCCAGGGCCGTCAGGACGATCAGGGCCAACGTCGATTCGCTCGGCCTCGACGGCGCCCGCGTGGTGGCCGACAAGGTGACGCGGGTGCTCGGGAAGGCGCCTGACGAGCCGTACGACATCGTGTTCGCCGACCCGCCCTACGCCACGACCGACGGCGAGGTGGAGCGGGTTCTGGAGTTGCTGCGCGACAACGGCTGGCTGGCTGGAGAGGCGTTGGTGGCGTTCGAGCGGGAAAGCAGGGGAAAGGCCCTTATGTGGCCGGAAGGCTACGTTGAGGAGAGGGTCCGTCGATATGGTGAAGCGTCCGTTTGGTACGGTCGCGCCGCCGGGAACCCGTAGACCTGCCCGTAAACCTGGGAGGCGTCTTGCGCCGCGTAGTCTGCCCGGGGTCGTTCGACCCCATCACCAATGGCCACCTCGACATCATCGGCCGGTCCGCGCGGCTGTACGACGAGGTGACCGTGGCCGTTCTCATCAATGTCGAGAAGAGCAGCCTGTTCACGGTCGACGAACGGATCGACATCCTGCAGACCGTGACCAAGGAATATCCGAACGTCAAAGTCGAGAAGTTCCATGGCCTGCTGGTCGACTTCTGCAGGCAGCACGACATCCCCGCCATCGTCAAGGGCATCAGGGTGGTCAGCGACTTCGACTACGAGCTGCAGATGGCGCAGCTCAACTACCGCCTGTCGGGGGTCGAGACGCTGTTCATGCCGACCAACCCCGAATACTCGTTCCTCTCCTCCAGCCGGGTGAAGGAGATCGCCCGATACGGCGGCGACGTGTCGGGCCTCGTGCCGGATCTGGTGCACAAGCTGCTCATCGAGCGCCTCAGAAGCTAGCGCCCGAGCGTTGAGGAAACGGGCGCAGCACGATGCCGTCGGGGGGTATGCGGGGGGCATGCCCCCCGCAGGGCTGCTATTCTTTCTTTTCGGCCTTGTACGACGGCGACGGTTTTCGCCATGCCTAGCGAGAGCAGGATGACTCAGCACCTCGACCCCCGCTCCCCTTGGGTGATCTCCACTCATGACCTGGGAAAGCGGCCGGGCACGATGAGGCAGATGACCCTGTCGCTCCCGGCACCGGCAGATCTCGGCGTCGACATGATCGGTGTCCCCAAGGACGCCGAAGTCGAGCTGGATCTCCGGCTCGAGGCAGTGATGGAAGGCGTGCTCGTCTCAGGCACGGCGCAGGCCCCGCTGGCCGGGGAGTGCGCGCGGTGCCTCGACCCTGTCACCTCGGATGTCGAGGTCAACTTGCAGGAGCTGTTCTTCTACTCCGACGAGGACACCTCGGAGGAGGATTCGCTGCTCGACGGGGAGCTGCTCGACCTCGAGCCGACCTTCCGCGACGCGGTGGTGCTCGCACTTCCGTTGAGCCCGGTGTGCAGGGATGACTGCGAAGGGCTCTGCGCGGAGTGCGGGATCAAGCTGGCCGAGGCCGGCGCGGATCACCGGCACGAGAAGATCGACGCCCGCTGGGCGTCGTTGCAAGGTCTGATTTCCGAGAACGATAACGATCAGGAGAAGTGACGTGGCCGTCCCGAAGCGAAAGATGTCGCGGAGCAACACCCGCGCCCGTCGCTCCCAGTGGAAGACGACTGCTGTCGCCCTGGTGAGCTGCCCGCAGTGCCGTTCGCCGAAGCAGCCGCACATCGCGTGCCCCACCTGCGGCACCTACAACCGTCGTCAGGTCATCGAGCCGTCCGCCTGATTGACGTGATGCCGGCCGGGTGCCATTGTGCCTCGGTCGGCGTTACCGTTTCGGATGCGTGCGGCGGCGGTTCGCCCGCGGCCGTGGTGGACGCCGGGGCTACGCGTTACCCCGACGCCCACCACGTTTTCGGGCATCTTCCGCAGCCGGCGCGCCGTGTGAAGATGTCCGAGGAGGAAGCACGTGGGCGCAGGTCCTAAGCCGGTGGCCGTGGAGGTCGCCAGAGACGAGTTGGAGCGGGTCCTGGCGGTCGCCCTGGATCCCGCGATCCTCGAGCGGGCGCTGACGCACCGCTCCTACGCGTACGAGAACGGTGGCCTGCCCACCAACGAGCGCCTGGAGTTCCTGGGCGACTCGGTGCTGGGCCTGGTGGTCACCGACACTCTCTACCGCAACCATCCCGATCTGCCCGAGGGCCAGTTGGCGAAGCTGCGCGCCGCGGTGGTCAACATGCGGGCGCTGGCCGACGTGGCCCGCGGGCTCGGGCTGGGCCGGTTCCTGCGGCTCGGCAGGGGCGAGGAGGGCACCGGCGGGCGCGACAAGTCGTCCATCCTGGCCGACACGCTCGAGGCGCTGATCGGCGCGGTCTATGTCGACAAGGGTCTCGACGAGGCGTTCCGGGTGGTGCACCTGCTGTTCGACCCGCTGATCGTGCGCTCGGCGTCGCTGGGCGCGGGGCTCGACTGGAAGACCTCCCTGCAGGAGCTGACCGCCTCCGAGGCGCTCGGCGTGCCCGAATACCATGTCGAGGAGAGCGGCCCCGACCACGCCAAGTCGTTCACGGCGATGGTGCGGGTCGGCGGCGAGTCCTACGGCTCGGGCACCGGGCGCAGCAAGAAGGAGGCCGAGCAGCAGGCGGCCGAGGCGGCGTGGACCCGCATCAGGGCTCGCAGGGAGCAGCGGGAGAGCCAGCCCGCGAGCTGAGTGTCCGCGTCCGGGGTTTCCACAAGGTGAGAGTTCGGCGTCCAGAGGGCGAGGTGCGTGTTGCCCGAGCTGCCCGAGGTCGAGGTCGTCAGGCGCGGCCTCGCGCAATGGGTCATCGGCCGTGAGATCGCCTCGGCGGAGGTGCTACACCCCCGCGCGATCAGGCGTCACATGCCCGGCCCCGACGAGTTCACCGCGCGGCTGAAGGGCCGCACGCTGCTGTCGGCCGAGCGCCGCGGCAAATATCTGTGGTTGCCGCTGTCGGGCGCCGAGGAGGCGCTCATGGCCCACCTGGGGATGAGCGGCCAGTTGCTGGTGGTCGACGGTGACGCGCCGCCGGAGAAACACCTCAGGGTACGCCTCCGCTTCGAGGACGGCGGCCCCGACCTGCGCTTCGTCGACCAGCGTACGTTCGGCCACATCATGCTCACCGCCCTGGTCGGCGGCGTGCCCGAGCCGATCGCCCACATCGCGCCCGACCCGTTCGAGGCGGCGTTCGACGAGGAGGAGTTCACCCGCAGGCTCAGGGCCAAACGCACCGAGATCAAGCGGGCCCTGCTCGACCAGTCGCTGATCAGCGGCGTCGGCAACATCTACGCCGACGAGGCTCTGTGGATCGCCCGGCTTCACTGGGCCCGTCCCACGCAGACGCTCACCAGGCCCAAGATCGCCGAGCTGCTGGCCGCGGTCCGCGCGGTGATGGCCGCCGCCCTCCAGCAGGGCGGCACGTCGTTCGACAGCCTCTACGTCGACGTCAACGGCGACAGCGGCTACTTCGAGCGTTCCCTGGAGGTCTACGGCCGGCGCGACCTGCCGTGCTCGCGCTGCGGCGCCCCGATCCGGCGCGAGGCGTTCATGAACCGGTCGTCCTACTCCTGCCCCAGATGCCAGCGACGACCGCGCCCAGAGCGGCCAGGCCCGCCGCCAGTCCCATCACCGCGCTGATCGAGACGCCGTCGACCACCCGGCCGCCGGCGAGCGCGCCGAGCGCGATGGAGACGTTGAAGGCGCTGACGAACAGCGCCGTGCCGAGCTCGCCGCCGCCCTCCCGCATGATCCACAGCTGGAGGGCGACGCCCACGCCGCCGTAGCCGAGGCCCCACACCACGAGCAAGGCCAGGGGCAGCCCGATCACCGGCAGCGCCGCCGTGGCCAGGGCCATGAGCGCGGCCAGCGCGATCAGCACCGGCCTGGGGTTCCTGGCGGCCAGCGCACCTGAGGCGAAGTTGCCCGCCACGCCGGCGGCGCCGTACACGAGGAGCGCGGTGCTGATGAGGGCGGGGCCGGCGTGCGAGACCTGCTCCAGGAACGGCCGGACGTAGGTGTAGGCCGCGAAGTGGCCGGACACGAGGAGGACGGTCAGCACGAGCACGAGCCTGAGCGGCCGTGAGAGCCACGCCGCCCGCCTGCCGGGCCGGCGGGCGGCCTCGGTGCCCCCCGCGGCGTCCCGCGCCGGTGTGGAGCCGTTCTGGGCGGTTTCGCGGTCGTTCCGAGGCCGGGCGGGCGTGGGCGGCGGGTCGCCGGGAAGCGGCGGCAGGGTGGCGGCGAGCACGGCGAGCAGGACCAGCGCCACCACCCCCATGGCGATGAACGCGCTCCGCCACCCCGCGAACGACGACACGAATGTGGCCGCCGGCACCCCCAGCACCGACGCCACCGACACCCCGGACAAGATGATCGACGTGGCCCGTCCGACCGACCGGCCGGGCACGAGCCGGGGCGCCAGCCCGGCCGCGAACGCCCAGAAACCGCCGATGCTCACCCCGGTCAGCACCCGGGCGGCCATCATGACGACGTGGCTCTGGGCGAACGCGCCCGCCAGGTTGGCCACCGCCAGCAACGCCATCAGCCCCAGCAGGGTGACCCGCCGGTCGACCCGGCGGGTGGTCACCGCCAGCAGGGGTGCGGCGACCGCCGCGACCAGCCCTGGGGCCGTCATCATCAGCCCGGCCGTGCCGTCGGAGACGCGGAGGTCGGAGGCGATCGCGGTCAGCAGCCCGACGGGCAGCATCTCGCTGGTCACGATGGTGAAGGTGCCGACCGCGACCGAGGTCACGGCGAGCCATCGCGCCTGGGTGGAGGCGCGTACATCGGTCATTGTCATGTCGCTCAGCCTTCTGGCGTCCGCGGGCGGGAACAATGGCGAAGGCCGAAAGCTTGGTTTAGGCAGGCTAAGCGATCGGTGGAGGTGGAGATGGAGTTCAGGGAACTGGAGTGCTTCGTCGTGCTCAGCGAGGAGTTGCACTTCGCGCGTACGGCCGAGCGCCTCTACCTGTCTCCGGGCCGGGTGAGCCAGCTCATGCGCTCGCTGGAGACCAGGATCGGCGGCCGGCTCTTCCAGCGGACCAGCAGGCGGGTGCGCCTGACACCGCTCGGCGAACGTTTCCTGGCCGACCTGAGGCCCGCGTACGAAGGGCTGGCCACGGCCGTGAGCCGGGCGAAGGCGGCCGCCCGCGAGGTGACGGGCGTGCTCAGGGTGGGGTTCCTGGCCACGCCCACGGATGTCGTGACGGGCAGCGTACGCGCCTTCGAGAGCCGCCACCCCGGCTGCGAGGTCGAGCTGGTGGAGATCCCGCTGTCCGACCCGTTCGGCAGGCTGCGGGCCGGACGGGTGGACATCGCGTTCACGCTGCTGCCGGTGGACGAGCCCGACCTGGCGGTGGGCGAGGGCCTGAACCGGGTGTCGTACGAGCTGGGCGTCTCCACCCGCCATCCCCTGGCCGGCCGGGCGAGCATCGGCGCCGAGGAACTGGCGGGCCTGCCCCTGATCGGCCTGGACGGTCCAGCACCGCGCGCCTGGCGGGAACGCGTGGCACCCTCCGTGACCCCTTCAGGACGTCCGATTCCCCGGGCCGGTACGGTGACCACGAGCCAGGAGGGCCTGACCCAGGTGGCGCTCGGCCGGGGCGGCATGCTCTTCTGCGCCCCCACGGCCGCCCACCACAGGCGTCCCGACGTGAGGTTCGTCCCCGTCGCCGGCCTGCCTCCGTCGATTCTCGGCCTGGCCTGGGCGCGGGCGGCCGAGACGGCGGCGATCCGGGCGTTCCGCGACGCGGCGGCCCGGCACGCGCTCGGCTCGGAGGCCTTGGTGGCGTGAGAGCACAGGGGAGATCAGATGTCGGAGAACACGAAAAATACCGAAAAATCGGAGAACGTCCGGGTGACTGCCTGGGTGCGGGGGAGGGTCCAGGGTGTGGGGTTCCGCTGGTGGACCCGGGCCAGAGCGCTCGAGCTCGGACTGGCGGGATGGGCGCGCAACACCGAGGACGGCCGGGTGGAGGTGGTCGCCGAGGGGCCGCGGTCGGCGTGCGTCAAGCTGCTGGAGCTGCTCAGAGGTTGCGACACGCCGGGCAGGGTCGATGGAGTAGTGGAACGTTGGAGCGAACCACGAGGTAGTTTGGGCGGTTTTGTGGAGCGATAGCGACTTCCCCTAAACCCCCCAAATGGGGTATAGTTGTATGTCGGGAGTGCCCATCAGTAGGGCTCAGCGGTTCGATCGACTTGACCGCCCACACTGCCGGTGCGACTCTTGTTAAGTACCACGCGCACCCCTCCCGCGGAATAAGAAGTGCGCGAACCAGTCTGGTCACTCAGCGTGGAGGACCCTTTACCATGGCGAAGGCTCTACTCGGCCACGTCGGCGGTCCTGACCCTCGAATGGTCTCGGAAATGCGCCGCCTGCAGCAGCGTATCCGGGATCTGGAGGCAGAACTCATCCGACTTCAGGCCACGAATGACGCTCTTGCGGCGCAAACCCGCGACGAGGCGCTAAGCCGCATGCAAGAGCGCGAGCCGGCACTCACCTGAGAGTGATCGGAGCGCAAGACCCAGGGACGTCTCGAAGAGGCGTCCCTTGTTATTTTCCCCTGCTCGGAAAGCTTCCTTTGCCCTGGTCACGCCGGTTCCGACGGCATGCGCCCGCGGGCCGCATCAGGGACCAGTAGTCTTTTCCGAAGTCGTCGAGGGAAAAGGGGGCCGCGCTTGTATTTGAAGACCCTCACCCTGCGCGGCTTCAAGTCCTTCGCCTCCGCGACCGCCCTGCGGTTCGAGCCCGGCATCACCTGCGTCGTCGGCCCCAACGGCTCGGGCAAGTCCAACGTCGTCGACGCCCTGGCCTGGGTCATGGGCGAGCACAGCGCCAAGTCGCTGCGCGGCGGCAAGATGGAGGACGTCATCTTCGCCGGCACCTCCTCCAGGCCCCCGCTCGGGCGCGCCGAGGTGACGCTGACCATCGACAACAGCGACGGCGCGCTGCCGATCGACTACACCGAGGTCACGATCAGCCGGCTGATGTTCAGGTCGGGGCAGAGCGAATACGCGATCAACGGCGACACCTGCCGCCTGCTCGACATCCAGGAACTGCTGTCCGACTCGGGCATCGGCCGCGAGATGCACGTCATCGTCGGGCAGGGGCAGCTCGACGCCGTGCTGCACGCCGGGCCCGAGGATCGGCGGGCGTTCATCGAAGAGGCCGCCGGCGTGCTCAAACACCGCAAGCGCAAGGAAAAGGCGCTGCGCAAGCTCAACGCCATGCAGGCCAACCTGACCCGCGTGCAGGACCTCACCACGGAGCTGCGCCGCCAGCTCAAGCCGCTGGGCCGCCAGGCCGAGATCGCCCGCAAGGCCGCCGTCATCCAGGCCGACCTGCGTGACGCCAGGCTCCGGCTGCTGGCCGACGACGTGGGCACGCTGCGTGCCACCCTGGAACGCGAGGCCGCCGACGAGGCCGCGATCACGGCCAGGCGCAACCAGGTCGAGAACGAGCTCGCGGAAGGCCAGCAGCGCGAGACCGCGCTGGAGGCCGCCGAGGCGGAGGCACAGCCCCGGCTGGCCGCCGCCCAGGAGACCTACTTCCGGCTCTCGTCGCTGCGCGAGCGCATCACCGGCCTCGAACAACTCGCCGCCGAACGCCACCGGCACGCGCTCGACGCCGCCGCCATCGAGCGCAGGGGCCGCGACCCCGAGGAACTGGAGCGCGAGGCGGCCGAGGCCCGCGAGCAGGAGCTGATCCTCAGGGCCGAGCTCGAACACGCGCACGAGCTCCTGGAGGCGGCCGTCGAGCGGCGCACCGAGGCCGAATCCGAGCTGAACGCGGAGGAGCAGCGGCTCGCGATGGCCGCCAGGGCCGCCGCCGACCGCCGGGAAGGGCTGGCCAAGCTGCGCGGCCAGGTCGATTCCGTACGCAGCAGGGCCAGGGCCGCCGAGGAGGAGATCGGCAGGCTCCGGGCGGCGGTGGCCGACGCGACCGAGCGCGAGCGCCAGGCCACGGAAGACCTGGAGGCGCGGCGGCTGGAGGAGCCCGCCGCCGACCCCGCGCTTGCCGAGGAGCTGGCCACGGCGCAGGCCATGGTCGAGGAGGCCGCGGCGGTCGCCGACGAGGCGCGGGCTGCGGCCGAGGAGGCCAAGGCCGGCCTCGACGCGCCGCGGGCCGCCCTGCAGTCCGCGAAGTCGGCCGTGGCCACGGCCCGCGCCGCCGACCAGGAGGCCCAGCGTTCGGTGGCCGCGCTGGCCGCGCGCAGGGAGGCGCTGGAGCTGGGGCTGGCCAAGGGCGACGGCGGCGCGGCGCTGCTGGACGCCGGCCTCGCCGGAGTGCTCGGCCCGCTGGCGGCCGCCATGCAGGTCACGCCGGGGGCGGAGCCGGCCGTGGCGGCCGTGCTCGGTCCCGTCGCTGAGGCGATCACCGTGAAGAGCCTCGGCGCCGCCGTCGAGGCCATCGACCTGCTCCGCGCCCAGGGCAAGGGCCAGGCCACGCTCCTTGTCGCCCATGCCCCCGACCATCCGTCATCGGCCCCGTCCGGCCAGGAGCCCGCAGCCGGTCCCGCAGCGGCGGGCGCGACAGGCGCGGGTGCGGCGCGGCGGGGGGAGGCCCCCGACGGCAGTCGCTGGGTGGCCGACCTCGTCACGGTGCCCGGCCATCTCCGTCCGGCACTCGATCACGTGCTGGCCGGTGTGGCGGTCGTCGACGATGCGGAGGCCGCGCGCGAGCTGGTCGAGCGCCATCCCGGCCTGCGGGCCGTCACCACGCACGGCGACCTGGTGGGCGCGTACGTCGCCGATGGCGGATCCGACGGCGGCACCTCCGTGCTCCAGGTCCGGGCCGCCCTCGACGAGGCGGTCAAAGACCTGGAGGAGGCCGAGAGCAGGGCGGAGGAGACCGTCAGCGCCCTCGACGAGGCGATAGACCAGGAGCAGGCCGCTCAGTCGGCCCTGGAGGCCGCGCAGGCCCGCGTCGGCGAGGCCCAGACCGCCGTCACGACCGCCCAGGCCGGCGTGAGCGCCGCGCAGGGCACGCTCGACCAGGTCAGGAGCCGCCAGCGGGAGGCCGACCAGCGCAACGCCGAGGCCGCCAGGCAACTGGCCCAGCTCGAGGCCGCCGCCGGCGCTGCCCGCGCCGAGGCCGAACGCCTGGCCAGGAGCGTCACCAAGGCGGAGGAAGCCCGCGCGGAGGGCCTGGAAGAGCTGGCCGAGCTGGAGATCCGGCTGGCCGAGGCCGAATACGCCCAGGAGCTGGAGTCCGAGCCCACCACCGACGGCCGCGACGAGCTGGCGGGCGCATGCGAGGCCGCCAGGCAGCGCGAGATGGACACCCGCCTGCAGGTGCGCACCGCTGAGGAGCGTGTCAAGGGCATCGAGGGCCGTGCCGACGGCCTGCTGCGGGCCGCCCAGCGCGAGCGCCAGGAACGCGCCCAGGCGGCCGCCCAGCGCGCCAGGCGCAGGCAACAGGCCGCCGTGGCCGAGGCCGTCAGCAAGGGCGCCAAGCGGGTGCTCGATGCCCTGGCGACCTCCATCCAGCTGGCCGCCGGGGAACGTGACGAGGCCGACCTCACCAGGGTCGCCGTCGACGCCGAGCTCAAGCAGGTGCGCCTGCGCGTACGCGAGCTCGGCCAGGAGCTGGACAAGCTGGTCAACCGGGTGCACGGCAGTGAGGTGGCCCGCACCGAGCAGCGCCTGCGGCTGGAGCAGATGGAGCAGCGGGCGCTGGAGGAGTTCGGGGTCGAGGTCGAATCCCTGATCTCCGAGTACGGCCCCGACGCCCCGGTGCCCGGTGACCCGCCCGTGCCGTACGTCCGCGAGGAGCAGGAGAAGCGCGCCAGGGCGGCCGAGCGGCAGATGAACCAGCTCGGCAAGGTCAACCCGCTGGCGCTGGAGGAGTTCGCGGCGCTGGAGGAGCGGCACGCGTTCCTCACCTCGCAGCTCGAAGACCTCAAGAAGACCAGGCGCGACCTGCTGACGGTGGTCAAGGAGGTCGACGACCGGGTGGAGCAGATGTTCGCCTCGGCGTACGACGACGTGGCCAGGGAGTTCGAGCAGATCTTCACCAGGGTCTTCCCCGGGGGCGAGGGCCGGCTGGTCCTCACCGAGCCGGCCGACATGCTGACCACCGGCATCGAGGTCGAGGCCAGGCCGCCGGGCAAGAAGGTCAAGCGGCTGTCGCTGCTGTCGGGTGGCGAGCGCTCGCTGACGGCGGTGGCGTTCCTGATCTCCATCTTCAAGGCGCGGCCGTCGCCGTTCTACGTGATGGACGAGGTCGAGGCCGCGCTCGACGACACCAACACGCAGCGCCTGCTGACGTTGTTCGAGGAGTTGCGGCAGAGCTCGCAGCTCATCGTGATCACCCACAACAAGCGCACGATGGAGATCGCCGACGCACTCTACGGCGTGTCGATGCGCGGTGACGGTGTCACACAGGTGGTCAGCCAGCGACTGAGGGAGCGCGAGTCGGCCTGACAGGTGTGGCCTTGGGCATGAGCATGGGGGTCGATCTGGAAAACTGACATCTTGTGGATGGTTACCTCGGCGTCATCGTGATCGTGGCCGTCGTCGCCCTGCTGGCGGTCGGCGGTCTGTTCCTGCTCTTCCGGCCGGGCCGAAAAGCGCCTCCGCCGGTCAAGCCGCCCGAGTCTCCCGTGCTTCCCGAGGAGAAGCGGCCCGCGGGGGCGGGCGAGGAGGGCGAGGGGGCGACCACCACGCTGCCGCCTCCGGCCAAGCCGGCCGAGCCGGTCGTGGTGGAGCCCGAGGTCGAGGTGCCGCCGCCGTCCGCGGGCCGGATGGTGCGGCTGCGCTCGCGGCTGGCGCGCTCGCAGAGCGCTCTGGGCCGCGGGCTGCTGGAGCTGCTCTCCCGCGACCGGCTCGACGACGACGTGTGGGACGCGATCGAGGAGAGCCTGATCACGGCCGACGTGGGCGTCGCGCCGACCCAGGTCATGGTCGAGGAGCTGCGCACCAAGGTCAAGGTGCTGGGCAGCCGCACGCCCGAGGAGGTGCGCGGCCTGCTGCGCGAGCAGCTGCTCGCGCAGGTCGGCCCCGATCTCGACCGCACGCTGCACGTGCGCAAACACGGCGAACGGCCCGCGGTGGTGCTCGTCGTGGGCGTCAACGGCACCGGCAAGACCACCACCACCGGCAAGCTCGCGCGCTCGCTCGTCGGCGACGGCAAGAAGGTCGTGCTCGGCGCGGCCGACACCTTCCGGGCGGCCGCCGCCGACCAGCTGCAGACCTGGGGCGAGCGGGTCGGCGCCGACACGGTGCGCGGCCCCGAGGGCGGCGACCCGGCCTCCGTGGCCTTCGACGCGGTCGCCAAGGGCACGGAGGAGAAGGTCGACGTCGTCATCGTCGACACCGCCGGCCGCCTGCACACCAAGACCGGCCTCATGGACGAGCTGGGCAAGGTGAAGCGGGTCATCGAGAAGAAGGCCACGGTCGACGAGGTGCTGCTCGTCCTCGACGCCACCACCGGCCAGAACGGCATGCGCCAGGCCCAGGTGTTCGCCGAGGTGGTCAACATCACCGGCATCGCGCTGACCAAGCTCGACGGCACGGCCAAGGGCGGCATCGTGATCTCGGTGCAGCGGGAGCTGGGGGTGCCGGTCAAGCTCGTGGGGCTGGGCGAGGGGCCCGACGACCTGGCGCCGTTCGATCCCGAGGTTTTCGTGGACGCGATTCTCGGCGACTGAGGACAATTTCCGGCTTGGCCGTAATTAGTCCTGAAATATGCATTACCAGATAACCATTGATTGATGTCTTTTCCGTGTGCTGACATTGACCGGTCATCAAGCTGAATGCTCGGTTCCATTCAACGACGAAGGGGCATCATGAAGAAGATCGTTGTTCACCGGCCAGGGACCGTGAAGCCGACCGCCGCGGCAGCGCCGAGGCACGGCACCTGACCCACCCCGGCCGGCGCCTGATCGAGGGCGCCGGCCCCGCCTGAGCACGGAATGGGGTCGTGTGGACACGATCATGCTGGACGCGGACCGCCGCATCGGCGGCCCTTACACGCTCGCCGCCGGGCTGCTCGGCCATCTCGTCCCGGCCGCCCTGGCGCGGCATCCCGAGCTGGTCGCCGCGCATGACATCGAGATCCGGACGGCCGGGCCGAAACTCCGCGACGTCGTCCCGGCGCGCAGGCGCTCGCTGGCCGACGACCTCCCCCCCGCGCAGCGCATCCTCATCCCCGCCGCCCGGCGCAGCCTCAGGATCGCCAACGGGCTGGCCGAGTTCGTCCGTGACCACCTCCACCGCGCTGGCCCGCTCGCCGTGACCGTGGCCAACCTCGACGCCGCCGACCACACCGACACCGAGCTCGTCGCCGTGCTGCGGCGCCGGCTCGACCCCGGCCTGCTGCGGATCGACGAGGGCCCGCAGGCACCGTCGACCGCACCCCCGACAAGGGCGCTGCCGGGCGACTTCGACCGCTACCGCGACGAGGGTTTCCACCACGCGATGGCCGAGTCGGGCCTGGAGGCGCTGCGCGGCATGGCGTACGACGCCGACCCGGGGCGGTGGCGTCAGCTCCTGCAGCGCGTGGCCGCCTCGCTGGAGGCCATCGAGCGCGAGGACGAAGCCCGCGAGCTCTACGACCGCGCCAGACGCGAGAGCACCGACCCCAAACATCGCGCCACCATCGCCTACGCCACCGCCATGATCCTCGTACGCCACCACGACCCCGCCCGGCGCGACCCCGAGGAGGCACTGGCCTGGATCAACGAGGCGATCACGATCACGTCGCTGCTGCCCGACCCCAGGGAGCGGGCCTTCCACCTCGGCTTCGACCTCAACGGCAAAGCCCTGGTCGAGGTGCGCAGGGGCCGCCCGGCCGCCGCGATGGAGCTGGTGCGGCAGGCCATCGACCTGGCCGAGGCCGACCTGCCGGCCGAGCATCCGATCCACAAGCTCGTGCTCCGCGCCAACCGGGCCCAGCTCCTGGCCATGACGGGCCGGGCGGAGGAGTCGCTGGCCGACTACACGCGGGCCATCGAGGCCGATCCCGGCTATCCCGACTACTACCTCGACCGGGGCAACCTGCTGCACAAGCTGGGCCGCGACGACGAGGCGCTGGCCGACTACGAGAGCGTCATGCGCCTCAGCCCGCCCTTCCCCGAGGCGTACTACAACCGGTCCGAGCTGCGTTACGCGGCGGGCGACCTCGCGGGTGCCCGCGCCGACCTGGATCACACGCTGGAGCTCGACCCGGAGTTCGCGCCCGCGTACGTGAACAGGTCCGGGCTGAGCTCGGCGGCCGGCGCGTACACCGAGGCCCGGCAGGACGTCGAGCGAGGGCTGCGGCTCGCGCCGCGTGACCCGCACCTGCTGTGCGTGCTCGGCCAGGTCGAGCTGGCCGAGCAGCGCCACCCGGAGGCGCGCGCCGCCTTCGACCGGGCCCTGGAGCTCGCCCCCGATCTGGTCGCGGCCTGGGCGGGGCGGGCCGAGCTGGCCTTCGAGCTCGGCGACCACGGCGCGGCCCTGGCCGACCTGACGAGCGCGCTCAAGCGTGCGGAGACGGCCGAGCTGCTGTTCAACAGGGCGGTGGTGCACCGGGCCGCGGGACACCCGGGCGAAGCCCGCCACGACCTTCTCAGGGCCGCGGTCCTGGCACCCGGCGACGGCGACATCGGGCAGGCTCTCAGCGAGGTCTGAGCCCATGGGACGGCGCTACTGGCTCCTGCTCAGCGCCTTCCTCGCCTCCTCGCTCGGCACCTGGATCTACCGGCTGGCCCTGCCGCTCCTGGTCTACGACCTGACCGGCTCGGCGCTCGGCACCGGGCTCGTGTACGCCATGGAATACCTGCCGTACGTCGCGCTCGGCATGGTCGGCGGGGCGCTCGCGGACCGGGTCGACCGGCGGCGCGTGCTCGTGATCGGCGACCTGACGTCCGGCGCGGTCACCGTGCTGCTCGCGGTGATCGTGACGGCCGGCGTGCGGCAGGTCTGGGCGATCTACGCGGTGGCGTTCCTGCTGGCCTGCGTCGATCCCCTCTACCAGCCCGCGTTCCGCTCGATGGTGCCCTCGCTGGTCCCGGTGGAGCGGCTGCCGCAGGCGAACGCGCGGCTCCACATGGGCGAGCACGCGGTGAACATGGTCGGCCCCGTGATCGGCGGCGCGCTCGTCGTGGGTCTCGGCCACCAGGCAGCGATCTACGTGGACGCGGGCACGTTCCTGCTGTCGGCCCTGCTGATCTGGCCCGTCAGGGCGGCGCGGGGCCCGCTGACGAAACGAGGCCGGTCCGTGCTCGCGGACATCGGAGAGGGCCTCAGCTTCCTGTTCCGTGGCGACAAGGTGGTGCTCACCACCGCGCTCGCGACCGCGGCGTGCAACTTCGGGGTCTGGCTGCTGCTGGCCGGGCTCGTCTACTACCTCAGCTCGTACCACGGGTTCAGCCCGGGGGAGATCGGCGTCGTCTACGCCTTCCAGGGGGTGGGCGCGGTGCTCGGGGCAGCGCTCGGCAGCCGGTTGCTGCGCAGGTATCCGCCGGGACCGGTGATCTGCCTGGCCGTCGCCGCGGGCGGCCTGTCGATGCTGGCCATGATCGTGGCGCGCGGCCCTGTGCCGATCGGGCTCGCCTGGCTGGGGCAGTTCGCCGCGGCGGGGACGTCGATCGTAGCCATCGCGACCGCGCGCCAGCTGCTCGTCCCCGACCATCTGCTCGGACGGGTGCTCGGCACGGCCAGGATGATCGCCTTTCTGTCCATCCCGCTCGCGTCGCTGGCCACGGGCGTGTTCGAGTCGGAGACGCGCAACGCGTACGCGCTGATGGCCGTCGCTGGTGTGAGCTGGCTGGCCATCGCCGCGGTCGTGGCGCACACGCCGCTGGGCCGGCTCAGGCTTCCCGCTCTGCGGGACGGGCACGCGGGCCGATCGGCACCACCAGGGGAGTCCCGGCCACCGGATCCTCGATGACCTTGGCGTCCAGCTCGAACACCTCGCGCAGCAGTTCCTCGGTCAGCACGTCGTGCGGGGCGCCCGAGGCGATCACCTGCCCGGCGCGCATGGCCACGAGCCGGTCGGCGTAGCGGGCGGCCAGGTTGAGGTCGTGCAGGACCATGACGACCGTGCGTCCGGCCCGCTGGTGCAGGTGGCGTACGAGCTCCAGCACCTCCACCTGGTGGGCGAGATCGAGGAAGGTCGTGGGTTCGTCGAGCAGCAGCAGGTCGGTGCCCTGGGCCAGGGCCATGGAGATCCACGCCCGCTGCCGTTGCCCGCCCGACAACTCGTCCAGCGGCCGTTCGGCCAGGTCGGCGAGGCCCGTCATGTCCAGCGCCGCGGTGACCGCGCCCTCGTCGTCGGAGGACCACTGCCGATACCACGTCTGGTGCGGATGCCGCCCCCTGGCCACCAGGTCGGCCACGGTCAGGCCTTCGGGGGCGACGGGCGCCTGGGGAAGCATGCCGAGGATCTTGGCGACCTCCCGGGTGGGGAGCTTGTCGATGCGCTTGCCGTCGAGCAGTACCTCACCGCCCTGCGGTTTGAGCAGGCGGCCGAGCGCGCGCAGCAGGGTGGACTTGCCACAGCCGTTCGGGCCGATGATGGCGGTCGCGGTGCCCGCCTCGATGCCGAGGTCGAGCCCGTCGACGATGACGCGCTCGCCGTACCCGAGCCTGACGTCGGCGGCCTGCAGTCTCACTTGCGTGACCTCCAGATCAGATGGATCAGGTAGGGCGCGCCCAGCACGGCGGTGACGATGCCGACGGGCAGCTCGAGCGGGGAGAACGCGGTGCGCGCGATCAGGTCGGCGCCCGTGGTGAGCACGCCGCCGATGACCGCCGAGCACAACAGGGGCGGCCGTCCTGACCGGACCAGCCTGAGCGCGATCTGCGGCGAGGCGAGGGCCACGAACGCGATCGGGCCGGCGGAGGCGGTGGCCACGGCCGCCAGCAGCACGGCGGCGAGGATCAGCAGGGCGCGGGCCGGATTCATGCGGACGCCGAGGGCGGTGACGGTGTCGTCGCCGAAGCGCAGGGCGTCGAGCGAGCGGGTGCCGAGCAGGGTCAGCGGCACCAGCACGGCCAGGGCCAGCGCCGTGGGCGTCACGTGCTCCCAGCCCCGGCCGTTGAGCGAGCCGCTGATCCAGATCATGGCGCGGCTGGTGTCGTTGACGTCGCCGACCGTGAGGAGCCAGAACTTGATGTTGGTGAACACGGCGGCCACGCCGATGCCGACCAGCACCAGGCGGTAGCCGTCCAGGCCCCGCCGCCAGGCCAGCCCGTAGACGACGGCGGCGCCGAGCAGGCCGCCGAGCAGGGCGAGCGCGGGGATGCCGAGGGTGGACAGCAGGCCGCTCACGCCGCCGTAGACGCTGCCGCTGGCCACCACGCCGGCCACGACCGTGACGGAGGCGCCGGTGGTGACGCCGAGAATCTCGGGGCTGGCCAGGGGGTTGCGGGCGATGGACTGGATGATCGCCCCGGACAGCGCGAGCGCCGCGCCGACGAGGGCGCCGGTGAGCGCGCGCGGCAGGCGCAGTTCCATGATGACGAAGTGGCCCGCGTTGCCGGCGTCGAACGTGCCGGCGACCACGTCGGCGAGGCTCATCTCGATGTCGCCGATGCGCATGTTCAGGCCCATGAGCAGGGCGAGCAGGACCAGCCCGGCCAGGGTGAGCACGACGCCGCGCGGGCGCACCTGCCAGGACAGGCCGGCGACGCGCAAGGGGAGGGCGGTCACAGGCGCACCGGCTTCCTGCGCCGTACGAGGGCGACGAAGAACGGCGCCCCGAGCAGCGCGAGCACCACACCGACCTCCAGCTCTCCCGGCGGGGCGACCACGCGTCCGATCACGTCGGCGAGCAGCAGCAGCGCCGCGCCGACGAGCCCGGAGTACGGCAGCAGCCACCGGTGGTCGGTGCCCGACAGCGGACGGACCAGGTGGGGCACGATGAGCCCGACGAACGCCAGCGAGCCGCAGGCGGCGACCGACGCGCCCGACAGCAGGGTGACGGCGGCGACGCCGACGGCGCGGGTCACGGGGATGTTCTGGCCGAGGCTCCGCGCGACGTCCTCGCCGAGCGAGAGGGCGTTGAGCCCGGGGGCGTTGACCGCCGCCAGCACGAGGCCCACCAGGATGAACGGCAGCACCTGCCAGACGACGTCGGCGCCGCGGGCCGCGATGGAGCCCGCCTGCCAGAAGCGGAACACGTCCATCGCCTGCTCGTCCAGCAGCACGATGGCCGAGGTCAGCGCGTAGAGGAAGGCGCTCACGGCGGTGCCCGCGAGCGCCAGCGTGACCGGGGTCGGGCTGCCCTTGCCGCCCGTCATGCCGAGCGCGAACACCGCGACGCTGGCGACCAGCGCCCCCGCCAGGCCGAACCAGATGTAGCCGAGCAGGCTGGAGACGCCGAGCAGCACGATCGAGGACACCATCGCGAACGCCGCCCCCTGCGTGACGCCGAGCAGGCCGGGGTCGGCGAGCGGGTTGCGGGTGTGGCCCTGCATGAGCGCGCCGGCCACGCCGAGGGCGACTCCGGCGAGCACGCCGAGCACCGTCCTGGGGACGCGCAGCGCGCGGATGACGATGTCGTTCTCGGTGCCGGTCGGCGCGGTGAGCGCGTGCCAGGCGTCGGTGACCGGCACGGACTTGGAGCCGACGGTGACGCTCAGCACCACGGCGACGAGCACGGAGGCGACCAGCACGATCAGGACCGTGAGCCGCCGGTGGCGGACGCCATGAAGCCCGGGGGCGACGGCCGTTGCGCTCACCCGCGCCCTCCTCGATGTTTGCCGGATCCCGGTGCAGTATGCCAGCTTAGGCAGGGCTAACCTAAATTAGGTTTGCCTTATCTTGACCGAAAGGGTGCTGATGAGACCGTTGCGCGCGTTGGTCTGCGCCGTCCTCGTGGTGGGGCTCGCCGCCTGCGGTTCCGCGGAGACCGCCGACGCCCCCTCGCTGAGCGCCCCCTTCAGGACCGTCAAGCACGTCATGGGCGAGACGGTGATCCCGGAGCAGCCGAAGCGGGTGGTGGCGCTCGACCAGAGTTTCGTCGACGCGGTGCTCACCCTGGAGACGCCGGTGGTGGGCTACACCACCTACCGCTCGATCGACACCGAGCTCCCCGGCTATCTCGGGGCCGTCGCCGAGCGGTACGGCAAGCAGGCCGCTCCGGTCGGAACGCTGGAGCAGCCGAGCCTGGAGAAGATCATCGCGCTCAAGCCCGACCTGATCGTCTCGGCCAAGGTCCGCCACGAGGCGCTGTACGACAAGCTCTCCAAGATCGCGCCCACGGTCTTCAGCGAGACCACCGGGGCCATCTGGAAGGACAACCTCCGCCTCATGGGCCAGGCCCTGGGCAAGGAGGCACTCGCCGACACCAGGATCAAGGAGTACGAGGAGAGGGCCGCCGCGATCGGCGAGGCGATCAAGAAGAAGGACGGCGAGCTGCCGACGATCTCCGTCGTGCGCTTCGCCGGCGAGCCGACGACCCGGCTCTACGTGGAGAACTCCTACTCCGGCGTGGTCATGAAGGACGTCGGCTTCCCCCGCCCTGAGGGCCAGCCGGCCGCGAAGGACGCCATCGCCGTGGACGTCAGCCAGGAGCGGATCGCGGAGCTGGACGCCGACCAGATCTTCGTCGCGACATATCCGGATCCGTCGTCTGAGGGGCCCAAGGAGAAGTTCGTCAACAACCCGCTCTGGGGCAAGCTCAAGGGTGACAAGCACGAGGTCAGCGACCTGACCTGGATGAGCGCCGTGGGCATCCAGGGCGCGCACGCCATGCTGGACGACGTGGCGAAGTTCTTCGCCGTCGATCCCGCCAGACCCGCCTCCTGACGCCCATGGAGGTCGGGGAGCAGCCGGCCCGGCGCTGTCGTTGTGCACCGACTCGGGGCTGTCAGGTGCCCGGCGACGGCCGTGGCCGGCCCGATCCGGCCAACTCGTGGACGGCAGGCAACGACCCGGTTCGAACTAGTTCGATGTTCGAGTGAACTCCCGGCCGCATCGGCTCGTCTTTCAAGGAAAGGTTTACACCCCGGCCCGAGGGCAGCGGAAAGACGTGCAGATGTGTGTCACGGCAACGGTCGGCATCGACCTGGTGCATGGCGTCGGCCACCCAGCGGCGGGTGCCAGGGACATGACGGCCGGCGAGACTCATGCCTATACGCTATCCCATGTGACTCTTGCCACTCTTACTGTGAAAATGGGTGGGTAGTGTTATGATAATGAGACTTGTCCGGCCGTGGACGTGACCACGCACGCCGCGAGCAGATGGACGAAGACCCCTTCTGACCAAGGCGGAACCGCACTAACGCGCCCCTTACCTGGTGCTTGCGATGATGGAACCGCTGTCAGGCGGCTTGTGCCGAAACGGGGGATAGCGCAAGGGGGATTGATTTGATCACTATGACCGATGAGCAGCGTCAGGACTGGTTCGAACGGGACGTCGTGCCCGTGACGTCGCAGCTGTTCGCCTCCGCCATGCGCCTGACCCGCAACACCGCCGACGCGGAGGACCTCGTGCAGGAGACGGTGGCGAAGGCGTACACGTCCTACCACCAGTTCCGCGAGGGCACCAACCTCAAGGCGTGGTTGCACCGGATCCTCACCAACAACTTCATCAACGACTACCGCAAGAAGCAGCGCTCTCCCAAGCTGTCCGCGGCCGAGGACATCGAGGACTGGCAGCTGCACGCCGCCGAGTCCCACTCCTCGACCGGGCTGCGTTCCGCCGAGAACGAGGCGCTCGACCGGCTCCCCGACAACATCGTGATGAACGCCCTGCGCAGCCTGCCCGAGGACTTCCGCGTGGCCGTCTACCTGGCCGACGTCGAGGGCTTCGCGTACAAGGAGATCGCTGAGCGCATGGGCACCCCGATCGGCACCGTGATGTCGCGCCTCCACCGAGGCCGCCGCCAGCTGCGCGGCATGCTGGAGGGATACGCCCGCGAAGAGGGCGCCGTACGCGTCCCCGCACAGAGCGCCGCCTAGCTCAGAGCCACGGCTCCGGCGCGCGCCTACGGTCCCATGGCGAGACGGAGGCGGACGCGCAACAGGCCGTCCTCGGCGCGCAACTCGACGAGATCGCACAGTTGCCGGCTGATCCAGAGCCCGTATCCCCTGGGGGATCCGGGCTCCGGTGGTATGTAGCCGGGCAGGGGATCGTGGAGCGCGCCGCCAGGGTCGGCGATCTCGCACACGAGCTCCTCGTCGTCCACCCACATCGTGATCGTGCCGTGGCCTGCGCCGTGCTCGATGCTGTTGGCCGCGATCTCCGACGCGCTGAGCACGAGTGACGGGACGAGGTCGCCGTCCATGCCCGCCGCCCTGGCGTAGTCGCCGACGCTGCGGCGCAGCCGCTTCAGCTCGCGCGCGGTGAAGTCGAACGTCTTGGCGTCGCCGCCCGGCTCGGGCAGGGGCGCGCGATCGGTGTCCAGCACCAGGTCGTGCGGCTCGACGAAGCGGGCGCAGGCCGCCTCGCCACCGGGGCCGAGCAGCAGGGGATGGGTGACATGGGTGTGGTCGAGCACGCCAGCGGGCACGTGGCGGACGTCGTAGAGGCACCACAGGATCGCCGGCCGCGCGCGGAGCGCGGCGTTGATGACGGACTCGTAACGGATGAGCTCCCTGACATCTCGCGCGCTCCTGCCCTCCCAGACGGGCTCGCCCACGACGAACGTGCGGCGGCCGCGCGTGTAGTCGTGCAGGCCGGCCAGGGTCCGGTAGGGGTGGGTGTACCAGGACACGGAGTCGCGGAGGTCGACGCGCCCGGCGTCGCGGCCCAGGGCGTCGGCCAGCAGGCGGAGCTTGGCCGGCCCGGTGATCACCAGGACCCGCCTGCCCTCGCCCAGCGCCGCGCGCACGCGCGGGACGGTCAGGCTCACGAACGCCTCGTCCGAGCCGTACGGCACCGCGACGTGCCTCAACGGCTCGTCACCGGAACGTGCCCGATCAGGGCGCACGGGCGAAACGTAGCAAGGCTAGGGATGCTGTGCAACGGCTATCAGCGCCACCGCCCCGAGCGCGCAGGCCACGCCGGTCATCTGGACGGCCCGCAGCCGCTCGCCGAGCACGTGGCGGGCCAGCAGAAGGGTGCTGGCCGGGTAGAGCGAGACGAGCACGGCGACGAGGCTGAGCAGGCCGTCCTGCTGGGCGAGCAGGAAGAGCACGTTCGCCGTCATGTCCAGCACGCCGGCGGCGACGATGATGTGCAGTGACCCCGGCCGCGGTCTGAGCGTCCTCCGGGTGACCAGGGCGAGCAGGGCCACCACGGTCACCGACGAGAGCCTGGCGCCGACCAGCGGCCACAGGCCGGACTCGTGGGAGGCCATGGAGAGCAGGACGAAGAAGCCGCCGAACCCGGCGCCCGCGGCCAGCGCCGCCGCCACCGAGGCGACGGAGCCGTGTCCGCCGCCTGAGCTGTCCTGGCTGACCAGCAGCACGGAGCCCAGCGCCAGCGCCACCCCGACCAGTGCCCAGGACGCCGGCCGCTCGCCGGTCGCCAGCCCGAACACCACGGGCAGCGCGGCCGAGGTGACCGCGGTCGTCGGCGCGACCACCGACATGACGCCCGTGGCCAGCGCCCGGTAGAACAGCACCAGCCCGGCCGCCCCCGACATGCCCGCGGCCAGCCCCCATGACAGCGCCGTGTCGCTGAACGCGCCGGGCAGCAGCGGCAGCAGGGCCAGGATCAGCCCCAGGCCGGCGATCTGCGACAGCACGACGACCGAGAGCACCTGGGTTCGTCTGGTGGCCAGGCCGCCGAAGAAGTCGGCCGTGCCGTAGACCACCGCGCAGGCGGCCGCCAGGATCACCGTCATGTCGCACTCCGTCCAGTCCAACAAACTGCACGCTTAGTACAACATATTAGGTTCAGCACAGTGCAATAGGTTTTCACTACACTGCACTCCATGGAGGACCCCGAGCTGATCACCCAGGCCATCGCCAACAACGTCCGGGCCCAGCGCTCCCACCGCGGGCTGACGCTCGACGCGCTGGCCGCCAGGTCGGGGGTGAGCAGGGGGATGCTCGTCCAGGTGGAGCAGGGCCGGACCAACCCGAGCGTCTCCACGCTCACCAGGATCGCCTCCGCCCTGGGCGTCACCGTGGCCCGACTCGTCGAGGTCGCCGACGTGCCCATGGTGCGCGTCATCGACAAGGCCGACGTCGTCACGTTCCGCCAGGGCGACGTGCAGGCCCGCCTGCTCGTGGGCGCGGACGTGCCGATGATCCTGGAGTTGTGGGACTGGCGGCTGGCCCCTGGCGAGCACCACGACGGCGACGCCCACCCGCCCGGCACCCGCGAGATGCTCACGGTGCTCGACGGCGAGCTGACGATCACCGTCTACGGCAAAAGCCACACCATCGGCAGGGACGACGCGGTGCTCTTCACCGCCGACCGTCCCCACCGCTACGCGAACAACGGCAAGGAGCAGCTCAGGTTCGTCATGGTGGTCGCCGAGCCCCGCGAGACACCCGACCAATGACGGAGATATCCCTTATAAGCGGCTGGCACCCGTTGTCTGGGTACATCACTGATGTGTGCAGAACGTCGGCAGGGGGTGGCGGGTGAGTGAGGCCCGAGCGGCGACGGAGAAGCTCCAGGCGGAGCTCCACGGTCTGGGCGTCACCAGCGCGTACGACGTGGGCGACGATGCGACCGTCTCGGTGTGGATAGGCCTGGTCGTGCGCTACAGGGACGGCTTTTACCGTTGGCAGGAAGGGCCGGTGAAACGTCGGCATCTGGGTACGGATCCGGCCGGATGTGCCATGCGCGTGGCGCGCCGCTCCGAAGAACTGCGGGCCGATATCCCACCCTGGTGGGATGACCTGGTCAGGGAACTGCGGGGGAAACCGGCCCAGGACTATCCGTAGCCCCCCGTACGCGGTGTTTCGGGGGGACGCATGCGCGGGTGGGCTCTGCCGCTGGCCCTGTTGGCTCTGGTCAGCTTCGCCACCCAGGTGGTGGTGCACCCCCATCCTCCGGCGCTCCCGATCGTGCCCGTCCAGCCGCCGCCGGTCGAGCGCTCCGTTCTGGCCAGGCGGCTGGAGTCGATGCAGGCCGACTGGCCGCGCCACGTCGACTGCGCCTCGGCCAAGTGCGTGGCCCTGACCTTCGACGACGGGCCGGGCGAGCACACGGACCAGCTGCTCGACGTGCTGGACGAGCGCCACGTCAGGGCGACGTTCTTCGTGGTCGGGGAGATGGTGGCGGCCGGCGGCGGGCGAGCCGTGCAGCGTATCGCGGCCGACGGCCACGAGCTCGGCAACCACTCCTGGAGCCACCGGGCGCTGTCCGAGCTGACGCGGAAGGAGCTCCACCGGGAGCTGCGGCACACCGGCCGCCTCGTGCGCCGGCTCACCGGGGTCAGAATGCGGGTGATGCGGCCGCCGTACGGGCTGACGGACCGGCACGTCGCGGCCGAGGCACGCCGCGCGGGCATGGCCCAGATCCTGTGGAACGTCGACACCTTCGACTGGCGGGACCGGACGCCCGAAATCGTGGCCCGGCGGGCCGGCCGGGCCACACCCGGCTCGATCATCCTCATGCACGACATCCACCGCACCACCGTGAAGGCCGTGCCCGCCCTGCTCGACGCGCTCGCGAGAAGGGGCTTCACGTTCGTCACGGTCTCAGAGCTGTACGGCCACCGGAGCCCCACGCCGGGGAGGAAGTACATGAGGCGGTGACCCGGGGCGGCCCGGCCGCGTGGCAGGCTGGTCCACATGGGGTTCACCGGCTTTCCCGACGAGGCGTTCCTGTTCTACGAGGGGCTCGAGGCTGACAACTCGAAGACCTACTTCGGCCGGCACAAACAGCTCTACGAGGAGGCCGTGCGGGAGCCGATGCTCGCGCTCGCCGACGAGCTGGCCACGGAGTTCGGGCCCGCGCAGCTCTTCCGGCCCTATCGTGACGTGCGCTTCGCCAAGGACAAGTCGCCGTACAAGACGCATCAGGGCGCGTTCGTCGACCTGATGCCAGGCATCGGGCTCTACGTGGAGCTGAGCGCGGCCGGGCTGTTCACCGCGGGCGGCGTCTACACGAAGGCCCCCGACCAGGTCGCCCGCTATCGCGCGGCCGTCGACGAAGACCTGTCGGGCAAGCCGCTGGAGTCGATCATCGACTCGCTGGAGGCGGCCGGCTACACGCTCCACGGCGAGCGGCTCAAGACCAGGCCGCGCGGCTTCGACGCCGGCCACCCCCGCATCGAGCTGCTGCGGCACAGGTCGCTCCACGCGGGGAAACGGTTCGAGCCGGCGCCGTGGGTGCACACGCCGCAGGTGCGCGAGCGGGTGGCGCGCACGTGGCGCGACTTCGGGCCCCTGGTCGAGTGGCTCTGCACCCACGTGAGAGGCAGCGAGCTGCCGCCCCGCTGACCTGGCCGCCGGAGCAGGAGGCCGCGCCCCACCGGCCTGGCCGCCGTAGGCCGCCAAACGCGGTGGGTCAGGCGCGGTGGGCCGGTGGGTCAGGCGCGCTTGGCGCGGGCCGCCGCGCGGCCGCGGATCGCGGCGTCGAGCACCACCTTGCGGATGCGCACGGCGTCAGGAGTGATCTCAACGCATTCGTCCTCGCGGATGAACTCGAGCGCCTGCTCCAGGGAGAGCACGCGCGGCGGGATCAGCTTCTCCGTCTCCTCGCTGGTGGAGGAGCGCATGTTGGTGAGCTTCTTCTCCTTGGTGATGTTGACGTCCATGTCGTCGGACCGGGAGTTCTCGCCGATGATCATGCCTTCGTAGACCTCGGTCGTCGGCGAGACGAACAGCGTGCCGCGCTCCTGCAGGTTGAGCATCGCGAACGCGGTCACCGGGCCGGACCTGTCGGCCACCAGCGACCCGTTGTTGCGGGTGCGCAGCTCGCCGAACCAGGGCTCGTAGGAGTCGAAGACGTGGTGGACCAGGCCCGTGCCGCGGGTCTCGGTGAGGAACTCCGTGCGGAAGCCGATCAGGCCGCGCGCCGGGACCACGAACTCCATGCGGATCCAGCCGGTGCCGTGGTTGGTCATGTGCTCCATGCGGCCCTTGCGCACCGCCAGGAGCTGCGTGACCGCGCCGAGGTATTCTTCCGGGCAGTCGACCGTGAGGCGCTCGACGGGCTCGTGCACCTTGCCGTCGATCTCTTTGGTGACCACCTGCGGCTTGCCGACGGTGAGCTCGTAGCCCTCGCGGCGCATCTGCTCGACCAGGATGGCCAGCGCCAGCTCGCCGCGGCCCTGCACCTCCCAGGCGTCGGGCCGCTCGGTGGGCAGCACCCGCAGCGACACGTTGCCGACCAGCTCCTTCTCGAGTCGGTCTTTCACCATGCGCGCGGTGACCTTGGAGCCCTTGACCTTGCCCACGAGGGGCGAGGTGTTGGTGCCGATGGTCATCGAGATGGCCGGCTCGTCGACCGTGATGAGCGGCAGCGGGCGCGGGTCGTCGGGGTCGGCCAGCGTCTCGCCGATCATGATCTCGGGGATGCCGGCGATGGCGATGATGTCGCCGGGGCCCGCCTGCTCGGCCGCCTTGCGCTCCAGGGCCTCGGTCATGAGCAGCTCGGTGATCTTCACGCGCTGGATCGTGCCGTCGGTGCGGCACCAGGCCACCTGCTGGCCCTTGCGCATGACGCCCTGGTGGATGCGGCACAGCGCGATGCGGCCGAGATAGGAGGAGGCGTCGAGGTTGGTGACGTGGGCCTGGAGCGGCGCGCTCGGGTCGTAGGTCGGCGCCGGGATGGTCGACTTGATGATGTCGAACAGCGGCTCGAGGTCTCCCGAGTCGGGCATGCCGCCGTCGTCGGGGCGCTCCATGGAGGCCCTGCCCGCCTTGGCCGAGGCGTAGACGATCGGGAAGTCGATCTGCTCCTCGGTGGCGTCGAGATCCATGAAGAGCTCATAGACCTCGTCGACGACCTCTTTGATGCGGGCGTCGGGGCGGTCGACCTTGTTGATGCACAGGATGACCGGCATCTTCGCCGACAGCGCCTTGCGCAGCACGAAGCGGGTCTGCGGCAGCGGGCCCTCGGAGGCGTCGACCAGCAGCACGACCCCGTCGACCATCGAGAGCCCGCGCTCGACCTCGCCGCCGAAGTCGGCGTGGCCGGGGGTGTCGATGATGTTGATGGTCATGCCGCCGTGCTTGACCGCGGTGTTCTTCGCGAGAATGGTGATGCCCTTCTCGCGCTCGAGGTCGTTGGAGTCCATGACGCGGTCGTCGACGTCCTGGTTGGCGCGGAAGGCCCCGGACTGCCAGAGCATGGCGTCGACCAGCGTGGTCTTGCCATGGTCGACGTGCGCGATGATCGCGATGTTCCGCAGGTCTTCGCGGCTGTTCAAAGGCATGAGAGGTCTCGCTCTGTGTCGTGGAGGCGGCCGCGCGAAGTCGCGACCTACCAAGTCTAATTGATCCCCTCTGATGGCGAGCGCGAGCGGGACGACGGCGGGGGGCCTACGTACATAGCCGGTTGCACAATTGTGCGCATGGCAATCTTGGCCAGGGTCCCTACATTAACGGCATGACCTGGACAGAGCTGGTGATGGCCGCGGCGCCGACACGGGGCGAACGGCCGGCGGTGAGCGATGTCCGGACAGGCGAGCTGCTGTCGTACGCGACCTTCGTCAGACGGGTCACCCGTGGCGCGGCGGGCCTGCGCCGCCGGGGTCTGGGCTACGGCGAGAGGGTCATCGTCAACGTCCCGCCCGGCGCGACGCTGCCGGTCGCGATCCACGCCGTCGCCTGGGCGGGCGGCGTCGCGGTGCTCGCGGCCTCCGGCTCCGCCCGCATGTTGATCACCCAGCGCCACTACGATCCCGCCGCCACGCAGGTCGAGCAGGTCTACTCCTTCTACCCGGTCGAGGGTGCCGAGCCGTTCTCCGAGCTGCTCGACGAGCGCGGGGTGGAGTTCGGGCCGCTGGCGGGCCCGGCGCTCACGTTCGACGGCCGGCGCGTGTTCGACCACGACGAGCTGGCAGGCGACCTGCGCAGGCTCGCCGCGCGGGTGGCCATCTCCAAGGACGACGTCCTGATCAGCGCGGTCAACGATCCGTTCAGGGTGCTGCGGGTGATCGACCTGGCCATGATGTCCGGTGCCCACGTCGTGGTCGCCCACGAGCCGAGCCTGGTCGGCTGCCGCGTGCTCGCCCAGGAGCGGGGGGCGAACGTCGTCGTCGCACCCTACGACCTGGCGAGGAGGCTGCTCGGCAATCCCGCGCTGCGCGTCGTCGACGAACGGACGGTCGTGAGCTCGCTCGGCCTGTGATCCCGACGGGCGCCGCCGTGTCCCTGGCCGGCTGGAGCAACATGAGCGCGCGTGTCTGATGCGCGGGTCTCCTGGCGGGGAAAGTGCGACACTGTCGGAGAGTGTGATCCTTCTGCGATGCGCGGGTGACCACATGTCTGAGCTGCCCCGGCACAACCTTCCCGCCGAGCCCAACCGGTTCGTGGGCCGCGAACGCGACGTCGGCGACCTGCGCCGGCTGATGGGCGAGACGCGGGTGGTGACGCTGTGCGGGGTCGGCGGCATCGGCAAGACCCGGCTCGCGGTGCGGGTGGCCGCCGGGCTGCTGCCCTCCTATCCGGGCGGCGTCTGGCTCGCGGAGCTGGCCGGGGTCGGCCGTCCCGAGCTCGTGGAGCGGGAGCTCGCCGGCGTGCTCGGCGTGCGCGATGAGGCCGGCCGCCCGCTGCTCGACACGGTGGCGGCCAGGCTGCGCGGTCAACCCTGCCTGCTGCTGCTCGACAACTGCGAGCACCTGGTCGAACGGTGCGCGGAAGTGGTCGCGGCGCTGATCGCGGCCTGCCCGCCGCTGAACGTCATGGCGACCAGCAGGGAGCCGCTGCGCATCGCCAGCGAGCTGGTCTGGCGGGTGCCGCCGCTCGAACTGCCGCCCGTCACGGGCCGTCCCGACGCCGAGTCGGTGCGGTTGTTCCTCGACCGCGCGGCCGCCGCGGGCACGCGGCTGGGCCCCGGCAGCATGCCCGACGTGGCGCGCCTGTGCCGGGCGCTCGACGGGCTGCCGCTGGCCATCGAGCTGGCGGCGGCCCGTACGAGCCTGCTCAGCCCCGGGCAGATAGCCGACCGCGTCGACGACAGGTTCGCGCTGCTGACGACCGGCGGCCGCACGGCTCCCGCCAGGCAGCGCACGCTCCTCCGCGCCGTCGAGTGGAGCCACGACCTGCTCTCCGCGAAGGAGCAGGTGTTGCTGCGCAGGCTGGCGGTGTTCGCCGGCGCGTTCGACCTCGACCTGGCCGAGCAGGTCTGCGCCGAACCGCCGATCTCCGAGGCGGAGATCGTCGACCTGCTCGGCGGCCTGGTCGACAAGTCGCTCGTGCTCTGCGACGAGGGCCGCGCACGCTACTGGCTGCTCGAGACCATCAAGCGGTACGCCGCCGGGCGCCTCGACACGGCGGGCGAGCGGGAGATCCTGCGCGAGCGGCACCTCGGCGCGCTCTGCGAGCTGCAGGAACACCATTTCGCCACCGAGCTGGTCGAGCCGGGGGTGCCCTGGGAGGGCCGGCTGGAGGCGCTGACCACGAGCCGGATCCTCGCCGACGACCAGCGGGTCGCGCTCGGCTGGGCCGCCGAGTTCGGCAACCCGGCGCTGGGCCTGCGGCTGTGTGCCGCCGGCACGGCGCTGCTGCCCGTCGGCGGCAACCCGTCGGAGATCGTCGCCTGGACGGAGCGGCTGCTCGCCCTCGACCTGTCGGAGGTGCCCGGCGGGCGGATCGCGCGGGCCGAGGCCTGCCTCGCGTACGGGCTGGAGGCGCGCGACGAGCTGGACCGCTCGCTGGAGGTGGCCGGGCGGAGCCTGGCCCGGTTGCCGCCGGGCGACGTGTTCACCCGGTGCGCCGTGCACAGCGTCATGGCCGTGGTGTTGTTGCGCATGGGCAGGCCCGACGAGGCGCTGCCGCACGCCCAGGAGTGCCTGGCCCTCGCCACCCGGTCCGGCGACGCCTGGAACCAGGCGGCCGGGCTGGCCGGGCTGTCGGCGGTGGCCCTGACGCGTGGCCGGCTGCGGGAGGCGGAGCGGCACGGCGAGGAGGCGCTCGCGCGGGCGCGCGAGCACGGTCACCGCTGGATCATGGCGCGGACGGCCGCCCAGCTCGGCTCGGTGGCCGAGGCCCGCGGCGACCTGGTGACGGCCAGGTCCCGCTACGAGCTGGCCGTTCCGTGGTTGCGGGAGCTGGGCGACGACCTGGAGCTGGCGCGCTGCCTGGCCAGGATCGGCAGGGTGGCGGCGATGTCGCGCGAGTTCGGCGTCGCCAGGGAGCGGCTGGCGGCGAGCCGAGCGCTGGCCGGGGCGGCGGGGCAGCGCCAGGACATGGCCCGGTGCCTGGCCGGGCTGTCGGTGCTGGCGGAGTGCGAGGGCGATCTCGCCGGCGCGGTGCTGGCCGCGGCCGCGGCGGCCACGCTGCGCGCCTCGATCGGCCGGCACCCGGCCACGACGCGGATCGAGGAGCTGCTCGGCCGGGCCAGGGCCCGGTTGGGGGAGGGCCGCACCACCTCGCTGTGGTCGCGGGGCCGGGCGATGCACCCCGACGACGCCGCGCGCCACGTGCTGGAGAGCGAACTGCTGGCGGCCGGGACGCCCGTGGTGACCGGGCCCGTCAGGCACTCGCTGCTGACCGCGCGCGAGCAGGAGGTCGCCGGGCTGCTCACCCGCGGCCTGTCCAACCGGGCCATCGCGGAGGAGCTGGTGATCAGCCCCGCGACGGTGGCGCGCCACATCGCGAACATCATGGAGAAGCTCGGCTACACCTCGCGGGCGCAGATCGCGGTGTGGGCCGCGGAACACCCCAGGGCTTCTGCATAGGGATCTGCATATTCCGCCCCATGCCCGCACGAGACGCCCTCCCTACCGTTGGCCCCATGGAGGAGCGCATCGTCATGGTGGACCTGGGCACCGGCCTGGCGCTCACCGAGGAGCAACTGGACGAGAGGTCCGCCATGGCGACCGTCCAGTTGCGGCGCAGAGGCGTTCGCGCGGGTGACACCGTGCTCATCTGCCTGCCCGTCGGGGCCGACCTGATGATCGCGACGGACGCGGTGATCGCCGCGGGCGGCGTCGCCTGCCCGCTGCCGGCCGATCTCGACGTCGACACCCTCAGGAGCCGCATCCGCGCGACCGGCGCCCGGGTGATGATCTCCGAGGTGCCGCGGGCGCTGGAGGCGGCGGACGAGACGCGCGTACGGATCGTGATGGGCGTCGCAGACCTGGGCGCCCTACCTCCCTATCCGATCCGTCGTGATTTCTGCACGCAAAGTGATCGCATCGAGCTCCGAAGCAGTGGAGACTGAGCGGGACGGACAGTTCCCGCGACCCCCATGGGCCCTCACATGACGGCGCAAGTCCCGCACAACCTTCCCGCGGAGCCCAACCGCTTCGTCGGGCGCGCGCGAGACGTGGCCGAGCTGAGCGCGCTGATCCACGAGGAACGCGTGATCACGCTCAGTGGCGTCGGCGGCATCGGCAAGACCCGCCTGGCGCTGCGCGTCGCCGCGCGGGCGATGCCCGGGTTCGCGGGGGGCGTGTGGCTGGTCGAGCTGGCCCGCGTCAGCAGGCCGGCGCTCGTCGTCAACGAGCTGGCCGAGGTGCTCGGCGTGCGCGACGAGACGCCGGGGAGGCTGCTCGACGGCCTGCGGGTGCGCCTGCGCGCGGCCAGGGCGCTGATCGTCCTCGACAACTGCGAGCACCTGGTCGAGCGGTGCGCCGAGCTGGTGGCCGAGCTGATCGCCGAGTGCCCCGAGCCGGCGTTCCTGATCACCAGCCGCGAACCCCTGCGCATCCCCGGCGAGCTGGTGTGGCGGGTGCCGCCGCTCGAACTGCCCGACGACCACCACCCGGACGCCGAGTCCGTGCTGCTCTTCGTGGAGCGGGCGCTGGCCGCCGGCGCGCGCGGGGTCCCGGGCAGCATGGACGACGTCGTACGCCTGTGCCGCGCGCTCGACGGCCTGCCGCTGGCGCTGGAGCTGGCGGCGGCCCGTACCAGCCTGCTGAGCCCCGGCCGGATCGCCGACCGCGTCGGCGACAGGTTCGGGCTGCTCACCACCGGCGACCGTACCGCCCCCGCGCGGCAGCGCACGCTCCTCGCCACCGTGGAGTGGAGCCACGACCTGCTCTCGCCGCGGGAGCGGGTGCTGCTGCGCAGGCTGTCGGTCTTCGCCGGGCTGTTCGATCTGGAGCTGGCCGAGCGGGTGTGCGCGGACGGCGGCATCCTGCGCGGCGCCGAGCTGCTCGACCTGCTCAGCGCCCTGGTCGACAAGTCGCTGGTGCTCCACCCCGGCGCCGCCGGCCGCTACCGCCTGCTGGAGACGATCAAGCAGTACGCCGCAGAGCGCCTGGAGGAGGCGGGCGAGGCCGCGCACCTGCGCGACAGGCACCTGGGCGTGATCTGCGAGGAACTGGAGCAGTGCTACGGCGCCGACTCTCTCAACCGCGGGATGTCCTGGGAGGCGATCAAGCAGGCGTTCACCAGGGGGCGGTCCCTGCTCGACGACTGCCGCGCGGCCGTCGACTGGGCAGTGGAGTCCGAGCAGCCGGTGCTCGGGCTGCGGCTGGCGAGCACGGCCCTGGCGATCCAGGCCGTCCGCGGCGACCTCGGCGAGAGCGTCGGCTGGCACGAGCGGTTGCTCGCGCTCGATCTGTCGGAGGTGCCGCCCGAGCTGGTGGCGGTGGCCAACGGCGGCCTGGCGTACGGGCTGGAGCTCGGTGACGAGCTGGCCCGCGCGGAGGAGCTCGTCGTGCGGGCCGTCGAGGAGCAGAAGAGACACCCCTACACGCACTGGCTCGGCATCACCTACTGCGTGGCGCTGACCGTGTTCTTCCGCAGGGGGAAGAGCAAGGAGGCCCTGGCCTACCTGGACGAGCTGGAGGCCGCGGCCACCGCCCACGACGACCTGTTCAACCTGGCCACCGTCCGGATCGCCCAGCTGAACGTGGCGCTCTTCCACGGCCGCCTGCGCCAGGCCCAGCGCTACGGCGAGGAGGCGCTGGCCATCGCCAGGAAGACCGGTCACCACTGGACCCTGGCCAGGGCGCTGACCCATCTGGGCGCGGTGGCCGAGGCCGCCGGTGACCTGGAGACGGCCATGTTCCACCACGCCTCGGCGCTGCCGCTGCTCGCGGACATGGACAACCGGATCGAGGTGGCCCGCTGCCACACCAAGATCGCGAGGGTGGCGGCCGGGCTGCGCGACTTCGCGACCGCCGGTGAGCACGTGGCCGCCGGTCTGGCCCTGGGTTTGCGGACCGGCCAGCGGCGCGGGATCGTCCGCGCCCTCATGGCGCTGTCCGCGCTGGACCGGGCGCGGGACGACATCGAGGTGGGCGGCCAGGCACCGGATGGACGCGGAGCGAACCTAAGCTCGTCTTCATGCCTTTCGCGCCCAACTTCCCCGTCATGCTGAGGACCGAGGACGGGGTTCGCATCGACGCCTCGCACACTCCCGCCAGGTTGCCCGCCGCCGGGGCCGATCCGGCGCGGTCAGGACCCCTGGACGTCGGGATCGTGGTGGCGCACGGCTTCACCGGTTCGTGGCGTGAGCGCTCCGCCCGCCGCATCGTGCACGTGCTGAGCCGCTACGGCGGCGTGGTGGCGTTCGACTTCCGCGGCCACGGCCGTTCGGGCGGCCTGACGACCGTGGGGGACGCGGAGATCCTCGACGTGGACGCCGCCGTCAGGCACGCCCGGGTGGTCGGCTACTCAAGGATCGCGGTCGTGGGCTTCTCCATGGGGGCGGCGGTGGCCGTACGCCATGCGGGGCTCAGGCGCGGCGTGGACGCGGTGGTCGCGGTGAGCGGCCCGGCCCGGTGGTACTACCGGGGCACCAGGCCGATGCGGCAGGTGCACTGGGCCATCGAGCGGCGGGCCGGCCGGTTGGCTGCCCGGCTGGTCAAGCGCACCAGGATCGCTCCCGGCGCATGGGACCCGATCCCGATGCCGCCGCACGAGGCCGCCGGGCTCATCACGCCGGTGCCGCTGCTGATCGTCCACGGCGAGGCCGACGCGTTCTTTCCGGTGGAGCACGCGCACCAGCTCTACGACGGCGCGCGCGAGCCGAAGGAGCTCTGGATCGAGCCGGGGTACGGCCACGCGGAGACCGCCGCCACCCCCGAACTCATCAGCAAAATTGGCAAATGGATCTCTTCGAACTTTTCGTGAGTAATACACGTCTACCTAGGGCGGATGGATAAAAACCGCCGGGAGAAAGTCTCTGGGGATGGAAGCCGTCATGACGGCGACCATGGGACATACTTCAGTAGTCAGGCGGTCGCCCACCGTGGCTCGCCGCCGGCGGATCACCATGGGTAAGGCGATCCGCACTTTCAGTGCCTCCATCGGGTGGAACACCGCGGGGAGTGGGGTATGCACTGTGAGTGGCGGGATCTGCACCTAGCGTTGCGGGGGCGCGCTGGGTGCACATCCCGTACGACGAGGGCCCCGCGGCCGGCCGCGGGGCCCTCCTTCCGCCCGGTCAGCCGAGCCGGGCGATGGTCTTGTACTCCAGATAGCCGTTGAGCCCCTCCGGGCCGAGTTCGCGGCCGATGCCGCTGGCCTTGTAGCCGCCGAAGGGCGCGTTGGTCTCCAGCATGTAGCAGTTGACGCCGTACGTCCCGGTGCGGACCTGGCGGGCCACCTCCATGCCGTGGTCGGTGTCGGCCGTCCACACCGTGCCGGCCAGGCCGTAGTCGCTGTCGTTGGCGATGCGGACGGCGTCGGCCTCGTCGTCGTACGGGATCACGGCCAGGACCGGGCCGAAGATCTCCTCGCGGGCGATGCGCATGTCGTTGGAGACGCCGGCGAAGACGGTGGGCGCGACGTACCAGCCCCGGTCGTACGGCCGCTCCAGGCCGCCGACCACGACCTTGGCGCCTTCCTCCATGCCGATCCTGATGTAGCCCTCGACGCGTTCCTGCTGCCGCCTGGCCACCAGCGGGCCGATGCCGGTCGCCGGGTCGGCGGGGTCGCCGACGGGCTGGGAGCCGACCATGCTCGCGATGGCGTCCACCACCTCGTCGTAACGGTTGCGCGAGGCCAGGATGCGGGTCTGGGCCACGCACGCCTGGCCGTTGTTCATGAGGCTGGCCATGGACAGGAAGCCCATGCCGGCGGCGAGGTCGGCGTCGTCGAGGATGATGGCGGCGGACTTGCCGCCCAGCTCCAGGCTGACCCGTTTGAGCTGCTCGCCGCAGATGGCCGCGATGCGTCGGCCGGCCGCCGTCGAGCCGGTGAAGGCCACCTTGTCGACGCCCGCGTGCGAGACCAGGTGCTCGCCCGTCTCGCGGCCCGCGGGCACGATGTTGAGCACGCCCGCGGGCAGTCCCGCCTCGACCGCCCACTCGGCCAGCAGGTACGCGTCCAGCGGCGTCTCCGGCGCCGGTTTGAGCACGACCGTGCAGCCGGCCAGCAGCGCGGGCGCGAGCTTCGTCATCGTGACGAACTGCGGCACGTTCCACGGCACCACGGCCGCCACGACGCCCACGGGCTCCCTGCGCACGGTGAGCGGGCCGAACAGCCCTGGCCGCTCTTCCTCCTGCTGGAACGTCTTGCCGAGCTCGGCGTAGAACTGCAGCATGCCGAGCGGCTGGGGCGCCTGCGCGAGGTTGGAGAAGGTGATGGGCGAGCCCATCTCCTCCGTGATGAGCCGGGCCATCTCGCCCTGCCGCTCGTTGTAGATCGCGGCCAGCCTGCCGATCACCTCGGCCCGCTCGGCGAAGGTCATCCGGGGCCAGGGTCCGTGGTCGAACGCCTGCCTGGCGGCGGCGACCGCGCGCTCCACGTCCTCGGGCGTGCCGTCGGGCACCCGGCCGACGACCTCCTCGGTGTGCGGGGAGATGACGTCTATCGTCGCGTCGCCCGCCGGGGCCACCCATTCGCCCCCGATGAACAGCTTGTCGTGCTGGCGCATGTCGTGAGCCTCCTGCTTGACCGAATGCTTGCTTGCCCTGGGGATGCCTCAAGGTGACCGAACCATGTTCTGGACGCGCACGCAAGAGGGGCGCGGCCGGTGCGCCGCACCCCTCCGCCGGGGTCAGCGAGGATCGCCGATCAGGTGCCGCATCGACCGTCCGACCAGGTCCGTACGCGCGTCCTGGCCGGTCACGCTCTCGACGCCGAAGCCCAGGTAGACGGTGTCCTTGGTGACGACTCCGCCCCCCTCCTCGAAGAGCTGGTCCGTACGGAACCAGTTGTTGGTCGACGGCGCCGAGCCCTCGGGCGGGTCACCGGCGCTCCAGCCGCCCATGTCCGCCTCGAACGAGGTCTCCTCGGCGACCGTGCCGTCCAGCGTGAGCGCGAAGTCGTCGAGGAAGACGCCCGCGCCCTGGGTGGCCCAGTCGGTGACGTACGAGATGGAGAGCTCGACCCGCTTGCCCGCGTACGGGGTCAGGTCGATCGTCCACTGCTGCCAGCCGCCCGAGTTGCCGGAGGCCGCGTGCCACGCGCCGGACGTCCCGGCCGGCTCGCAGGAGGCGCTCTGGTAGCGCTGCGTGAACGGGTGGATCGTGCGCCAGCCGCCGCTGTTCCCGGCGTCGCAGCTGTCGCCGGTGTCCTGGGAGGTGTGCCGTTCGTGTCCGGCAGCGTGGTCCAGTCGTCGCCGCCCGCCGTCCTGGCCTCCACCGCCAGGAAGTCCCAGGCGCTCTCGGTGTCGTACGACGTCCAGAACGACAACTCCCCGCCGCTCTTGCCGGTCAGGTCGACGGTCCTGGTCAGCCGCTTCCACGACACGTCGGCGATGCCGCTGTAGACGTCCCAGGAGCCCGAGTGCGGGTCGAACGGGCCGCCGGGCCTGGCCCACTTGACCGGAGCCGAGCTCGCGAAGCGCGGGAACCGGTCGGCGGGCAGGATCGCCGAGGTCGCCACGAACGCGTTGGTGTGGCCGGGCTCCAGGGTCGCCTCGAAGCCCTCGAACGCGCCGGAGGCGCCCCTCAGCGCGAACGGCTGACCGGTGCCCTGGTCGGTGCCCCCGTCGTCGAAATAGACGTGGGCGCCTAGCCAGTACTGCTGGAAGTCGTTGAACACCGGGATGCAGGGCGGGTCGCCGGGTTCCGTGCACTCGGGGTTCTCGGGCTGGTCCGGCTCGTAGAAGTACAGGCCGTTGCCGTTGGCCGCGTACGACGCGTACCTGCCCGCGTGCAGCAGCTTGCCGCCCTCGTTCAGGTAGTCGCGGACCGCCAGCTCGGTGTCCACGCCGGCCTTGGACGTGGTGCCGGGCACCTGGCCCTCGGAGCGCGGGATCACGTCGTCGCCGGTCTCCCAGACGACCGCCTTGTAGTGGCTGAGCACGCCGAGCGGGTGCGGGGCCTTGCGGCCCATCCGGTCCAGGTCGTACACGTCGGAGGAGTAGCCGGCCGCGCTCAGCGCCGCGGCGTACTCGCCGGCGTACTTCGCCTCCGTGCCCTCCTGGTCAGGGCTGATGCCGGTGACGTCCTCGGCGGCCAGCACGAGCACCTTGCCGCCGATGTCGTCGGCGACGGTGTAGGTGAAGCCGTCGCTCTTCCTGCCGATCGAGGTGAACCAGACCTTCACCTTGTCGCCCGGCCTCGTCCCGGCGATCTTGCCGCGCAGCCGGTGGTAGTAGCGGTCGTAGCCGTCGCCGTAGCGCTCGCCGCCCTTCCATTCGTGGGTCGGGGCGATCCGGGTACGGCCGCCGTTGACCTGGTAGTTCAGGAAGACCGGGCCCAGCCTGCGCTTGGCGTTGACCTGGACGACCTGGTTCCTGCCGTGGCTGACCTCGAACGGGTCGAGCACGAAGTCGGGCGTCCTGTTGCCCAGATGGCTGACCGGCTCGACCGGGTCGACCGCGGACCTCGCCACGTCGAGCGCGAACGGCAGGCCCTTCTCGAACTCCGCCTGCACCAGCGCCTCGTCGTCGGGGAAGACGAAGCCGCAGCCGTCGCAGCCCTCGTTGAGCTCGGGCGTCCACGACAGCGTGCCGTAGCGGAAGTGCGCCTGGTCGTTGGTGTCGCCGTTGGTGGTGTACAGCTCGGCGCCGAGGTCGGGGTCGAAGCCGGGGATGGCGGGCTTGGCGTCGTCGCCCGTCAGCGCCTCGTAGATCGGGTTGTCGGCCGTCTCCGTGGCGATCTGCACGCCGATCGGGTAGAGCAGCAGCGGGCCGTACGAGTGGTAGTTGAGCTGCATCTCGAACCTGACCCGCCGGAGCAGGCCGTCCATGGCCCTGGTTTCGGGCTCGCTGGCCGGGCCCGTGCCGCGGTAGGTCTCGCTGCTGGGGATGCTCGACGAGCCTTCCTCGTCGTAGTGGAAGTTCGTGGGGAAGTTCCGGTTGATGTCGACGCCGTCGGCGCCGGTGATCCGGCCGTCGCCGTTGTTGTCGCGCAGGTTCTTGCGCCACAGGCGGTTGCCCTCGGCGAACGTGAAGTCGTAGCCGTCGGGGTTGGCCACCGGCACGAACCACAGCTCGGTCCTGTTGAGCAGGTCCCTGAGGGCGCGCTTGTTGGCGATGACGTGCTTCAGCAGCCGCATGTCGACCTCGGTGGCGATCCACTCGCGGGCGTGCTGCGTGGCCGAGAAGAGGGTCGAGGGCTTGACGCCGTCGGGCAGCAGCCGGGCGCCCGCGGTCACCTTGGCGGCCAGGATGTCCTGGCCCTTGAGCGTCTTGCCGATGGATTGGAGCTTCACGATGTCCCGGTTGGCCCTGGCGATGTCCCTGAGCTGGTCGGCGATGCCGCCGGGCTCGGAGTAGGACCGGTAGACGGTGTAGCCGCCGGCCGCCTGTGCCCTGGCGGCCTCGAGCTGGCTCTGGCCCTGCTCGTTGCGTACGGGTGCGGGTTCGTGGCCGAGCTTCTCCAGCGTGCCGAGGTCGTCCTCGGCAGCGGTCAGCTCGCAGTTGGACAAAAGCCGCGAAACATCGTCAAAGGTGTGGCAGTTCGGTCGTTCGGATGACAGAGATCAAGATCATCTTCTATAGTTTCGGTCCGTCTATGAGGGGAGGGGACGGGTGTGAGGATCTGGCGCTTCGCCGTTCTTGTCACCGTCCTCGCCGGGCTGCTCGGCCTCCAGCCCGGACAACCGGCCGCAGCCGATCCCTCACCCGCCGAGCTGCGCAAACTCACCAAACAGGCGGCCCGGCTCAGCGAGCAGTACCGCGGCCAGATCCAGATCCTGGAGGAGATCAGGATCCAGGCGAAGCGGGCCACCAACACGTCCAGCGATCTTGCGGCCAAGCTCAAGGCCGCCCAGGCCGAAGTGGGCCGGATCGCGCAGAGCGCCTACATCATGGGCCCGCTCGACAACTTCCGGCTGATCGCGCCCAACGAGGACCCGTACAAGATCCTCGGCCAGGCCGCCAACATGGGCTACATGGCCAACGAGCGCACCGAGCGGGTCAGGAGCATCCAGAGGCTGATCAAGAAGCACAAAGAGGCGAAGCTCAAGGCCAACGACAAGATCGAGAAGCTCCGCAAGGAGATCAAGGCCATGCAGTCCAGGCGGCGCGACATCCAGCGCCTGCTCGCCAAATACGGCTTCCAGCAGCCCGGCGGGTCAGAGGGCCTGACGCAGCGCATGGTCTCGGTCCGCGCGGAGATCATGCAGAACTTCCCCATGAAGTACGGCGTCGGCTGCCTGCGCCCCGGCGATCCCGGCGAACACGGCAAGGGCCGGGCCTGCGACTTCATGATGTCCAGAGGCGGCACCGTGGCCTCCGGCGCCGACGCGGCCAACGGCGACGCCCTCGCCGCGTGGCTCATCAAGAACGGCGCCAGGCTCGGCGTGATGTACATCATCTGGAAGCAGCGCTACTACGACATCCGCTCGGGCGGCGGCTGGGACCCGATGTCCAACCGGGGCGGGGCGACGGCCAACCACTACGACCACGTTCACGTGTCGGTGTTCTGACCCGCGAGAAACTCCTTCAGCCACGCGTACGACGCCTTCGGGGTGCGGCGCTGCGTCGCGAAGTCCACGTGGACGAGGCCGAAGCGCTGGTGGTAGCCCTCGGCCCACTCGAAGTTGTCCAGCAGCGACCAGACGAAGTAGCCGCGCACGTCGACGCCCTCGGCCATGGCCCGCCGCATCGCCTCGATGTGGTCCCGCAGGAAGGCGATGCGCCCGCCGTCCTCGATCGTGCCGCGCCCGGTCAGGACGTCGTCCTGCGAGCAGCCGTTCTCCGTGACGACGATCGGGGGGAGGGCGGCGCCGTACCGGGCTTCGAGGCCCGTGAGCAGCTCGCGCAGGCCGTCGGGGACGACCGGCCAGCCGAAGGCCGTGGTCGGATGGCCGGTGACGCCCGCGTCGGTGAACGGCAGCCCTTCCGCCGTGGGGGCGGCGATGCGGGTCGGGTGGTAGTAGTTGATCCCGAGGGCGTCCAGGGGTGCGGCGATGGTCTCCAGGTCGCCGTCCTGGACGAAGTCGAGGGAGGCGGTGTAGGCCGACAGGTCTGGATATTCACCGAGAAGCACGGGGTCGTTGAACAGGCGGTTGTGCAGGGCGTCGTACGCCTCGGCGGCCTTGACGTCGGCCTCGTCCGCCGACGCCGCCCTGACCGGGGTGCAGTTGTTGGTGAGCGCCACCTGCCGGGCTCCGGCCGCGCGCAGCGCCCGTACGGCCAGGCCGTGGCCGAGCAGCTGGTGGTGGGCGGCGGGCAGCGCGTCCGTCATGAGGGCCAGGCCGGGGGCGTGCACGCCCATGGCGTAGCCGAAGGCCATGTGCACGAACGGCTCGTTCAGGGTGATCCAGAGCGGGACCCGGTCGGCCAGGCGGCGGGCGGCGATCTCTGCGTACTCGGCGAAGCGCTCGGCCGTCCCGCGGCTCATCCACCCGCCGCGGTCCTGCAGCGCCTGGGGGAGATCCCAGTGGAACAGCGTCGGCACGGGCTGGATGCCCGCCGCCAGCAGGGCGTCCACGAGCCGGTCGTAGAAGTCGAGCCCTTTCTCGTTCACCGCGCCCGAGCCCGCGGGTTGCACGCGCGGCCAGGCGATCGAGAACCGGTAGGCGTTCAGCCCCACGCCCGACATGAGCGCGACGTCCTCGCGCCAGCGGTGGTAGTGGTCGCACGCCACGTCGCCGGTGTGGCCGTCGCGCGTCCGCCCCGGCTCGTGCGCGAACGTGTCCCAGACGGAGACACCCCTGCCGTCCTCGTGGACGGCGCCCTCGATCTGGTAGGCCGCGGTGGCCGTGCCCCACAGGAACATTCCAGGCTCTCCTCGCTCACGTTATCGAGCCACGGTAATGGACCTTTCCTGCCGGTAATAGGACAGGATGGTGACCATGACGAGTACCTTGCGCCGCCGTCCCGCCCAGCGCCGCAGCGTGGAACGGGTGGAACGGATGCTCGACGAGTGCGCGCTCCTGCTCGACGAGGTCGGCTACGACGCGCTGACCACGAAGGAGGTCGCCCGCCGGGCCGAGGTGCCGATCGGTACCTTCTACCAGTTCTTCCGCGACAAGCAGGGCCTGGTGCGGGCGCTGGCCAGGCGCAACCTGGAGGCGTTCCTCGGGCGCGTCACCGAACGCGTCGCGACGGCCGACCTGTCGCACTGGACCGATCTCGTCGACCTGGCCGTGGACGAGTTCGTCGACATGAAGCGCACGACTCCCGGGTTCTCGGTGATGGACTTCGGCGAGGTGCTGGTCACCGCCGGCGGGCCGGTGGCGGGGAGCAAGCAGGCGCTCGACGGCGCCCACGAGAACAACGCGGTGGTGGCCGACCGGCTGCGCAGGCTCACCCTCGAACTTCTGGACGCGCCCGTCGGCCCCGGCCTGGACCGGGCGCTGCTGGTGGCGGTCGAGGCCACGGACGCAGTGCTCAAACTGGCCTTCAGGACCGATCCCCACGGCGACGCGAGGCTGATCGTCGAGTGCAAGCAACTCGTCCGCCGCTACCTCGCCGACCACCTCCCCTAGCCTCCCCCGGCCGCCTCGCCGCGGGGACCGGGAGCGCCAGGTCAGGCGGGGGCGTCCAGGCGGGCGCGGAGGTCCTGGTCCAGCTTGAGGTCGGCGGCGCCGATGGCCTCCTCGAGCTGGTCCATCGTCGAGACACCGACGATGGGGACGACGCCGCCGGCCATCAGCCAGGCGAGGACGACCTGGTTCGGGGTCGCGCCCAGCTCCTTGGCGACCTCGTGGAGCACGGCCAGTCGCCGGGTAGTGCCCGAATGATCGTATATTTCGGAAATGGGACGGTCGGCTCGCGTGTACGCGCCGAACATCAGCGTGTTGTACGCCCACAACGTCATGTCCGGCTCGGCGGCCAGGTAGTCGAAGGTCTCGTCGGAGGCCAGCGTGTGCCCCGTCTCCGCCGGCCTGGTGAGCGGCCGGGGCCGCAGGTACGTGTGGCGGAGCTGCACGTGGGTGTAGGCGATCCAGCCGTTCGCGGCGGAGACGCTCCTCGCCCGCTCAAGCCGCCAGGTCGCGATGTTGCTCGCCCCCGCGGCGCGGATCTTGCCCTGCCGGGCCAGCTCGTCGAACGCCCCCAGGGTCTCCTCCAGCGGGACGGAGCGGTCCTCGATGTGCGACCAGTAGAGGTCGATGTGATCGGTTCCGAGCCTGCTGAGGCTGCCTTCCGCGGCCCTGGCGATGACCGGGGCGGACAGGCCCTCGGCCGAGTCGAGGGTGGTGTCGCCGGGGACGGTGGGCCGGGCGCCGGCCTTCGTACTGATGAAGATCTCGTCGCGGTTGCCCCGCGCGGCCAGCCACTTGCCGATGGCCAGCTCGCTCTCGTCGCCCGTGCGGCCCTCCACCCAGAACGGGTAGTTGTTGGCCGTGTCGAGCATGGTGCCGCCGGCCTCGTGGAACCGGTCGAGAAGGGCGAAGGTGTCCCGCAGGTTGACGGTCGTGCCGAACGGAATCGTGCCGATGGCGATGTTCATGGGGCTGACTCTGAGAGCTGGAGTGCACTCCGTGTCAAGCCCTGCCCGGACCGGTTGACCTGGAGTGCGCTCCAGGTGGAATGCTTGGACGCGTGGAGCAGCGTCACGAACGAACACGGCCGGCGGAGGAGGGCACATGAGCGTGTACACACCCGCCGAGGTCGTGCAGGAAACCGGGTTCAGCATCGACACCCTGCGCTATTACGAGAAGATCGGCCTGCTCGAGCGCGTCGACAGGAACGCGGCCGGGCAGCGCCGGTTCAGCCAGGAGGACATCGGCTGGCTGGGCACGCTGCGCTGCCTGCGCGACACGGGCATGCCCATCGCCCAGATGCTCCGCTTCGCCGAGCTCGTGCGCGCGGGCGACCACACGATCCCCGACCGCATCAAGCTCCTGGAGGAGCACGACGACCAGGTGCGGGCGCAGATCGCGAACCTCGGCGAGCGGCAGAGCTACATCCGGAACAAGATTTCCTACTACCGCAGCCTCATCTAGCCAGGCCTTTGCGCCCCGGTTGGTAAACCGAAAGGCATGGCATCGTGGGCGCGGCGGATCGACATCCCGCTCCGCCGCGTCGCCAGGTCGTGCGCGGCCATGCTGTTCGTGGTGCTGGCGCACCTGACGCTCGTCCAGGCGTTCGGCTCGCACACGCTCAACGCCGACCCCAGGAACGAGCGGCCCCTGATCGCCAGGTTCGAACGCCCGCGCGGCGACATCCTCACCTACGAGCGCACGCCCGTCGCCGTCAGCCGCCCGACCGGCCACGGTCCGTACCTCTACCGGCGGGTCTACCGGCACGGCGCCGTCTACGCGCCCGTCACCGGGCACGTCTCGCTGTCGGGCTCGACCGGCATCGAACGCGCGCAGGACGCGGTGCTGTCCGGCGACGACGCCAAGGTGAGGGTGCAGTCGCTGGTCAGGGACGGTGTCGTGGAAGGGGCCGACGTCCGGCTGACGATCAGCGAGCGGGCGCAGTGGGCGGCCTACCAGAGTCTCAAGGCGACCGGGGTACCGGGCGCGGCGGTGGCCATCAGCCCGGCGACGGGGGCGATCCTGGCGCTGGCCAGCTACCCGAGCTACGATCCGAACGCCCTGACCACCTTCGACCCTGACCGGCTCGCCGAGATGGCCAGGCGGTTCCGCGACGCTCCGTCGCGGCCGATGACGAACAGGGCGCTGCACCGGCTGTATCCGCCCGGGTCCACGTTCAAGCTGGTCACCACGGCGGCGGCGCTGGCCTCCGGCGAGTACACCCCGTCGACCGTGGTGGACGCGCCTGCCCGCCTGCGCCTGCCCGGCACCCCCATGTACGTGGACAACGGCGAGCGCTGCGCGCAGGAACGGCCGACGCTCGCGTACGCGTTCATGGCGTCGTGCGACACCGCGTTCGCCGGCATCGGGCTCCAGCTCGGGCAGGACCTGCTGCGGGACCAGGCCGAGGCCTTCGGGTTCAACGCGACGGGTCTGACGATCCCGCTGGGCACGACGCCGAGCCGCTATCCGGTCGCCATGGACCGGGCGCGGACCGCGCTGTCCGCGATCGGCCGCCACGACGACCGGGTGACGCCGCTGATGCTGGCCATGCTGTCGGCGGCCGTGGCCAACAACGGGGTGCTGATGCGGCCGTACCTGGTGGAGGAGCAGCGGCTGGCGGACGGCTCGGTGATCGGCCGGGCCAATCCCGCGCCCTACCGCACGGCCCTGTCGCCCGTGCTGGCGCGCTACCTCGCGGCGATGATGACGACGGTCACGCACGCGGGCGGCCCGGCGGCCATCCCCGGGGTGGAGGTCGCCGCCAAGTCCGACACCTCCGAGAAGGGCATGGTCGCCGGCGATCACGCGCTGGTGACGGCGTTCGCGCCGGCGGACGCGCCCGAGGTGGCGGTGGGGGTGGTGCTGGAGAACCCCGGCCACCGGGCGGGCGCGGTGGGCGACGTGGCGCGAGCGGTGATCGAGGCGGCCCTGGCGTGACGGCACCGCCCGGCTCCGGTGCAAGTGATCGGCAAGCGCTCGTCTATCACGGCTCCTTACGTTGCGGGGCATGCCTAACATCGGTATATACGAGCTCATCTTCGTCTTCCTCATCCCCTTCGCGGCTCTCTGGGTCGTCATCTACACCGCCGTACGGGCGGCGATCCGCCACAGCAGGTGACACTCCGGTCGGCGCGCGAAGGAAGCAGCCGACCCGGGTCAGCGGTAGGCGGCGGCCTGCAGGGTGTAGAGGTCGGCGTAGAGGCCGTTGAGTGACATGAGGGTGTCGTGGTCGCCGTGCTCGGTGACCGTGCCGCGGTCGAGGACGTAGATGCGGTCGGCGTAGCGGACGCTGGCCAGGCGGTGGGTGATGAGCAGGACGGTGCGGCCGTCCGCGTGGGTGCGGATGCGTTCGAAGAGGGCGTGCTCGGCACGGGCGTCGAGGGCGGCGGTGGGTTCGTCGCAGATGAGCAGGGCGGCGTCGCGGTGGAAGCCGCGGGCGACGGCGATGCGCTGCCATTGGCCGCCGGACAGTTCGCAGCCGTCCTTGAAGCGGCGGTCGAGCAGGGTGTGGTAGCCGTGGGGCAGGCGGGCGATGACCTCGTCGGCGCCGGCGACGGCGGCGGCTTCGTGCAGGGCCCGCTCGCCTTTGCCGGTGCCCATGGTGATGTTGTAGCGCGCGGCCAGGGGCCAGCGGGTGTGGTCCTGGGCGATGACGGCGGTGCGGGTGCGGAGCTCGTCGGGGTCGACCTGGCGCAGGTCGGTGTCGTCCCACAGGACGGTGCCCGTGCCGGGTTCGTACAGGCCGGACAGGATCTTGGCGAGGGTGGTCTTGCCGGAGCCGTTCTCGCCGACGAAGGCGACGATCTCGCCCTGTTTGATCTCGACGGACACCTCGCGCAGGGCCGGTTCCTCAGCCCCTGGGTAGGTGAAGGTGACCTTGTCGGCCACGATGCGCTCGAAGGCCGGCGGCATCGGAGCGCGGCGCTCGCCGGACACGCGGCCTTCCGCCTGCGCGCAGAAGTCCAGGAAGTCGGTGAAGTAGAGGCCCTCCTCGTAGAGCTGGTTGGTGGCGTACATGAGATTGCCCAGCGAGGTCTGGCCGGAGCGGATGGCGAGCACCGCGGTGCCCGCGACCGCCAGCGGGATCGCGGCCACGGCCAGCAGGATGCCGAGGGCGACGTAGACCAGCGCGGCGCCGAGGCCGCCGAGGGCCTCCCCGGCCAGCCGGGCCATGGTCTGCCGCCGGGCCAGCCGGAGCATGACGTCCTGCTCGGCCGTGGCCACGGCGTCGTACATGCGCAGCAGGAAACCGCGCATCGTGAACGAGCGCACCTCCGCCGCGGGCCCCCGCTCGGCCAGCAGCTCAGCGATGATCCACTTGCGGCGGGCGGCGGGGACGAGGGAGTAGAGGGTGCTGTACCGCATCCTGGCGCTGCGCACCGCGGCCCAGGCGTCGGGCACCACGGCGAGCAGCAGGAGCGGCAGTAACACCGGGTGCAGCACGCCCAGCACGCCCGCCACGGCGGCGATGCCGACGGCGGCCGTCACCACGTTGATGGCCGAGGACACCACCGCGTCGGTCATGGCCACGCCGCGCAGCCTGGCCCGCTGCAGGGCGTCGTGAAAGTCGGGGTCGTCGTAGGCCACCAGGTCGACCCGGCTGGTCAGGCCGTAGAGCCGTTCCTCGGTGAGGCGGCTGACCTGGGGGTTCAGGCGCGACTGGGCCCAGCCGGCGCCTGCCTGCGTCGTCGTGCGCAGCACGGCCGCCGCGCCGACGAGGACGAGGCCGGGCAGCGCGGCCATCACGCGGTCGGGGGTCGGACCCTCGCTGAAGAGCGCCGTCAGCACGCCGGTCGTGGCCAGCAGGCCGAACGCGGTGAAGACGCCGCCCAGCAGGTTGAGCGTGACGGTCGCCACGGTGTCGCGGGGGCTGGCGCGCCAGGCCATGCGCAGCGCCTCGTCCACGAGGGAGGGCAGGCGCCTGGCGATGGTCAGGAAGCCGACCTCCGCCATCTTGTCGGTGTGGGCGTGCCAGTCGGAGAAGGAGATCTCCCCGAGTTCCAGCGGCTCGTCGGCCATAGTCAAGATTGTGCCCGCGGACAGCCATACTTCTCATGAACTCGACTGTGGGCGCGGGACGTAGTTGGTGTCACACTCACAGTGATGCTGCGATTCGCTGATCTCACCAACCTGCCGGCCGAGTCGAACACGTTCGTGGGCCGGGAGTCCGACGTGGACGAGCTGGTCCAGCTGATGCGCGTTTCGCGGGCGGTGACGCTGTGCGGGGCGGGCGGCATCGGCAAGACCCGGCTGGCGCTGCGGCTCGCGGCGCGGGTCGCCCCCGTCCACGCGTGCGGCGTGCGGTTGGTCGAGCTGGCCGACCTGGGAGAGGGCGAGGTCAGAGCGCAGGTGGCGGCGTCGCTGGGCCTCGCGGGCGACCCTGGCACGCTGATCGGTGGCCGGCGCGTGCTGCTGCTGCTCGACAACTGCGAGCCGGTGATCGGCGAGTGCGCCGAGCTCTGCCGCGACCTCCTCGGCTCATGTCCCGGGCTCACCATCCTGGCCACCAGCAGGGAGCCGCTGCGCGTCCCTGGGGAGACGGTCTGGCGGGTGCCGCCGCTGTCGATCGACGGCGAGGGCAGTGAGGCCGTACGCCTGTTCGCGGCCAGGGCGGCCGCCGCCAGGCCCGGCTTCGAGCTGACCGCCGACACGTTGCCGCAGGTCGTGACGTTGTGCCGGGCCCTCGACGGGCTGCCGCTGGCGATCGAGCTGGCCGCCGCCATGGTCAGGGTGCTGTCCGTACGCCAGCTCGTGGAGCGGGTCGACGACCGGTTCCGGCTGCTCGCGGGCGGCCCGCGGACGGCTCCCGCCCGGCACAGGACGCTCAGGGCGGCGGTCGACTGGAGCTACCGGCTGCTCAGCCCGCAGGAACGGGTGCTGCTGCGCCGTACGACCGTTTTCCGCGCCGGGTGGACGCTCGACCTGGCCGAACGCGTCTGTTCCGGTCCCGGCCTGCCCGAGGAGGAGGTGCTGCCCCGGTTGTGCGACCTGGTCGACAAGTCGCTGGTGGCGCTCGACGGTGAGATCGCCGGGCAGGCGCGCTACCGGCTGCTGGAGACGGTTCGCGAATACGCGCTCGAACAACTCGCCGAGTCGGGGGAGGAGACCGAGCTGCGCCACCGCCACCTGATGGCGCTGGCAGGGATGGCGGCCGGGTTCCGGCGGGCGGTGGCGCCGGAGCGGCGCATGTCGTGGCCGGTGGTGGAGCGCTACATCAACCTGTTCGACGGGCTCAAGGCCGAGGTCGCCGCGGCCTGCGACTGGTCGGTCTCCACCGGGGCGCCGGAGGCCGCACTCACCATGCTGACCGACGTGCGCTTCCTGCTGACCGGCTGCGGGCGCAAGCTCGACGTGGCCGAGCGGCTCGACCGGCTGCTGGCTCTCGACGCCCCGCGGGTGCCTCCCGCGCTGCGCGGGCAGGCCACGATCCTGCGCGGCGAGCTGGCCCTGACGGCGGGTGACAGGGAGCCCGGCCTGCGGTGGGTCCGTGCCGGGCTGGCCGCGTGCGCGACCGCCCACGACACGTACGGCGTGGCCGCCGGCCTGATCGTGCTGGCCTGGCTGACCGGCGACCAGGACATGCCGGCCCGGGCGCTGGATGCGGCCAGGCAGTCAGGCGACCGCGTCCTTGAGTCGCTGGCCCACAGCGCCAGGGCGGCCTCGGCCCTGCGCCAGGGCCGGCTGCGCGAGGCGCGACGCGCGTACGGCGAGGTCCTGGCGATCAACGAGGAGCTCGACAACCACGTCGGGCGCTCGTCGGGCCACATCGGCCTGGGGCAGGTGGCCAGGGAGACGGGCGACCTCGCCGTGGCCAAGCTGCACTACGAGTCGGCGCTGAGCCTCATCGGGCACATCGACGCCAGGCAGCAGAAGGTGAGCGGCATGGCCGGGCTCGGCGGTGTGGCGCTCGACCAGGGAGACCTGACGACGGCCAGGACCATACTCACCGAGGCGCTGGTGCTCAGCCGCGACGCCGGGCTGTGCTGCGGCATCGCCAGAAGGCTGGAGGCGTGGGCGAGCCTGGTCACGGCCGAGGGCGACCACCGGCTCGGGGTGCTGCTGATCGCGGCCTCCGTGGCGCTGCGCGGGCGCCAGCCCGACGCGCGCACAGAGAACGTCCTGCGCCCCGCGCGGGAGCTCCTCGGCGACGAGACGGTGGCCGTGCTCTGGGCCGAGGGCGCGAAGATGACGGCCGACCAGGCGGTGTCCTGCGCGCTCGACGGCACGCGGCCCGATCCGCCGGCGGCGATGTTCGTCCCGGTCGTGCAGGAGAGCAGGCTCACGGCCAGGGAACGCGAGATCGCCGAGCTGGTCGCGAGAGGGCTCAGCAACCGGGCGATCGCCGACGAGCTGGTCATCAGTCCGGCGACCGCCGCCCGTCACGTGGCGAACATCCTGTCGAAGCTGGGCTTCTCCACGCGTACACAGATCGCCGCATGGATGATCGGCAGCCGTTGAGCTTCTACACATGGCCGCGCCGGCCGTCTACATCGTCGAATAGCCATGTCAGAGCATGTGCGGGGGTGCCCTGAGGGCTTACCGTTCGAACGCGGGGCTTGCCTCGCGTGCGGTCGTCACGTGTCCGTGCCGGCCGGGCCTCCTCGGAGGGGTGGCGGTCCGGTCGCCGGCGCGTGACCGCGGGCTCGAGCCGCGCAGGGCTCGGGCCCGCCCGAATAATGCACATCGGCCTACATACATCGGCGGATGCCGGGCCCGTCCGGGCGGTCGTACGTTGTCAACCATGAAGCCCTCGGTCTCGACGACCGGCACCGTGATCCACGAGGTTTTCCGGCTGGCCTACGGGCGTGGTGACCGGCCCGCGCTCGTCGACGTGCGGGGCCGTCGTGTCTATGGCTACCGCGAGCTGGTGACCGAGGTGACCAGGGCGGCTTCGGGCCTGGTGTGCAGGGGCGCGCGGCGCGACCAGGTGGTGGGCGTGCACGTCTCGACGGCGGGCGCGCAGACGCTGGCCGTGCACACGGTGCTGGCCGCGGGTGGGGTGGCGGCGCCCATCGATCCCGCGCTCGGGGCGTACGAGCTGGCCGTGTGGTTGCGGGAGTGCGACGCGCGCACCCTGGTCACCACGCCGGACCTGGCGGCGACGGCGGTGCGCGCGGCCGAGCGCTCCCGGGTGCGGCAGATCGTCTCGCTGGGCGCGGCGCTCGACACGATCGACTTCAGCGAGCTGGTGGCGCTCGCGCCGACCGCGCTGCCCGTGCTCGACGCCAGGCGCCAGGCCGCGCTCCTGCCTGCCGGGGGCCGGCGGTTGTCGCACGCGGACCTGCTGGCCAGGATGGCCGAGCTCGACCGGCCCGTACGCCTGACCGAGTCGGACGTGGTGCTGGCCACGTGGACTCCCGGCGGCGGTTGCGACCTGCCGGCCCTGATCGCGCTTGGCGTGTCGAAGGGGGCGACGGTGGTCGCCGCGCACGGTGACGACCTGGCCGGCGGCCGTGGTTTCGGCGTCACGGTGGTGTCGGGTCCTGACGGCGTGCTGAGGCGCGCCTGAGCCAGATATGCGGACCTGTTACCCGCTCTCCCTTGACGGCGTGGCGGGGAAAGTGGGTTGATAGCCGTTGTTGACAACGTTGTCAAGGATCACCTGCTTCGGGGGGCTTCGAAGGGATGGTGTGCGATGCGACGGTGGTTGGTGGCCGCCTCGATCACGATGGTGAGCGTGCTGGGCCTGACGGCCTGCGGCGGTGGCGGCGGCGAGCAGACGGCACAGTCGCCCTCCGCCGACAGCGGCGGGAAACAGCAGGTTGAGGTCTTCTCCTGGTGGACGGGTCCTGGTGAGGCCGACGGCCTCGCCGCGATGCGGAAGATCTTCGAGGAGAAAAACCCGACATATACCTTCTTCGACGCGGCGGTGGCGGGTGGCTCCGGCGACAAGGCCAAGGCCCTGCTGCAGTCGAAGCTCCAGGCGAGCACCCCTCCTGACACCTTCCAGGGCCACGCGGGCGCCGAGCTGCAGGGTTACATCAAGGCCGGCAACCTTGAGGACCTGACCGCGCTCTACGACGAGCTGAAGCTCAAGGAGGTCTTCCCCGCCCAGCTCGTCGAGCAGATCAGCGTGGAGGGCAAGATCTACTCGGTGCCGGTGAACATCCACCGGTCCAACGTCCTGTGGTTCAACCCGGCGGTGCTCAAGGAGGCCGGGGTGGCCGGGGCGCCCAAGACGATCGAGGAGTTCGTCGCGGCCCTGGAGAAGGTCAAGGCCAAGGGCAAGATCCCCCTGTCGATCGGCTCCGAGTGGACCGTCACCCACCTGCTGGAGAGCGTGCTGCTCGGCTCGCTGGGCACCGACGCCTACAACGCCCTGTTCAAGCCGGGCGCCGACTGGAGCAGCGCGCAGGTGACCACGGCCCTGCAGAACTTCGCCAAGATCATGGAGTACGCGGGCGACCCGCAGGACGACTGGCAGCCCGCGGCCAAGCAGGTCGCCGACGGCGAGGCCGCCTTCAACATCATGGGCGACTGGGCCTACGGCTACTTCCACAACCCCCCGGAGGGCGGCCTGGGCAAGAAGTCGAAGACCGACTTCGACTGGGCGCCCGCTCCCGGCACCGAGGGCACGTACCTGTGGTTGTCCGACAGCTTCACCCTGCCCAAGGGCGCGAAGAACCGTGACGGGGCGCTGGCCTGGCTGAAGGTCGCGGCCAGCAAGGAGGGCCAGGACGCCTTCAACCCGAAGAAGGGCTCCATCCCCGCGCGCAAGGACGCCGACGAGTCGCTCTACACCGACTACCTGGCCGATGCGCTGAAGGACTGGTCGAGCAACAAGCTCGCCGGGTCGGTCCAGCACGGTGTGGCGGTGAACCAGCCGTGGCTGGCCGCGATCAACGAGCAGGTCGGCCTGTTCCTCGGCACCAAGGACGTCAAGGCCCTGCAGCAAGGGCTGGCCGACGCTGCCACGGCCAACGCGCAGTAGCCGGGCCCGGAGATGAGCGCAGAGATGAGCCCGGAGATGAGCCGGGAGATGAGCCGGTAGGAGAACCACGCGACGGGCCCGGCAGGCCGCCGCATCCGGCGGCCTGCCGTGTCCGTGGGAGGGATTGCTTGTGAGGCGGGCGCGCACGTGGCTGCCCGGGCTCCTCCTCGTCACGCCGTCGATCGTCCTGATCGGCGTCTTCGTGTACGGCATGCTCGGCTGGAACTTCCGGCTGGCCATGACGGACAAGCACGATGAGGTGTCCGAGGGCGAGTTCGTGGGGCTGCAGAACTTCTTCGACATCTGGGACCAGGCCCGATGGCACCTGTCGGTCCGGCACGCGATCGTGTTCACGGTCGTGTTCGTGCTCGGGGCGCTGGTACTCGGGTGGCTGCTGGCGTTCCTCATGGAGAAGGGCATCAGGGGCGAGGGGACGTTCCGGGCGATCTACCTGTTCCCGATGGCCATCTCGTTCGTCGCGACCGGGATCGTGTGGCGGTGGCTGATGAACTCGGGGACGGACGAGCGGGCGGTGGGGCTCAACCGGCTGTTCGACGCGATCGGGTTGCCGCAGTGGCAGTGGTTCCGGGATCCGGACTGGGGCATGGCGGCGATGGCGCTGCCAGCCATCTGGCAGATGTCCGGATATGTCATGGCGTTGTTCCTGGCCGGTTTCCGCGGCGTGCCCGAGGAACTGCGCGAGGCGGCCCGCGTCGACGGCTGCTCCGAGTGGGGCGTCTACCGGCACGTCGTGCTGCCCCTGCTCAGGCCGGTGACCCTGTCCGCGCTGATCATCCTGGGGCACATCTCGCTCAAGGTCTTCGACCTGATCGTCGCGGTGTCGGGCAAGCAGATCATCACCGACGTGCCCGCGGTGTTCATGTGGGTGGCGGTCTTCGACTCCCACGACCCCGCGAAGGGGGCCACGATCGCCTCCTACATCGTCCTCAGCGTGGCGATCTTCGTGATCCCGTACCTGATCTGGTCCGTGCGTAAGGAGAGGCGCCAATGACAGCGGTGAGTGCCGGGCGGAGGAGCACGGCGTTCGCCTGGACGCGGTTCGGCGTGCTGCTCGCCTTCGTGGTGATCTTCCTCATCCCGATCTACGTCCTGCTGGTCACCAGCTTCAAGCCGCTCACCGAGGCGGATCCCAGCCAGGCCTGGAACCTGCCGCAGACGTGGACGACCGAGGCATGGCAGGTGGCCTGGGACAAGCTCGCCCCAGGGTTGTGGAACAGCGTGCTGCTGGCCGTGCCCGGCTCGCTGCTGTCGTGCGCGCTGGGCTCCATGAACGGCTACGTGCTGTCCAAGTGGCGCTTCCCCGGCGCGGACGTGCTGTTCACCCTGTTCCTGTTCGGCATGTTCATCCCGTACCAGGGCGTGATGATCCCGCTGGTGCAGCTGCTCGTCGGGCTGAACGACCTGACCGGGCTGCAGGGCGTCTTCTACGGCGGCATCCCCGGGCTGGTGCTCGCCCACGTCGTCTACGGCATCCCGATCTGCACGCTGATCTTCCGCAACTACTACGTCACGATCCCCGACGAGCTCATCGAGGCGTCGCGGGTGGACGGCGCGGGCATGCTGCGGACCTACTGGTCGGTGGTGCTGCCGGTGTCGGCGCCCGCGATCGCGGTGGTCGTCATCTGGCAGTTCACCTCGCTCTGGAACGACTTCCTGTTCGCCGTGTTCCTGACCGGGCCGACGAGCTGGCCGGCGACCGTGATGCTGAACAACATCGCGGGCGCCCAGGCCACCCCGTACAGCCAGCAGATGGCGGCGGCCATCCTCTCGTCCATCCCGACGATGCTGATCTACATCCTGCTCGGCCGGTTCTTCATGCGCGGGCTCATGGCGGGCGCGCTCAAGGGGTAGCCCTCAAGGGGTAGCCCTCAAGGGGTAGCCCTCAAGGAGTGGCCCTCAAGGAGTGGCCCTCAAGGAGTGGCCAGGTGGGCCGGTGGCTCGCCGCGCACGTAGCGGGCCACGTCCGCGGCCACGATCGAGGCGGCCTTCATCGCCGTCTCCTTGCTGGCCCCGGCCAGGTGCGGGGTCATCACCAGGTTCGGCGCGGCGAGCAGGCGCGAGCCCGGCGGGATCGGCTCCTCGGGGAAGACGTCCATGGCGGCGCCGAACAGGTGGCCGGACTCCAGCGCGTCGCACAGCGCGTCGTAGTCGAGCAGCGCGCCGCGCGCGCAGTTGACCAGGACCGAACCTCGCGGCATCGCGGCGATCTCGGCCGCGCCGATCATGCCGGTGGTCTCGGGGGTGGCGCGGGCGTGCAGGGAGACGAAACGGGAGCGTTCGAGCAGCTCGGGGAGCTCCACCTTGCCGGGCACGTCGACGTACGGGTCGTGGACCAGGACCTCCGCGCCGAAACCCGCCAGCATGCGGGCCACGCGGCTGCCGATGGCGCCGTACCCGATCAGGCCGGCCGTGCCGCCCTCCAGTTCCGGGCCCACGCTGTCGTAGGTGTAGTAGTCGCCCCGCCACACGCCGCCGGCCAGGTCGGTGTGCGTCTGCGGGATCCTGCGGGTGGCGGCGAGCAGCATGGCGAGCGTGTGCTCGGCGGTGGCCACGGCGTTGCGGCCCGGCGCGTACGTCACGGCCACCCCCGCCTGCGCGGCCGCCTCCAGATTGGCGTTCACGGGACCGCCCCTGCTCACGCAGAACAGCCGCAGATCGGGCGAGGCGTCGAGGACGCGCTTGGTCAGCGGAGCCATCTGGGTCACGCACACCTCGACGCCGCGCAGCGCCTCGATCAGCGCGTCCTCCACGTCGGAGGCCTCGTCGACCTCGCCCACCCGGCCGAACGGCTCCACCGGCCACGGCAACGTCAGCTCGCGGACGTCCACCTCGCCGGGGACCTCCCGTCTGAGCGCGTCGATGAGCAGGCGGTTCTGGACGAAGTGGTCGCCTGCGGCAAGGACTCGGATGGTCAACGAACGGCTCCAATCGGGGAGTTGTACTGCAGCAGCGCCGGCCGTCCGGCGTTCAGCCGCAGCTCGGTCAGCGCGCAGTTGTCCAGGCGGGGGAACAGCCGCCGGTATTCGCCGAGCGGCACCCCGACGAGGTGGCACAGGGCGAGCCTGAGGGCGGTGGTGTGCGCGACCACCAGCACGCGCCCGCCCTGGTGCGCGGCGGCGATGTCGTGCAGCGCGGCGACGAAACGCTCGGCGGCCTGCCGCGGGTCCTCGCCTCCCGGCAGCGGGTGCTCCGCGGGGTCGGCCTCGAACGCGGCGCGGGCCTCGGGGAAGCGGGCCGCCATCTCCGCCGACGTCAGGCCCTCGCCCTGGCCGAAGTCCAGCTCGCGCAGCCTGGCGTCCACGCGCGTCGCCACCTTCGCCGCCGCGGCGCTCGCCTCGGCGGTGATGCGGGCCCGGCTCAGCGTCGAGGCCCACACGCCTTCCAGCCCCGCGGTCGCGGCCCATCCGGCGAGCCGGGCGGCCTGCTCGTGGCCGCGCGGGGTCAGCTCGATGTCGGTGAGCCCGGCGTAGCGGTTCTCGGCGTGCCAGACGGTCTCGCCGTGGCGTACGAGCACGAGGTCGGTCATCGGGTGGTCCTTTCGCGGGCGTGTCGTGCGGCGGCCTCGCCGAGCCAGCCGCGGCGTTCCAGCTCGGCGACGAAACGCAGGTACGGCTCGCGCAGGTCGGCCCCTGACGGCCCCACCACGGCCCGCGTCCTGATCATCCCGGCGCTCTCTCCGTCCAGCTCCCCCGTGGCGCTGCCGGCCGCGAGCACGGCCATGCCGAGCGCGGGTTCGGCGTTCTCCCGCAACGTCACCGGGCGGCCGAGGACGTCGGCCCTGAGCCGGGTCCAGTACGCGCTCCTGGTGGCGCCGCCGGTCAGGATGATCTCGCCGTCAACGGGAGCGCCGAGCAGGTCGAGGTAGTCGAAGGAGAGCCGTTCGACGAAGGCCGCACCGAGCAGGATCGCCGCGTAGCGGTCGACGTCGTCGGCCGGGTCGCCGAGCGTGAACGACTCCGCGTCGGGCGCGGCGAAGGGAAACCGTTCTCCCCGGGAGACCAGCGGGTACGTGACAGCCCCCGGCCCCGCGCCGCCGGACGGTCCGGGACGCGCGCCGAACCGGGCAGCGGCCTGGGCGCTGAGCGCGTCGAGGTCGCGCCCGGGGAGGTCGCGGGTCAGCACGCCCGCTCCCGTGCTCGACGCCCCGCCGGGCAGCCACGAGCCGTCCGGCGCGCGGTGCGAGTAGACGACGCCGAGCGGGTCGTGGATCAGCTCCTCCGTCACGCCCTTCAGCACCAGGGTGGTGCCCAGCACGGAGTTCCAGCTGCCGGCCCGCTGCGCCCCCGCGCCGAGCTGGGCCGCGCAGCCGTCGGTGGTCCCGGCGACCACCGGCGTGCCGGCGGGGATGCCGGTCTGCTCGGCGGCCTCAGGGCACACCACGCCCAGCCGGGCGCCCGGCCGTACGACCTCGGGGAGGATCTTCGCAGGCACCCCCAGCGCGTCGAACACCTCGGCGGGCCAGCGCTCCTCGACCAGGTCGACGCCGGTCTTGAGCGCGTTGCTCAGGTCGGTGGCCACCTCGTGGCCGGTCAGCCGCCGGTTGACGAAGTCGCTCTGGTGCGCCGGCCGAGCCCCGCGCGGCGCGTCGCGCAGCAGCCACAGCAGCTTCGGCAGCGCCCAGTTGGGCTGCATGCGCCGGTAGCCGAGCCGCTCCCACACGTGCCCGCCCACCTCGTTGACCCGCGCGACCTCGCCCGCCGCCCGCCGGTCGTCGTACATCAGCGCGGGCGTCAACGCCCCGCCGAGTCCGTCGGCGAGCAGGATCGTTCCAGAGGTGGCGTCCACCGCCACTCCCGCCACCCGCTCCGGAGGCACGTCCCGCAGCGCCTCTCGGGTGGCGCCGGCCAGCGCCCGCCACCACTCCTCGGGGTCCTGCTCATGGCGGGGACCGTCACGGTGGCTGGTCAGCGGGCGCGCGTCGGCGCCGAGCACGTCGCCGCCGCCGGTGACGGCCATCGCCCGGACGCTCTGCGTCCCGAGGTCGACGCCGATCCACACGCTCATGTACGGCCCCTCATGTCGGCGAGCAGCGGCCACGTGCCGGCGCTGGAGCCCCGAAGGCTCAGGAAGTCGTCGAAGAGCCGGGCATAGCGGGCCTGGCGGCCGGGGTCGGGCTCGACGGCGTCGCGCAGGCGTACGTGCTGGGCCGCCGCGTCGGCGACGGACGGCGCGGCGCCCGTGGCGGCCAGCCCCACCAGGTACGCACCCCGCGCGCCCACCTCGGCGTCGGCCGGGCGGCGTACGGGCAGCCCGGTGACGTCGGCGATCATCGCGAGCCAGGTGGCGCTGGCCGAGCCGCCCCCGCTCGCGCGCAGCTCCGTCGGCGCGGCGCCGGTGGCGGCCAGGCAGTCACGGATGACCATCGTGAGCCCTTCCAGCGCGGCCCTGGCGACGTGCTCGCGGCCGTGCTCGAACGACATGCCGTGCAGCGCGCCCCTGGCCAGCGGGTCGGAGAAGGGCGCCCGCTCGCCGGCGGGCGACAGGTAGGGCAGGAACGTCAGACCGCCCGCGCCCGGCGGGCTCCGCCGGGCCAGCTCGCCCAGCTCGGCCGGGCCGTCCAGGCCCAGCAGGCGGCACGTCCACTGCACGACCTCCGTGCCGGCGAACGTGGGGAAGGCCCGCAGGTAGCCGCCGGGCAGCGCGATCGTGATGCCGATCGGGTCGCCGTCCAGGTCGGGGGCGCCGACGATGACCTCGGTGCACAGCGTGGTGCCGAGGATCCCGCACGCCTGCCCCGGCGCCACCGCGCCCGCGCCCAGGGCCGTCGAGGCGATGTCGTAGGGGGCCATCACGACCGGCGTGCCGGCGGGCAGGCCGAGCGTCGCGGCGGCGTCCGCCGTCAGCTCGGCGACCGGACAGGACCGGATCTCGGGCAGCAGCCGTCCGGCCCATTCCATGCCGAACATGCCGAGCAGCTCGTCCGAGTACGCCCGCGCCCGCAGGTCCATGAACGGCGCGGACGCGTCGGACTCGTCGGCCACCAGCTCCCCGGTCATCCGGGAGAAGATCCAGCCGCCGCAGGTCAGGTTGGCGTGCGACCGGTCGAGCCGGCCGGGGTCGTTCGCGCGCAGCCAGGTGAGGACGGCGTGCGGCAGCCCGGACGCGGCCGAGGAGCCGTTCAGGCGGAAGGCCTCCGCCGCGAGCCCCGAACGGGTCCAGGCGTCGACCGTGGCGGCGGCCCTGGCGTCGTTCCAGAGGATCGCCGGCCCGGCCGGCCGGCCGCCGGCGTCGACCAGCCAGCAGCCGTCGCCCTGCGCCGTCACCGCCACGAAGTCGATCTCCCCCGCACCAGGAGTGGCACGCGGCTCGCGCATTCGGGCCGCGACCTCTCGGACCGTTTCGGCGACCGCGGCCCAGACGGCGTCCATGTCCTGCTCGGCGTGGCCGGGCGCCGGCCTCGCGACCGTGGTCTCCCGCCGGGCGACGTGCGACTCCGCCCCCGAGGAGTCGTAGCCGACCGCCTTGATGACCGTGGTCCCCGCGTCCACGCAGATGATCGCCATCAGGCCCTGCCGTGTGAGGTCCTCGACCGGCGCGACACCGAGTCGACGACCACCGCGAGCAGCAGCACGACCCCGGTGACCACGAACCGGATCGAGGAGTCCAGGTTGAGCAGCGTCAGCCCGCTGGAGATGGACTGGATCACGATGACGCCGAGCAGCGCGCCGAAGGCCGTGCCGCGCCCGCCGAACAGGCTCGTCCCGCCGATCACGGCCGCCGCGATGGCGTTGAGGTTGACGTCGCCGCCGCCGCTGCTCTGGTTGGCCGCCGCGAGCCTGGCCGCGGCCAGGATGCCGCCGACCGCGGCGAACGTCGAACAGAGCACGAACACGGAGGTGTAGATCGCCCGGACGTTGATGCCGGCGCGGCGCGCGGCCTCGACGTTGCCGCCGACGGCGTACACGGCCCTGCCCCACTTCGTCCGCGACAGCAGGTAGTGCATGATCAGCACGAGCGCCACGAAGAAGACGAACATCCAGCCGACGCCGCGCGTCTGGCCGAGGTACCAGACCACGAACGCCAGCACCACGAGCAGCGCCACGCTCCTGGCGGCCAGCGCGGTGACGCTTCTCGCCGACAGCCCGGCCTTGCGCCGCTGCTGGGCGTGGAGGAATCCGCTGGCGAACAACCACACGGCCGCGATCCCCGCGAACGTGTACGACAACCAGGCCGGTACGAAGTCGAGCTGGGCGAAGTTCACCAGGCCCGAGTCGAACGGCAGGTTGATCGACCCCTTGGCGCCCAGCACGTACAGCTGCAGGCCCAGGAAACCGAGCAGGCCGGCCAGCGTGATCACGAAGCTCGGCACCCCGAACCGGTTGAACAGTTGCCCGTACAACCAGCCGATGGCCGCGCCCATGAGCACGGAGGCGGCGATCGCGAGCCAGACCGGCAACCCCTCGCTCACGAACAACACCGCGAGCACGGCGCCGGACAGCCCGCTGACCGACCCGACGGACAGGTCGATCTGCCCGACCAGCAGCACGCACACGACGCCCAGCGCGATGATGCCGACGGCGGCGGACTCCAGCGTGAGGTTCACCAGGTTCGCGCTGGACAGGAAGATCGGGTTGAGGACCTGCAGCACCGTCCAGATGACCACGAGCCCGACCACGACCGGGATGACGCCAAGGTCGCCGCCGCGAGCGCGCTCGATCACGTCGGTGACCGCGCCGCGCAGCCCCGCGCGCTCCCGCAGGCGCTCGTCCTGGCGGTCGGTGGTCACTGTATTCATGGCCTCACTCCGTTCGGCGGGCTCGGTCGCCCGATGCCGCCGTCTTCCCCCGCTCTGGTCGCTGCGCTTCCGCCGCTCCTCCAGACGACGGCGCTCCCTCGCGTGTTCATGGCCTCACTCCGTGAGGCGGGTTCGCTCGCCATGTGCCCTCGCCCCTTCACGACGACGCTCCCTTGTTGGTACGCCGGGACACCGCGTTGTCGGTGGCGCCGGTGATGGCGGCGATGATGTCCTCGGTGGTGACGTCGGCCACGCCGAAGACGCCGTTGTTGCGGCCGAGCCGCAACACCACCACGGTGTCGGCGACGGCTTTCACGTCCGCCATGTTGTGGCTGATCATGATGACGCCCAGGCCGTTCTCGCGCAGCCGCTCGACGAGGTTGAGCACCTCGGCCGTCTGCGCCACGCCGAGCGCGGCCGTGGGCTCGTCGAGGATGATCACCTTGGGGTCGCCGAGCAGCGACCTGGCGATGGCCACGGTCTGCCGCTGGCCGCCGGACAGTGCCGCGACCGGCACCCGCACGCTCGGGATCTTGGCGGAGAGCTGGCGCAGCAGCTCCCACGAGCGGGTCTCCATGGCCACGTCGTCCAGCCGCAGCGGGCGGACCTCCTGGCCGAGGAACAGGTTCTGGATCACGTTGAGGTTCTCGCAGAGCGCCAGGTCCTGGAAGACGGTGGCGATGCCGAGCTTGTGCGCGGCGGCCGGCGTGGGGATCTCGACGTCGCGGCCCTCGAAGGTGACCCTGCCGGAGTCGGGCGCGTGCACGCCGGCCAGGATCTTGACCAGGGTCGACTTGCCCGCGCCGTTGTCGCCGACGATCGCGACGACCTCGCCGGCGGCGACGTCGAGCTCGATGTCGGTGAGCGCGGCCACGGCGCCGAAGGTCTTGTTGATCCCGCGCAGCGACAGGACGGTCATCGGTGCTCTCCTACTTGATGCCGAGCTCGTCGCAGCCCTTGGCGTACGCGCCCGTGCAGATGTCGGCGGCCTTCATGATGCCGCTGTCGAAGAGCACTTCCTTGATGTTGTCCTTGGTGACCACCGTGGGGACGAACAGCTCGGACGGCGTGTCGTAGAGCGTGGTCTTGCCCGCGGGCTTCTCGCCCTGCATGAAGCCCCAGGCCACGTTCGCCGCGGCCTCGGCCACGATCTTGATGGGCTTGGAGATGGTGTTGTACTGGTCGCCCGCGATGACGCGCTGGGCGGCAGCGGGCTCGGCGTCGTTGCCGGTGACCGGCGGCACGTCCACGCCGGCCGCCTTGAACGCGGCGATGGCGCCGCCGCCGGTGCCGTCGTTGGCCGCGACCACGCCGGCGATCTGGCCCTTGAACTGCGTGATCTGGCCGCTCACCCAGGTCTGCGCCTTCTCGGGCTGCCAGTCCGGGGTGTCGTACTCGGCCAGGAGCTTGAAGCCGCTCGGGTCGACGGCGCTGTGGATGCCCTTCTTGATCAGGCCGGCCGCGGCGTCCGTGGGGGAGCCGTTGACCTGGAGGATGCCGCCCTCGGCCTTCTCCTCCTTGAGGTGGTCGACCAGGGACTGGGCGATCATCGAGCCGATCTTCTCGTTGTCGAACGAGATGTAGTAGTCGGCCGGCGTGGCCGGGATCGGCCGGTCGTAGGCGATGATCGGCACCTGCTGCGACTGGGCCGACTTGACGATGGTGGCCGCGGCGGCGGAGTCGACCGGGTCGATCACGATCGCCTTGACGCCCTGGGCGAGCGCGGAGTTGGCCTGTTGCTGCTGCTTGGCCGCGTCGGAGTCGGCGTTCTGGTAGATGACCTGGCAGCTCGGGCAGAGCTGCTGCATCTTGGCCTCGAACAGCGGCTTGTCCTGCAGCTCGTAACGGGTGGAGGCGAGGTCGGGCATGAGGAAGGCGACCTTGGCGTTCTGGGTGTCGCCGCCGGCATCCCCGCCGGTCGAGCCGGAGTCTGAGCCGCACGCGGCCAGCACCGAGCTTGCGAGCACTGCCGCCACGGCGAACGCGCTGGTCCGCATCTGAGCTCTGTTCACGGGTTCGTTCCTCACTCGCTACGTCCTCGCGGACGGATCCAAACGCTCGCTGCCCCCGAGACATGGACATAGCCCCTCACAAGGGCTCACATCCTGTGGTGCGGCTCACGTTAGCGTGCGTTCAGAAACTTTGTCCAGCAAAGATGTTCAGAGCTGGCGTGCGGCGGCCACAATCCCCTCAGCCGTCGGCGCATCCGTGACGAGCTGGTTGAAGTAGCCGCCCCGGGCGCCGGCGATGATCGAGAGCACCTTCTCCGCGCCGACGGCGACGGCGATCGTGGCCGGGACGCGGCGCAGCTCCTCCAGTCGCGTGGCGACCAGGCGCTCGCTGCCCGGATAGGTCAGCGGGGTGCCCTCCCGGTCGTAGACGCGCATGCAGACGTCGCCCACGGCCTGGCGCAGGGCCTCGGCGTCGCGCGGCATGAAGGCGGGTGTCATCTGCCGCATGAGCGGCGCCGAGCCGACGCCCACGAGGGCGCACTTGGCGTGCGCCCACAGGTCCATCACCCGGCGTACGGACGGCTCGTGCTGGAGCGAGTAGAACAGCTCGGGGCCGGGCAGGGCGGGCGCGTAGAGGTAGGCGGGCACGCCGCCGACGCGTTCGGCCAGGATGCGGGTGGTCTCGTTGGTCTGGAACCAGGGCTGGGGCTCCTCCTGGCCGCCCACGGCGGGCGCGATCGTGACGCCCGGATAGTGCCCGAGCCCCTCGCGGGCGCACTCGTAGACCGTGGTGCCCGACGAGACGAGCACGACGTCGCCCGACTCCAGCCCCACCCCGGCCAGCGCGCGCGCCACGCCGGGGGCCAGCCACGGGCCCAGCGCGGGGCCGCTGACCTTGGGCACGATGAAGACCTGCCCCAGGCCGAGCGCCCGCGCCACCTCGGCGGCCAGCGGGCCGTCCTCCATCGAGGCGGGCCGGTGCACCTTGATCTCCACGATGCCCTGCTTGCGGGCCTCGGTGAGCAGCCGGCTGACGGTCGCCCTGCTGACGCCCAGCCGTTTGGCGATGTCGCCCTGGGTGGCGTCCTCCATGTAGTACTGCTGCGCCGCCGCGTACATCAGCTCATGGGGGAATCGGGTCTGCGCCTCGGGTGCGACGTCGGCGGCATTCATGCGCGCGCTCCTGAATGAGGTCTGTGAACACTTTTGCAGAACTGATGCGCCCATGACTATACCTACTGGGCCCGCGCGCGATCGTGGTGGCGAGCGAGGCAGGCCCTAGCGCGGAGGGGCGGGGCGCTCGCCGGAGCCTCGGGGGATGAGCCGGACCGGCAGTTCGATGTGCTCCGACGGGCCCACGTCGCCGCGCAGGCGGCGGAACAGCAGCTCGGCCGCCACCCGACCCATCCACGACGGGTCCTGAGCCACCACCGTCACCCCGGGCTGCAGCAGGTCGGCCAGCTCGAAGTCGTCGAACCCGACCAGCGCCGGCCGCCGCCCCGCGAGGGCGCGCAGCACGGTCACGGTGTAGCGGCCGTTCCCGGCGAACACCGCCGTCGGCGGATCGTCCAGGGCCAGCATGCCGGCCAGGTCGGCGCGTACCGTCCCCAGCGACGGCGGTCGCATCGACACCAGCCGCTCGTCGTAGAGGCCGCCGAGGGCCGCGCGGTAACCCTGCAGGCGCTGCGCCGCCGTGAAGATGGCCGGGTCGTCGCCGAGGAAGGCGATCCGGACATGGCCGTGGCCCAGGAGGTGGCGGACCGCCTGCCCAGCCCCGCTCACGTTGTCGGCGAGCACGGTGTCGACGTCGAGCCCCGCGCCCGGCGGGCGGTCGGCGAACACCACGGGCGTCCCGGCCTCCAGCTCGCTGCGCAGGTACGTGTGGTCCTCGCCGGCGGGCACCACGATCAGCCCGTCGACCCGGCGCGCGCAGAACGTCTCGACCAGCTCCCGCTCCCTGCCGGGCTGCTCGCCCGACGACCCGCTCAGCAGCAGGCAGCCGTGGTCGATGACGACCTCTTCCACGGCCCTGCTCAGGCCGGAGTAGAACGGGTCCGCGACGTCCTCGATGACCAGGCCGATCGTCGCGGTCCTGCCTCTGCGTAGCACCCTCGCGCTCTCGTTGCGGCTGTAGCCCAGCCGCTCGATGGCCGCCCGCACCCGCTCGGCCGTGGCGGGGTGCACGCCGGGCTCGCCGTTCACGACGCGCGAGACGGTCTTGAGCGCCACGCCTGCCGCCGAGGCGACGTCCTTCATCGTCGGTCTCACGCCAGGATCATGTCTCACCGAGGAGGGGTGCGACAACGTTGTCAACCGGTTATGCCAGAGTAGTCGCCTATGTCGTTGCGTTCTGTGGCGCTCGTCGCGGGATTCGTGCTGGCCGCGCTCAACCTCCGTCCTGCGATCGCGGGAATCTCGCCACTCCTCGACGAGATCATGGACGACGTCGGTCTCTCGCCGGCGGGTGGCGGCGCGATCACCACGGTCATGGTGGTCTGCCTGGGCGTTTTCGGGCTGGCGGTGCCGCTGCTCGCCCGGCGCATCGGGCTCGACCGCACGCTCTTCGCCGGCCTGCTCGTCATCGCGGCGGGCGTCGCGCTGCGCGGGCTCGACGGCGCGGCCCTGCTCTATCTCGGCTCGGCCCTGGCGGCCACCGCGATCGCCGTCATGAACGTCGCCATGCCCGGCGTCGTCAAGCAGCACTTCCCCTCCCGGATCAACCTCATGACCGGCGTCTACGTCTCCTCCGTCGTGGCGGGCGCGGCAACCGCCTCGGCGCTGGTGATCCCGCTCGAACACGTCACAGGGTACGGCTGGCGCGGCGTCTCGGCGCTGCTGGCGGTGCCCGCGCTGCTCGCGGCCCTGCTCTGGCTCCCGCAGGCGCGGCGGGGACGCGCCGGGGGACAGGACGGCCCCCGGCCGATCGGCATGGTGCTGCGCAGCCCCGTGACGTGGTACGTCACCGCCCTGATGGGGCTGCAGTCGCTGACCTTCTACGTCATGCTGGCCTGGCTGCCGACGATCTTCATCGAGGCCGGTGTGCCCCCCGACCAGGCCGGCTACCTGCTCAGCCTGACGAACCTGGTCCAGGTGGGCACCTCGCTCGCCGTTCCCGTGCTGGCCGGGCGGCGGAAGTCGCAGGCGCCGTACGCGGTGGCGGCGGGCGTGCTGACCGTGCTCGGGTACCTGGGGATGCTGCTGGCCCCGACGACCCTGCCGTGGGTGTGGATGATCGTGCTCGGAGTCGGCCAGGGCGCCTCGTTCGTGCTGGCGCTGCTGATCATCGCGTTGCGGCCGGCGAACCCGGCCGGGGTGACCGCGCTGTCGGCGGTGGCCCAGTCGGTCGGATACGGCGTCGCGGCGCTCGGACCGATGTTGTTCGGGCTGCTCAGGGAGGTGTCCGGCGGATGGTCGGTGCCGCTGATGGCCGGGATGGGCGCGCTCGTGGTGCAGATCGTGGCGGGGTGGCACGCCGGACGCCCTGCTACGTTGAGGTAAGGCTTACCTACGAATGTGCGGGGGTTCGCGGTGCTGACCGAGGTGCTTCAGCGGGTCGCCGGCGCGCGTGGCGGGATCCTCGGCGTGGAGCCCGGCCTCGTCGTCGAGCCCGACGAGAGCTGGACGCCCGCCGCCGAGCTGGTGCGGGAGCCGTACACCCTGCTCGCCGAGCTGGCCGACGAGACGGCCGCGCGCTGGAACGCCCCGCGGCACGTCGGCGCGGCGCTGTTCTGGAAGACCTACGGCTACTGGCACACCCTGCCGATGGTGCTCGGGTGGGCGCTGGACGGGAAGGTGCCGCTCATGCGGCTGCCTGACACCTACTTCAAGGTGTCCCCCGCCGGGGTGACCCTCGCGGCCACGCGTGTGAGCTGGGGCTCGGGCGCGAGCGCGATCGGCGAGGCGCTGGCCGAGTCCCAGGCGCCGCTGGTCAGGGCCCTCGGCTCCCTGGCCAAGGTGGGCGAGCGCACGTTGTGGGGGTCCACCGCCGAGGCCGTCGCCCATCCGCTGACCTCGATCGTCGAGGGCGACTACATGCGGTTGCTGAAAGAGATCGGGCCGCCGGTCGACGGGCTGATCGAGCCCGCCGACGACGGCTATTTCCGCAGGACCTGCTGTCTGTGGATCACCCTGCCCGACGTGGAGCCCTGCGGAAGCTGCTGCGTGCTCAGGCCACAGAGCCGACCGCCGGCACGACCGGCTCGTCCAACGGCCTGAGCTCGTCGGCGTAGCTCACCGAGACGCGGCGCATGACGCCGCTCGACTCGATCGAGTACTGGCCGAGCCGCCACAGCGGCGGCGAGTAGGCGTGGATGGAGACGCTGTGGTCGACCGCGCCGGTGAGCCGGTGGATGTGGTCGGGCCCGAACGAGAACGACTGCCCCTCCGTCACCACGGTCTCCAGGTGCTCGCCGCCGATGCGCGGGTTGCACTCCAGCAGCGCTCCCCGCACCACGTGGACCGCCCCCGAGGAGATGTCGTGGTCGTGCCAGCCCGTGTCGTCCTCGGGACGCCAGCACAGCAGCCAGACGTCCACGTACGCGTCGCGGTAGAGCGAGGCGTAGTGCCGGCCGCCGCCGGCGGGGAAGTCGACCTGGTCGTGCCACTCCTCCGGGCGGGCGGCCAGGTCGTTCACCAGGTCGCGGAGCTCACGCCGGTCGAGAGTGCGCTCCGGGAGCCGGGCGCAGGTGCCCCCGTCCTGGATCTGGTCGGTGCTCACGTACGAGTCTCCTTTCTGCTGAGTAGGCGACGGGGGTTGACGACCCGGATGGCGTGCGCGGCCGCGGCGCCGAGTCCGGGGTCGGGTGCGGTGGCGTAGGGCGCGTCGGAGCCGTTGACGACGACGTCGATGCCGAGCTCGCGGACGATCGCGTCGATCGCGCGCGGGCCGTAGGAGGAGGTCTCCACGAAGAAGCCGGGGTCGATCAGGCCGCGCCCGCCGCCGCCCCTGGCGATGAGGCGCTCGGAGTGCAGCGGCGCCAGCCCGGCGAGGAGGGCGAAGCAGACGCGCAGCCTCGGGTGCCGGGGCCTGACGACGGCGTGGAAGTGGTGCCAGGCGGCGTGCATCTGCTGCACGTACGGCACCAGCGCGGGCCACCACGGCGGCGTGCCCGCGGAAGGGACGGCCGGCCCGGGGTGTACGAACAGCGGCAGGTCCAGCCCGGTCAGCACCTCCAGCAGCCGGTCGTCGGGCACGGCCGTCGCGGGCATCTGCAGCCCGGCGAAACCCCTGGCGAGGTCTTTGGCCAGCCGGTCGGGGTCGGCGTCGCTGTGGCAGGTGGCCGCCCACGCGCCGAAGGGCTCGCCCAGCGCCAGGGCGCCGTCGTGGTAGGCGTCGATCAGCGGCCAGGATTCCTCGGGCGCCAGGAACTCGATGCCGAGCGGGCTCGACAGCGACACCAGCGCCAGCTCGAGGCCGGTGGTGTCGCGGTGCTCGTGGTCGGCGGGGTCGACGTCGTAGGGCGGCTCGCCGTCGAGGAGCAGAGTCCAGCCGTCGAGGCGGGGCGGGGAGGTGCGGGCGCGCAGGGCGTCGACGAACGCGCGGGTCCACAGGTGCTGGTGCACGTCGATGCTCACGATCACTCCTTCCCCTATTTCCTACTCACAATACATGCAAAGCGTCTACGCAGCGAAATCCGCAACGTGAAACGGTTCAGTGATACGGTTCAGTGAACCGCTTCACCAGACGCTTGTCAACAGCCGCAGGCGCCTGCCGCGGGCGGTTACGAGGATCCGGTCCCACCGCTCGACACGCGGCGCGTCAGGATGGATGCTGAAGAGCATGTCCGCACCGCCGAAAGACGGGAGCCGACATGCCCGCGTCCTGGAATCGGCTTCTGTCGGCGGCACCCAATAGGCTGGCTTAATGCCTCGAAAGAGAGCGACGATCCGCGAGGTGGCTCAGGCGACGGGCCTGTCCCCCGCGGCCGTCTCTTACGCGCTGCGCGGCCTGCAGGTGTCCGAGGAGACGAAGGAGCGCGTGCGGGCCGCCGCGGCCGAGCTCGGTTACGAGGCCGATCCCATCGCCAGGGCGCTGGCCAGCGGCCGCACCGGCATGATCGGGCTGCTGTGCGGCTCGCTGGAAGATCTGTGGCAGCAGTCCCTGGCGGTCGGCATCAGCAGGGGGCTGCGCGAGAAGGATCGTTACGCGCTGATCCTCGACGCGTTCGGCGATCCCGCCAGGGAGCGGGCGCTGGCTCAGCAGCTGCGCGACCAGCGGGTCGACGGCATGATCGTGCAGCCGATCGACCCTGCGGCGGCGTTCTGGCCGGAGTTGTGCGAGTCGCTGCCGGTGATCGCGGTCGGCGACTCGATCGCGGGCACGGCCGGCGAAGTCATCTTCGACAACAGGCGCGGCGTGACCCTGGCTCTCGAGCACCTGCGCGCCCTCGGCCACCACCGCATCGCCGTGCTCACGCCCACCCGGGCCAGCACGCCCGACCGCCCCGCCGACGTGCACGTGATGGCCGAGGCCGAACGGCTGGGCCTGGACATCCAGGTCGCCACCTCGCCCCACGGCCTGGCCGACGCGACGGCGGTGGCCCACGACATCCTGGCGGCGAAGGAGCCGAGCGCCGTCTTCTGCTTCGCCGACTCGATCGCCTACGGCGTCTACGCGGCCGCCCAGGAGCTCGGGCTGTCGATCCCGGGCGACGTCTCGGTCATGGGCTACGACAACCACCCCATGTCGGGCCTGCTCACGCCCGGCCTGACGACGGTCGACTGGGGCATCGACGGCATCGTGCGGGCCGCGGTCCGGCTCATGTCGGCGGCGGCCGACGGCGGCACCCGGCGGCGGCACGTCGTGCAGGCGCCCGCGCTCAGGGAGCGCGGCTCGGTCGCCCGCGTGCCCGTCCTCCGGCAGGGGCCGTAGGAGCCCGCGTGCCCGGCCGCTGACAGCGGCTCACTCCGGGTGTCCCGCCAGGGCGCGGCGCGACGCCTCCAGGTCGTCGGTGAGCGGCCGGTCCTGAGGCGGGGCCTGGCGGGCCCTGAGAGCCGCGGTGCGCTCGCAGGCCAGCACGAGCGCCAGGGGCTCCAGGCAGCGCAGGGCGAGGCGGGCGGCCTGGGTGGCGAAGCTCGCGTGCTCCTCCGTGCCGAGCGAGATCACCGCCGTGCCCGTCGTCACCGGCACCGCGAGGTGGCGCAGCACGGCCATGGCGTCCTGAGCCACATATTCCAGGATCAGGGCCCCGGATTCGCCGCGTTGCCGGGCGAGGAACGGCAGGCGGCCGGTGTAGGCCGGGTCCATGAGCGCGGCCAGGCGGGCGGTGCTGAGCTGGGCGGTCTGCACGATCGCCGCCCGCAGCGCGTCGAGGGCCAGCGCCACAGGGGCCGCGTGGGAGTTTCCGTTGTGCCAGGCCAGAGTGCCGGAGATGAGCGGGTTCTCGGTCGCCGCGTTGAGGTCGATCTCGATCGTGGCGGTGGTCCGGTCGAGCGCGTCCACGGCCGCGCCGTGCACCTGGGCGAAGGCCCGGAACCCGTACGGGTCCTGGATGCGGGTGGCCAGCCCCTGGCTGAGCAGGGCCCGCAGGCGGGCGGCGACGACGGCCTGCCCGGGATGGGGGCGGGCCTCCTGGACGGCGGCGGCCAGCGGCTCCGCGGAGGCGTCGACGGCGGTGAACGACATCGCGGCGACGTCGACCGCCGCTTCGAGGAGCAGGCGCAGGCGGTGGCAGGCGATGGCGGCGTCGGCGAGCGTGGCGGCACCCGAACTGATGAACGGCAGCGCGTCGCTCGACGCCAGCGGGAAGCGCGGCTCGTCGGTCGGCGCGGCGCCGTCGTGGCGCCAGGGGAGCTCGCCCAGCAGGCACAGGGCGGTGATGGACAGGGCCGTCAGGTCGCCGGTGCCGATGGCGCCGTACGTCCTGACGGGCGGGGTGAAACCGGCGTTGACGGCGTGCGCCAGCACCGGGAGCACGGCCGGATCGATGCCGGATCCGCCCGCGACGAACTGGTTGAGCCGGACGACGAGCATCGCCCTCGCGCGGGCGGGCGAGATCGGCGCGCCGGCGCCGCACGCGTGGCTGCGCAGCAGGTCGAGGCCGGGGGCTTCCACGGTGACGGCCTTGTTGGCGCCGACTCCGGTGCTCCGTCCGTAGACGGGGCCCCGCAGCCCTTGGGCGGTGGCCCACGCGGCCCGGGCCCGATCGAGGGAGGAGATCGTGACCCGGGCCCCGTCGTAGGCCGCCTCGTGCACCTGCGCGCACGTCAGGCCGGCACCGTCGAGCTCCATGGGGGACTCAGTCGTTGTCGGGGATGAACAGGCCGAGCAGCCAGCTCACCACGCTGATGATGATCGCGCCCCAGAACGCGGCCGGATAGAAGTCGTCGACGTGGAAGGGGATGTCGACCTGCTCGGCGATGAAGCCCGTCAACAGCAGCATGGCGGCGTTGATCACGAGCAGGAAGAGGCCGAGCGTCAGCACGATGAGCGCGCAGCCCAGCGTCTTGACGATGGGTTTGACGATCGCGTTGATGATGCCGAAGATCAGCGCCACGATCACCAGGACGCCCCAGTATTGCGCCGTGTTCGTCTCGAGATCGATGCCGATTCCCGGGACGAGCTGGATGGCGACCCACAGGGCCGCCGCTGCCGCAAGGGTTCTGATGATGAATCTCACGCTGCTTGATCCTCCCACTTGGGAGCGGCGCCGCGATAGAGGCATGAGCACGGCGATGCGCGGCGGTCACCGCCGGTGGTCGCCGGTTATGGCCCGTCCTGCTCGGGAAGGTGCGTGCAGGGGAGGTACGAGATGAACGCGAACGGGCTCGAGTCGTTGCCGGCCAACGAGTTGCACGATCGGGCGGTGCGTTATGCCGTACGCCATGGGGACCTGGGGTTTCTGTGGGACCTGTTGAAGGTGATCCCCGCCGCGGAGGCCGCCACCGGTCACCATGACGAGAGCGCCAACGACCTCAGCAGGGTCTCGGCGCTGCTCAGCGACGCCATCGCGTCGGGCGAGGGCGAGCTGGGGGAGGCGTTGCGCCCGATCTACCTGGAATATCTGCGCAAGCACCCCGACGCCTAGCCCGCGCGCGCCCGGCTCGCGCCCCGGATCAGCCCGCCAGCTGGGCCTGGCCGCCGCTGTACTGGGCGAAGCCGGGCGTGCTGACGTCCTGCCCGTCCCGCAGAATGATCATCGTCTCGTACGGCCCCGACTCCGCGAGCCGGGCGGCGAAGCGCCTGGCCAGGACGGGCCCCATGGCGTAGATGGCGGTGGCGTAGGCGTCCGCCATGCCGAGGTCGGGCCCGATCACCGTGACCGAGCCGAGCCCGCGCTGCACCTCGCCGGTGCGCGGGTTGACGATGGGCGCGCCGCCCGAGGTGGCGATGCCCAGGTCGTGGGCGAGGACGACCTTGCGGACCAGGTCCGTGTGCGGGTCCCGGATGCCGACCCGCCAGCGCTTGCCGGGGGAGGCCGAGCCGCGCAGCCTGATGTCTCCGCCCGCGTTGATGCGGTGGTCGCCGGCGCCCGCGTTGACCAGCGCGCGCGACAGGCGTTCGAGCGCCCACCCCTTGATGTAGCCGGACGGGTCGGTCACGCCGTTGATGCGGGCCTCGAACCAGCCGTCCGTGAGCCTGCTGAGCTCGTCGCAGCGGTGCAGGACCTCGATGAGTTCGGGGATCTGCTCGATGGTCTGGCCGCGGTTGAGCCGGCCGATCTGGCTGTCTTCCTTGACCGGACTGAAGGTGTCATCCACCCACCTGAGCCAGGCGAACGCGTCGTCCAGCAGAGGGGTCGTCTCGCGTGCCGGGAGCGCCGTGCGGATGTCCACACTGACGGGCATGCCCATGACCATCTCGACACGGGCGGTTCCGGGGAAAGTCGTCACCTTGCCTCCTTGTCCGTCACCTACCGTCTCAGATGACGCGTAACGTCGGCCTAAACCCTGTGTCCGTTTTCGAAACGGATTTGTGATCTGGGGATGGCGAGGCGTGACAACGCGCCGCTGACGTACCGCTTGAACGGGCGCGGACCGGCCACCACCACCTCGCGCTCCGCGATGTCGGGGATCTCGCGGCTCAGCCCGGAGGCGCTCAGACGCTCCTTGACCCTCGGGTCGTGTTCCCGGCCGACGACGAGGACGAGACCGTACGTGGCCTCCAGGTCGCGCAGCTCGTCGGTGGCGCGCTCGGTGCGGTAGACGGCCACGGTGTCGGCGGCCCTCGCCAGGCGGGCGCGCAGGGAGCGCGGATCGACGCCGGTGGCGATCAGCAGGACCGGCCTGCTCTCCGGCGGGACGCGGTGGCTCAGGACCGCCATGACGGCCGCCAGCGCGTACAGGAGCAGGCAGGCCACGCGGCCGGGCTCCGTCGCCTGGGGCGCCGCGCCGACCTGGTACGCCACCAGCAGCCCTCCGGTCAGGTAGCCGCCGAGCCGCAGCCGCTGCCTGGCCTCCTCGGTGCGCAGGTGGCCGGCGGCCTTGACGCTGAGCAGGCCGATCCCGGCGAGCAGCGCCGCGGTGAGGTAGGAGACAGGGCTCCACGGATGGCCGAGACCCGGTGGGATCGCGCCGAACTCGGCTACCGCGACACCACACCAGAAGAGGATGGGACCTTGGTTCGCATTCGCCTCGCTAGCCATGTCCATCACGGTGCTGAACGAAGATGAAAGGTTTCTGAGCGCAGCTGAGGAATCAGGTGAAGGGGGCCGCGGGCACACCCCCGGACCCGCCGCTGCGCTCGGTGGCTAAGGTCGGGAACATGGCAAATGTGCGTGTGGAGCGGACTGATGACGGCGGATTCCGGGCCACGAACGCCCGCGGCGCCGAGGTGCGGATCGGCGGTGGCGACGAGAACGGCGTGTTCACTCCGGTCGAGCTGCTGCTGGCGGCGGTGGGCGGGTGCAACATCGTGACCGTCGAGCCGCTCACGGCCCAGCGGAACAAGCGGCTCGTCCGCCTGGAGATGACCGTGCAGGCGGAGAAGGTCGAGCAGAGCAAGCTGGGCCCGGTGACGGTCACCTATGACGTCGAGCTGCCGTCGGAGGACGCCCGCGCCGTTTTCGAGGCGGTGGCGCAGCGGGTGCACGAGAAGTACTGCACGGTGAGCAGGTCACTGCAGGAAGGTACGGAGGTTCGGTTGGAACTTCCGTAGGTGGGATTAAACAGATATTCGACCCCGTTATGACGCGACCGTTGCATTCGTCTCGGTACCGTTGTAGCAGGTCGAGAGGCCAATAGACCTTCACCGGAGCGGACGCGGAGGGGGACCGCGGTTCGCCAGTGCGGGACCGCCGGCGTTTTTGGGGGAAGACGCCGGCCTGGACCGCCACCGATCGGGCCGGGCAGCTTTGGGGGAACTGCCCGGCCCGATCTATGCGTATCCTCGCCTTCCGTGAAAAAGGTTCTCATCGACTGCGATCCCGGCATCGACGACGCGCTCGCCCTGGCACTGATCGCGGGGTCCCCGGCGGTGCGCCTGGCAGGCATCACCACGGTCGGCGGCAACGTCGATCTGGAGCTGACCACCGCCAACGCCCTGGCGCTCAGGGAGTTCCTGGAACTCGGCGACGTGCCCGTGACGCCGGGCAGCGCCGGAGCCCTGCTGCGGCGCACCGTACGCGCCTCCCACGTACACGGCGCCACCGGGCTCGGCGACGTGAGGCTGCCCCCGGCCGAGCGGGGAGCGTCGCCCGGGCACGCGGCCGACTTCATCACTGAGACGCTGCGGGCCGCTCCCGGCGAGATCACCCTGGTGGCCGTCGGGCCGCTGACCAACCTCGCCCTCGCCGTACGCCGCGAGCCGCGCGTCGTCGAGTGGGCCCGCGACCTGGTCATCATGGGCGGCTCCTTCACGCGGGGCAACCACAACCCGGCGGCCGAGTTCAACATGCTGGCCGACCCCGAGGCGGCCGCGATCGTCTTCGACGCCGGATGGACGGTGACGATGATGGGTCTGGACGTGACGCTGTCGGCCGTGGTCAACACCGGCGTGCTCGACCGCATGCGCCCGCTCGCGCGGCTGGGCAGCGACCTGCTGGTGCCGGCGGCCCGGTTCTACGGCGAGGTCACGGCCGGCGGCGGCCCGGCCATCCACGACGCGTGCGCGGTGGCGTACGTGCTGGATCCGTCGTTGTTCACCTGCGTTCCCGCCGTGGTGAACGTGGAGACGGCCGGGATCCACACCCGGGGGATGACGGTGACGGACTTCAGGATCGGCGACCGGCAGGCGAACGCGCAGGTGGGAACGGAGCTGGACGTGAAGCGGTTCTGGGACCTGGTGCTGGGGGCGTACGAAGGGCTGGCGGCCAGGCTCGGATGATGTGCGGGTACCGTTCGGCGGCTGATACAGTTACACCTGTTGCGCCGCTAGCTCAGTTGGTCAGAGCAGCTGACTCTTAATCAGCGGGTCCGGGGTTCGAGTCCCTGGCGGCGCACCCGGTGGAAGCCCCAGGCCGTGCTTTTTGGTCTGGGGCTTCTCGGTTCTCGGCCTGTCTTACGCGAGGCGGAGATCAAGAGATGGCGTAGTCGCGCCGGAACACGGTCGTGACGTGGCAGCAGCGGCGCTCACCTTGATCTACCAAGACGCTCGCGAACAAGGAACGCCCGCTTGCTCGCAGGACCGACACCTGGGTAAGGATCTGGTCGTCCAGCCCCACCGCATCGATGAACTCGATCGTGCCCGTCACAAGCGAGTCGACCGGAAATTCACCTCGCCGAGCGGCCGCGAGCACGGCAGCGGTGAAGAGAGCGCCACCCTGAACGTGACCGAGTCGGTTCGCCATGGGCTCGGTCGGCGTCAGCGTGATGTTCTCGCCGTTGGACGTGAGTTGCTGCTCGACGTGCGCCGTTCCCCACGCGCACCTCGGAGTCCGGGACGCGTGCTCGGCGATCCGGTCGACCAGCGCCGCATCGGTGGTCCCCGGCGTCCACGACGTCAGATCATCTGCGGCGCCGCCCCCAGTGTCCGCCGCGTCGTCTCCTGGCAGGCAGTCCCAAGGCATGGCTCGCTCGGGACCGTCGTACGGCATCGCCGGAAGCGCGAAGACGCCCTGCGCGTCGCCGACGATCTCTCCGGCCGCGGTCTTGAGCTGGGAGCGTGCAGTTGCGGTGCGATCGAGTCGTCCCGTGCATTCACTGTCGGCCGCTGCCACCTGCGAGGCTCGTCCCGGAGCGAGCTGGAGGGTCATCGAGATCGTCGGCATCGGCAGCGCTCGACCGACCTGGTTGCGGATAGCGCCACCCAACGCGAGGTCGGTCAGCATGGCGATCTCCAAGAGGCCCGGCCCGCCAGCCATCAGGGGCCGCTCCAGGTCGAAGGCGAGCGCGTAGGAGCCGTCCTGGGTCGGCACCCGATGAAGTCCCGCGAGGTGCCCCAAGGGCGGCGCGCCGGTCTCCGCGCTCTCGGCAACGTCGCGGCGAACCGAGCGGAGAACATCGACATGACTCAGGCGTAGGGGCATGAGTCAACGTTGCAACCATCTGCCGCCCCAGCCCATGGAACATCGCACCACAACTCTTGCTCGATCATTAGGAATCGTCCAATGCGTCCACCGATCCCACCCTTCTAGCGTCGGTGTGCAGCACGTACGCACACCCGAGGAGTTTCTGTGAGCATTGAAGACATCCGCGACGTGAAGGCCGTCATGTTCGACTTCTACGGCACTGTCGTCGACATGCAGGGAAGCCTGACCCGCGCGGTCGCCCCGTACCTGGAACGCAAGGGTTACACGAAGAACCCGCCTGGGCGCCTGGTCACCTGGTGGCGCAGGACTCACTTCGAAAACTCGATGATCGACGCTCTGCTGCATCGCGACCACACGCCGTACCGTCAGATCGGGTTCGAGGCCGTCGACTACACCCTCGAGCGAGCGGGCATCGAGCACACCGACGACGAGGTGCGCGAACTCGTTGACGAGATAACGCGACTCGACCCATTCCCGGACGTCGTCCAGGCGCTCACCGAGATGAAGGAGCACGGGCTCAAGCTGTACATCCTCTCCAATGGGGACCCGGACATGCTCGCAGCGGGCGTTCCCTACTCGGGCACCGCCGATCTGTGGGACCGCGTCATGTCCGTCGCCGAGGCCGACTCGTTCAAGCCTCACCGCACGACCTACCACACCGCGGCCGCGCTCGTCGGACTCGGATGCCACGACATCCTGTTCGTGGCCAACCACGCATTCGATTGCATCGGCGCGAAGGCGGCCGGCCTCCGGTCGGCGTTTGTCGACCGCCGCAAGCGCCCGTTCGGCAACGGACGCTACTCCGCCGACGTCACCGTCTCCGACATGGCCGAACTCGCCGCCCTGCTGAAGACCACGGTGGAGATCTGACTGCCGCGCGTGCCATAGCGCTCCTGGCTACGGAGTCTCAGGTCCGCGCCAGGAGCGGCATGTCACCCGCTGACCAGTGGACCGCCATCACGCCAGTCGGCCATTTGCACGACGCCGCAGCGAACCGATGGAACAACGCCCATGACCGGCGTCTCGATGACGAAGCTCCATCGTTGATCAACAGTGGTTCGGCTCGCATGCGTGGTCTCAGACAGCTTGCGATTCGCTCACGTGAGCGCTACGCAGCAGGATCGCTGCGGCGAGGCGCTCATTGGCGTCGTTCAGATCGAGGCCGGACACCTCGGCGATCCTTTGAACGCGATGCCTGAGTGTGTTCGGGTGCAGGTACAGCCGTGATGCGGCGGCTGATATCGATCCGAACTCGTCGAGGAAGGTCGCAAGGGTCTCGACCAGGTTGGAGTCGTGGCGTTGGTCGTATGCGACCAGGGCGTCGATGGGTCCTCGCGGCACAGCGTTGTTCTCATTGAGGCCGCGGCAGGCGGCGACGAGCACGAGCCCGGCCCAGCTCGTCTCGGGGGTCATCATCCGGCCGCTGCTGCCTTCGGAGCGCGCGATTGCCAGCAGGTCCTCGACGATCCGCTTGGTCGCCGGCACCGTCTCCGGCGTCGCGGCGAGGGGCCCGATGGCCGCGTTCGCGCGTACTCCCATCCGGGCCAGCTGTCCGAGAGCCAGCTGAGCGCTCTTGACCAGGCGCCCATGGGTGGTGACGCCAGCCGACACGACAGCCCAGTATGCGCCGTCGAGCGGTGCAACCAGCGAAGAGGCGTCGATCGCGCCCAGGTGCAGAGAGAGGAAGTGGACGAACCGTTCGCTGACCTGCTCATCTGGGGGAACGTCTGCGCTCCCGGGCCCCTGGTCGAGTCCGAAACCGAGGACGAACAGCTCGCGCGCGACCTTCGACCCCTCGCCGGACAACATGGGCGCGGGTAGCGCGCCCTCGCGCAGCAGCGTTCGCACGGTTCGTTCGCGTGTGATTCTCTCAGCGTCCTGTGCGCGGTGGTGTCGCAGCACCACAGGCACTGCCAGTCGTGCGGCTCGTCGCAGGGCCTCCTCTGCATGCGGAGGAAATGGTGTGGCGCCCTCCGCGACGGAGATCTCGCCTATGACTTCGTCGCCGGTGTGCACGGCGATGCGCAACCGCGTGTGCAGGTCCTGGTAGTCGGCGACCCTCACCACGCGGCCGGGTTCGGAGTAGGTCTGGTAGGCCGTACGGTCGATCGTGAAGCGTCTGATCCACTGGTCAGGCGTGCGGCGGCCGAGAATCGCGTCACGGCGAACGTGGTCGATCTCGTGGCCCTGAACCGAATAGGCGATAACCCGGTGGGCGCGGTCGTAGAGCACGACAGAGCCGCCGACCATGACGGCCACCGCATCGGCGAGGCCGTGGACCGAACTGGGACCCGTGGCGTCGCTCGCCTCGTCATGTGATGCCAGCAGCATCGTCCGGAGCAGCACGAACAGCGGCGTCCACGCGATGTCGGAGTCGAGCACCACGACGTTTGGGCGAGGCTCCACCTGCGCGCTCGAGGACACGACTACCGCACGGCATCCTGCGCGTTCCGCTTGGTCGACGAGGTCCTGCTCGGCTCCCGATCGAATGGCAAGGACGATCTGACCGGGACCGATCGTGGTGGCGCCGTCATCGAGCAGCACTTCGTTCAGATCCGGGTCGAACTTCGCCGTGCTGCGCGCCCGTAGCGGGCCATCGCCGATGGCCATGAGCAGCTCAGAGAGCAGCACGTCTCACCTCCGTTGTCGATACTCACCGAGTGTAGGTGCGTCCCCGCTGGTGACAGCGAGTCCGTTGGCGGAAGTTCCAATGGAGCCCACCCGACGTCGTAGTAATGCCCGTCGTAGGTTCCCATCCAGGTCCATAGCGTGACAGGCGACACATTTCGTGAGCCATGTGGAGCCACGCGTGACAGCACATCCAACGGTCACACCGTCGACAAGAACCAGCACTCACTGCTGTGGCCCGCCACTGCGCGGCGTGAGAGTGGTTGAGGTCGGGCATGCCGTCGCCGCTCCTCTGTGCGCCCGGCACCTCGCCGACCTTGGCGCCGATGTCGTCAAGGTCGAGGCACCCGCCGGTGATCTGGCGCGTGGCTACGACTCGGTCGTCGACGGAGACTCGGCCTACTTCGCGTGGGCGAACTACGGCAAGCGCAGCGTGGTGCTGGACCTGCGCTCCGATGGTGGCAGCGCCAGCTTTGAGCGGCTCGTGAGCCAGGCCGACGTTCTGGTCCACAACCTGGCGCCGGGGGCGATGAGCCGGCTTGGGTTCGACCACGAGCACCTGGCCGGGCTCAACCCGCGGCTCGTCAACTGCGCCATCTCCGGCTACGGCACCTCCGGTCCGATGGCCGACCGCAAGGCGTTCGACCTGCTCATCCAGGGCGAGTCCGGCTTGATGTCGGTCACTGGAACCGAGGAAGAGCTCGCCAAGGTCGGCATCTCCGTGGTGGACATGTGCACCGCGGTGTACGCCCTGGCCGCTGTCCAGGCGGCGCTCATCGAGCGGTCGACGACTGGCGCTGGTCGCCTGGTCGAGATCTCGATGCTCGACTGCATCGCCGAATGGATGATGGCGCCCGCCTATCACCAGATCCACGCCAACAGCACACCCCGGCGGGAGGGGGCCCGGCACAACATGATGATCCCCTACGGGCTCTACCGGACCGGGTCTTCGACGTCGGTCAACTTCGCCATTCAGACGACATCGCATTGGCGGGCACTGTGCGAGGACGTGTTGGGAGCGCCTGAGCTCACAGAACATCCGGATTTCGCCACCAACGCCGACCGCGTCCGCAACCGCGGTGTCCTCGAGCCGCGCCTGGAAGAGCTCCTGACCGCCATCGGGCACGAGGAGTCCGTGCGACGGCTGCTCGCAGCTGGAATCCCTTCAGGCGAGGTCAACGACCTGCGTGGCCTGATCGAGCACCCTCAGCTCCGGGCGCGAGACCGCTGGATGTCGATCCGCACCAGCGGCGGTCTCGCGCCGACCGTCCGGGCCCCGTTCAACCTGCGGACCGACAACTCGCCCGTCCCGTCCGTGCCGGCGCTCGGTGAGCACACCGCGAGCGTCCTGGCCGAACTCAACGACGCTGGTCACGGCGAGAACAACGCAAGCCCGCGCGGGTCGGCCCTCAATGGCTCGCGGCAAAGTGAAGACAACCTGCCTTGGGGCACCAGGAACGGTGAGCATCGTGCCAGTTGAGATCATCGCGCTAAGCGCATTCGTCGTCATCTTTCTGCTGGGCACAATCCGCTCGGTCAACATGGGCACCGTCGCACTGGTCGGTGCCTTCATCGTCGGTGGTCTCGTCTATTCGGTCCCGGCCAAGACGGTCCTCGACGGCTTCCCGGGCGAGATGTTCGTGATCCTTGTCGGCGTCACTTACCTGTTCGCCATCGCCGATTACAACGGAACAGTCGAGCGGCTGGTGCAAGCGGCCGTCGCAGCCGTCGGCGGACGCACAGGCCTGGTGCCCTGGACCATGTTCGCCGTCCCGGCCTGCCTCACCGCCGTCGGCGCCGCGGCACCGGCCGCCTGCGCCATCGTCGTGCCGATCGCGCTGAAGTTCGCCGTCAAGCACCGGATCAACCCGGTGATGATGAGCATGATGGTGATCCAGGGCACCACTGCCGGCGGCTTCTCGCCCATAGGCATCTACGGGGTCATCGTCAACGGCCTCAGCGCGGGAGCCGGCCTCCCGACCAGCCCGCTGCTGCTGTTCGCGGGCACCTTCGTCACGACCCTCATCCTGGCCGCCATTGCGTACATCACGCTCGGCGGCCGCGAGCTCCTGACCCAGCGCGCCGTTCCCGCAGCCGTCACCGCACCGGTCCACAGCACCACCGGGGCCGAGTCGATGCTCCGGTCTCCCGGCGCGACCATGACGGCCGGCGGCACCGCCGACGTCGAGCCCGATCCGCTGGAGGGCTCCGGCCGGCTCGGTCTCGAGCAGATCTGCACTCTGGTCGGCATCATCGCGCTGGTCGTCCTGACCCTGACGTTCGGCCTCGACGTCGGGTTCGTGTCCCTCACCATCGCTGTGCTGCTCTCGTTGGTGTTCACCGGCTCCGCTCAGGCGGCTGTCGGGAAGGTGGCCTGGTCAACGGTTCTGCTGATCTGCGGGATCATCACCTACGTGGCTCTCCTGCAGGGACAGGGCACCATCGACTGGCTCGGTAGTGGCATCGCTGACATCGACGCCCCGCTGCTGGCCGCCATCGTGATCCTTTTCATTGGCTCTGTGGTCTCCGCGTTCGCCTCGACTACCGCTCTGCTCGGAGTCGTGGTGCCGCTCGCGACCCCGTTCTTGCTGACGGACCAGATCGGCGCGACGGCCTTCATCGTCGCACTTGCGGTGTCCAGTTCGGTGGTCGACTGCAGCCCGTTGTCGACGATGGGGGCCCTGGCCGTGGCGAACTCTGAGGAGAGCAAGCGCGCGAACGTCTTCTCCAGTTTGATGCGCTGGGGCCTGTCACTGATCGTGATCGCCCCGATCGTGACCTTCGCGGTGCTGGTGCTGCCCTCCTCAGTATGAGCGGGCTCGAACGGTGGTCGTCGCCGGGGATGAGCCGGTGTCCCGCTCATCCCCGGCGACACCTCCAAGGTGGGGCCGACGCCCGCCGCCTGGCACACCGAGCGGACGCTCGCCGCCAACGAAGGGTCCTTCGGGACACCTCCCGCCTCCAGCCAGGCGTGGGCCGAGCCGAGTGGGGGATGCCCCCTACGGGCTGCGGGGGCTGTCCCTGCTGATGGTGCACACCCTGCTCGGACCATCGGTGGAGCCGTCATTGTGGATCTTCCGGAGAACCGGACTTCGGCGCGACCCCGGCAGTCCTGAACGCGATGCGCGAGCAGCGTCCGGTTCGAAGCCGCGCTACGTGAGGGCGGGGAGCTCCACACGGGCGCACTGCTTGAACGTGCCCGGGGAGAACGCAGGGGTTCACCGGCGTATCTCGAGGCCCAGACGGTGCTTGAGGCGTTGCGCGATCCAGGCCAGCAGGAGATTCAGGAGGATGTAGATCGTGGCGACGGCGGTCAGTGTTGGGATCGTGTTGTTGAAGTTGCCGGTTATCGGCCCCGACGCGCGCATCAGCTCGTCGTAGCCGATGGTCAACTGCCCAGCGAGTGCCGTGTCCTTGACGATCACGGCCAGCTGGCCGACGAGCGCGGGAAGCATGAGCGTGATGGACTGGGGGAGCAGGATGCTCACCATGGTCTGTGTTTTACTCAACCCCAGCGCCGACGCGGCCTCGGCCTGTCCCTTGGGGAGGGACAGGATGCCTGCGCGGACCACCTCGGCCAGTACCGAGCCGTTGTAGAGGACGAGACCGGTCACCGCCGCGAACAAGGGCCGGATGCCTGAGTCGAGTTGAGCGTAGTAGGCGTAGAACGAGGCTGCGAAGACCATGAGCAGCAGCACAGGGATGGCCCGGAAGAATTCCACCACGGCACCCGCAGGTATCCGGATCCATGAGTGATCCGAGAGTCGGCCGATGGCGAGAAGCACGCCGATTGGCAGGGCGATGACGATGGAGAGTATCGCCGCCTTGAGCGAGTTGAGCAGTCCAGGCAGCAGGAATCGCGTCCAGATGGCCTCCGTGACGAACGGTTGCCACAACGCGCCAGCCCACTGTCCCTTCTCATCAAACGCCAGGTATACCGCGTAGGCGCCCAGCGCGAGCAGCAGCAGGAACAGCACGCCGAGGAGCCTGTGGAGGGCGCGAGCTCGCGGGCCGGGGTCGTCGAACAGCACAGTCCGTCCGCTCATCGCCTTACCTCGACCTTCTTCGCAAGCCAGCCGAGGGCCAGGCCGAGTGGCAGGTTTAAGGCAACGAAGATGGCGGCGAACACGCCGAACACGACGAAGAGCGCGTCGGATTCGTTCTCGACCATGGTGGACATCAGCAGCGACGCCTCCGCGACCCCGATGATGGACGCGATGGTGGTGTTCTTCAGCTGCGCGATTAGCACGTTCGTCAACGGCCCGACGACTGAGCGGAACGCCTGGGGCAACACGATCAGAGTCAACACGTGGAAGAAGCTCAGCCCGAGTGCTCTCGCCGCCTCCGCCTGACCCACCGGAATCGTGTTGACGCCCGATCGCAGCGCCTCGCAAACGAAGGTCGCGGTGTAGGCGGTGAAGCCGGCAACGGCCAGCCGGAAGGAGTTGTCGGCGAGCGAGGTGGGGGATTCCGTCGCGGCCAGGTTGATCCCGAGCGTCGAGGAAAGGCCCAGCGAGGTGAAGGCGATGATGACGGTCAGCGGCGTGTTTCTGACGATGTTCACGTAGACGGTGCCGAACCCGCGCATGACGGGGACCGGGCTCACGCGCAATACGGCGAGAATCGTCCCCCAGACGAGCGCGCCGAGGGAGGAGTAGAAGGTGAGCTCGATCGTGGTCCAGAACGCTTCGATCAGACGGTATTCCGGGTTGTCGAGAAAATCGAACACGATGCACGTTCCGGTGTCAGGGGGCGATGGCCGGGGGTTCTGGGATGCTGTAGCCCGAGGGGCCGACGTGCGTTTCGAGCGAACCGCGCCATGAACCGTCCTGCTGCATCTGGTGGAGTGCCTTATTGATCGCCTCGAGGCCGACCTTGTCGTCCTTTCGCAGGCCGACGCCGTACCGCTCGTCGGTGAAGCCCTTGCCTGCCAGCCTGAGCTTGCCCTTGTACTGCGTCGCGTACCCGGCAAGGATGACGTCATCGCTGGTCATCGCCTGCACGGTGCCGCTGAGTAGGGCGGTGACGCAGTCGGTGAACTTGTCGAACTCCTGAAGCTGCACATCGTTGGCGTAGGTGGCTTTGACGTACTGGGCGGAGGTCGAGCCCTTGGTCGAGCAGAGCTTGCGGTGGGCGTTCAGAGACTCAGGGCCGGTGATGTCGTTGTCGTTGGCGCGGATGAGCAGATTCTGGTGCGCGACGAAGTAGGGCCCCGCGAAGGAGACCTCCTTCTTGCGCTTGTCGGTGATCGAGTACGTCGCGACGACGAAGTCGACCTCGCCCTTCTTGATCAGCTCTTCTCGCTGCGCGGACTGTGCCTCTTTCCAGGTGATGCCGGACTCGTTCACTCCCAGCTGTTTGGCGATGTACTTGGCCACGTCGACTTCGAACCCCGCGTGGCTGCCGTCTGGCTTCTTCAGCGCCAGGCCAGGCTGGTCGAACTTGATGCCAATACGTAGCTGCCCGTCCTTGGCGCGATCGACCAGGTTGCGGCCGTCGTCGTCGGCGCCTCCGCACGCCGCCAGCGTCAGGCTCGCCGTTATCACGATCACGCAGATACGCATAAGACAGGTGAACCGCATGGTGTTCGTCCTTCCTTCCGAGCGGATGTCAGCCCTGTGCCCCCGCGGGCTCAGGTTTTGGAGCTCGGGCTTTGAGGGCTCGGATTCAGTGGGTGAGGATCTTGCCGAGGAATTCCTGGGCGCGTACCGAGCTCGGCGCGGTGAAGAAGTCGCCTGGCGTGGAGTCCTCGACGATCTCGCCGTCGGCCATGAACACCACACGATGAGCCGCTCTGCGGGCGAATCCCATCTCGTGCGTCACCACGAGCATGGTCATGCCGTCCGCGGCCAGTTCGACCATCACGTCGAGCACCTCTTGGACCATCTCGGGGTCCAGTGCCGAGGTCGGCTCGTCGAAGAGCATCACCTTGGGTCGCATCGCCAGCGCACGTGCGATGGCGGCCCGCTGCTGCTGACCGCCGGACAACTGCGCAGGGTGCTTCTCTGCTTGGTCGGCGATGCCCACCCGATCGAGCAGTTCCATGGCCCGCATCCGAGCCTCGAACCGTGAGTGCTTGCGCACCTTCAGCGGCGCGAGCATCACGTTCTCGACGATGGTCTTGTGCGAAAACAGGTTGAACTGCTGGAACACCATGCCGACGTCGGCGCGCAGCGCGGCCAGCGCCCTGCCTTCCGCGGGTAGCGGCTGTCCGTCCACAGCGATATTGCCGGAGTTGACCGGTTCCAGTCGGTTGATCACCCGGCACAGCGTGGACTTGCCAGATCCGGATGGCCCGAGGACGACCACCACTTGCCCTCTGGGGACCTCCAGGCTGACGTTTCTCAGCACGTGGAGGTGACCAAAATGCTTGTCCACGCCAGCCAGCTTGATCATGGGAAAAGGTCCTGTCATGAACGTGCTCCACACATGTCTCACAGGAGAAAGTAAGAACAAACTCTTACTTTATGGATGCACTATGGCATGCGAAAAGAGGAGGGTCAAGGCATCTAGGAGCCCATATATGGCGACTGGGTGGGTGACAGTGAGACTCGAGTCGCAAGATAATGATCGGTTAGCGGCAGCTCGCCCAACCGCGGACGGCTCCCTTGTATGCGCTTACCAGGCGCCGCTTGATTTCGTCGTCGCTGAGTCCCAGGTCGCTGAGGTCGAGGATCTCTCGCGCGTCGAACATCATGTTGTGCAGGAAGAAGGCGGGCTCGAAGATGTCGTCGGTGATCTTCTCGCTGCGCAGCACTGCCCGGATGGGGCGTTCCCAGGCGTCGCGGCTGGCGCCGATGACAGGGTCGTTGCCGTGCAGCCGGGCCAGCAATCCCGTTCGGGGGCGGAGCTGGACCATCGTGCGCCCGTACACGTGTACGAGTCTGATCCACTCGTCGATGACGCGTGAGTAGAGCTCCAGCCCGGTGGCGGAACAGTCGTGGCTGAAGTCGCGCAGCTGGACGAGCACGCTGTAGAGGTAGTGACTGAGCAGCTCGCCGAGGGTGGGGAAGTAGCGGTACGCGGTGGCCGTGGACAGGCCGGCGGCTTTGGCGATCTTCGCCATCGTCACGCCCTCGGGGGATGTTCTGATGATCTCACCGGCGGCGTCGAGCAGGCGTTGGCGGTTGCGCACGGCGTCCTTACGTGCTCCGCCGCCAGCTGCCCAGTCGTTTGCGATCACAGACTCAAGCGTAAGGGCTCGCATACATGGCTGTAGCATCCAGAAGCGAGAGTTTCTTCTCAACCATCAACGTCCGTCTGTAGTCAGAGTATGCACTTGACAGGCGATATGGTTCGACTTCATGCTTCAAACTGAGAATGAAGTCTTAGATTTGAGTTCATCGGGAGGAGTCGGCCGTGGTGACCACCTGGCAGTTGCGGGCCCAGTTCGCGCGTCGCCTTTCCGCTCTCTACGGCGCTGAGGTCCCGGCGTACGCGACCTTGCTGGAGGTCTCGAATGAGGTGAACGGCGACGTGATCGAACGTCGTGGCAGTGACGCGGAGCGGCTCGGCTCCACCGCCAGGGTCACCGCCGAGCGGCATGGAGCCATCAGGGTGGGCACTGCGCGAGAACTCGCCCAGGTCGCACGCATCTTCGCCGCGCTTGGCATGCACCCGACCGGCTTCTACGATCTACGCGATGCGGCGCCGACCCCGATACCGGTGGTGTCGACCGCCTTCCGGCCCATCGATCCTGTCGAGCTGGCACGCAATCCCTTCCGTGTTTTCACCTCGATGCTGGTTCCGAATGACAGGCGCTTCTTCCGCGAGGACCTCGCCTCCCGGCTGAACTCCTTTCTGAACATTCGCCGGTTGTTCGGTGACGAACTGCTCCAGCTGGCCGACCGTGCCGAGGCCGACGGCGGCCTGATGCCGGCGCGAGCCGAGCGGTTCCTCGAACTGGCCACGGCTGCCTTCGCCATGTCGAAGGAGCCGGTGGACCGTCCGTGGTACGCAGAGTTGGAACGGGTCTCGAGCGTGGCGGCCGATATCGGCGGCGTGCGGACGACCCACATCAACCACCTCACGCCGCGCGTTCTCGACATCGACGAGCTGTACCGGCGGATGATGGCGCGTGGCATCGAGATGATCGACCGCATCCAGGGGCCGCCGCGGTGGCAGGGCCCGGACATCCTCCTCCGCCAGACCTCCTTCCGCGCTCTCGCGGAACCCCGACGTTTCCTGGAGGCCGATGGATCGGTGGGCGACGGCGAGCTGCGGGTTCGCTTCGGTGAGGTGGAGTACCGCGGCATCGCGCCGACACCGGCCGGGCGCGCCAGGTACGAGGCCATGATGGCGCTGGCTGACGAACGATGCGCAGATCACCCCGACTCGGTCAGGGAGGAGGTGATGGTGCAGGTCTGGCGCGAGCACCTCCCCGCAACGGAGCAGGGCTTGGTGAAGGAGGATCTTGCCTACTTCACCTTCCGCGTGAACGACGTTCGTCCCTCGGGTCGGCCGCCGCAGGATCTGGCCGGCCTGCTCGCTCAGGACTGGGTCAGCGCCGATCCCATCGTGTACGAAGACTTCCTGCCGCGTTCGGCCGCCGGCATCTTCTCCTCGAACCTTTCCGGAGATGCGAGAGTGGACACCTCCCAGGGCGGCGCGCAGCGGGACATCGATTGGCTGTCCGGCGTGCTGGACCGGCCTGTCCACGAGCCCTTCTCGATCTACGACGCCCAGCGCCGGACCTCCATCGAGCAGGTCGCGCGGGCACTCGGACTGCCAGGAATCTCGCCGCTACCGCAAGGGGAACACCGTTGAATCCTGAATACCGTCATCACCGGAACCCACGCCGGCTGTCGCCGGAGCGGGAAAGCGCTGCAGCGACCGCCGTGGACAATCTGCTGGACTGGGATGCCGCGGTGGAGGAGGTCACGGGCTGGCCGGAGTACAGCCCGCAGCCGCTTCACGCGCTGCCGAACTGGGCTCGCCACCTCGGTCTCGCGAGCCTCTACTACAAGGACGAGAGCCAGCGATTCGGTCGCGAGCTGGGCAGCTTCAAGGCTCTCGGCGCGCCGTACGCGGTCTACGCCCTGCTGCGCGACACGGTCGAGGCGGAGACGGGAGCGCGCCCCACCGCGAAGCAACTCCGGTCGGGCCGGTTCGAGGACATCACTGGCCGCGTCACGGTCTGTGTGGCGACCGACGGAAACCAGGGCCGTGGCCTGGCTTACGCCGCACGCACGTTCGGCTGCCGATGCGTCATCTACATCCATGGGCACGTGAGCTCCGGCAGGAAGACCGCTATCGAGGCGCTCGGGGCGACGGTGATCCGCATCAACGGCGAGTACGAAGAGTCGGTCGAGCGGGCCAAGGAGGACGCCCGCGTCAACGGCTGGCACTTCGTCAGCAGCACGTCGTGGGAGGACTTCGCCGAGTCCATCCCGCGAAATGTGATGAACGCGTACATGGTCATGGTGGAGGAGGCGCTCTCCCAGGTTCCCGACCTGAGCGCTGTGACACACGTCTTCATGCAGGGAGGCGTGGGCAGCATCGCGGCGGCGATCTTCCTGGGCGTTGCTCAGCGATCCTCCTCGCGGTTGCCGCGGTTCGTCGTCGTCGAGCCGGTCGAGGCGGACTGCCTGTATCGCAGCGCGGTCGCCGGCCGGCCGGTGGCGTCATCCGGGTCGCTGAAGACGATCATGGCCGGGCTCGCCTGCCGGGAGGTCTCGCCGGCGGCGTGGAAGATCCTCGACTGGCTCGCGAGCGACTTCGTGGCGATACCTGATTCGTGGGTCGTCGAGGCGATGCGAGCCCTCGCGGACGGAGGGAGTGGCGACTCACCCATCGTGAGCGGCGAATCGGCGGCAGGTGGTATGGCCGTACTGCTGAAAGCGGCGCAGGACGCCGAGCTCGGTGCGAGGCTGGGGCTCGACGAGGACAGCACGGTCATCCTCTTCGGCGCGGAGGGCGCCACGGACCCGTTGCTCTACGAGGAGATCGTCGGCCGTTCACCAGGAGAGGTGTTCGACCTCCAGGAGAAGGCACCTGTCTCGCCTATGCCAGCCACTCCCTGAGGTTGTCGTGGTCGCCGGCCAGGAGGAGGTCGGCGGTGTTGAGCAGGTGGACACGCATGGCGCGGGTGGCCACCTCGCGCTCCCCGGCGCGGATCGCTTCGGCGATCGCCTCGTGCTCGGCGAGTATCTCCAGGGGACTGCGTCCACCGGGGACCGTCCTGCGACCCTGCAGGGAAATCGCGTCGCGCAGCCCGGTGACGAACGCGACCAGGCGCCGGTTGCCACTAGCGCGCAAAATCACCTCGTGGAAGGCGCGGTCCGCGGCGAAGAACGCCTCACGGTCGGCCTGATGGGCGCGCATATCCGCGAGTGCGCTGTCGAGATCGGTCACGGGGAAGTCCTGCCGTTGCGCTGCCAGGCCCGCCGCCGGCGGCTCCAGGAGCAGCCGGAGTGTGAAGACCTCGTTGATGTCCTGGTCATTGCTGGTGAGGATGCGCGCACCACGGTTGCGTTCGATGCGCACCAGTCCCGCATCGGCGAGCTTCAGCAGCGCCTCGCGGACCGGGGTCCGAGAGGCGCCGAACCGCTCACCGAGCTCCTGCGCGGAGTACAGCCGCCCCGGCGCGAGTTCGCCGCTGATGATCGCATCGCGCACGGTGACGGCCAGCCGCTCACTCTTCGTGTGCTCCTTGGGCAACCGCTCCACCGTCTCTCCTCTCGCCGTCGCCTCGAATCCTAGAGGTCATTCACTGTAAGGTGTTGCATGCAACAGTTGCATGTAACTTGGAGGTGGTCTTCATGGCGGTCACCGCGACGGCGCTGGCCGGGAAACTGGCGGAGGAACTGCCCGGCATGGTGCGCACGGGGCTGGCGGCGCGGGCGGCGTATGGATCCGATGCCTCGATCTACCGGCAGATGCCCGTCGCTGTCGTCGAACCGCGCACGGCGAGGGACGTCGCGACCGCGGTCAGGCTGGCCGGCGCGGTTGGAGTCCCCGTTACGGCGCGCGGCGGCGGCACCTCGGTTGCGGGCAACGCCATCGGAACCGGTGTGGTGCTCGACCTCTCCCGGCGGATGGACAAGATCCTCGAGATCGATGCGGGGGCGCGTACCGCACGGGTGCAGCCGGGGGTGGTGCTCGACGATCTGCGTGCCGCGGCGGGCCGGTACGGGCTCACGTTCGGCCCCGACCCGTCCACCCACTCCCGGTGCACCATCGGCGGAATGATCGGCAACAACGCCTGCGGTGCGCACTCGGTGGCCTGGGGTACGACAGCGGACAATGTCATCGGGCTGCGGATGGTCAGCGCCGACGGCAGCGAGCTCGTCGCTGCGGGCACCACCAGCGGCGACGGTGATCTGGACGGGCGGCTGCGCGCGCTGGTACGGGACAACCTCGCGCTCCTGCGCACCGAGCTGGGGCGGTTCGGCCGGCAGGTCTCGGGTTACGGGCTGCATCACCTGTTGCCGGAAAACGGCTTCGACGTGGCCAAGGCGCTGGTGGGCAGCGAGGGCACCTGCGGGGTGGTCACCGAGGCTACCGTTCGGCTCGTGGAGACCCCGGCCGCATCCGCGTTGCTGGTCCTCGGATTCCCCGACGTCTACCTGGCCGCTGAGGTCGCGCCGGAGCTGGCGGCCGCGGGGGCGATGACCGTCGAAGGCATGGGCGCCGACCTGCTCGCCGCGCTGCGTTCAAGGCCGGGTAAGGCCGTTGCCGGCGCCGATCTTCCCGATGGCCAGGCCTGGCTGTACTGCGAGACCGGCGGAACGTCCACCGCCGAGGCCGTCGAGCGGGCGTACGCGCTGGCCCGGCTCGCCGGCGGGGCAACGGCGCTGGTGGTGACGGAACCGGCCCGGGCCCGCGCGTTGTGGCGGATCAGGGAGGCAGGGGCCGGCATCGTCACCCGGCTCGCCGACGGGGGCGAGGCATGGCCCGGATGGGAGGACTCCGCGGTGCCGCCCCGCAATCTGGCCGCCTACCTCCGTGACCTCTCCTCGTTGCTGGACGAGCACGAGCTCCGCGGTGTTCCGTACGGCCACTTCGGGGAGGGCTGCCTGCATCTGCGGGTGGACTTCGCGCTTGACACCCAGCAGGGGCTGGCCGCGTACCGGTCGTTCATCACCGACGCCGCCGGGCTCGTCGCCGCGCACGGCGGCTCGCTGTCCGGTGAGCACGGCGACGGGCGGGCGCGCTCGGAGTTGCTCGGCGTCATCTACTCGCAGCCGATGCTGGACTGCTTCGCCGCGTTCAAGCACCTCCTCGACCCGCGGGCGACGCTGAACCCCGGCGTGCTGGTCGACCCGGCGCCGATCGATGCAGCCGTGCGGCCAGGACCCGAGCGCGGTGCGTTGGAGGTGACGCCGGTACACGCGTTGCACCGGGACGCCGGCTCGTTCGCCGCGGCCGTCCACCGGTGCGTCGGGGTGGGAGCCTGCAGGTCACTGGATTCCGGGAGCATGTGCCCGTCGTTCAAGGCGACCCGCGACGAGGTGCACTCCACGCGTGGGCGGGCGCGGGTGCTCGCCGAGATGCTGCGCGGGGAGTCAGTTCCGGGCGGCTGGCGCTCCAAGGAGGTGCGTGAGGCGCTCGACCTGTGCCTTTCGTGCAAGGCGTGCGCGGACGAATGCCCAGTCAATGTGGACATGGCCACCTACAAAGCGGAGTTCCTGCACCATCACTACGCGGGGCGGGTACGGCCGGCCGCGCACTACTCGATGGGCTGGCTGCCGCTGCTGGCGAGGCTGATCGCCGCGGTGCCCGGGCTCGCCAGGCTCGCCGGCGTGGTGCTGGCACGACGCCCGATCGCGGCGTTCGCCAAACGGCTGGGCGGAATCGAGCCGCGGCGCGAGCTGATCCGCTTCGCGCCGCAGTCGTTCGCGCAGTGGATGCGGCGGCACGAGTCGTCGGGAATGGGAACCGTGGTGTTGTGGCCGGACAGCTTCACGAACTACCTCAGCCCGGACGTCGGGAAAGCAGCCGTGGAAGTGCTGGAGGCGTTGGGATACAGGGTGGTGCTTCCAGACGGCTTCGTCTGCTGCGGCCTGACCTTGCACTCAACGGGGCAGCTCGGCGCCGCCCGCCGGATGCTCGCCAGGTCCCTCGACCTCCTCGCGCCGCACCTGGCCGCTGGACGGACAATCATCGGGCTGGAGCCGTCCTGCACGGTGATGCTGCGTGACGAGGCCAGCGAACTACTGCCTGAGGACCTGCGGGCTCGGCGACTCTCGGCGCAGACGCAGACGTTCGCTGAGTTCGTCGCTCAGCATGAAGACCCGTGGCCCTTCCGCCGGCTCGATGTGCGTGCTGTGGCGCAGGTGCACTGTCACCAGGAGGCGAAGGGCTCGTATGAAGCGGACCGCGAGGTGCTGACGCGGGTCGGCGTCGATGCCGATGTGGTCTCGTCGGGATGTTGCGGTCTGGCAGGTAACTTCGGCTTCGAGCGCGGCCACTGGGACATCTCCCAGGCCTGCGCCGAGCGAGCGCTCTATCCCAAGGTTCGTGCTGCGGGTGAGGAGGACCTGGTGTTGGCCGACGGCTTCTCCTGCCGCACCCAGATCGCCCAGGGCACCAACCGTCATGGCACCCATCTGGCCCAGGTGCTCCGCGACGCGTTGGACAGCGAGCCGGCGATCAGGAGGGCGGAAAGGTAGCGGCACGCACGACCAGCGTAGGGGCAGCAGCGGGCCCCGAATTCCCGCCTGCGGGAACCTTGATGAACAGCGGGTCCGGGGTTCGAGTCCCTGGCGGCGCACCACCCGAAGGGCGCTCTCCGGCAGGAGAGCGCCCTTCGTCGTTTCCGCCTCTCAGAGCAGCACCCTGCCGAGCCGCCCGCGGTGGAAGACCAGCGGGTCGTCGCCGGCGGCGTCGTTGGTGGTCAGGTCGATCACCCTGGCGAGGATCAGTTCGTGATCCCCCACCAGGTGGCAGGAGTCGAGCACGCAGTCGATCCACGCGACCGCGCCGGTGATCGCCGGATGGCCGCTCCCGTTCACCGTCCAGCCGACCCCGGAGAACCGGTCGGCCCCCTTCTTCGAGAACGACTGGCACACCCGCTCCTGACCGGCGCTCAGCATGCTGATGGTGAACGCGCCGGCGGCCCGGATGTACGGCCACGTGGTCGAGGTGTGGGCGGCGCAGAAACTCACGATGGGCGGGTCGAGGGAGACGGAGGTGAAGGAGTTCACGGTGAAACCGTGCGGCTCGCCGTCCGCCAGGGCGGCCACCACCACGACGCCCGTCGGGTAGTGACCGAGCGCGCGTCTCAACCGCGCGCTGTCGATCATGACGGCGCCGGCCGGCGGCGCGCTCACCGTGCTTCCCACCGCTGCTTGAGCCGGGCGAGGTGACGCAGGCCGTCGAGGACGGCGTCCGTGTCGGGGACGAAGTCGATGAGGCAGGCCACCTCGTCGACGCCGATCCTCTCCAGCGAGCTCAACAGCGCCATGCCGTCGTCGACGGTGCCGAACAGGCCGCCCGTCTCGAAGTACCGCTCGAAGGAGACCTCCAGGAGGAACTCGATGTCCTCCGGGTCCATCTGGTCCGGGTCGATGCCCGGCATCAGCTCCTCCGCCGCCTTCAGGACCAGGCCGAGCGAACTGCGCAGGTAGTCGGTGAACGGATCGTGCACCACCTCCCGCACCTTGGCGCGGTCCTCGCCGACGAACGTGTGCAACATCAGCGCCACGTGGCCGGTCCCGTTGTGCGCCCTGGCGTGGTGCTCGCGGTATTCGGCGACCTTGCGGACGAGATCGTCGAGGCTCTGGCCGAGCAGGTGGGTGAGGATGCCGACGCCGAGGTCGCCCGCCTGGCGGAACGTCTCCGGGTTGCCCGAGCTGGTGAGCCACGTCGGCAGCTCCGGCTGGACCGGCGCCGGATGGGTGCGCAGCTTGACCGACTCGCCCGCGCCGTCGACCAGCTCCACCTCCTCCTGCCGCCACAGCCGCCGCACCGTGTCGATGGTGTCCATCGTCACCTGGCGGCGGTCGGCGTAGTTCTCGGGCCTCAGCGCGAAGTCGACCACGTGCCAGCCGGGCGCGAACGAGACGCCGGCCCGGCCGCCGGAAAGGTTGTCCACCACCGCCCATTCCTCGGCGATGCGCGCCGGGTGGTGCAGCGGGGCCACGACGCTTCCCGCGCGGATCGCGACGTTCTCCGTCACCGCGGCGACGGCCGCCGCGGTCACCGCAGGATTGGGATAACGGCCGCCGAATTCATGGAAATGCCGCTCGGGTGTCCACACCGCGGAGAAGCCGTTGGTGTCGGCGAACCTGGCCCCTTCGAGCAGCAGCCGGTATTGATCGGATCCGGTCCGGACACCGTCCGCGAAATAGAATAAACCAAAGTCCACCGGTGTCTCCTTACACGCCGCGCTGGTGGGCCCCGGCCGGGCACACCGGCGAGATTTCAGGTTGCCGAGCGGCACCAGTATTCGCGACGCGCGAAGCGTGGGGTAACCCCTATGCCCCACTAGACGTGCTGCTCGCGGCGGGGCACGAACCCTCCCGCGCGGGCAACCCTTATCGCCCCCCTGAAGCGTGGCGACGGCACCGCGTGAAAACTCCGGCCGCTCCCCTGGAAAGCCGAGCTTTCTCCTCGACCGCCGTCCAGGGGATTCCGTAGGGGAATGCAGGCGGATATTAGGGGGCGAATCCCGTAGCTAGGCCGCGGGCCCATGGGCTGGAATGAAACCTGACTGGGGCGGGGCATCCGGGCACGCGCTCGAAGGGCGTGTCCGCTGATATCCCGCTCAAAGGCCGAGAGGATATACGCAACGTGACTCTGACCACAGAACGCGGCTTGGAACCGCCTCTCTCCCTGCGGGAGCGGGTGGCCGAACTCGGCATGATCAAGGATCAGGCGCGCGGCGGGGAAGCTCGGCCGGCCAAGGACCCGCAGCGGGCGAGGGGCAAGCTCACCGTCGACGAGCGGCTCGACCTGCTCTTCGACCCGGGCACCTTCACCGAGATCGAGCCGCTGCGCCGGCACCGCGCCAGCGGCTTCGGCATGGAGGACCGGCGGCCCTACACCGACGGCGTGATCATCGGCTGGGGCAAGGTGCACGGCCGCACCGTCTTCGTCTACGCGCACGACTTCCGCATCTTCGGCGGCTCGCTGGGCGAGGCGCACGCCCAGAAGATCCACAAACTCATGGATCTCGCCACGACGACCGGCGCGCCGCTCGTCAGCCTCAGCGACGGCGCCGGCGCCCGCATCCAGGAGGGCGTGACCGCGCTCGCCGGCTACGGCGGGATCTTCCAGCGCAACGTGCAGGCCTCCGGGGTCATCCCGCAGATCAGCGTGATCCTCGGCCCCTGCGCGGGCGGCGCCACCTACTCCCCGGCGCTCACCGACTTCACCTTCATGGTCAGCGGCATCTCGCAGATGTACATCACCGGCCCCAACGTGGTCGAAGCGGTCACCGGCGAGAAGATCAGCCATGACGAGCTCGGCGGGGCCCAGGTGCACGGCACCGTCTCGGGCGCGGCGGGCTTCGTCTACGACAACGAGGCCGACTGCCTGGAGGAGGTCCGCTACCTCCTCTCCCTCCTGCCCGCCAACAACCGCGAGTCGCCGCCCGCCCTGGCCACCGCCGACCCGGCGGACCGGCGGTGCGAGGCGCTGCTCGACATCGTGCCCTCCGAGCTGACCCGCTCGTACGACATGCGCGAGGTCATCCACGAAGTCACCGACGACGGCGACTTCTTCGAGGTGCACAGCACGTGGGCCACCAACGTCGTCTGCGCCCTGGCCAGGATCGACGGCCAGGTCGTCGGCATCGTGGCCAACCAGCCGGCCTCGCTGGCGGGCGTGCTGGACATCAACGCCTCGGAGAAGGCGGCCCGGTTCGTGCAGTTCTGCGATGGGTTCAGCATCCCCCTGGTCACCCTGGTCGACGTCCCCGGCTTCCTGCCCGGCCGCGACCAGGAGCACGCCGGCATCATCCGGCACGGGGCCAAGCTGCTGTACGCGTACTGCAACGCCACCGTCCCGCGCATCCAGGTCATCCTGCGCAAGGCGTACGGGGGGGCGTACATCGTGATGGACTCCCGCTCCATCGGAGCGGACCTGTCCTTCGCCTGGCCCACGAACGAGATCGCCGTCATGGGCGCCGAGGGCGCCGCGAACGTCGTGTTCCGCAAGGAGATCGCCGCGGCCGACGACCCCGACACGGCCCGCGCCCGGCTGATCAGGGAGTACCGGCAGGAGCTGATGCACCCCTACTACGCCGCGGAGCGCGGACTGGTCGACGACGTGATCGACCCGGCCGAGACCAGGGCGGTGCTGGCGCGGTCGCTGGCCATGCTCCGCGCGAAGACCGCGAAGGTCCCGTACCGCAAGCACGGAAACCTGCCGATGTGATGGGCGGCGACGGGGCGGTGTTCAGGTTCGTACGCGGCGAGCTGGACCAGGAGGAGCTGGCCGCGGTGGTGACGGCACTGCTGCACCGCCTCGCGCCGGGCGCGGAGCAGGGGAACACCCCGCCGCCCAGGCCGGCGACGCGGGCGGACGGCCCGCGCTGGACCGGGGGCGCCTCCTCCCGCCCGCCCGCCTGGGACGAGCCGCACACATTCCAGGCGCCGAACTCCTGGTCGCCAGGGTGAGTGCGGACATCAACGGAAGGAAAACCCAGTGATCACCGAAACCGGAACGTGGGTGCGGCGCTTCTTCTCCGCGCCGGACAGCCGCGAGAGCGCCACGCGCCTGATCTGTTTCCCGCACGCGGGCGGCTCGGCCTCCTATTTCCACCCGGTCGCCAAGCAGCTCACGCCGCGGTTCGACGTCCTGGCGATCCAGTATCCGGGCCGGCAGGAACGCCGCCACGAGCCGTGCATCGACGACATCGGCGAGCTCGCGGACCGCGTCACGGCGGAGATCGTGCCGCTGGCGGACCGGCCGATGGCCTTCTTCGGGCACAGCATGGGCGCCGTGGTCGCGTTCGAGGTGGCCAGAAGGTTGATGGAGCGGAACCTCGCGCCGCGGGTGCTCTTCGCCTCCGGCCGGCGCGCCCCCTCGTGCGTGCGCGTCGAGACCGTGCACAAGGAGGGCGACCAGGCCCTCCTCGCCGAGGTGCGGCGGCTCGGCGGCACCGACGTGCGCATGCTGGCCGACCCCGAGCTGCAGAGCATGATCCTGCCGTCGCTGCGCGGCGACTACACGGCCATCATGACCTACCGCTGTACGCCCGGCGCCAGAATCGACGCCCCGATCGTCGTCCTGACCGGCGACCGTGACCCCCATGTCACCACGGACGAGGCGGCCCGCTGGAAAGAGCACACCAGCGGCGCGTTCGACCTGCACGTCTTCCGCGGCGGTCACTTCTACCTGAACGACCACGCCGCCGCGGTCATGCGGACGATCACCGAGAACATCCCCGCCGCCCAGGCGTAGATCCCCCTTTCGGTAGCACGAAGAGTACGAGGCGAGAATGGCTGCGAACGACACCAAGCTCATCGAGGCCCTGCGTTCCTCCTTGAAGGAGACGGAACGGCTGCGTGCGCAGAACCGTTCTCTCGCCGAGGCGGCGCGCGAGCCGATCGCGATCGTGGGAATGGCCTGCCGTTTCCCCGGCGGGGTGCTCTCACCCGAGGACCTGTGGAACCTGGTGGCCTCCGGCCAGGACGCGATCGGGGAGTTCCCCTCCGACCGCGGCTGGGACCTGGACAAGCTCTACGACCCCGATCCGGACAGTCACGGGACCACGTATGCGCGGCATGGCGGGTTCCTGTACGAGGCGGGGGAGTTCGATCCGGCGTTCTTCGGGATCTCGCCGCGTGAGGCGTTGGCGATGGATCCGCAGCAGCGGTTGTTGCTGGAGGCTTCGTGGGAGGCGATGGAGCGGGCCGGGATCGATCCGGCGGGGTTGCGGGGCAGCAGGACCGGCGTGTTCGCGGGCGTGATGTACCACGACTACGCCCCCGCCACCGTGCCCCAGGAGCTGGAAGGGCTGGTCGGCACCGGCAACTCGGGCAGCATCGCGTCCGGGCGCGTGTCGTACACGTTCGGGTTCGAGGGCCCAGCGGTGACCGTGGACACCGCGTGCTCGTCGTCGCTGGTGTCGCTGCACCTCGCGGTGCAGGCGCTGCGGTCGGGCGAGTGCGAGCTGGCGCTGGCCGGCGGCGTGACGATCATGGCGACGCCCGGGACGTTCGTGGAGTTCTCGCGGCAGCGGGGTCTGTCGCCTGATGGTCGTTGTAAGGCGTTCTCGGCTGGTGCTGATGGCACGGGGTGGGCTGAGGGTGTCGGGATGTTGCTGGTGGAGCGGTTGTCGGATGCGCGGCGGCTCGGTCATCGTGTGCTGGCGGTGGTGCGTGGTTCGGCGATCAATCAGGACGGTGCGAGTAACGGGTTGACGGCGCCGAACGGTCCGTCGCAGCAGCGGGTGATCCGGCAGGCGTTGGCGAATGCGGGGTTGTCGGCGGCTGAGGTGGATGTGGTGGAGGCGCATGGGACGGGGACGTCGCTGGGTGATCCGATCGAGGCTCAGGCGCTGATCGCTGCTTACGGTCAGGATCGGGATCGGCCGTTGTGGTTGGGGTCGTTGAAGTCGAACATCGGTCATGCGCAGGCGGCTGCGGGTGTGGGCGGTGTGATCAAGATGGTGATGGCGCTGCGGCACGGTATGTTGCCGAAGACGCTGCATGTGGACGAGCCGTCGCCGCATGTGGACTGGTCGGCGGGTGCGGTGGAGTTGCTGACCGAGGCCCGCCCGTGGGACGAGCTCGACCGCCCGCGCCGCGCCGCCGTCTCCTCCTTCGGGATCAGCGGCACCAACGCCCACGTGATCATCGAGCAGTGCGACGAGAGCGAGATCACCACGGGCGACGACGGGGCTCTGCCGGTGCTGCCCTGGCTCATCTCGGCCAGGAGCCCCGAGGCGCTGGCCGGGCAGGCCCGGCGGCTCGCCTCGTGGGTCACCGAGCGCCCCGGGACCGACCCGGCCGGGATCGCCTGGACGCTGGCCGGCGGCCGCAGCGTGCTGGAGCACCGCGCGGTCGTCGTGGGCGCCGACCGCTCCGAACTGCTCGCCGGGCTGGAGGCGCTGGCCGAGGACCCCTCCGGCGCGATCTCCGGAAGCGGTTCCGGCGGGAAGGTGGCGCTGCTGTTCGCCGGCCAGGGCAGCCAGCGGCTCGGCATGGGCCGCGAGCTCGCCGAGGCGTTTCCCGTGTTCGGCGCCGAACTGGACGAGATCTGCCGGGTGCTCGATCCGCTGTTGCCGCATCCCGTACGTGAGGTGATGTTCTCCGATCCCGAGGGTGTGTTGAACGAGACGGGGATGACGCAGCCTGCGTTGTTCGCCTTTGAGGTGGCGCTGTATCGGTTGCTGGCTTCTCTGGGTGTGCGGGCGGATGTGTTGGTGGGGCATTCGATCGGGGAGATTGCTGCTGCTCATGTGGCGGGGGTGTTCTCGTTGGAGGATGCCTGCACGTTGGTGGCTGCTCGTGCGCGGTTGATGCAGGCGTTGCCTTCTGGTGGGGCGATGCTGGCGGTTGCTGCCCCGGAGGTCGATGTCCTGCCGTTGCTGGCTGGTCGTGAGGACCGGGTGGGGATCGCGGCGGTGAACGGTCCGGCTGCGGTGGTGGTGTCCGGTGACGAGGCGGCGATCGCGGAGATCGAGGGCCAGGCGCTGGTGCGGACGCGCCGGTTGCGGGTGTCGCATGCGTTCCATTCGCCGTTGATGGAGCCGATGCTGGCCGAGTTCGCGGAGGCGATCAGCGGGATCGGCTTCCACGAGCCGGTGATTCCGGTCGTCTCGAACGTGACGGGTCGTCTGGCCGAGCCCGGCCAGCTGACCGACCCCTCGTACTGGGTCGAGCACGTACGTGGTGCGGTGCGGTTCGCCGACGGCGTCGCCGCCGCCCGTACGGCAGGCGCCAAGGTCTGGATCGAGGTCGGCCCCGACACCACGCTGACCGCGCTGGCCCAGCAGAGCGCCGAGGACGGCGTCTTCGTCCCGAGCACGCGCAAGGACCGCGCAGAGCCGCTCGCGTTCGTGCAGGCCCTGGGCCATCTGCACGTGCGCGGCGTGGCCGTCGACTGGGAGGCGTTCTTCGCCCCCGCCCGCCCGTCGCTCGTGGACCTGCCCACCTACGCCTTCCAGCACCAGCGGTACTGGATCTCCGCGCGCGCCGGCGCCGGCGACATGGCCGGGGCGGGGCTCGCGGCCTTCGACCATCCCCTGCTGAGCGCGGTGACCGAAGTGGCCGGCGGCGAGTCGGTCATCTTCAGCGGCCGCCTGTCCGTGGCCACCCAGCCGTGGCTGGCCGACCACGCCGTCAACGGCACGATCCTGCTCCCTGGGACGGCGTTCCTGGAGCTGGCGCTGCAGGCCGGCCAGGAAGTGGGCAGCCCGCTCGTCAAGGAGCTCACCCTGCAGGCGCCGCTGCTGCTGCCCCCCGGCGGCGGGCGCCAGGTGCAGGTGGTCGTCGGCGCCACCGACGCCTCCGGCGCGCGGTCGATCGCCATCCACTCCCGTGCCGACGGCGACACCGCCGGCACGTGGACCCGGCACGCCGACGGCGCGCTGTCCGCCGCCGCGACCGCGCCCGCCGACGGCCTCGAGCAGTGGCCGCCGGCCGGCGCCGACGCGGTCGACGTGTCCGGCGCCTACGAGCTGCTGCTCGGCATGGGGTACGAGTACGGGCCCGTCTTCCAGGGGCTGCAGGCCGCCTGGCGGCGGGACCAGGACGTGTTCGCCGAGGTCGAGCTGCCCGAGCAGGCGCACGCCGACGCGGCCAGGTCGGGGCTGCACCCCGCACTCCTCGACGCCGCGATGCACGCCCAGCTGATCGCCGGGGACGGGCAGACCGTGCTCCCGTTCTCCTGGGCCGGAGCGCGGCTGCACGCGGCCGGCGCGAGCAGCGTACGGGTGCGGATCTCCCGCCTCCGCGAAACCTCCATCGCCCTGACCATCGCCGACGCCGACGGCGCGCCGGTGTTGTCGGTCGAGTCGCTCGCCGTCCGCCCGGTCTCGGCGGAACAGCTCACCGCCGCGGGCAACGACCACGCCGAGTCGCTGTTCCGGGTGGAGTGGACGCCCGTCTCCGCCCCCGACACCGCCGAGCTGCCCGAGCTGCCCGAGCTGGCGTCGGTCGCCGAGGACGCCGCCGTGCCGGACGCGGTCACGTACGTGGTGACCCCGCCGGAGGCGGAGGTCCTCGACGCCGTCCACGAGACCCTCGCCGACGTGCTGAGCGCGGTGCAGGAATGGCTGGCCGACGAGCGGTTCGCGTCGTCGCGGCTGGTGGTGGTGACGCGGGGTGGGGTGGCCGTTGGCGACGGCGATCGGGTTGACGTGTTGGCGGCCCCGGTGTGGGGGCTGGTACGGGCGGCCGAGGCGGAGAACCCGGGCCGGTTCGTGCTGGTGGACGTGGACGGCAGCGCCGAGTCGTGGGACACGCTGGCCGGGGTGGCGGCCTCCGGAGAGCCGGAGGCCGCGGTCCGCGGTGGCCAGATCAGGGCTCCGCGGCTGGTGAGGGCCGGAACGTCGGCCGGCGAGCCGGTGTTCGGGCCCGAGGGGACCGTCCTGGTGACCGGCGGGACCGGTGGGCTGGGCGCGCTGGTGGCCCGCCACCTGGTGGCCGAGCACGGCGTTCGGAACCTGCTGCTGGTCAGCCGGCGCGGCCCCGAGGCGCCCGGCGCCACCGAGCTGGTGGCGGAGCTGTCGGAGCTGGGCGCCGAGGTGGACGTGGCGGCCTGCGACGTGGCCGACCGTGACGCGCTCGCCACGGTGATCGCGTCCATCCCCGAGGAGCGCGCGCTGCGCGGCGTGGTCCACGCGGCGGGCGTCAGTGACAACGGGCTGGTGGGGTCGCTGTCGGCCGAACGGCTGCACCGGGTGCTGGGACCGAAGGCCGACGCGGCCTGGCACCTGCACGAGCTCACCCGTGACCTGGACCTGTCGGCGTTCGTGCTGTTCTCGTCCGCGGGCGGTTCCGTCCTGGCGGCAGGACAGGCCAACTACGCCGCCGCGAACGTGTTCCTCGACGCCCTCGCGGCGCACCGGCGGTCGTCGGGGCTGGTCGCCACGTCACTGGCGTACGGGCTGTGGGAGACCGACGCGGGCATGAGCGGCTCGCTGAGCGAGGCCGACTTCGGACGGATGCGGCGCCAGGGCCTGCCGGCGTTGACCGTGGACGAAGGGCTGGCGCTGTTCGACGCCGGAGCGGGCTCGGATGCGGCGGCGCTGGTTCCGCTGCGCATCGACACGAGCGCGCTGGCTGGCCGCGGCTCCCGCCTTCCCGCGCTGCTGCGCGGCCTGGTACGCGGGTCGGTACGGCAGGTGGCCCGCTCGACCGGATCGAAGCTGGCCCGCCGGCTCGCCGGGCTGGAGGGCGCGGAACGCGGCAGGATGTTGCTGCTGGAACTCGTCCGCAAGGAAGCGGCCAAGGTGCTGGGCCACGCCTCGGCGGACGCGGTGCAGCCCGACCGCGCCTTCCAGGAGCTCGGCTTCGACTCCCTGACGGCCGTCGAGTTCCGCAACCAGCTCACGGCCGCCATCGGCGTGCCGCTCCCGGCCACGCTCATCTTCGACTACCCGACCGCTGAGGCCATCGCCGACCACCTGGCCAACCAGATGGCTGGCGGGCAGGCCGCCCAGGCCGCCGTGACCGCCACGAAGGTGGTCGACGAGCCGATCGCGATCGTGGGGATGGCGTGCCGCTATCCGGGTGGTGTGCTGTCGCCGGAGGATCTGTGGGAGCTGGTGGCGCAGGCCCGCGACGGGGTGGGGGAGTTCCCCTCCGACCGTGGCTGGGACCTGGACAAGCTCTACGACCCCGACCCCGACAGCCGCGGCACCTCGTACGCGCGGCACGGCGGGTTCCTCTACGACGCCGCCCAGTTCGATCCGGGGTTTTTCGGGATCTCGCCGCGTGAGGCGCTCGCCATGGATCCGCAGCAGCGGTTGTTGCTGGAGGCGTCGTGGGAGGCGGTTGAGCGGGCGGGGATTGATCCGGTGGGGTTGCGGGGGAGTCGGACGGGTGTGTTCGCGGGGGTGATGTATCACGACTATGGGTTGGGGACGCCGGCGAATACCAGTGGTGGGAGTTTGGTGTCGGGCCGGGTGTCGTACACGTTGGGGTTGGAGGGCCCGGCGGTGACGGTGGATACGGCGTGTTCGTCGTCGTTGGTGGCGTTGCATTGGGCGGCGCAGGCGTTGCGGTCGGGTGAGTGTGATCTGGCGTTGGCCGGTGGTGTGACGGTGATGTCGACGCCGGGGATGTTCATCGAGTTTTCGCGGCAGCGGGGGTTGGCTGCGGATGGGCGGTGTAAGGCGTTTTCGGCTGGTGCTGATGGCACGGGGTGGGGTGAGGGCGTTGGTGTGTTGCTGGTGGAGCGGTTGTCGGATGCTCGCCGTAACGGTCATCGGGTGCTGGCGGTGGTGCGGGGGAGTGCGGTCAATCAGGATGGTGCGAGTAACGGGATCACGGCTCCGAATGGTCCGTCGCAGCAGCGGGTGATCCGGCAGGCTTTGGCGAATGCGGGTCTGTCGGTCGCCGACGTGGACGCGGTGGAGGCGCACGGCACCGGCACGACCCTGGGCGACCCGATCGAGGCCCAGGCACTGCTGGCGACCTATGGCCAGGAACGGCCCGATGACCGGCCCGTGTGGCTCGGGTCGCTGAAGTCCAATATCGGTCACACGCAGGCCGCCTCAGGCGTGGGCGGTGTGATCAAGATGGTGATGGCGCTGCGCAACGGCATGCTGCCCCAGACCTTGCACGCCGACGAGCCTTCTCCGCATGTGGACTGGTCGGCGGGTGCGGTGAAGCTGTTGACGGAGCCGCAGCCGTGGCAGGAGAACGGGCATGCTCGCCGGGCCGCGGTGTCGTCGTTCGGGATCAGTGGCACGAACGCTCACGTGATCATCGAGCAGGGCCCGGTCGCGGAGCCGGAGCCTGAGCCGGTGGAACAGGCGCCGGTGGTGCCGTGGCTGGTGTCGGCGAAGGATGTGCGGGCGTTGCGGGCGCAGGCCGGTCGGCTCGCGTCGTGGGTGGAGTCGCGGTCGTCGGTGGCGGTGTCGGATGTGGCGTGGTCGTTGGCGACGGGCCGGGCGGTGCTGGAGCAGCGTGCGGTGGTGGTGGGTGGCGATCGGGATGAGTTGGTGGCGGGGTTGCGGGCGCTGGCTGACGATCCCTCTGCTGCGATCTCGGGTAGCGGTTCTGGCGGGAAGCTGGCGTTGTTGTTCGCGGGTCAGGGTAGCCAGCGGGTCGGGATGGGGGCTTCCCTCATCGAGGCGTTCCCGGTGTTCGCGGAGGCGCTGGAGGAGATCTGCGCCCGGTTTGAGCCGTTGTTGCCGCATTCGCTGCGTGAGGTGATGTTCGCCGACCCGGACGGTGTGCTCAACGAAACCGGGATGACGCAGCCTGCGTTGTTCGCCTTTGAGGTGGCGCTGTACAGGTTGCTGGCTTCGTTGGGTGTGCGGGCGGATGTGTTGGTGGGGCATTCGATCGGGGAGATTGCTGCTGCTCATGTGGCGGGGGTGTTCTCGTTGGAGGATGCCTGCACGTTGGTGGCTGCTCGTGCGCGGTTGATGCAGGCGTTGCCTTCTGGTGGGGCGATGCTGGCGGTGGCTGCCCCGGAGGTCGATGTCCTGCCGTTGCTGGCTGGTCGTGAGGACCGGGTGGGGATCGCGGCGGTGAACGGTCCGGCTGCGGTGGTGGTGTCCGGTGACGAATCCGCGATCGCGGAGATCGAGAGCCGCGCGCAGGTCCGCACCCGCCGGTTGCGGGTGTCGCATGCGTTCCATTCGCCGTTGATGGAGCCGATGCTGGCCGAGTTCGCGGAGGCGATCAGCGGGATCGGCTTCCACGAGCCGGCGATTGCGGTCGTTTCGAACGTGACGGGTCGCCTGGCCGAGCCCGGCCAGCTGACCGACCCCTCGTACTGGGTCGAGCACGTACGTGGTGCGGTGCGGTTCGCGGATGGGGTGACGGCTTGCGGGGCGGCCCATTTCTTGGAGGTGGGTCCGGATGGGGTGCTGACGGGGTTGGCGCAGCAGAGCGTGGATGCGGTGTTCGTGCCGGCTGTGCGTAAGGACCGGGATGAGGTCCGGGCGCTGGTCGAGGCTTTGGGGCGGCTGCACGTCGAGGGCGTCCCTGTGGACTGGACGGCGGTGTTGAGGCCGGGCCGGCTGGTCGATCTGCCGACGTACGCGTTCCAGCATGAGCGGTTCTGGGTGCCGGCGGCTCTGGAGTCGCAGGATGTGGGCGCGGCCGGATTGGGCGCCATCGACCATCCCATGCTTCGTGCCGCCATTTCCGCACCGGACTCCGACACCCATACCTTCACGGGCCGGTTGTCGCTCGATGGGCAGTCGTGGCTGGTTGATCATCAGGTGGATGGCCGGGTGGTGGTGCCGGGGGCGGCGCTGGTGGAGCTGGCGTTGCGTGCGGGTCTGGAGCTGGGGTGTGCGCGGCTGGTCGAGTTGACGATGCAGGCGCCGTTGGTGGTGGCGGCCGGAGCCGGGGTGGATGTCCAGCTGGTGGCCGGTCCGTGTGATGACGCTGGTGGCCGCCCGGTGGGGTTGTACTCGCGTGAGGGTCAGGCGGAGTGGACGCTGCACGCGCAGGGGTTGCTGGCCGAGGAGGGCGAGCAGCCGGTCGGGGTTGCGGGGCAGTGGCCGCCGGCCGGTGCCCGGCCGATCGATGTCGAGCACCTGTATGACGACATGGCGGCGATCGGTCTGGAGTACGGGCCGCTGTTCCAGGGTTTGGTGGCTGCCTGGCAGGACGGGGACGCGGTGTTCGCCGAGATCGCCCTGCCCGAGCAGGGGCACGCCGATGCGGGACGGTTCGGGTTGCACCCGGCGTTGCTGGACGCGTCGCTGCACGCCGCGGCGTTGGGTGATCTGGTGCCGAGAGCGGAAGGGCGGCCGTATCTGCCGTTCGCCTGGAGCGGCGTGTCGTTGCACGCGGCGGGCGCGACCGGCCTGCGGGTCAAGGTCACCCGCGGCTCCTCCGAGACCAGCATCAGGTTGAGCATCGCGGACGAGACCGGCGCCCCGGTGGCCGAGATCGACGCCCTCACCCTGCGCGCCCTGTCCACCGAACTCACCGCCGGCGCCCTGGACACTCTCTACCAGGTGACCTGGACGGAGCCTGCCGAGCTCCCCGCCGCCGGAGACGAGGAGTATCCGAGCCTGGCGTCGCTCAGGGACACGGATGCGATGCCCGAGTGGGCGTTCGTGGAATGTCCCGTCACCGAGCCCGGCGACGACATCCCCGCCGCGGTACGGCGTGCCACCGCGCACGCGCTGACTTCCGTCCAGGAATGGCTGGCCGACGAGCGGTTCGCGTCGTCGCGGCTGGTGGTGGTGACGCGGGGTGGGGTGGCCGTTGGCGACGGCGATCGGGTTGACGTGTCGGCGGCCCCGGTGTGGGGGCTGGTACGGGCGGCCGAGGCGGAGAACCCGGGCCGGTTCGTGCTGGTGGACGTGGACGGCAGCGCCGAGTCGTGGGCCGCCGTCGGATCGGTGGTCGCTTCGCGTGAGCCGGAGTCCGCGGTCCGGGACGGCCGGGTGCTGGTGCCGAGACTGAGCCGGGTCAGGGGCCTGGAGCAGCGCGAGCCGGTGTTCGGCCCCGACGGCACCGTGCTGGTGACCGGCGGGACCGGTGGGCTGGGCGCGTTGGTGGCCCGCCACCTGGTCACCGAGCACGACGTACGGCACCTGCTGCTGGTCAGCCGGCGCGGCCCCGAGGCGCCCGGCGCGGCCGAATTGGTGACCGAGCTCTCGGAGCTGGGCGCCGAGGTGGACGTGGCCGCGTGCGACGTGGTCGACCGTGACGCGCTCGCCGCGCTGATCGCCTCCATCCCCGAGGAGCGCGCGCTGCGCGGCGTGGTGCACGCCGCAGGCGTGGGCGACAACGGGCTGGTGGGGTCGCTGTCGGTGGAGCGCCTTGACGGGGTGCTGGGGCCGAAGGTGGACGCGGCGTGGCACCTGCACGAGCTGACCCGTGACCTGGACCTGTCGGCGTTCGTGCTGTTCTCGTCCGCGGGCGGTTCCGTCCTGGCGGCAGGACAGGCCTACTATGCGGCGGCGAACGTGTTCCTCGACGCCCTCGCGGTGCACCGGCGGTCGTCGGGGTTGGTGGCGACGTCGCTGGCGTTCGGGCTGTGGGACACCGACACCGGGCTGAGCGCCTGGCTGCGCGAGGCCGACTTCGAGCGGATGCGGCGCCAGGGCCTGCCGGCGCTGACGGTGGACGAGGCGCTGGCGTCGTTCGATGCGGGGTCGGGTTCGGACGCGGCGGCGCTGGTGCCGCTGCGGGTCGATGCCGCGGCGCTGCGCGGCCGGGGTACGGAGCTTCCCGCGCTGCTCCGCGGCCTGGTGCGCGGATCGGCACGCCAGGTGGCCCGCGCGGCCGGGTCCGGGCTGGCCCGCCGGCTCGCCGGGCTGGAGGCGGCCGAGCGCGGCAAGGTGCTGCTGGAGCTGGTCCGCCAGGAGGTGGCCAGGGTTCTCGGTCACGCCTCCATGGACGCCGTGGAGCCCGACCGCGCCTTCCAGGAGCTCGGCTTCGACTCCCTCACGGCCGTCGAACTCCGTAACCAGCTCAACTCGGGCACCGGGCTGCGGCTCCCCGCCACGCTCGTCTTCGACTACCCCAACGCGCGAGCCGTCGCCGACTACCTGGAGACGGAGCTCACGGGAGCCGGGGCCGAGGCGACGGTCGTCACCGCGGCCACGACGCCGCTGAACGACGAGCCCATCGCGATCGTCGGCATGGCCTGCCGGTACCCGGGCGGCGTGCTCTCGCCGGAGGACCTCTGGCAGCTGGTGAGCGCCGGTACGGATGCGATCGGCGAGTTCCCCGGGGACCGCGGGTGGGACCTGGACCGGCTGTACCACCCGGACCCCGACAATTCCGGCACCACGTACACGAAGCAGGGCGGTTTCCTGCACGACGCGGCCGAGTTCGACCCGGCGTTCTTCGGGATCTCGCAGCGTGAGGCCCTGGCCATGGACCCGCAGCAGCGGCTGCTGCTGGAGACGTCGTGGGAGGCGATCGAGCGGGCCGGCATCGACCCCGCGGCGCTGCGCGGCAGCAGGACCGGCGTGTTCGCGGGCGTCATGTACCACGACTACGCGGCCCACCTCACCACCGTGCCCACGGAGCTGGAAGGGCTCATCGCCACCGGGAACTCCGGCAGCGTCGTGTCCGGTCGCCTGTCGTACACCTTCGGGCTCGAAGGCCCTGCGGTGACCGTGGACACCGCCTGCTCCTCCTCTCTCGTCGCCCTGCACTGGGCGGCGCAGGCGTTGCGGTCGGGCGAGTGCGACATGGCACTGGCCGGCGGCGTGACCGTGATGGCCACGCCCGGCACCTTCGTGGAGTTCTCGCGCCAGCGCGGCCTGTCCCCCGACGGCCGGTGCAGGGCGTTCTCCGCCGACGCCGACGGCACCGGCTGGGGCGAGGGCGTCGGCGTACTGCTGGTGGAGCGACTGTCCGACGCGGAACGTAACGGGCACCAGGTGCTCGCCGTGGTGCGGGGCAGTGCGGTGAACCAGGACGGTGCGAGTAATGGTCTGACGGCGCCTAATGGTCCGTCTCAGCAGCGGGTGATTCGGCAGGCGCTGGCGAATTCCGGTCTGTCGGCGGCTGAGGTGGATGTGGTGGAGGCGCATGGCACGGGGACGACGTTGGGTGATCCGATCGAGGCTCAGGCGGTTATCGCGACGTATGGGCAGGATCGTGATGAGCC
>NZ_JBQQCC010000012.1:0-321621 GCF_052245635.1 Nonomuraea sp. KM88 | reverse complement strand
CGCCACCAGGAGGTTCTTGCCGAGCGCCATCTCACCCTGGTCGGTGCACGGCCCGTCGGCGATCACCTGGTTGACCTCGACCCGGTCGCCCTCGGCGACGATGGGCTTCTGGTTGAACGAGGTGCCCTGGTTGGAGCGCTTGAACTTGGCGACGCGGTAGGTGGTGCGGGTGCCGTCGTCGTTCATGACGGTGACGTAGTCGGCCGAGACCTCCTCGACCACGCCCGCCTTCTCGGCGCTGATGACGTCGCCGGCGTCGGTCGCGGCGCGGTATTCCATGCCGGTGCCGACCAGCGGCGCCTCGCTCTTGAGCAGCGGCACCGACTGGCGCTGCATGTTGGAGCCCATGAGAGCGCGGTTGGCGTCGTCGTGCTCGAGGAAGGGGATCATCGCCGTGGCCACCGACACCATCTGGCGCGGCGACACGTCGATGTAGTCGACCTCCTCGGCACGGGCGAGCTCGGTCTCGCCGCCCTTGGTGCGCACGAGGACCCGGGAGTCGGCGAACGACCCGTCGGGGTTGAGCACCGTGTTGGCCTGCGCCTTGACGAAACGGTCTTCCTCGTCGGCGGTGAGGTAGTCGATCTGGTCGGTGACCTTGCCGTCGACCACCTTGCGGTAGGGGGTCTCGACGAAGCCGAAGGCGTTGATGCGGCCGTAGGAGGCCAGCGACCCGATCAGGCCGATATTGGGGCCTTCAGGGGTCTCGATCGGGCACATCCGGCCGTAGTGGGACGGGTGCACGTCACGGACCTCGAAGCCGGCCCGCTCACGCGACAGACCACCGGGGCCCAGCGCGGACAGACGCCGCTTGTGCGTCAGCCCGGCCAGCGGGTTGGTCTGGTCCATGAACTGCGACAGCTGCGAGGTGCCGAAGAACTCCTTGATGGAGGCGACCACCGGGCGGATGTTGATCAGGGTCTGCGGCGTGATCGCCTCGACGTCCTGCGTGGTCATCCGCTCGCGCACGACGCGCTCCATGCGGGCCAGACCCAGGCGGACCTGGTTCTGGATGAGCTCGCCGACGCTGCGCAGGCGGCGGTTGCCGAAGTGGTCGATGTCGTCGATCTCGACGATGATCTCCCCCATCGACTCCTCGCCCGCGTGGAGGCGGACGATGTATTCGATCGTGGCGACGATGTCGTCCTCGGTCAGCGTGCCCTGGGTGATCTCGGCGTCGACCCCGAGCTTCTTGTTGATCTTGTAGCGGCCCACCTTGGCCAGGTCGTACCGCTTGGGGTTGAAGTAGAGGTTCTCCAGCAGGGTCTGCGCCGACTCCTTGGTCGGCGGCTCGCCCGGCCGCAGCTTGCGGTAGATGTCGAGCAGCGCGTCATCCTGGCCGGCCGTGTGGTCCTTCTCCAGGGTGGCCCGCATCGACTCGTACTGGCCGAAACGCTCGAGGATCTTCTCGTTGGTCCACCCCAGTGCCTTGAGAAGCACGGTGACGGCCTGCTTGCGCTTGCGGTCGATGCGCACACCGACGCTGTCGCGCTTGTCGATCTCGAACTCCAGCCAGGCACCCCGGGACGGGATGACCTTGCAGCCGTACAGATCCTTGTCGGACGTCTTGTCGACGTTACGTTCGAAATAGACGCCAGGCGAACGGACCAGCTGCGAGACCACGACACGCTCGGTGCCGTTGATGATGAACGTGCCCTTCGGCGTCATGAGCGGGAAGTCGCCCATGAACACCGTCTGGCTCTTGATCTCACCGGTGGTGTTATTGATGAACTCCGCCGTCACGAACATCGGGGCGGAGAAGGTCATGTCCTTGTCTTTGCACTCGTCTACGGAGTACTTCGGCGGCTCGAACCGGTGGTCGCGGAACGACAAGGACATGGTCCCCGAGAAGTCCTCGATCGGACTGATCTCTTCGAAGATCTCTTCGAGACCCGACTGGGTCGGGACGTCCCTGCGCCCGGCCTGGCGAGCCGCCTCTACCCGGGCCTTCCACTTCTCGTTGCCGAGCAGCCAGTCGAACGACTCGGTCTGCAGAGCGAGAAGGTCAGGAACTTCGAGAGGCTCCTGGATGCGCGAAAATGACACGCGACGGGGACCAGCGGGTACGGCGGAGGCGTTGCGCGAGGCTGCCAACAGATGTCCTTCCGAGGGCTCGCGGCGGACTGACTACACGCACGCCAGACAACCTCGCAACGTGAGCAAGCATCGCGGGTCGTCAAAGGGCAGCGCAAAGGGGCAGTGTAGCCGAACGGCACACGCCTGTCCACTTCACTCTCGCTGCATGCTCCACGTTGGTCGCAGCATCGCCCGTTCAGGCGGATACGTCAAGCCCACAAGCGCGACTTTTAGCCGACTAGGGGCCCGGACGCTGGGTTTTCTCTCCTGTGTGACCGATCGCCTACCGCCAGGCCCAAGACGATACCCGCGAACGGGGGCGGTTAACGCTCTGTCACACCGAGGGCCGAACCCATGCCGGCAACCGGTGTAGCTGTGACTGAGGTACCCCTGGCATTGACCGCACTAAACCTGTTTTTTGATAACAATTGAAGGAAGCGGCGCGCCGGGGGTCAGGCGGTCCCGAGCAGGGTCGACAGATCGGCCACCAGCCATCGGGACTCTTGCCGAACCATCACCAACCTTGCCCGGTTCTGTGTGAACCCTTGCTGGGGCCCGTCCTTGCCGGAGCTCTCCTTGACCGTACCCGTGTTCACGATGAGCAGAACCTCCACCCGGTCGGGTTCTGCCCGCTCGACGCCGGCCCCCGCCACGGACACGGTCTGAATGATTTTCTGGGCCTTCGCCCTGGACGCCAGGCTCGTCGCCAGCTGCCCGTAGTACGTGGTCAGTTCCCCCGTGGTGTGCTCCTTCGCGCGCGCCAGGTCCTTGTCCACCGTCCGGTAGTCGTACGAGAGCAGGTCAGGCGCCACCCTCTTGGCGGCGGACAGCGCCTCCGCCGCGGCCTCGTCCGCGGCGCGCAGGGAGCGCAGATCGAACCACATCACCGGGACCAGCACCCCCGCCACGGCCACCAGGAGGCCGAGCAGCGCGATCGTGAAGATCCTCACGCGACCTGCACCACCTTCGACACCAGCCAGGCGCCGCCGGTCCTGGTGACGTCCATCGACCACCGGTAGTAGCGCTCCTGCGGCGGGTTGTCGGAGCCGTCCCAGCGGATCTCCACGTCGGCCACGACCAGCACCTTCGCGACGGCCCCCGTCAGCGAGACCAGCCCGGTCGCGCGCAGGACGCCGTGCTGGACGACCTTGTTCGCGACGGTGGTCGACCGGAGCTTGCCGGCGTCGGCCTCGTATTCGGCCCTGGCCGGTCCGGTGGAGGTGTCGAGGATGCGCTTCATGTCGTCGTCGACGGTGCGGTGCCCGAGCGAGATGAGGTTGATCGCGTGGGTGCTCGCCGCCTGGAGCGCGGCCTGCTTGTCGTCCGCCCTGGCCTGCTCGTCGCGCGTCTGCGCGGCGAGCCACACGCCCGTGCCCACGAGCGCCACCAGCACCCCGCCGAGTGCCGCCATGAGGATGCGAGCGGGCCGAACCGCGAGCCCTGCCACGACGCGCTCACCCCTTCCACGGCCGGTCGCCGGGATCATAACCTGGCATTTGCGCGTGGAGCCCCTCAACCAACCGAGGCGGCATTTCACCAGCTCATGACAAGCCAGCCGAAAACCCGTGAATGCCCCTGGCCGGGCCTGAGAGCCCCGCTGAGGCGTCGACGACGCACATCGCCTGTCGAAGTGGTGGCCCCGCCGCCTGTGCGCTATCTGGCGCCGTGGAGGTGGGAGTTGACCAGGCGCGGATACTCCTCCAGCCAGTTGCGGCCGCGCTCGTCCACGAACGAGCCCTGCGGCGGGATCACGCCGTTGGCCGCCAGCCACGTGCCGGGCGGCCGCTGGCTGTTGCGGATCGAGTTGTCGCTCGGCATGAGCTGCGGCGGGATCGGCGGCAGCGCGCCGGGATCGTGCCCCAGTAGCGCCTCGGCCTCCAGCTCCGAGACGTCCTTCTCCTCGGACATGCCGATCGGCCCGTGCTTCCTGGCGTTGAGGAACTGGCGCACCACCGGCTCGTCGCTCGACAACAACATCTCGCGCGGCCCGAACATGACCAGCTCGCGTCTGAAGAGCAGCCCGATGTTGTCGGGGACCGTGCGGGCGGTGTTGATGTCGTGGGTGACGATCAGGAACGTCGCCTCGATCTCGGCGTTGAGGTCGACGATGAGCTGGTTGAGGTACGCGGTGCGCACGGGGTCGAGGCCGGAGTCGGGTTCGTCGAACAGGATGATCTCAGGGTCCAGCACCAGCGCCCTGGCCAGCCCCGCCCGCTTGCGCATGCCGCCGGAGATCTCCCCCGGCAGCTTCGACTCGGCGCCGAGCAGCCCGACGAGCTCCATCTTCTCCATAACGACCGCGCGGATCTGGCTCTCGGACTTCCTCGTGTGCTCGCGCAGCGGGAAGGCGATGTTGTCGTAGAGGCTGAGCGAGCCGAACAGGGCGCCGTCCTGGAACAGCACACCGAACAACCTGCGCAGCTCGTAGAGCCTGCCCTCGTCGCAGTGGGCCAGGTCGTAGCCGTCGATCCAGATGTGGCCGCGGTCGGGCCTGAGCAGGCCGACGAGGGACTTGAGGAAGACCGACTTGCCGGTGCCCGAAGGGCCGAGCAGCACGGAGATCTCGCCGGGCGGGAGGGTGAGGGAGACGTCCTCCCAGATGACCTGCCGGCCGAACGACTTGGTCAACCCGTCGACCACGACTTCGACGCCCACTGGCCACCTCGGCATTCCGGGGGATGTGGCCCCACGGTAACGGCGATCCGCCTGATGTGAACCCGATCCGGCAACTTGTTACGGGCCGGTTATGAGACGTCGGGTCCAGTAAGCGCGCGCAGGCTGGGACGGAGCAGCCGGGCGATCTCCTCCGGCGGCACCCCGCGCAGCTCGTCGAGCTCGAGCAGCTGGTTGCCCACGGTCACGCCGACCATGACCGTCATGATCAGCGCGGCGCGCAACCGCGCGTCCTCGCCGGGGATGGACTCCGCGAGCCGGTCGATCTGCGCGCCCAGGACCTGCCGCGCCGACGCGGCGGCCTCGGGGTGCGTGAGCATCGACCGCATCATGGCCAGCGAGCCCTGCGGCATCTCGCCCAGCTTCACGCCGAGCGTGCCGAGCAACCGCTCGACGAGGCCCTCCGCACCCTCGCCTTGGCCCTCGCCCTCGTCCGTGCCGGAGGCCGCCGCCCCGCGCACCGACTGCTGGAAGAGCTCCTGCTTGCTGCCGAAATATTGCATCACGAGGGCGGGATCGACCTCGGCCGACCTGGCGATGGCCCTGATCGTGGCGCGCTCGTAGCCGACTTCGGCGAACAGCGCCCTGGCCACGTCGAGGATCCGCCCTTCGGTCCTGCGCCGCCTCTCGGCACGGGGTAGCACTCTCTCGCCCATCGACCCGACTCTACTCGCGTTGACCGACCCACCCCTTTCGCTCTACGCTCGTTGAGTCAACGTACGTTGAGCGAAAGGCTCGATCATGTCCATCGAAGAGATCGTCACGGGCTACCACACGGCGATGCTGCACAAGTCCCCGGACGAGCTGGCCGGCCTCTACGCGGAAACCGGGCTGCACGAGTTCCCGTTCGGCGGGCTGCCGCCGTTCAGGGGCCGCGAGGAGGTCCGTACGGGCTACCGCGACATGTGGGACCGGATGCCTTTCGCGGTGCGTGAGGTGCGCCGGCGTGCCCTGCGGCGTACCGACGACCCGGAGGTCGTGGTGGTGGAGCAGGACGCCGTCGTGGAGGTGGGCGGGGAGCTGGTCGCGGTTCCCGGCCTGCTGGTTCTCCGGATCAGGGACGGCGAGATCGTCCACACCAGGGACTACATGGACACCAGCGCCGTCACGCGGGTCCGGTCGGCGGGAGCGCCCCCGGAAACGCGAAAAGAGGCGGACGCACCCGGCACCAGGGTGCAGCCGCCTCTTTCCGTAGAGCGAGCGTGAAGGGGGAAGTTACTTCACGGTGACGGTGGCGCCGGCGCCCTCGAGGGCAGCCTTGGCCTTCTCCGCCTGCTCCTTGTTGACCTTGCCGTCGAACACGGGCTTGGGAGCACCGTCGACCAGGTCCTTGGCCTCCTTGAGGCCCAGGGACGTGAGGGCGCGGATCTCCTTGATGACCTGGATCTTCTTGTCACCGGCGGCCTCGAGGACGACGTCGAACTCGTCCTGCTCCTCGGCAGCGGGGGCCTCGGCGCCGGCGCCACCGGCAGCGGGGGCGGCGGCGACCGCGACGGGCGCGGCGGCCTTGACGTCGAAGACCTCTTCGAACTGCTTCACGAACTCGGACAGCTCGAGGAGGGTCATCTCCTTGAACGCGTCGAGCAGCTCGTCGGTGCTGAGCTTCGCCATGATGGTTTCCTTACGTTAGGACGTGCTGAGAACTAGGAACGGGACCGCGGAGTTGCGGCAACCCCCGTGTTACTCGCCAGCCTCTTCGCGCTTCGCGCGCAGGGCGTCGGCCAGCTGGGCCATGTTGGTCGGCAGCGCGGCGAACATCGCGGCAGCAGCGCTCTGCTTCGCCTTCATGGCGCCGGCCAGCTTCGCGAGGAGGACCTCGCGGGACTCGAGGTCGGCAAGCTTGGTGATCTCGGTGGCGTCAAGCGTCTTGCCGTCAAGGACGCCGCCCTTGATCACCAGAAGGGGATTGGCCTTGGCGAAGTCACGCAGACCCTTGGCCGCCTCGACAACGTCGCCGTTGACGAAGGCGATCGCGGTCGGACCGGTGAGCAGGCTCTCGAGGCCCGCGAGACCGGCCTCGTCGGCCGCGATCTTGGTCAGGGTGTTCTTCGCCACGGCGAACTTCGCATTCTCACCGAGAGAGGTGCGCAGCTCCTTGAGCTGCGCGACGGTGAGACCGCGGTACTCGGTCAGAACGGCGGCAGCGCTGCCCTCGAACTCGTTCTTGAGCTCGGCAACCGCTGTCGCCTTATCCGCCCTCGCCATGGGCCTCCTTCCAGATGTGCCACCGGCGAAGGCCCCTCGACATGAGAACAGCCCCGAGCGCAGGGCGCACGGGGCTCACGCACACGGATCACACCATGTGGGAAACTCGCATCACACCTGCGCGGGCCGTCCACATGATGTGGATCCTTCGGTCGCCAGGCTTTGAGGCACCTGACGACGACCGGCGGTCTTCGGCACCGACCAGACTACGTGCTGGCGGCCGAGTTTCCAAATCGTTCTCAGCTGGTCTTGCCCTTGGGCAGCTCACCCACCTGGTCCGCGGGCGGCGCGTCGATGGAGACCGGCTCGTTGAACCCCTTGAAGAACAGGGTGGCGTCGAGCGTGCCGCCCTCCTTCGAGCCGTTCAGAGTCAGCTTGCGCGGCAGGCCGTCGGCGGCCACCCAGATGTCGAACTTGACGTCCTTCAGCTCCGCCAGGCCCGTCCTGGCGTTCTCCTGCTTGTCGGCGGGAAGCTGTTGGACGGCCGCGTCGACCGGGAAGGTGCCGCTGTAGTGGGTGGTGTCCTCGCCGTTGACGCTCTCGTTGCCGACCGACTTCACGTCCTGCGAGGCCGTGATGAGCTTGGTCATGTTGCCCAGGTCGAACTGCTGGATCTGGGTGAGCACCTGGTTGACCTGGCTGGAGTCGGCCATCCCGCTGAGCGGGACCTTGATCCACGGCTTGGTGGCGCCCACGAGGTCGTTGAGTGCCTCGACCTTGACGTAGACGGTGTCGCCCTGGAGGACGGCGCGCGCGCCACCCGGCAGGCTCCTGCCTCCCATGTCGGCGGTGTCCAGGGTGAGGTCCACGGCGAGTTGGGGCTTGCTCTGGTAGAGCATGCGGCCCTGCACCTTGCCGGTTCCCTCCTGGGGATGCGTCACGTTGACGACGGCGTCGACGGTGTAGCTGGTCACCTCCGCGGTCTTCTGCGCGGCCTGCGAGAGGACCTCCGAGGCGGCCAGATTGACCTGGATGGGCTGGGCGTTCGATCCACAACCGGCGACCGCTGCCACGACGAGCGCGGCGCCGGCCGCGGAGAGACTTATGCGCTTCAGCATGTTTTGACCTTACGTTTAAGTTCCGCCGCCGTGGCGCCTTCCCCCGAGAACTAAGGGAAAACCCAGGGTTAACCCTCACAGACCCCACACATCTTCTCCACAAGTGGTGCCCCGCCGCCCGGCATCCCACGCCTCGACGGCACCGCCCCCGCGCACGGACCTCGGAGCTCCGGGAAGGCTCGTAACGGCGGCAACGACGAAAGAGCCCCGCCCTGAACAGGGGCGAGGCTCTTTTGCGAGGAGTGCGGAAGGTCAGGCCTCCAGGTCGGCGGTGAGGCCGCGGGTGACGTTGGGGTCGACGGGAACGCCGGGGCCCATCGTCGTGGAGAAGGTCACCTTCTTCAGGTAGCGCCCCTTGGCCGCCGACGGCTTGAGACGCATCACCTCGTCAAGGGCGGCGGCGTAGTTCTCGACGAGCTGGCGCTCGTTGAACGACGTCTTGCCGATGACGAAGTGCAGGTTGGCCTGCCGGTCGGTGCGGAACTCGATCTTGCCGCCCTTGATCTCCGTGACGGCCTTGGCGACGTCGGGCGTCACGGTGCCGGTCTTGGGGTTGGGCATGAGACCACGCGGACCGAGCACGCGGCCCAGGCGGCCGACCTTGCCCATCAGGTCGGGCGTGGCCACGACGGCGTCGAACTCGTTGAGCCGGTTGCCCTTGGAGATCTCGTCGATCAGCTCGTCGGCGCCGACGATGTCGGCGCCCGCCTCGCGGGCTGCCTCGGCACGGTCACCGGTCGCGAAGACCAGGACCCGGGCGGTCTTACCGGTGCCGTGCGGGAGGTTGACCGTGCCGCGCACGATCTGGTCGGCCTTACGAGGGTCGACGCCCAGCCGCAGTGCGACCTCGACGGTGCCGTCGAACTTGGTGGGCGACGTCTCCTTGGCCAGCTTCGCGGCGTCGGCGGGCGAGTAGAGCTTGTCGCTGTCGACCTTGGCGGCCGCGTCTTTGTACGCCTTGCTGCGCTTCATGTCTTGTGACTCCTGAGTGGTCTGCGGGCCCGCTGGGCCCTCCCACGAACGGGAAAAGGGTGTCAGTCGGCGATCGTGATGCCCATCGACCGGGCGGTGCCGGCGATGATCTTCTCGGCCGCCTCGACGTCGTTGGCGTTGAGGTCGGGCATCTTGGTCTCGGCGATGCTGCGCAGCTGCTCGCGGCTCAGCTTGCCGACCTTGTCACGGTGCGGGACCGCGCTGCCCTTGTCGATGCCGAGAGCCTTCTTGATCAGCTCAGGCGCCGGCGGCGTCTTCGTGATGAAGGAGAAGCTGCGGTCTTCGAAAATGGTGATCTCAACGGGGATGATGTTGCCCCGCTGGGCCTCGGTGGCAGCGTTGTACTGCTTGACGAAGTCCATGATGTTGACGCCGTGGGGACCGAGGGCGGTGCCCACGGGCGGCGCCGGGGTGGCCTGACCGGCCGGCAGCTGCACCTTGACCAGTGCGGCGATTTTCTTCTTCGGAGGCATGTGTCCTTCTCCGGGTCCTGATTGCGATGCTTGCCGGACTGCGGATGCAGCCCTGACATGTCGGAAGGCCACCCCTCGCGACAGGGCGGCCAGCCGAACGTCTAAGTGTAGGTGATCGTCCTAGATCTTCGAGACCTGGTTGAACGAGAGCTCGACGGGAGTCTCACGGCCGAAGATCGACACGAGCACCTTGAGCTTCTGCGACTCGGGGCTGATCTCGCTCACCGAGGCGGGCAGCGTGGCGAAGGGGCCGTCCATGACCGTGACCGACTCGCCGATCTCGAACTCGACGGTCGGGCCCGTGGTCGTCTTGGCCGCGGCCTTCTTGCTCTCCTCGGTCGGCTCCGGCGCCAGCAGCTTGGCGACCTCGTCGAGGCTGAGCGGGCTGGGCTTGTTGGACAGGCCGACGAAGCCGGTCACCCCGGGCGTGTTACGGACGGCGGCCCAGGACTCGTCGGTCAGCTCCATGCGCACCAGCACGTAGCCGGGCAGCACGCGCTCCTTGACCGGCACCTTCTTGCCGCTCTTGAACTCCTGGACGGTGTGCGTCGGCACCTCGACCTGGTAGATGTAGTCCTCCATGTTGAGCGAGACGTTGCGGCTCTCGATGTTGGACTTCACGCGGTTCTCGTAGCCGGCGTAGGAGTGGATGACGTACCACTCGCCGGGCAGGCCGCGCAGGGAGCTCTTGAACTCCTCGACCGGATCGACCTCAGGAAGAAGAGCAGCATCGTCCTCGACGGCGGAAGCCTCGGCATCGGCTGCCTCGTCGCTCTCCGCGACCTCGGCCTCGGAGACGGCCGACTCGGCGGCCTCCTCGGCAGCCTCTTCCAGCTCGTCGCCCCACTCGCCGCGGGGCTCCTCGGCCGGAACTGAAGACTCGGACACGGTGACTCTTCCTCTTTCGTCTTGTCGTTTGCTCTCGTACCGAATGGCGGCTCCGTCAGACGACACCGGCCGGGCTCTCGATCAGGCTCCGCCGAAGATCCGCAGAACCAGCCATCCCAGGCCGCTGTCGAGCCCGTAAACGATCGCAACCATGATCAGAACGAATATCAGAACGACCGTCGTATAGGTGATGAGATCCTTGCGTGTCGGCCAGATGACCTTGCGGAGCTCGTTGACGACCTGCCGATAGAAAAGGGCAGGTGAAGTGCGTGTCTTCTTTTCGCCACCCGGCTTGCCTGCGGTCTCGCCGCGCGTGTCGATCGCCACAGTCCTCACCTGAATCAGTCGTATCCAACGCAGTTTTGCGGCGCGCTTACACGCCCATTATTGCGCGGACCGCACTCGCAGGGCACGAGGGACTCGAACCCCCAACCGCCGGTTTTGGAGACCGGTGCGCTACCAATTGCGCCAGTGCCCTATGTCATCGACCAGACTACCCTGATCGACTCACTGCCTGGACCGAACCGCTCGCCGACATGCGGCGGAAGGACCACGCGAAAGCATACGGGGGAATGCCTGCCACGTCGAACCAAATCCTGATGGCCCAGGTCACGCGGGCGTGTGGCCTGCGAAGTGCCCCGTGGGAGCATGGACGCATGTCCACCCGATCCCGCATCTCAGCGAGAATTTCCGCGATCTCCGAGTCGGCCACGCTGGCCGTCGACGCCAAGGCCAAGGCCATGAAGGCGGCCGGACGCCCCGTCATCGGCTTCGGCGCGGGCGAGCCCGATTTCCCGACGCCCGGCTACATCGTCGAGGCGGCGATCGAGGCGGCCCGCGACCCGCGCTTCCACAAGTACACGCCGGCCGGCGGCCTGCCCGAGCTCAAGCAGGCCATCGCCGACAAGACCCGGCGCGACTCCGGCTACCAGGCCGAGGCGTCGCAGGTGCTGGTCACCAACGGCGGCAAGCAGGCCGTCTATCAGGCGTTCGCGACGCTGCTCGACCCCGGTGACGAGGTCCTCGTCGTGGCCCCCTACTGGACGACCTACCCCGAGGCGATCAAGCTGGCCGGGGGCACACAGGTCAGCGTCGTGACCGACGAGTCCACCGGCTACCTCGCGAGCGTCGAGCAGCTCGAGGCGGCGCGCACCGAGCGGACGAAGGCGCTGCTGTTCGTCTCGCCGTCCAACCCGACGGGCGCCGTCCACTCGCGCGAGGAGACGGTGGCGATCGGCCGCTGGGCCGCCGAGCACGGGCTGTGGGTCGTCACCGACGAGATCTACGAGCACCTCGTGTACGGCGGCGCCGAGTTCACCAGCATCGCCACGGCCGTCCCCGAACTGGGCGACCGGGTCGTGATCCTCAACGGCGTGGCCAAGACGTACGCGATGACCGGCTGGCGCGTGGGCTGGCTGATCGGCCCGTCCGACGTGGTCAAGGCGGCGACCAACCTGCAGTCGCACGCCACCTCCAACGTCTCCAACGTCGCCCAGATGGCCGCGCTGGCCGCGGTTTCGGGAGATCTGTCCGCGGTGGCGGAGATGCGCGCGGCGTTCGACCGGCGCCGCCAGACGATGGTTCGGATGCTCAACGAGATCCCGGGCGTGTTGTGCCCGGAACCAAAGGGGGCGTTCTACGCGTACCCCTCTGTAAAGGAGCTGCTCGGCAAGGAGTTGCGCGGCCACAGGCCCGCGTCGTCCGGCGAGCTGGCCGAGCTGATCCTGGAGGAGGCCGAGGTCGCGGTGGTGCCCGGCGAAGCGTTCGGAACCCCGGGATATTTCCGGCTGTCCTACGCGCTGGGCGACGACGACCTCGTCGAGGGCGTCAGCCGGCTGGGCAAGCTGCTGGCCGAGGCCCGCTGAGTCCACCGTTCACCGGACCACTCACCGGGTCACTCACCGCGCAACTCGCGCGCACGTCACTGGGCCACGCTCTGCGCGATCTCGGAGGCGAGCGGCCTGATCTCGTCGGCGAGGCCGGGTGTCGCGGCGATGTAGATGGCGGTGCCCGGCCGCTCCAGCCACATGAAGTTGCGCAGGCCGTTGCGCGTGGTCCAGTGCAGCGCCGGCCTGCCCCAGTACGCGCTCAGCGTCGACCTGGGCACCAGCGTCACGAACTGCTCGGCGGTGCGCACGCCGCACACCACACCGACGTACAGGCGCTCGTCGTTCTGCAGCCAGGCCAGACCCCTGACCTTGGTCCGGCGCCGGAGCGACTCGAGGCGGTTGAACGAGCCCGCCCGTGCCAGGCCGGCGGGCGAGGCGGGAATGTGCACCTCGGTCGATCCGCAGGCCAGGGCGATGGTCCGGCGCTGGGTGTCCGGTTCGGGGCGCGGCGACGCCGAGAGCGGCGACCGGCTGCCCGCGTCGGTGCCGGGGTCCGTCGGCGGCACCTGGCCGGCGAGGGCGTCGCAGGCGGCCAGTCCCGGCATGAGCCCGCACACGAGGAGCACGGCTGCCGTACGCCGCATTGACCAACCCCCCATGACGTGAGTGCATATGCCGGGCAAAGGCTTTCAGTCTCCTACAGGAGCCCTGGCCGAGGTCGCAATAGTGAGCAGTTCACCGGCAAGAGAGTCGCTGACCCTGACCCACGCACCGGTGCCCGCCCGTTCCAGCCAGGCGATCATCCGGCCGCCCTTCGGGTGCTCGCCCACCACGGCGGGCCTGCCCCGCACGGTGATGGCGCGGGCGTTCAGCACGGCGACCCGCTCGCGGTAGCGCGCCCAGCCGGCCGCCACGGCGCCCTGCTCGACCCGGGCCTCGACGACGTCACCGCCCGCGCTCCACCTGGCCCAGCGGCCCTCGACGCCCGGCTCATGCCCGATCGTTCCGCCGCCGGAGCGCGCCAGCCCGGCGGGCAGGTAGGTGAGCCACAGGTCGCCGGAGATCACCGCGAGCGCGGGCGCCGCGGCACGCCTGGCGGGAACGGCCGCCGCCGCCGCGGCCCGGTCCTCCGCCGCGGGCGTCCGGTTCTCGGTCGCGGGCGTACGGCTCGCCGCGCCGGTCGCGGGCGTACGGTCCGCCGTTGGGGGCGGTGCGGGAACGGGCTGCGGTGTCTCCACGGCGGCCCGCGGGGGGCGTCCGAACCCTGAGGAGAAGAGACCGTAGATGATGAGGGCCGCCGCCGCGAACGCCAGCGCCGCCAGCGCCGTGCGCCATCCCTGCCTGCCGGCCCGCGCCTCGGGGATCATTTCTCGATGATCCCCCGTGAGGTCTCCCCCGTACCGCGTGTTCCCGCAGACTCCTGCCGCGATCTTTTCGGCCCTGGTGGCAAAATATGCGGATGCCAAGGCCCTTGCACGCGCTTCCCAAGGCCCATCTCCACCTGCACTTCACCGGCTCGATGCGCCACTCGACGCTGATCGAGCTGGCCAGGGAGCAGGGCCTGCACCTGCCCGACGCGCTGGAGCAGGACTGGCCGCCGAAGCTGCGGGCCACCGACGAGCGCGGGTGGTTCAGGTTCCAGCGGCTGTACGACATCGCGCGGTCCGTGCTCAACCGGCCGGAGCACGTCTACCGGCTGCTGGCCGAGACCGCCGAGGACGAGGTCGCGGCCGGGTCGCGGTGGCTGGAGATCCAGGTCGACCCGTCGGGTTACGCGCCGCGGTTCGGCGGGCTGACGGCCACGCTCGAGCTGATGCTCGACGCGGCGGACCGGGCGGCCGAGCACGCCGGGATCGGGATCGCCGTGATCGTGGCGGCCAACAGGATCCGGCATCCGCTCGACGCGAACACGCTGGCCAGGCTCGCCACGCAGTACGCCGGCAAGGTGGTCGGGTTCGGGCTGTCCAACGACGAGCGGCGGGGTGCGGCGCGCGACTTCGAGCGGGCGTTCAGGATCGCCAAACGCGGCGGGCTGCTGGCCGTGCCGCACGGCGGCGAGCTGATGGGGCCGCGCAGCGTGGCCCAGTGCGTCGACGACCTGGGGGCCGACCGCGTCGGCCACGGGGTGCGGGCGGCCGACGACGAGTGGCTGATGCAGCGGCTGGCCGACCGGCAGATCTGCTGCGAGATCTGCCCCTCGTCCAACGTGGGGCTCGGGGTGGCCGAGCGGGACGCGGACGTGCCGTTGCGCCGGCTGTTCGACGCGGGGGTGCCCATCGCCCTGGGAGCCGACGACCCGCTGCTGTTCGGCACTCGGCTGCTGCGCCAGTACGAGCTGGCCAGGGAGGTGCACGGCTTCAGCGACGCCGAGGTGGCCGAGCTGGCGCGGCAGTCCGTACGGTCGTCGACGGCTCCTGAGTCGGTGCGCAAGGAGTTGCTGCAGGGTGTGGACGAGTGGCTGACGAGCTCGCCCTCACCCGAGTGACGTGGCGACGGCGACCGCCTCGCCCACGTCGCCGGCGCCTTCGAGCCGGTAGTTGAGCGTTCCCTGCTGCCAGACGAGGGTGGGGGCCGCCTGCCGCAGGGGCACGTGGGTGCCGTCCTGGCGCCTGATGTAGCCGAGCGGGTGGTCCCCGGGCAGCCACCAGGCTTCGTACGCGCCCACCATGACGCGGTCGGGCCACGGCGGGCCGAGCTGCTTGTAGAAGTACGGCCCCACCGTCCCGCTGAACTGGTCGAGCCGCACACCGCCCGGCCAGTACATCGACACCACCCTGCCGTGGTCGGCGACCGTGACGCGCTGCGGCTTCCCGAGCCTGGCCGGAACCCTGACCGCGAAGTCCACCAGCTCGGGGAGATCGGCGAGGGACGCCGTTTGCTCGGCGGGCAGGGGCGTCCGGGTGGTGACCGGCTCGGGCGGGGTGTCGCCGAGCTCCACCTCGACTCCGGCGAAGCGCAGGATCGTCGCCACGGCGGCGCGTCCTTGGGGGGTGGCGGCGGTGACGGCGAGGACGGCCACGACGACGGCGGTCACGACCTTCCACCGCGCCCGTCTTCTCCCCGGTGTCCGCCGTCCACGTCCCGCCGCCTCCCGCCGGCCCGCCACCTCCGGTGTCCTGGAGCGCTCGCCGGCGGGCCGGTCCAGGGCGGGTGGTTCGGTGGCGCGCGGGTTCGGGGTGGGTGGTTCGGTGGCGCGCGGTTCGGGGGTGGGTTCGAGGCGGGCGCGTACGGCGGCGGCGACGTCGGAGGCAGGCAGGCTGGGGACGTCGATGCGGTCGCCGAGCGCCAGCAGTTCGGCCTCGAGCTCGTCGTACGGCTCAGGCGAGTTCATCGCCCACCCCCTTCCTCAGCCGGGCCAGCCCGCGGTGGGTGCTGGACTTGACGGTGCCGACGGGCCAGCCGAGCACCTGCGCGGTCTCCGCCTCGGTCAGCTGTAGGAAATACCGGCAGACCACGGCCTGGCGTTCCCGTTCTGGGAGGTCGCGCACCGCCGCGAGGAGCCGCGTGCGCCGGTCGGCGGCGACGGCGGCGCCCTCGGGGTCGTCGGGCGCCGCCGTGTCGGCGGTCGCCCCGAGCCGGAGTGCCAGCTCTCCCCTGCGCCCTCGCGACCGGGTCAGGGTGTGCGTCTCGTTGGCGACGATGCGCAGCAGCCACGGGCGGAACGGCGCGTCCCTGCGGAAGCTCGCCAGGTGCCGGTACGCCTTGACGAACGCCTCCTGCACGACGTCTTGGGCTTCGTCGCCCGCGCCCAGCATGACGGCGGTACGGTGGGCGAGCGCGCTGTAGCGGGTGACCAGCGCTTCGTAGGCGGCCAGGTCACCGGTGAGCGAGCGCGCGATCGCCTCGTCGTCGTCCATGGCGGCTCAGATTCCATCGCATCCTGGCGGCGCGCGGAAGGGTGTTTCGCTGTTCAGGTGAACGTGGCCGTTGATCGGGGCATTAGACTCGGGCAATCCATCAGCCCCTAGAAGGAACGGGATTATGTCTTCTGGGTATGACCGTGTAGTACAACCGGCGGCCGGTGACGAGGCCCTGGAGAACCACCTGGGTGGGGACGAGGCCAAGAACTATCGGCAGTACGAGTTCGACATGGTCGCCCCGCATGTCGGGCGTTCGATGCTGGAGATCGGCTCCGGGCTCGGCCACTTCGCCGAGCAGTTCCTGCCGCGGCTCGACCGGCTCGTCGTGAGCGACTTCGACCCCTACTGCGTCGAGCAGCTGGAGAAGCGTTTCGCGGACCGTGACGAGATCGATGTCCTGCAGTTCGGGCTGCCCACCGACATCCCGCTGGAGAACAAGGTCGACACCGTCGTCATGATGAACGTCCTCGAGCACATCGAGGACGACGCCGAGGCGCTGCGCTCGCTGGCCCGCGTGACGCTGCCCGGCGGGCGGATCATCATCTGGGTGCCCGGCTACATGCAGCTTTATGGTGACTTCGACCGCAAGGTGGGGCACGTCCAGCGTTACACGCCCAAGACGCTGGGCACCGCGGTAGCCAAGGCCGGGCTCGACGTCGAGGTGCTCAAGCCGATCAACTTCCTGGGCGGCATCGCCTGGTGGGCGGCCGTGCGCCGGGGCGGCGTCGGCTATCCCGACCCGCGCCTGGTCAAGGTCTACGACCGCACGGTGGTCCCGCTGACCCGCTTCATCGAGCGTTTCGTCCGCCCGCCGTTCGGCCAGACGGTGTTCTGCGTCGCGCGGGTGCCCAAGCCCAAGCAGTGACGGCGAGGCCGGCCGCGGGTGGCTGCCGGGCCGCGCGTCACTTGATGGACCCGGCGGTCAGCCCGCCGACCACCTTCCGTTCGATCAGCGCGAAGAGGATGATCACGGGGATGGTGGCGATCACGGAGCCGGCGAACAGGTTCTGCCAGTCGACCTGATACTGGCCGATGAACGAGTTGAGCGCCACGGTCAGCGGCTGGTTCTCCGGGGTCGTGGTGAGGGTCAGCGCGACCACGAACTCGTTCCACGCGGCGATGAACGTGAAGATCAGCGCTGTGATGACGCCCGGCAGGGCCAGCGGCAGCGTGATCCTGAACAGCGCGCCGAACCGCCCGTTGCCGTCGATGAAGGCCGCCTCCTCCAGCTCGCGCGGGATCGAGGCGAAGTACGCGTTCAGGATCCACACCGCGAACGCCAGGTTGAAGCCGCCGTTGACGAGGATCAGCGACCAGATCGAGTCGACCAGTCCGAACTGGAAGAACTCACGGTAGATGCCGACCAGCATGGCGGTGGGCTGGAACATCTGGGTGATCAGCACGAGGATCAGGAACGCCGTGCGCCCCCTGAACCTGTGCCGCGCCGAATAGTAGGCCGCGGGCAGCGCCACCAGCAGCACGAGCACCGTCGAGCCCGCGGCCACCTTCAGCGTCACCCACAGGTTGCCGGCCAGGCCGCTGGTCCAGAAGTTGGTGAGGTTGGACCACACCCACTCCTCGGGCCAGAACGACACCTCGCGCAGCGAGTCCTGGGAGCGCAGCGAGGTGAGCAGCATCACCACGTACGGGAACAGGAACAGGAACGAGATGACGTACGCGGCGGCCGCGACGATCACGGTCTTCAGCTTCGGCATGCGGCGCGGCGCTCCGCGATCGGGCCGGACGGGGGGGCGGGGCCTGGTGCGCGGCGCCATGGTGTTGACGGCCATCACGTGACCTCCTTGTTCCAGCGGGAAACCTTGAGGAAGATCACGGTCAGCACGATCACCATGCCGAAGTTGACCACGGACATGGCCGCCGACTCGCCGATGTCGGAGCTCTTGAGGATGAACATGAAGATGGTGGAGGTGGCCGTCGAATAGCCGGGCTGCCCGTGGGTCATGGCCCAGATGATCGGGAAACTGTTGAAGACGTTCATGACGTTGATCAGGGCCGCCACGGTGAGCGCGGGGCGCAGCAGCGGCAGCGTGATCGACCAGTACGTCCGCAGCCGGCCCGCGCCGTCCATCCTGGCCGCCTCGTAGACGTCGGACGGGATCGTCGCCAGGCCGGCCAGCAGCGCGTACGTGGTGAACGGCACCGACACGAACACCGCGACGAACACCAGCCACGGCATGGCGGTGGAGGCGTCGCCGAGCTGGTCGGCCGCCGCCCCGCCCATCGCGTCGATCAGCCCGAGCTTGACGCGGATCTGGTTGATCACGCCGACCTCGGGGTCGAGCATCCACTTGAAGATGATCGCCGTCATCAGCACCGACGCGGCCCAGGGCGCGATCAGCGCCCATCGGGCGAGCTTGCGCAGCGGGAAGTGCTGGTTGAACAGCTGGGCCAGGGCCAGCGAGATCAGCACGGTGAGCACGACGACCGCGACCACCCAGACCACGCTGCGGACCATGATGTCGGCGAAGTCCTTCTCGCCGACCAGCTTCTCGTAGTTCGCCAGGCCGTTGCCGCCCTGGACGATGCCGAACCGGCTGATCTTGAGGAACGACGACCTGATCATCTCGATCACGGGCCAGAGCACGACCAGCACGATCAGCAGCACGGCGGGCCCGACCCACGCGAGCGGCTCCAGGGCACGCAACCTTCTCATGATTAGCCGGCCGCTTCGGCCGTCTTCTGGAGCTCGCCGAGAACCTTGGCCGGGTCGTCCTTGACGGCACCGCCGATGGTCTGCTTGATCGCCGGGTTGACGACGGCCCACTTGGGGTCCTGGAACGGGTAGAAGCTGGCGTTCGGCAGCGCGTCGAGGAACGGCTTGAGCTTCTCGTCGCCCGACAGCTTCTCGATGCCGCCGTTGGTGACGGGCAGCAGCTTGTACGTCTCGGAGATCTTCTGGGCGGCGTTGCCGGTGTAGAAGAAGTCGAAGAACTTCTTGATCTCGGCGGCGTGGCCGTTCTTGTTGAACGCCATGATCCAGTCCATGACGCCGAGGGTGGTGTCGAGCGGGCCGGTCTTGCCGGGGATCGGCACGACGCCGTAGTTCTCCAGCCCGGCGGCGTCGAAGATCGGGATGGACATGGGGCCGCCGTTGACCATGCCGACCTTGCCGGCCCCGAAGTCCTCCCAGACCGTCTTGCGGTCCTTGGTGCCCGGGTTGGGAGTCGTCAGACCGGCCTCGACCAGGCCCTTCATGTAGGTGAAGGTCTCGACGTTCTGCGGCGAGTCGATCGTCCACTTGCCGGAGGCGTCGGTGTAGCCGCCGCCGTTGCCGAGCATCCACAGGAACGACTCGGCCTGGGCCTCCTCCTGGCCGAGCGGCAGGCCGAACGGCTGCGTGACGCCGGCCTCCTTGAGCTTGCCCGCGGCGGCCTTGAGATCGTCCCAGGTCTTCGGCGGCTCCTTGACGCCGGCCTTGTCGAAGAGGTCCTTGTTGTAGAACAGGGCGCGGGCGGAGGAGACGAACGGGATGCCGTACTGCGTCCCGTCGACCTTGCCGAACTCGGCGAACTTCTGCAGCATGTCGCCGGAGACGTTCGGCGAGAGCACCTCGTCCACCTTGTGGAGCAGGCCGTCCTTGACGAAGCCGGAATAGTCGCCGGTCTGCAGGATGTCGGGCACCTGACCGTTCTGGATCATGGTGGCGACCTGCTTGTCGATGTCGTTCCAGTTGATGACCTGGACGTCGACCTTGATGGTGGGGTTGGCGGCCTCGAACTCGTCGACGACGCCCTTCCAGAACGTCTCGCCCGAGTTCGGCTTACCGGGGCCGTCGCCGTAGTCGGCGGCGACCATCTTCAGCGTGACCTGACCGTCGCCCGACTCCTGGGCACCGCCGCCGGATCCGCAACTGGACAGGACCAGCACCGTGGCGAGGCCGAGAACGGCGCCGCCCGCAAGCTTCGTCTTCACTGGACATACCGCCTTCTCGTCGGACGGGTGACGCTGGTCCGTACCAGCCAACGGACCCCGCCCAGGGGTTGGGGGGCGCGCGAGCCACAGCTCCACGCGTTTGCGTCACTGTAAGCCTGAGTTCAGCAACCGGTCTATACCGGCTCGTATCAGTTCGGCAACACTCAGACCCGAGAAAGCTCACATCCGGTCTAGACCGGGTGTCAGAGAATTTTTCTCCGTACGTTCTCCCCGCCCTCCGGCGCGCCGATCCACGGCCCCTCGATGGACGGGTCGAGCACGCCCTCCTCCAGGAAGTCGTAGCGGCCGTCGAGCACGTATCCGGCCAGCCGCACGTCCTGGTGGTCGCTGTTGTCCCAGAGCCGCTCGAACAGCGCGGCGACGCGGTGCCGCGCCTGGTGGCAGAAGGTGTCGGCGAGCTCGTACGGGCGCTGCCCCAGGTCCTTGGAGTCCTCTTCCGCCTTGACGCAGGCGGCCGTCATGGCGTACAGCTCGGCCCCGATGTCCACGATCCGGCCGAGGAAGGCCTGCTTGTGCTCCAGCCCGCCCTGCCAGCGGGACATGCCGTAGAAGGTGGACCGGGCCAGCTTCCTGCTGGTCCGCTCCACGAAGCGCAGGTGCGCGGAGAGCGGGCCGAAGCCGGCGTACGCGGTGGGCAGGTTGCCGGTGCCCGCCACCAGCGTCGGCAGCCACGTGGCGTAGAAGCGGCCGGCCCGGCGCAGGGCCTGTGCACGCTCCTGGCGGGAGGCGTCAGGGTTGATCAGCTCGCCGGCGGCCGACAGGTGGGCGTCCACCGCCTCCCGCGTGATCATCAGGTGCATGATCTCCGACGAGCCCTCGAAGATGCGGTTGATCCGGGAGTCGCGCAACATCTGCTCGGCGGGCACCCCGCGCTCGCCGCGGGCGGCCAGCGACTCGGCGGTCTCGTAGCCGCGCCCGCCCCTCATCTGGACCAGCTCGTCCAGCGCCTGGTACGACAGCTCGGAGGCGAACAGCTTGGCCAGCGCCGCCTCGATCCTGATGTCGTTGCGCTGGTCGTCGGCCATGCGGCTGGTGAGCTCGCAGACGGCTTCGAGCGCGTACGCGGTTGCCGCGATGAAGGCGATCTTCGTGGCCACCGCCTCGTGCCTTCCGACCTTGCGCCCCCACTGCACACGCTCGTTGCCCCACTCGCGGGCGATCTTGACGGCCCACTTGGTGTTGCCCGCGCACGTCGCGGGCAACGACAGCCGGCCGGTGTTCAGCGTGGTGAGGGCGATCTTGAGGCCCTGCCCCTCCTTGCCGATCAGGTTCTTCGCCGGCACCCTGACCTGGGAGAACTCGGTGACGCCGTTCTCGATGCCGCGCAGGCCCATGAAGCCGTTGCGCCGCCGGACCGTGATGCCCGGCGAGTCGGCCTCGACCACGAACGCGCTGATCTTCTTGCCGGTCCTCGCCATGACCACGAGGAGGTCGGCGACGACGCCGTTCGTCGTCCACAGCTTGACGCCGTCGAGCACGTAGTCGTCGCCGTCACGCACGGCCGTGGTCGACAGGCGGGCCGGGTCGGAGCCGACGTCGGGCTCGGTCAGCAGGAACGCCGAGATCTCCCCCCTCGCGCACCTCGGCAGGAACTCGCGCTTCTGCTCCTCGGTGCCGAACAGCTTGAGCGGCTGCGGCACCCCGATCGACTGGTGCGCCGACAGCAGCGTGGCCAGCGCGGGGCAGTACGAGCCGACGAGCATGAGCGTGCGGCAGTAGTACAGGTACGGCAGCCCGAGCCCGCCGTACTCCTTGCCGATCGTCATCCCGAACGCGCCGAGTTGCGCCAGCCCCTTGACCACCTCGTCGGGCATCTGCGCGGTCCGCTCGATGAGCGCGGGGTCGACCTCCGCGTCCAGGAAGCGGCGCATGGCCCGGACGAACTCCTCGCCCCGCCGGGTCGCGTCGCCGGGCAGCGAGGGAACCGGATGCACCAGGTCCAGCCGGAAGTCTCCGAGGAAGAGCTGCTTGGCGAAGCTGGGCCGCGTCCACTCCGTCTCGCGCGCCTGCTCGCCGACCTCTCTGGACTCCGCGTACTTGGCGTGCTCGGTCATGGAACCTCCCGGCGTTGGGCCGTCCTGTGGTAGGAGTACTGCCCGGCCTGCCGGCGTCTATCGCGCCTTCTCGTACGACGAACGCGCCCATGGGCGGCGGAACACCGCCAGAGAGATCAGCAGCACGATTGCCAGAATCGCCGCCCCGCCGTCGGTGACCGCCGTCGGCAGGATGCCCGCCGGGCCGTACAGGTCCAGGCTGGCCTGATAGACCTCCGGCGGGATCATCCCGAACGGCCCCGCGGCCTGCCCCAGGTTCACCGCGAGCACGACCCAGAACACCCAGGTCCAGCCGCGCGGCGCCAGCAGGCCCAGCGCGTTGCCGGCGATGAACGCGACCCCCACGCCGCGCAGGAACGCCAGCAGGCCGGGAGCCGCGGCGGCCGCCTCGGCGGGGCTCAGCCCGGCCAGGCGCATGCTGTGCTCGATCATCTCCAGATTGATGATCAGGAAGTTCTGCAGCGCGGTGCCCGCGGTGAAGACGGCCGACGCCGCGGCGGTGAGGATCTGCAGGCGGCGCGTCCAGGGTGTGGGAACGTCTCTCGTCATGCCGTCAACGCTGGCGACGCGCGGCGGGGAAATCGTCCTGCCGGCGAAGGCGTCGCGCGTACTGCCGGGGAAGACTTCGCGCCGGCGGCGGCGCTCGCGTACTGCGAGGGAAGTACGCCGGGCCGCCGGCCGCGCGCGGCTCGGCTAGCGTGACGGGATGACCAGGTGGACGACGGACGCGGCCGTCGCCGCTGCCCTGGCCGCCGGGCTCGTCGCGGGCAGCCTGGCCGTGGCCAGGACCGGCGAGCAGCGCGCGCTCGACGTGCTGGGCTGCGCGCTGCTGCTGGCCGCCGCGCTGCCCCTGGCCTGGCGGCGGGCGCGTCCGGTCACCGTGGCCGTGGCCTCGGCGGCGGCCTGCGTGGCCTACTACGCGCTGCTCTATCCGGGCATCTTCGCCGCCGCGCCCGTGCTGCTGGCCGTCTACACCGTGGTCGCGCTCGGCCGCCTGCCGGAGGGCGTGGTCGTGGCGGTGGCCTTCGACGCGGCGCTCTACCTCGCCGTCGCAGTGCCGCACGGCGCCTACGCGGTGTTCGACGGCGTGTGGTGGACCGCCGGGTTCCTGGCCGCGGTCGTCGTCGTCGGGCAGATGGTGGCGACCCACCGGGCCTACCTGCGCGAGGTCGAGCTCCGCGCGGCCGAGGCGGAGCGGACCCGGGAGGAGGCGGCGCTGCGCAGGGCCGGGGAGGAACGGTTGTGGATCGCGCAGGAGCTGCACGACACGCTCACGCACACCATCTCCGTCATCAACGTCCAGGCAGGGGCCGCCGCGCACCTGCTCGCCCAGGGTGACCCGGCGCCGGCGGGCGACGCGCTGGCGGCGATCAGGGCGTCGAGCCAGGACGCCATGCGGGAGCTGCGCGCCACGCTGGGGGTGCTGCGCCGGGTCGACGACGGAGGCGATCCAGGGCTGGCCAGGCTGCCGGCGCTGGTCGAACGGGCGCGGCGGGCCGGGCTGCCGGTCACGTACGAGGTGCTGGGCGAGCCCAGGCCGCCGGCCGAGGGGGCCGACCTGGCCGCGTACCGCATCGTGCAGGAGGCCCTCACCAACGTGCTCAAGCACGCGGGCACGCCCGCCACCAGCGTGATCGCCGAATATGGCGGAGGCACGGTCACGCTCCGGGTGACGGACGACGGGGAGCCGGTGGACGGGAGGCCGGGGCACGGGATGGGGCTGATCGGCATGCGGGAACGCGCGGTGGCGGCGGGAGGCTCCCTGTCGGCGGGCCCCAGGCCGGGCGGCGGGTTCCGGGTCGAGACCGAGCTGCCGCTGGCGGGTCCGGCATGATCCGCGTGCTGCTCGCCGACGACCAGCCGCTGATCAGGGGCGGGTTCAAGGCGATGCTCGACGCCGAGCCTGACATCACGGTGGTCGCCGAGGCCGGCGACGGGGCGCGGGCGGTCGAGCTGGCCCGTGCGGAGCTGCCCGACGTGGCGCTGATCGACATCAGGATGCCGCTGCTCGACGGCATCGCGGCGACCCGGCGGATCGCCGCCGACCCCGCGCTCGCGGCCGTTCACGTGGTGATGCTCACCAACTACGCGCTCGACGAGTACGTCTTCGCGGCGCTGCGCGCGGGAGCCGGCGGCTTCCTGGTCAAGGACATCGAGCCCGCCGAGCTCATCCAGGCTGTCAGGGTGGCCGCCAGGGGCGACGCGCTGCTCGCTCCGGCCGTGACGCGCGGGCTGATCGAGCAGTTCGTCGCCACGCCGCCGCGACCGGTCGCGCCGCCCGCGCTGGACGCGCTCACCGCCCGGGAGCGCGAGATCATGACGCTGGTCGCCGCCGGCCTGTCCAACGAGGAGATCGCCGAACACCTGACGATCAGCCACCTCACCGCCAAGACCCACGTCAGCAGGGCCATGACGAAACTCGGCGCCCGCGACCGCGCCCAGCTCGTCGTGTACGCCTACGAGTCGGGCCTGGTCACCCCGGGGCGGCGGGCGGAGGGCGGGCGCTGAGGTTGCGGCGGTGGAACCATCAGGGTCATGGACGAACTCGACTCGGCGATCGTACGGCTGCTGCAGACTGACGCGCGGCAGTCCAACAGGGAGCTGGCGCGCCGGCTCGGCGTCGCGCCCTCGACGTGCCTGGAGAGGGTCAGGGCGCTCACCCGCCGCGGCGTCATCCGCGGCTACCACGCCGACATCGACCCGGCGGCGCTCAACCGCGGCGTCCAGGCCATGGTGTCGGTGCAGGTGCGGCCGTTGAGCAGGGCGGTGATCGAGGAGTTCAAGACGTCGGCGGCCGGCATGCCGGAGGTGCTCAGCGTGTTCGTGCTGGCGGGGGGCGATGACTTCCTGCTGCACGTGGCCGTGCAGGACCTGGACCACCTGCACGCGTTCCTGCTGGACAGGCTGAGCAAGCGCAAGGAGATCGTCGGGTTTCGCACGTCGGTGGTGTACCAGCAGGTGCAGAAGACCATTCCGACGCCGCTGCCTCCACCGTAAACCCGACCCAATTCTGGAAAATGCCCGTTTTATATGGATATGCGTTTCCTTATCCCCCTCTCGGGCACGGGGGGACCGTCCGGCCACGTACCGGTCACCCCGAGAGGACAAAGGAGCGCATGCCATGAGTGATAAGGCCAGAGTGGCGTTGGCTCTCGCCGCGGGCTACTACCTCGGCCGGCGTCACAAGCTGCGCACGGCCGCCATGCTCGCCGCGGCGAGCGTCGCCGGCAAATACCGCAAGGGCGACGGCGGGCTGCTGGCGCAGGGAGGCAAGATCCTTGGGTCCTCGCCGGAGATCGACGAGCTGACCAACCGCCTGCGCGGCCAGTTCATGGACGTCGGCAAGGCGGCCGTCATGGCCGCCGCCACCCGGCAGATCAACTCCCTCACCGAGAAGCTCCAGGAGCGGACCGAATCCCTCCAGAGCGGCGACCAGGCCGAGGAAGAGCCCCGGGACGAGCACGCCGAAGACGAGGAAGACGAGTACGAGGACGACGAAGAGGCCGCCGAACCCGCGGACGAGGCTTCCGAACCCGAGCAGGAGACCTCCGAGCCGGAGGAGGAGCCCGAGCCGCCCCGCGCCCGCAGGGCCCGTCCCCAGCAGGGCGCGCTGGCCAAGGGCACGCGGGCCCGTAAGCCGGGCACAGGTCGCAAGCGTCCCGCGCCCGTGACGAGATCGGCGGGGTGAGCGCGATGACCGAGGCGACGAAGGCCCAGCCGCTCCGCAAAGCCGCAGGCCAGGCAGGCAAGGCGGGCAAGGCCGTACGCGAGGGCTCTGGCAGGGCGGCGGAGACGGCCGGCAAGACGGCGAAGCAGGCAGGCGAGCAGGTGTCCGGTGGAGGCAACCCGATCAAGTCCGGGCTGCGCAAGCTCGGCCAGGCCGCGACGCACTACGCGCTGTCGTCCGTGACGAACAAGGTCGAGGGCGTGACCGGACGGCTGTCCGACTTCGCGGAGGGCGGCGGCGGCAATCTGCTCGGCGCGGTCACCGGCTCCGACAAGTCCGTCGGCGGTTCGGCCGTGGCCGGCGCGGCCAAGGGCGCCTTCAAAGGCCTGGTCGGCAAGCTGGGCGGCAAGGGCGGGGGCGGCAAGAAGCTCAAGGTCACCAACATCGTCGAGACCATCGACGTCGGCGCCCCGATCCGGGTGGTCTACAACCAGTGGACGCAGTTCGGGGACTTCCCGAGCTTCATGAAGAAGGTCGAGGCGGTCAACCAGGAGTCCGACGAGAAGCTCACCTGGAAGGCGCAGATCCTCTGGTCGCACCGCGAGTGGAAGTCCACGATCCGCGAACAGGTGCCGGACGAGCGCGTCATCTGGCGCTCGGAGGGCGCGAAGGGGTACGTCGACGGCGCGGTGAGCTTCCACGAGCTCACCCCCGACCTCACCAGGATCATGGTCACCCTCGAATACCACCCCAAGGGCTTCTTCGAGGGCACCGGCAACCTCTGGCGGGCGCAGGGCCGCCGCGTACGGCTGGAGCTCAAGCACTTCGCCCGGCATGTCATGACCCAGGTCATGCTGCACCCGGACGAGATCGCCGAAGGCGGCTGGCGCGGCGAGATCCGCGACGGCGAGGTGGTCAAGGACCACGACACGGCCGTCCAGGAGGAGCAGGAGTCCGCCGGCGAGCAGGAGGAAGAGGAGGAGCCGGAGGAGGGCGAGCCCGAGGACGAGTACGAGGAGGAGGAAGAGGAGCCCGAGGAGCCCGAGAAGGGCGAAGCCGAGGACGAGTACGAGGAGGAAGAAGAAGAGGAAGAGGAACCCGAAGAAGAGCCCGAAGAGGAGCCCGAAGAGGAGCCCGAGGAAGAGGCGCGCCCCCGCGCCCGGCGGGCTCCGGTACGCCGCAGGACGGCGAGCCGCAGCGGCGGCTGAGCCGTCCCCCATCCGCGGATCATGAGGAGGGCACTATGACTGTGCAGCCGGCCTCAGGTGGTGTGGCGCAACGCCCCACCGCGACAGGCCTGGCCGACGTGATCGACAGCATCCTGGACAAAGGGCTGGTCATCGACGCCTACGTCAGGGTCTCGCTTGTCGGCATCGAGTTGTTGACCATCGACGCGCGAATCGTCGTCGCCAGCGTCGACACCTACCTGCGCTACGCCGAGGCGGTGAACCGGCTGGACCTGTCGGAGTCCGGCGGCCAGGGACTGCCCGAGCTCATGCAGAACATGAAGCAGGGCATGGTCGCCGACAAGGGCAAGGACGCGGTCCAGGGAGTGCTCGAATCCGCCGCCGACAAGCTGGGCGGCCTGGTCGGCGATTCGGCGGACGATCAGGAACGGCAGCCCTCCCGGCGGCGGAAGGGTGGTGACTGACATGTCGACCTCCGAGGCGACCGAACGGCACAAGAAAGACGGGGCGGAGCCTGAGACCCGCGTCGGCACGTACGTCTACGGCATCGTCCCGGCGGACGTCGAGGTGTCCGACGACGCCGGCGGTGGCGTCGGCAACCCGTCGGCGAAGGTGACGGTGGTCCGGCATGGCGACATCGCCGCGCTGGTCAGCGAGCTGCGGCTGGACCGGCCGCTGGGCACGCCCGACGATCTCATGGCCCACGAGGGACTGCTGGACGCCACCGCCGCCGAGGTGCCGGTGCTGCCCGTACGTTTCGGCGCGGTCGTGACGAACCCGGAGGCGGTCGTGGAGGAGCTGCTCGCGCCGCACCACGACGAGTTCCACGCGGCGCTCGACGAGCTGGAGGGCCGGGCCCAGTACGTCGTCAAGGGCCGCTACGTCGAGCGGGCCGTGCTCACCGAGATCATGGAGGAGCACCCTCAGCTGGCCGAGCTGCGTACGCAGATCAAGGACCAGCCCGAGGAGGCGACCAGGGACGCGCGCATCCAGATCGGCGAGATCGTCGACCAGGCCATCAACGCGAAGCGGGAGGCCGACACGCAGGAGGTGCTCGACGCGGTCACCCCGGTCGCCACGCTCACCTCGCTGCGCGACCCCAGCCACGAGCTGGACGCCGTGCACCTCGCGGTCCTCGTCGAGACGTCGCGCGAGGGCGAGCTGGAACAGGCGCTGGGCCAGATCGAGGAGCGCTGGTCGGGCAGGGTCGAGCTGCGCCTGCTCGGGCCGCTGGCCGCGTACGACTTCATCGTGGCGCAGGGCTCCGGTGACGGCTGATGGGGCTGATCAGCTCGTTGTTCACCTGGCCGCTCGCGCCCGTACGCGGCGTGATCAGGCTGGGTGAGCTGATCCAGGAGCAGGTCGACCGGGAGCTGCACGATCCGGCGGTGGTGCGGCGGGAGCTGGAGGCGATCGAGGAGGCCAGGAACGAGGGCCGTATGTCGGAGGACGAGGCCGCACAGGCCATGGAGGAGATCCTCGCCAGGCTGACCGGCCCGCCCGGGGAAGGAAGGAGGTGATCGTGTGCCCGCCCAGCGAAGGGTCCGCGCACGACGCCCTGCCGAGCAGGACGCCGAGCCCGAGGAGGCCGTGGAGGAGCAGCAGGCCGACGAGGAGCCGGACGGGGAGGCCGCGCACGACGAGGAGCCGCGGTCCCGCTCCCGCGCGAGGAGCCTGTCGGCGTCCAGCGCAGGCGCGGCTGGGCTGCGCCACATCGTCGAGCTGACCGGCCGGGAGTCCGAGGGGATCACGCTGGTCAAGCCGGAGGGAGACGGCTGGGTGGTGGGCGTCGAAGTCGTGGAGGACCGCCGCATCCCGTCCTCGGGCGACGTGCTGGCGCTCTACCAGGCCGAGCTGGACGCGGACGGCGAGCTCCAGTCGTACCGGAGGTTGCGCCGCTACCGGCGGGCCAGCGGCGACCAGGGGGAGGGCGGATGATGATGGAGCCGGCCCGCCCGGCGGGCCGCGCCTACCCGTCCTCGACGGGCAGCGGGCGGGAGCCGGCCAACCTGGGCGACATCCTGGAGCGGGTGCTCGACAGAGGCGTGATCATCGCGGGCGACATCCGGGTCAACCTGCTCGACATCGAACTGCTGACGATCAAGTTGCGGCTGGTCGTCGCCTCGGTCGACACCGCCAAGGAGATGGGCATCGACTGGTGGGAGCACGACCCGTGGCTGACCGGGAAGGACCGCGGCCTGGAGGAGGAGAACCGCCGGCTGCGCCGGAGGCTCGCCGCCCTGGAGGATGGCCGCTCCGCCCCGCCCGCCATCGAGGGCCACGTCGAGGAGGAGGAAGACGTCGAGCCGCGGCGGCGTGGCGCCGGAAGGAGAAGAGATGACGGGTGACGCAGGCACGTACCTGTACGTGGTCACGCGCGACTCCGGCGCCCCCTCCCCCGAAGGCCTGGCGGGGGTGGCGGGCACGCCGGTGCGGGCGATCAACCGTTCCGGGCTGGTCGCGTACGTGAGCACCGTGCCGCTGGCCGACTTCGGGGAGGAGCCGCTGCAGCGGTCCATGGAGGACCTGGACTGGCTCGACGCGACCGCCAGGGCGCACCACCACGTGGTCGAGGCGGTGGCGGTGACGGTGCCCGCCGTACCCGTGCGGCTGGTCACCGTCTACAGCGGCGACGAGCAGGTCGCCGGCCTGCTGGAGGACCGGCACGACGACTTCTGCCACGCGCTCGACCGCATCACCGGCCGCCAGGAGTGGGGGGTGAAGGTGTACGCCGACCCCTCGGAGCAGGCCGAGCCCGCCGCCGCGCAGGAGGGTGGTGGTGCCGCGTCCGGGCCGGGAGCGGCGTACCTGCGCAAGCGCCAGGCGGGGCTGCGCAACAGGCAGGAGGCGTGGCGGCGGGCGAGTGCCCGGGCCGAGCGGGTCCACGACCGGCTGGCCTCCGTCGCAGTCGCCGACCGCCGCCACCGGGCCCAGGACCCGCAGCTCTCCGGGCGCAAGGAATGGATGATCCTCAACGGCGCCTACCTCGTCGACGAGGAGCGGCACGCGGAGTTCGTACGGACGGTGGACGAGTTGCGCGGCGAGGGTGGGGAGCTGGAGCTGACCGGCCCGTGGGCGCCGTACTCGTTCGCCGCGCTGGACGAAGGGGGTGAACCATGACGTATCCGGAGCCTCGTGGCGCCATGCTCGCCGAGGAGGGCCGGCTGCCCGCCCAGCGGGTGGCGCTGGTCGACCTGCTCGACCGGCTGCTCGCCGGCGGCGTCGTGGTGAGCGGCGACCTCGTCCTGTCGATCGCCGACATCGACCTCGTACGCATCTCCATCCACGCACTGATCACCTCGATCCGCGATGACGAGTGACCCCGCCGAGCCCGCCCGCCAGGCCAGGAAGCCGCGGCTGCGGATCGACACCGACGCGGAGGCGGTGGAGCGCGACCTGTCCCGGCTAGTGCTCACGCTGGTCGAGCTGCTGCGCCAGCTCGTCGAGCGGCAGTCCGTACGGAGGATGGAGCGGGGCGACCTGTCCGACGAGCAGATCGAACAGCTCGGCATGACCCTGATGCGGCTGGAGGAGGCCATGGAGGAGCTCTGCGAGCGGTTCGACCTGGAGCCGTCGGACCTCAACCTCGACCTGGGCCCCCTCGGCAGCCTCCTGCCCAAGGATTAATTCGGTTGCGCGAGCCACCGGCGGCCCTCTAACTTCATGGGCATGCGCCTTTACCTGTGATTCGCCGGGCCTCAGCGCCCGTGCTCAGCCAGCAAGACCGCCAGTCCGTCCAGACGCGGCAGCTGAGCTTGCCGACCGGCCTCCGAGCCGCGTCGAGAGTTACGTAAAGGAGCTTCCTCATGCGAGTTCGCGCAGGCAACAAGAAGAAGAACCGGCCGCAGCTGCCCACGCCGCGGCAGATGCCGAAGATGCCGCAGCGCCCGATCGCGCCGCCGAGGCGCGTGCCGTCCAAGGGCCGCTGACCGAAGGACAACTACCAGGGATGGTAGTGAAGAGCGAGCGCCGCCTCCCCCGTACGCCTGGAGGCGGCGCTCGCGCCCTTTTCGCTCAGAGGCGTTCGATGATGGTGACGTTGGCCTGGCCGCCGCCCTCGCACATCGTCTGCAGCCCGTAGCGGCCGCCCGTGCGCTCCAGCTCGTGCAGGAGCTTGGTCATGAGGATCGCCCCCGTGCCGCCCAGCGGGTGGCCGAGCGCGATGGCGCCGCCGTTGGGGTTGACCCTGGCCGGGTCGGCGTCGAGTTCGTGCATCCACGCCAGCGGCACCGGCGCGAACGCCTCGTTGATCTCGACGACGTCGATGTCGCCGATGGACATGCCGGCCTTCTTCAGCGCCCGCTGCGTGGCGGGGATCGGCGCGGTCAGCATGTAGACCGGGTCGTCGCCCATGAGCGCGAGCTGGTGGATGCGGGCGCGCGGGGTCAGGCCGTGCTCCCTGACCGCCTGCTCGGAGGCGATCAGCACCGCGCCCGAGCCGTCGGAGATCTGCGAGGAGGTGGCGGCGGTGATCTGCCCGCCCTCCTTCAGCGTCTTCAGCCCGGCCATCTTCTCCAGGGTGGTGTCGGGCCGCGGGCCCTCGTCGTCCTCTACGCCGTTCACGGGGGCGATCTGGTCCTTGAAGTGGCCGTTCGCGATGGCCTTGGCGGCACGCTGGTGCGACTCGAACGCGTACTGCTCCAGGACCTCGCGCGTGTAGCCCCACTTCTCGCACATCAGCTCCGCGCCGCGGAACTGCGAGATCTCCTGCTTGCCGTAGCGTTCGACCCACATCTCGCCGAACGGGAACGGCATGCCCTTCTCGAGCGCGGCCGTGATCGAGGCGCCCATGGGCACGATGCTCATCGACTCGACACCGGCCGCCACGACCAGGTCCTGGGTGCCCGACAGGACACCCTGGGCGGCGAAGTGGATCGACTGCTGCGAGGAGCCGCACTGCCGGTCGATGGTGACGCCGGCGGTGGTCTCCGGCAGGCCCGCCGACAGCCAGGCGTTGCGCGCGATGTCCATGCTCTGGGGGCCGAACTGCATGACGCACCCCATGATGACGTCCTCGACCGCCGCGGGGTCGACGCCGGTGCGCTCGATCAGCGCCTTCAGGGTGTGCGCGGCCAGGTCAGTGGGATGGACGGTGGACAGGCCGCCCTTCTTCTTGCCGACCGGGGTGCGGACCGCCCCGACGATGTACGCCTCTGCCACAGTGCCTCCTGGAAACCGAGCAATATTCGGTTACTAGGTGCACACTACAACAGAACGACGTTCTGGGGTCATTCCGCCGGCGGTACGAGGTCCTCCGCCGCGTCGATCCTGAACCGCCACCGGTCGACGGCCAGGCCGTTCAGCGCCTCGGACAGCTCAAGGGCGAGCGCGCCCAGCTTCTCCGGCTCCCCGCCGCGCAACTCGATCGCCGTCAGCTCGGTCGCGAACGGCAACAGCTCCGCCGCAGCGGGCGGGCCGCCCTTCTGCGGCACGAGCACGGCCTTGATGTCGCCCGCCGTGAACGCGAACTCCTCGTCCTCCGGCTCCAGGAACGGGGCCAGCTCCTCGGGCGTCGGGCGTACCGGGAGGATGACGGCGGGACCGCCCTCCGCCGCGTCAGCCGGATCGCTCACCTCGCCCCGGCACACCGCCAGCCCCTTCAACCGGAAGGCCAGCCCCTCGGCGAGGTAGCGGTCGAAGAAATCGATCGGCAGCGGGCCCTCGGCCGCCACCCGCACCCCCCACGCCTTCTCCAGCACGCCGCCCGTCAGCTCGGCCGCCGCCTCGACCGGCGCGCACACCCGCACATCGGTCGCCACGATGTCGTCGCCGTCCTTCCGCGCGCCGGGATCGGCCAGCTGCACGATGCGCAGCAGCTTCGCCGGATCCAGCTTCGCGGGCAGCACCGCCGTGGGGCCTGTACGCAGTCGTCGCTTCGCCATCCAGCCCATGCCCAGCCTCCGCGCTCAGCTTCGATAGGAGCTCGTCATCGTCGCGTAGACGATGACGTTGTCGGTGTAGTGCCCGGTGCGACGATCATAGGTGCCGCCGCACGTGATCAGGTGCAGTTGGGCGTTCTCCTGGCTGCCGTAGACGCGCTGGGTCGGGAACGTCTTCTTGCTGGCCTGCTCCACGCCGCCGACCGTGAACACCGCCGTGGTCTTGTCCTGGCGCTTGACCTCGATGGTGTCGCCGTGCTTGAGCTCCGGCAGCCGGTTGAACACCGCGGGGCTCGTCTTGGTGTCCTTGTGTCCCAGCAGGACCGCCGGTCCCGCCTCACCCGGCGTCGACATGTTCCGGTACCACCCGACCAGGTTGGCGTTGTTCGACGGCGGAACCTGGATGGTGCCGTTCCTGGCCAGGCCCACCGACCTGATCGGCGCGTTGACCCCCAGCCGCTTGATCACCAGCCGCATCGGGGTGGACGGCAACATGGGCGGGGCCGCCTTGATCTGCGGCAGCGGCGGCGGCACGTCGGGCCCACCCTGGAACATCGCCTGCTCGGGCTGCCCCGACGGCTTGGGCTGCGCCTCCAGGGCCAGGGTGTCGCGGTTGCTGGCCAGGCCGTACTCGTCGGGGGACCTGAACACGATCAGCAGCCCGGCCACGACGGTCACCACACCGGCGATGGCCGCCACGATCAGCACGGTCCTGAGCGCCGCGCCCCCTTTGTCCTCAGGCGGCGGCACGGGAGCGCCGCCACCGTACGGGTAGTAGCCGGACATCCCCGTCAGCCCCGAGCGGCGTTACGGCGACGCATGAGAAGCCCACCCCCGGCTGCGGCGACGATCAGGGCGCCACCGGTGAGGATGAACAGCCGGCCGTCAGGGCCCATCGTCCCACCCGCGCCCGTGTCGGCACCGGCCTTGGGAGTCTGGGACTTCCTGGTGGGCTCGGACTCCGACGACGGCGTGACGGTCACCGTGTGGGTGCTGGTCCTCGTGGGCCTGGGGCTGGAAGGGGTCGGGGTCGGCGACTTCGTGGGGGTGGTCGTGGGGCTGTTGGTCGGGGTGCCGGTGGCGGTGCCGACGACCAGGTTCACGGAAGGACCCCCGGAGGCGCCCGGCTGGCATTTGTATTCAGCCCCGTTGATCATGACCGAGAAACCACCGCCCTTGAGAGCCACCGTTCCAGTGGCGGTGGGCGTGACGACCATGGTCATCGTCGGGATGGGCACGGGAGAGTTGGCGCTGATCGTCGTCGCCGGCGCGACGGAACCGCTGGCGATCACTGGAGTGGCCGGGATCGGCGAACCGCTGGGGCTGACGGTGCCCGACGCCACAACGCTGGTCGGAGTGGCCTCGGCCGTTGCCGACAGGTAGCCCGAGGTCGGCTGGCGAATGTCCCAGGTCACCGTAACCGGTGCGCTGGGCCTGGCCGTCGTGGGCGTCTTCAGCTCCATGGTGAAAGTGACGGCCGAGCTGCCGCAGGTATAAGCCACGGGAGCCGGTGCCGCCACCGCAGCCATCACGGGTATCGCTCCGAAGATCCCTGCGCCTAGAACGGCCATAGCGGATGTCTTGAGGGCGAGGCGGCGCCGCGCCTTGGACGTCAGCACTTCCAGCTCCATTTCAGCGCAGTATCAACAGTCGTGCCAGAATTCCAGCCGTTGGTCACGGTTAGGTTGAGATCTTATGATCTGTCCCTGTCAACTTTCCCGTAAACCCGGAAATCGGCCGGTCAGCCCTTCTTCTTGGACAACGTTGCGTACACGATGATGTTGTCCGTGTAGTGGTGGGTCGTCTTGTTGTAGACCCCGCCACACGTGATGAGCCGGATCTGGGAGTTGGTGGTGTTCCCGTACACCCGCTTGGTCGGGAACGAGTTCTTGCTGGCCTGCTCGATCCCGCTGACCGTGAAGCGGGTGACCTTGCCGTCCGAGCGGTACACGTAGATCTGGTCGCCCTTGGACAGTTCGCGGAGGCGGTCGAAGACGGCGGGGCCCCGGCGGGTGCTCACGTGGCCGTTGATGATCGAAGGGCCGAGCTCGCCGGGCAAGGGCGAGTGGCGGTACCAACCGGTCAGGCCCGCCTTGCTCAGCGGCGGGGTGCCGAGTTTGCCCTGCTTGTCCAGGGTGACGGACCGGATCGAGGCGTTGACCTTGATCTTGGGGATCTTGATGCGGGTCGGCCGTACCTTGGTGGTGGTCTTCTTCTTGGCCTTCGGGATGGCGGGCACCACCGGTGCGGCAGCCAGCGGAGGCGGCGCGTCCAGGCGGGCCGGCGTCAGGGGCACGTCCTTACCCCCGGGCCCGACGGTGGCCGGCAGCACGAACGCGCCCGCGTTCCCCACCGGCGTCTTCGTCGGGACCTCCGTCGGCGTCTCCTGCGCGGCCACCGGCGCCGCGAGCGGCCCCGACCCGTCGTCCACGGGTGGCGCCAGCGAGAGCAGCGTCACCATGACGATGCCCACCCCGCCGAGGGAGCCGGCGATCAGCAGGCCGGGCAGCGCGCGCTGCATCGGCGTCGTCCCCTCGGTCATCGGCGCGCACCTCCCGCGTGCGCGGCCCTGCGCCTGCGCAGCAGCACACCGCCACCGACGCTTCCCACCATCAGCACGGCTCCGCTGGTCATGAGCCCGAGGGGCGGCCCTTCGCCGGTCGCCGGCGCCTCGCCGCTGTCCACACCACCCTTGGGCGTCTTGGGCACCTGCGCCCGGTAGTACCGGGTCGCGGTCGGGCTGGTACTGCTCTTCGGCGTGGACGAGCTCGAACTGGAACCCGTGGGAACCACGGCCACGTGATCACCGCCGATGGAGTCGCCCTCCGGAGGCGTGCTGTCCTCGTCGGTCGGCTCGTCACTGGGGTCGTCATCCGGGTCGTCCGGGTCGTCCGTCGGGTCCTCGTCAGGATCCTCCGTGGGAGGGTCCGTCGGGTCCTGCGTCGGGCCGGGCACGGTGACGTCGATGGCTCCGGGGTCACCCTGAAGCTTGCATGTGGCCTGGTCGTGGTCCGGCGGCTCGGTGATGTCGCTGACCGTCACCCTGAACGCGTCAACGTAGGCGACCTTCGCCTCGGTGTTGACGATCTCCAGGGTATGCGGTCCATAGGCGAGCTGCGGCGACTCCCAAAGGACCTCCTTCGACGCGGTGCCCGTCATCGGCGTCCCGCTGCGGTCCTTGCCCGGCTCGACCAGCGGGTCGGTGACGACGTTGCCGTCGAGAATCACCCTGATCTTGCCTAGGTCGCGCTCGCGCCTGGCGATGTAGGCAACCTTCGTGCCGGTGAAGTCGAGCTTGGCTTTGGCCTCTTGCGTTCTGGTCCTGTGCAGGTCGTAGAGGTGGTCGTCGAACTCCTCCGCGGTGGTGATCCGCCTCCAGCCACCCTCGTACGTGATGTCCGGCGCGTTGTTGTTGACCATCACCTCGCCCTCGGCGGGCGTGAACCTGACCGTCAGGGCGCCGGGCTTGAAGCGGACCGTTCCGGAACGCCCGATGGATCCCTGGTCGGACAGCCCTTCGGGCAGTTCGAGGAACTCGCCCGGCACCAGCTCGCCCTGCTCCTGGCCGCCCCTCGGCCGTAACTGGCCGACCCAGGCGCCGCTGATGTCCACGACGCCTTCGAGGTCGAGGGAGGAGCCCGCGGGGAAGAACCCTGGCGAGCCGAACCTCGGATTGCCCTTGTACGAGATGCCCCAGCGGACGTTCATCAGCCCGCCGGTCTCGATCTGCGGCGTGATCGTGGCCTCGATGTCGACTCCGGCGCCGGCGATCCCGCCCTCGCACCGGTAGGTGGCCACCAGCGAAGTCTCTGCCTGGCCGGGGATGGAGGAGGTCACGACGAACGCGGTGGAAGCGGCCGCGCCGACCGATGCGGCGATCAACGCCTTGCGCCATCGACTCACGGGAGACTCCGATCAGCCACAAATACGCCGACGGTAGATCTTAGAGTCGAAAACACCCGCTCTACATACCGAACCCCCCATCTCCGACCACTTGTAATGAACCCGTGTCCACGGCTCCCGCCGTACTGACAAAAGGGGTATACCTCGCAGTAACAGAACCCTATTCCGGAGGCGACAGATGCAGCGAGACCTCTTCGACGAGGAGCACCTCCTCTTCCGCGAGACCGTGCGCGCGTTCATGTCCCGCGAGGTCGTGCCGCACCACGCTCGATGGGAGAAGGACGGCGTGGTCCCCCGCGAGGTCTGGAAGAAGGCCGGCGAGCTCGGCATGTTCGGCTTCTCGGTGCCCGAGGAGCACGGCGGCTCCGGGATCCGGGACTTCCGCTACAACGCGGTGATCGTCGAGGAGCTCATGCGGAACAACGCCACCGGGCTCGGCTTCTCGCTGCACAACGACGTCGTGGCGCCGTACCTGGTGGATCTGACCGACGACGAGCAGCGGCGGCGGTGGCTGCCCGGCTTCGTGAGCGGCGAGCTGATCACCGCCATCGCGATGAGCGAGCCGGGCGCGGGCAGCGACCTGCAGGGCATCAGGACCACGGCCATCCGCGAGGGCGACCACTACGTCGTCAACGGCCAGAAGACGTTCATCACCAACGGCATCAACGCCGACCTGGTGGTCGTGGTGGCCAAGACCGACCCCGAGGCCGGAGCCCGGGGCACCACCCTGGTCGTCGTGGAGCGGGGGATGGAGGGGTTCGAGCGCGGACGCAACCTGGACAAGATCGGTATGAAGGCCCAGGACACGGCCGAGCTCTTCTTCGACAACGTACGCGTGCCCGTCGCCAACCGCCTCGGGCCGAACGACGGCGAGGGCTTCGTCCAGCTCATGGACAACCTGCCGCAGGAGCGCCTGTCGATCGCCGTGGCGGCGGTGGCCTCGGCGGAGGGCGTGCTGGAGCAGACCATCGAATACTGCAGGACCCGGCAGGCGTTCGGGCGGAACATCGGGTCGTTCCAGAACACCAGGTTCGTCCTCGCGGAGCTGGCCACCGAGACGGAGATCGCCCGCCACTACGTCGACCGGTGCATCCGCGCGCTCAACGCCGGGCAGCTCACCGCGGTCGACGCGGCCAAGGCCAAGTGGTGGACCACCGAAGTGCAGACCAAGGTCATCGACCGGTGCCTCCAGCTTCACGGCGGGTACGGATACATGACGGAATATCCCGTCGCCAAGGCCTGGATGGACAGCCGGGTCCAGACCATCTACGGCGGCACCACCGAGATCATGAAGGAGATCATCGGCAGGTCCTTCGGATTCTGACCTGTCACCGCGCGGGAAGCCCGCCCACGCCGCATACTGGACGGCATGGACGGCGGCCTGATCCTCCTGGTTTTCCTGGCACTGCTGGCCGCGTGGGGCCTCAACCGCGTGCGCCGGGCGTTCCGCATGGGGCCGGTCGGCTACGCCGGTGTCATGATCGTCTTCATCGTCGCCATGCTGCTCGTCTGGGGCCAGACCAAGGTGTAGTTCGCTACGCCTCCAGGATGACGCGGGCCACGAGGTCGGGGTCGTCGCTCATCGGCACGTGGCCGCACCCCTTCAGCAGCTTGACCCGCTGCCCCGACCAGCGGGCCGCCCGCACCGCCTGGCGGCGCAGCAGGAGCCGGTCGTGCTCGCCCCACGCGATCGAAATGGGCGACTTCGGCGGCGCGGGCGGCATCAGCCCGGAGAACGACGCGAGCGTCTCGTCGAAGCCGCCGGCCCTGCCCAGCGCCTGCGTGGCCGCGATCAGCGCCGTCGGCGACAGCCGGGACGGGTGGGCGACCAGCACCCCGGCCGACACGGCCCGCAACACCGGGTTCTCCGCCGCCCTGACGACCTGCCCCTGCGGCATCGCCCTGGCCGAGGCCCGCAGGGCACGCAGCACCGACTGGCAGTAGACCAGCTCGGAACGCGACCAGAAACCCGCCGGCGACAACGCGGTGGCCGTGCGTACGACGCCGCGCGAGGCCAGCTCGAGCGCGATGTAGCCGCCGAGCGAGTTGCCCGCCACGTGCGGCTCGCGCACGCCGAGCAGCGAACAGAACGACTCGACCGCGTCGGCCAGCGACTCGGCGGTGTAGGGGATGCCCTCGGGCAGTCCCGGCGAGGCGCCGAAGCCGGGCAGGTCGAGCGCGATCACCGTGCGGGCGGCGGCCAGCCTGTCGATCACCGGTGTCCACGCCTGCCAGTGGTGACCGATGCCGTGGATGAGGATCAGCGGCGCGCCGGCGCCCCGGCGTTCGAAGGCCAGCTCCATTCACCCAGTGAATCACTCACCTGCTGCGCGTGGGAATCTCGAACCAGACGGCTTTGCCTTCCCTGGTAGGTCGCGACCCCCAGCGTCTGGCCAGCTGATCGACCAGGTAAAGGCCGCGCCCGCCCTCGTCGTTCTCGCCCGCGCTGCGGATGCGGGGCAGGCGGAGGTCCTGGTCGAACACCTCGACCCAGACCGACTCCTCGCCCCTGCGCAGCCGCAGCGTGAACTCCTTGTCGCCGACCACCTCGTCATCGAGGCCCGGCACGTCCCACGACTCCTCGAACGGCAGCGGCGGGCCCTCCACGACCAGCTCCCTGCGCGGCACGCTGGAGGTGGCGGCGTGCAGCACGACGTTGGTCACCACCTCGGAGACGAGCAGGCAGGCCAGCTCAGCGCGTTCTTCGGGGACGTTCCAGCCCGCGAACGCCTCCGACGCCATGCGCCGCGCATCGCCCACCATGATGGGCTGGGCGGGGAACGTGCGCTCCTCGACGTCGAGATCGACGTCGCTGGAGCGGACCACGAGGATCGCCATGTCGTCGTCGATCTCGCCCGGCACCGCGACCGTGGCGACGTCGGCGATGCGCTCGGCCTCGGCTCCGGACACCTTGGTCAGCGCCTCGCAGAGCACCCCGAGCGTTTCCTCCTCGCTCGGCGGATGCCCGTCGCGGCCGGGGCGGCGGTCGACGAGGCCGTCGGTGTAGAGGAGCAGCGCCGCGCCCGGCGGGAGCGTGCGGGTCTCCTCCTTGTAGACCAGGTCGGCGTGCAGGCCCTTGGCGCGCACCCCGAGCGGCTGGCCGACCTCCTCGATGTCGAGCTCCACGCACTGGCCGTCGACGAGCAGCAGCGGCGGCGCGTGGCCGGCGTTGGCGAAGGACAGCTGGCGCGACCAGGCGTCGTAGACGAGGTACTGGCAGGTCACGATGGGCGGGATGCTGATGTCGGCGCCGCTGTCGTCCTGCTCCGGCGTGGCGATGATGCGCGTCCACTCGTCGAGCCTGGCGAGGATGTCGGCGGGCGACTTGTCGTCCTGCGCGAACGCCCGCAGGGCGGCCCTGAGCTGCCCCATGACGGCCGCCGCCTTGGCTCCCCTGCCCTCGACGTCGCCGATCACGATGCCGACGCGGCCGGCCGACAGCGGGATCACGTCGTACCAGTCGCCGCCCACCTGGGTCTGGATGCCCTGCCCGTGGGAGGCCAGCGGGGCGGCAGGGTAGTAGCGCACCGCGATCTGCAGGCCGTCGAGCTGCGGCAGCGCCCTGGGCAGCAGGTGTTTCTGGAACGACTCCGCGGTGTGACGCTCCTCCTCGAACAGCAGCGCGTTGTCGATCGCGAGCGCGACCCTGGTGGCGATGGCGCCCACGAAGTCACGGTCGAAGGCGTCGTAGTGAGGGCTGCGCCGGTCGGTCAGGTTGGACAGGCCGAGGTACATCAGCCCCAGCGTCTCGCCGCGCACCGTCAGGGGGGCGACGATGGCCGAGGTCATGCCGATCTCGCCGCACAACCGCGCGCTGCTCTCGGTGGGGGCGGGGAAACTGCTGTTGGAGAAGTCCTCGACCAGGATGGTCTCCTGGCGGCGCAGCGCGGTGTCGGCGTAGTGGCCGGAGGGGTAGCGGATCTCCGCGCCCACCGGCTTCCATGTGCCCAACGGAGGCGCCCACCCCTGCACGTGCTGCGAGACCCGGCGGACGAGCCGGTCGCCCTCCGTCAACTCGATGAAGCAGTGGTCGGCGAACTGCGGGACCAGCATCTCGGCCACGCGCTTGAGCGTCTCTTCGACGTAGAGGGAGCCGGCCAGCCGCTCGCCGATGCGCTCCAGCAGCCCGAACCGGTCCTTCTCGCGCTCGTTGCTGCGCAGCGCCTCGCGGGCGAGGATGACGATGCCCGACACCGAGCCCGACTCGTGGCGCAGCGGCACGGCCTGGGCGCGGACGTAGACGATGGCGCCGTCGCCGCGCCTGACGTCGAACGTGCCCTCCCACACGCCGCCCTTGAGCACGTGCTTGGCCAGCTCGATGGCGAGCGGGTGGTCCTTCTCCATGATCCCGAGCGACAGGACCGAGGTGTCGCGCGCCGACGTCGCGACCGTGTGGCCGAAGAGCTTCTCGGCGAACGGGTTCCAGTAGAGCAGGTTGCTGAAACGGTCGGTGACGACCACCGCCATCTCGGCGTGGTCGAGCACGGACCCGGCGCCAAGGTGATCAGCCGCTTCCTGTGACAGATCCCCCCATCGCTTCATCCGGCGACCACCTCTCGGGGTGGCGTGTCTGCAAAGCGGACCACGGGCGCTCCTGCAACAGTCTTGGCCAGGGGAGAGTGGAGGGCCTCCCAGATGGGATTCAACCAAGCAGCCGCGCGCGCGTCAGCGCTTGGAGACAAAAACGTGCGCGGCGACATCACGCGGAAGCTCCGCGGGAGTGTCGTCACTGTCACCGTCACCTGTCACCCGCACACCATCGTCGCTCGCCGCGAGCGTCACCTCGCGTCCGGGTTGTATCCCAACTTGCTTGAGTTTAAGCATCACAGCGGGATCGCTTTGCACTTGTTCGCTAATTCGGCGGATGACGACGGGCGTCTCCCTGGCCCCCGCGACATCGCACATCGTGGTGAGCGCGCTGTCGCCGGACTCGGCCGCCTCCCTGGCGCCCAGCTCGCCGAGCCCGGGGATGGGGTTGCCGTGCGGGCAGACCGTGGGGTTGTCGAGCAGCGTCACCAGGCGCGACTCCACCGACTCCGACATGACGTGCTCCCAGCGGCACGCCTCGATGTGCACCTCTTCCCACGGGAGCCCGATCACCTGGGTGAGCAGGCACTCGGCGAGGCGGTGCTTGCGCATCACCCGGGTGGCCAGCGTGCGCCCCAGCTCGGTCATGGACAGGTGCCGGTCGCCCTCGACGCGAACGAGGCCGTCACGCTCCATGCGCGCGACGGTCTGGCTCACGGTGGGGCCGCTCTGCTGGAGGCGCTCCGCGATGCGGGCACGGAGCGGGACGATGCCCTCCTCCTCGAGCTCGTAAATCGTGCGGAGATACATCTCCGTGGTGTCGATAAGGCCGTGTGCGGTCAAGGCAGTCCTCCCAACTGAATGCTACGCCGGTCGTGGCGGGGACTGGGCCCGTCCGCAGCGGGCACAGGAGTCACGAGAAGCCTATTGGGAGAACGACCGACGATGGTTATGGACGGCAACACCGGAGCGGCCCGGTTCCTTCCCGAGCACCTCGACCTCGACGCCCTGCGCGGGGCCGCTGCCCGCTGCGAGGGCTGCGACCTCCACCGAGCCGCCACCCAGACCGTGTTCGGCGAAGGGCCGAGGCGGGCGGCGTTCATGCTGGTCGGCGAGCAGCCGGGCGACCAGGAGGACCGGCAGGGGCACCCGTTCGTTGGCCCGGCGGGCCGCGTCCTGGACAGAGGGCTGCAGGAAGCCGGGATCGAGCGGGAATCCGTCTACCTCACCAACGCCGTCAAACACTTCTCCTTCACCCCGAGGGGCAAGCGGCGGATCCACCAGAAGCCGACGGCCGCCGAGATCGACGCGTGCCGGCCGTGGCTCGACGCCGAGCTGGCCGTGGTACGCCCCAGGGTCGTCGTGGTGCTCGGCGCGACGGCGGCCAGGGCGCTGCTGGGGCGGGAGTTCCGGGTGACCAGGCACCGGGGCGAGCCGGTGCCGCTCGGCGACGCGCTCGCGGTGGCCACCGTCCATCCGTCGGCGGTGCTGCGCGCGCCCGACAGGGACGACGCGTACGAGGGATTCCTGGCGGACCTGCGGGCCGCGGCCGCCGCCGCCTGACCCGCGTCCTGAGCCGCCTGGCGGCCCCCGGTTCGCCTGACCCGGGTCCTGGCCACCTGACCGGTCCCCGTGATCCGCCTAGCCGGTTTCCGGCGCCGTCTGGTCGGTGCCCGGCGCCGCCTTGCCGGTGTCCTGGCCGGTCTGCTGGGCGGTCTGCTGGGCGCGGAAGTTCCTGAAACCCGCCACCGACAGCCCGACGACCAGCACGGTCACCATGCAGGCGATGCCGCCGCCCACCCAGGCGCCGCTCAGCCCGAACGCCGTCGCGGTGGCCCCTGCCCGCAGGTCGCCCAAACGCGGCCCGCCGGCCACCACCACCATGAACGCGCCCTGCAGCCGCCCCCGCATCTCGTCGGGCGCGTACAGCTGCAGGATGGACTGCCGCCACACCGACGAGATCACGTCGGCCACCCCTCCGACGGCCATGAACGTGACCACGAGCCAGAGCTCGTGCACGAGCCCTGCGGCCGCGACGGCCAGCCCCCACACGGCGATGACGACGACGAGGGCCACCCCCTGCCGCGAGACCCGGCCCACCCAGCCGGAGAACAGCGCGCCCGCGACGGACCCGATGGCCATGGCCGAGGTCATCCAGCCCAGCGCGATCATGGAGCCGCCGAACCGGTCGGCGGTCAACTCGGGGAAGAGGGCCCGCGGCATGGCGAACACCATCGCGATGATGTCGACGACGAACGACATCAGCAGCACCGGGCTCCTGGCGATGAAGCTGAGGCCCTCCAGGACGGCCCTGGCACCCGGACGGGTCACTTCGCCCAGCGGAGGCAGTGAGGGCAGCCTGAGGGCCGCGTAGAGGCTCCCCGAGAACAGCAGGGCGTCGACCGCGTACGCCGCGGCGTAACCTCCCGACGCCAGCACCACCGCGCCGACCATCGGGCCCACCACGGCGCCGATGCTGAACACCAGCGAGTTGAGCGCGTTGGCGGCCGGCACCAGCTCGCGGTCGAGGATCCGGGGGATGATCGCGCCCCTGGTCGGTCCGGTGATCGCGAACCCGGTGGCGTTGAGCGCGACGGCGGCGAAGATGAGCCAGATGTCGCGCAGGTCGAGCAGCGCCTGCACGAGGATGAGCAGGGTCGCCGCCCAGGCGATGACCGAGCCGACGATGAGCAGCCTGCGCCGGTCGACGGCGTCGGCCACCGCCCCGCCCCACAGGCCGAAGACGATCAGCGGCACGAGGTTGGCCATGCCGAGCAGCCCCACGTAAAACGAGGAGTGGGTCAGCTCCCACACCTGCTGGCCGACGGCCACGACGGTGGCGCCGACGCCGACGTGCGAGACGGCCTGGCCGAACCAGATCCGCCGGTAGGCCGGCACGCCCAGCGGCCGGGTGTCCACCACATGACGTTTGACCAGCTCCCCGAATGCCACTTAGGGCACTTTAAGGGGCCAGTCTCTCCAGAACCCATCCGGGTGGCGTGCGACGGTAGCGGAGCCGGTCGTGCATCCGGTCGAGCTGCCCCTGCCAGAACTCCACCTCCACCGGGACCACCCGGAAACCTCCCCAGAAGTCGGGCACCGGCGGATCCTCCGGCCAGCGTGCCGCCAGCTCCTCGTAGCGGGCGTCCAGCTCCTCCCTGGAGCGCACGACCGCGGACTGCCGCGAGGCCCAGGCGCCGATGCGCGAGCCGTACGGGCGGGACCGGAAATATGCGGCCGACTCCTCGTGCGGGATGCGGGTCACGGTGCCCTCGACCCGCACCTGGCGGCGTATGGGATGCCAGGGGAACAGCAGGGACGCGCGGGCGTTCTCGTCCAGGTCGCGGCCCTTGCGGGACTCGTAGTTGGTGTAGAAGACGAATCCGCGTTCGTCGTAGCCCTTCAGCAGGACCGTCCTGGCGCTCGGCCGGCCGCCCGCGGAGGCGGTTGCCAGGACCATCGCGTTGGGCTCGGGCAGCCCGGCGCCGAGCGCGTCCTGGAACCAGACCGTGAACTGCGCGGTCGGGTCGGGCGCGACATCGGACTCGAGCAGCGGCTCGCCTTCGTACGTGCGGCGTAGCCCAGCCAGCACGGGCGGGCGCGGGGTGGCATCCACAGGACGATATTCTTGCGCGCTCCTCCTGAGGATCCCACCCGACCCTCCCACCAGCGGCTTTGGCCTTACGGCGGGTCCCGAGACCGACCGTGAGCTGGGAGGGGGTTAAATTGACCCGCCGGTATCTCGACATCAACAGAGCGGTGGAGCTCGGGGCGGGAGAGCGAGGCCACGAAGCCGACGAGCCCCGAAGCGGCCACGACCGTAAGCAGAGCATTGCCGTGACATGGCAAGAAAGGGAGGCGGCCAAGCATGTCCGACTTCAAACCCGGCCTCGAAGGCGTCGTGGCTTTCGAGACCGAGATCGCGGAACCGGACAAAGAAGGGGGCGCCCTTCGTTACCGGGGCGTCGACATCGAGGACCTGGTGGGCCGTGTCCCGTTCGGACACGTTTGGGGCCTGCTGGTCGACAACCAGTTCCAGCCGGGCCTGCCGCCGGCGGAGCCCTATCCCATTCCCGTCCACTCGGGTGACATCCGCGTCGACGTGCAGAGCGCGCTGGCCATGCTGGCTCCCGCGTATGGCTTCAAGCCTCTGCTCGACGTCAGCGACCAGGAGGCACGCGACCAGCTCGCCCGCGCCTCCGTGATGGCGCTCTCCTTCGTCGCGCAGTCCGCGCGCGGCCTGGGCCTGCCGATGGTGCCGCAGAGCCGGGTGGACGAGGCCAAGACCATCGTCGAGCGTTTCATGATCCGCTGGCGCGGTGAGCCTGACCCCAAGCACGTCAAGGCCATCGACGCTTACTGGACCTCGGCGGCCGAGCACGGCATGAACGCTTCCACGTTCACCGCCCGCGTCATCGCCTCCACCGGCGCCGACGTAGCCGCCGCGCTCTCCGGCGCGGTCGGCGCCATGTCGGGCCCGCTGCACGGCGGCGCCCCGGCCCGCGTGCTGCACATGATCGAGGGCGTCGAGCAGCTCGGCGACGCCAAGAAGTACGTCCAGAGCGAGCTCGACAAGGGCAACCGGCTCATGGGCTTCGGCCACCGCGTCTACCGCGCCGAGGACCCGCGCGCCCGCGTGCTGCGCCGCACCGCCCAGGAGCTGGACGCCCCCCGCTACGAGGTCGCCGTGGCGCTGGAGCAGGCCGCGCTCGACGAGCTGCACGCACGCAAGCCCGACCGGGTGCTCGCCACCAACGTGGAGTATTGGGCGGCCGTGGTGCTGGACTTCGCCGAGGTGCCCTCCCACATGTTCACCTCGATGTTCACCTGCGCCCGCACGGCCGGCTGGGCCGCGCACATCCTGGAGCAGAAGAAGACGGGCAGGCTCGTCCGCCCGAGCGCAACCTACACGGGGCCCTCGTCGCGCCCACTCAGCGACGTGCCGGGCGCCGACGAGGTGGTCGGCAACTACTGACCACGGTCCGTACGGCTGCCGCGCGGACTGCGGCAGCCGTACGCCAGGTCACTTGTCCGGCAGGTCCACGCACAGGGGGTCCTTCGTGGGCGGTTCGTTCGTGTCCAGCCGGCCGCAGCGCTTCACGGGGCGGCTGTAGCCCCATTCCGACTTCTCCACCTTCATGATCGCGATGGCCTTGTCGATGGGCGTGTGCCGCTCCGTGAGGTCGAATCCCACCACCCCGCCCGATCCGGCCCATGAGGCGTTGCCCGACGTCCTGGCCAGCCGGTAGAGGATGTCGCCCCGGCTCGGCAGCGCCAGATCCCCCTCCCCTCCGGCCATGCCGGCCGCCTGGTAGGCGGCGTTGGCGGCGCGGTAGACCACGTCGGCGGCGTCGTACGTGAGGATGAGGTTGTCGTCGGAGGCCGTCGGGTGCCCCTTGTCCTGCAGCTTGCTGACGAACGCGGTGGCCGACGAGCGCGGCCACAACGCCCTGTGCGCCAGCGCCAGGTAGTAGACCTCGGCCTGCTTCGTGTTCGCGATCTCGTCGCCGTGGTCGGACACCACCTTGACGACGTCGTCGCCCGCGATCACCTTCACCTCCCCGCAGGCGTTGCCCTCGACGGCCGTCAGGAAGGCGCGGAACTCGGACGCCCGCCCGGCGTAGACGAGGACGTCGGGGTCGAGCGCGCACGCCTTCCCCGCCGCCGAGGAGATGCCGCCCTGCTGGACCGTGTACGAGATCCGCTCCACGTCGGCGCCCTCGTCCGTCAGGGCCTTCTCGAAGTCGTCCGCCAGGTTCAGGGTGTACACGTCGCCCTGCGAGCGGTCCTCGACGATGACCGCGGCCGGTTCGGCCACGCCCTTCAGGAGGGTCCGCCGGGCGAACCGGGCGCCGAACGCCGCCTGGCGGACGTTGGTCGGCCCCACCTGGAAGTAGTAGGGGGAGGGCTCGCCCGGCTGGTCGGGCAGCCCGGGGTTGCCGATGTAGCCGAACCGGTCCGCCGTCGCCGTGCTCGACACCATCGGGATCTTCGCCAGGTGCAGCTCCCTGATCGCCTCGCTGATGCCGGCCACGCTGCGCGGCAGGCCGACCACCCCCATCACGTGCCGGTCCCGCGCGGCCATGTCGATGATGAGCTGGGCCGTCCTGCGCCCGTGGTCGAAGTTGTCGCCCGCGTTCGCGATCAGCACGCGTAACCGGGGGGTGCTGGTGACCGTACGCTGGTATTCCTCGACCGCGGCGAGCTCGGAGACCGCGGCGGCGAGCCGAGTGTCGTCCTGCGCCGTCTTCTTGATCGAGAACTCTCCGAACAGGACCACGCTGATGTACCGGCCGGAGTCGATCGCGTAGCGGTTGTTCTCGTCGATCTTCTTGATCAGCGTTTTCACGTCGCCGTCGAACAGGGTCTCGGGCGTGTCCCTCGTCGCGTTGACGATGCCGACGCATTCCTCCTCGATCCGCTCGACCCACGGCAGGCCGCCGCAGTGCCCGGCCCTGTCGCGCTGGATCGCGTAAACGAGTGAGAGCGGAACGACCACCAGCAGCGCCATCGCCGTCCAGTAGGCCATGGCCCGCCTGCGGCGCGGCGGCGACGGATCGTCCTGCGGCTCCGCGGGCACGGCCGTCGCCTCGACGGTCAGCCGCAGCTCGGGAACGCCCAGCCTGGCCGCGTTACGCCACTGCGCGACCGCCTTCTCCAGGTCGCGCAGCGGCTTCGGCGCCGCCTGCGCCGGGGGCACGCCGCCGGGCACGGCCGCCAGCACGAGCATCGGCACGAACAGGCCGGTCTTCTTGGTGATCTCCTCCATCAGCCGCAGGAACCGCGCGTTGGTGCCCCCGGGATCGGTGATCTGGAGGACCAGGAGGCAGTACTGGCCTCTCCCCCAGCTCGGCCACGGAATGATCCACTTCTTGTACGCCTCGTGCAGGTCCTGCATCAGGGCGTGGACCAGCAGCTCCTCTATGTCGTCGTCCGGCGCGGCCGCCAGGCGCAGCGCGTATTGGGGCAGCCGCTCGAACCGCCGCCTCTTCAGGCTCGGCTCGCTGCTGAACCACCCGGTGAAGAGCGAGCCTCTGATCGACAACATGCCCTGTGCCGCGGTGCCGCCCAGGGCCACCAGGAGGCCGAGCAGCCAGGGGATGACCCCGACCAGGTCGGCGGCGCCACCGGCCCACCAGACGGCCAGGGTGCCCACCGGCACCCAGGTCGTGGCGGCGCGCGCCAGGAAGTCGGCCGACGTCTTGACGTCGTCGCCGCCACCACCGGCCATGCCGCGCCGCCAGTCCTTCAGCCGCTTCTTGTAGGCCTGGTAGTCGCTGTGCGACTGCGGGTCGGGGACGCGGCCGTCCGGCCTGTCCCGCGCCCACAACACGAACTGCGCGAGCGGGAAGCGCGGCGGCGGCAGCAGCGACCCGCCCACCGGCTTGCCCAGGCGGCCACGGTCGGTCCGGGCCTTGCCGGTGTGGTCCTCGTCGCCCGCCAGCGAGCTCACCAGGTCGAGCACCGACTCGTGCGCGCCGTCCGCGACGCGGGCGTAGGGGACGGCGGTCTCGAACGGCTTGGCGAGCCGGTCGACCGCCGCGAGCGCCTGCGCGCCGACCACCAGCACGGTCGGCAGGGGCGGATCGGCGCGCAGGAGCGCACGCCGGCGGATCAACCTCTCGATGACACTGCGCAGATCGGCCATCTGGGCGCTCCTCCAGCCGGTGCCGCCGTCGTGCTCAGCCAACGAACGATCAATGAAGGTGGTTCATCATGTCTCAGATGCCGGGCCCCGGTCCAGGGCATTCTCCGGCGCTCGGTAGGCTCCAGTACGTGGCTGACATCGTGATTCCCGCTGACATCAAGCCCGCCGACGGCCGCTTCGGCTGCGGGCCCTCGAAGGTTCGCACCGAGCAGCTGGCCGCGCTCGCGGCCTCCGGCGCGAGCCTCATGGGCACCTCCCACCGCCAGAAGCCGGTCAAGGGCCTCGTCGGCCGCGTGCGCTCCGGGCTCGCCGACCTGTTCTCGCTGCCCGAGGGCTACCAGGTCGTGCTCGGCAACGGCGGCACCACCGCGTTCTGGGACATCGCCGCCTTCGGGCTGATCCGCGACCGGTCACAACACCTGTCGTTCGGCGAGTTCTCCTCCAAGTTCGCCGCCGTCACGAAGAAGGCGCCCTGGCTGGGCGAGCCGAGCGTCATCACCTCCGAGGTCGGCGCCCACCCCGCCGCGGTCGCCGAGGACGGCGTCGACGCCTACGCGCTCACCCACAACGAGACCTCGACCGGCGTCGCGATGCCGATCGAGCGCGTGGGCTCCGGCGACGCACTGGTGCTGGTCGACGCCACCTCGGGTGCCGGCGGCCTGCCCGTCGACCTCGCCGAGACCGACGTCTACTACTTCGCGCCGCAGAAGAGCTTCGCCTCCGACGGCGGCCTGTGGATCGCGATCATGTCGCCGCGCGCCCTGGCCAGGGTCGAGGAGATCGCCGCCTCCGGCCGCTACGTGCCGGAGTTCTTCAGCCTGCCGGTCGCGATCGACAACTCCGCGAAGGACCAGACCTACAACACCCCGGCCGTGGCCACGCTGTTCCTGCTGGCCGAGCAGCTCGACTGGATGAACGGCAACGGCGGACTGGCCTGGACCACCGCCCGCACGGCCGACTCCAGCTCGCGTCTCTACACGTGGGCGGAGAAGTCGTCCTACGCCACGCCGTTCGCCGCCCCCGAGTTCCGCTCGCAGGTGGTCGGCACGATCGACTTCTCCGACGACGTCGACGCCGCCGCCGTGGCCAAGGTGCTGCGCGCCAACGGCATCGTCGACACCGAGCCCTACCGCAAGCTCGGCCGCAACCAGCTGCGCATCGCGATGTTCCCGGCCATCGACCCGGCCGACATCGAGGCGCTGACGGTCTGCGTCGACCACGTCGTCGAGCGCCTCTAGCCGGCGCCGCTCCCGCCCTCCTGCCTGCTCGTCCGGCAGGAGGGCGGTCGCGTCAGTAAGGGCTCGCGGCGATCTCGCGCTTGCGGCGCAGCACCCAGGCGGCCACCACGCCGCCGATCAGCCCGAACAGGTGGCCCTGCCAGGAGATGCCCGGCTGGTTGGGCAGCAGGCCGGCCAGGATGCCCCAGTAGGCGACGCCCACGCCGATCGCGATGGCGAGGTCGAGCAGCCTGCGGTCGAACACGCCGCGGGCCAGGATGAATCCGAAATAGCCGAACACCAGGCCGCTGGCCCCGATCGTGACCACGCCGGGGCTGGTCACCCAGGTGCCCAGGCCGCCGATCAGGATGATCAGCAGGCTGGCCCAGAGGAACTTGCGAACGTCGCGCAGCCCGGCCAGGAAGCCAAGGATCAGCAGGGGCAGCGAGTTGGCCATGAGGTGGCCGAAGCCGCCGTGCAGGAACGGCGCGAGCAGGATGCCGACCAGGCCGTCAGGGTCCCAGCCGACGATGCCGTACTGGTCGAGCGAGCCGTTGAGGACGACGTCGACGCCCTCGAGGATCCACATCGCGGCGAGCAGGGCGACCATGGTGATCAGCATGCTCAGCGCCCCGGACAGGAGAGCGCCGGCGCCGCGTCTGGCCGAATCGAACCGTGAACCCGAATAGTCGCTCATGCGCCTCTCCCGGAGTCGTTGCCCTCTTCCTTTACCGTAACCAGGAAGAGCTACGCGCGCGTTAAAGAGGCCCCTCCCGCCCCCCGGGGGGAGCGGGAGAGGCGCGGCTATTCGCCCTTCCACCGGGGCGCGCGCTTCTCCGCGAAGGCGGCGGCGCCCTCCATGGCGTCCTTCGAGCCGAACACCGGGTTGATGATCGCGCCCTGCTTCTTGAACATCTCCTCGCGCGACCAGTCCTGCGACTCGATGATCACCTGCTTGGTCGCGGCGAGTGCCAGCGGGGCGTTGCCGGCGATCTTGCCGGCGAGCTCGAGCGCGCCCTCCAGCGCCGCGCCGGGCTCGGTGACGCGGTTGACCAGGCCGAGCTCGTACAGGCGGGATGCCGGGTAGTGGTCGCCGGTCAGGGCGATCTCCATGGCCACGTGGTAGGGGATCCTGCGGGGCAGGCGCATGATGCCGCCCGCGCCGGCTACCAGCCCGCGCTTGGGCTCGGGCAGCCCGAACGTGGCCGCCGACGACGCCACGATGACGTCGCACGCCAGCGCCATCTCGAACCCGCCCGCGAGCGCGTAGCCCTCGACCGCGGCCACCAGCGGCTTCTTCGGCGGCGACTCGGTCAGTCCGCCGAACCCGCGCCCCTCAACCACGGGGAAGTCACCGGACAGGAACCCCTTCAGGTCCATCCCGGCGCAGAAGGTGCCACCGGCACCGGTCAGCACGTACGCCGAAATTTCAGGACGGGCGTCCAGCTCGTCCAGGGCCGCCGCGACCCCCCGCGCCACCGCCCCGTTGACGGCGTTGCGCGCCTTCGGCCGGTTGATCGTGAGGATCGCGACGTTCCCGGACTCCTCGACGAGCACTTCGTCAGACATGACAACCCTTCCGACGGGGTTACTTGGGCTGGAAGCGGATGCCGCCGTCGAAGCGGATGACCTCGGCGTTCATGTAGTCGTTCTCGATCAGCGACCGCACGAGGTGCGCGAACTCGCCGGCCTGGCCCATGCGCTTGGGGAACACCACCGGCGCCACCAGCTTGGCCTTGAACGCCTCGGCGTTGTCGTTGAAGCCGTAGATGGGCGTGTCGATGATGCCGGGGCAGATCGTGTTGACGCGTACGCCGATCGCCGCCAGGTCGCGCGCGGCGGGCACCGTCATGCCCACGATGCCGCCCTTGGAGGCGGAGTACGCCAGCTGCCCGGTCTGTCCCTCAAGCGCCGCCACGGAGGCCGTGTTGATCACCACGCCGCGCTGCCCGTCGGCGTCGGCCGGCTCGGTCTTGGCGACGGCGGCGGCGCCGATGCGCATGAGGTTGAACGTGCCGATCAGGTTGACCTCGATGACCTTGCGGTAGGAGGCCGGGTTGTGCGGGTTGCCTTCGCGGTTGACCGTGCGCTCCGCCCAGCCGATGCCGGCGCTGTTGACGATGACGCGCAGCGGCTTGCCGGTCGCCACGGCGGCGTCCACGGCCGCCTGCACCTGGGCGTCGTCCGACACGTCTGTCCTGGCGAAGACGCCGCCGATCTCGTCGGCGACGGCCTTGCCGCGCTCCTCGTTGAGGTCGGCGACGACCACGGTCGCGCCGGCCCGGGCCAGCTCGCGGGCGGTGGCCTCGCCGAGGCCGCTGGCGCCGCCGGAGATGATTGCTGCAGATCCGTTCACGTCCATATCCCGGACCCTAACGCGCCGACCGAATGAAGTTCTACTCGGGGCCGCTAAATAGCTCCCACAGCCGTGTCGACGTCGGCGTACACCTTGATCCGCCGGTCGAGGCCGGTCGTGCGGAGGATGCGCGCCACCGGCGCCTGCGGCGCCGCGAGGGACACGCCACCACCCTCCCCCGTCGCCAGCCGCCATGCCTCGATCAGCACCGACAGACCGCTCGAATCCATGAACGACAGCTGCTGCAGGTCGAGCACGAGCCTGGCGCCGTCCTGTTTGATGGCGTCACGCACCTCATCGCGCAGAAACGGCGCGGTGAACAAGTCGAGCTCACCCTCAACGGCCACCACCACGGCGTCACCAAGGGCGTGTCGTGCAAGCCGCAGCTTCATTTGGCCCCTCCTCGATGAGCCACTGTACTTCGACATCCCCGGAGACCGGGCATGCACAAACTACGAAGAGCCGGATGCAGGCGGGCTTCGCCCGTCAAACCAGCTCACATGACAGGGACGGCGAAGCCGTACGGGAGCTCCAGGCGGTGCCTGGCCAGCAGCTCGGCGTCGGAGAGCAGCGCACGCGTGGGGCCGTCGGCGGCGATCACCCCGTCGGAGAGAATGAGCGCGCGCTCGCACAACTCCAGCGCGTACGGCAGGTCGTGCGTGACCATGAGCACCGTCACGTCCAGGGAGCGCAGGATCTCCGCCAGCTCCCTGCGGGCGGCCGGGTCGAGGTTGGACGAGGGCTCGTCGAGCACGAGGATCTCCGGCTCCATGGCGAGCACCGTCGCGACCGCCACCCTGCGTCGTTGCCCGAACGACAGGTGGTGCGGCGGCCGGTCGGCGGCGTCCAGCATGCCGACCCGCGCGAGCGCGTCCTCGACCACGCGGTCGAGGTCCTCGCCCCGCAGGCCCGCGTTCGCCGGGCCGAAGGCCACGTCGTCCCTGACCGTGGGCATGAAGAGCTGGTCGTCCGGGTCCTGGAAGACCAGGCCGACGCGCTGCCTGACCTCGGCGAGGGTGTCCTTGCGCACGGGGGTGCCCGCCACGGTGACGCTGCCGTGACCGGCGGTGAGAATGCCGTTGAGGTGCATGACGAGCGTGGTCTTGCCGGCGCCGTTCGGGCCGAGCAGGGCCACCCGCTCGCCGCGGGCGATCGACAGGTCGACGCCGAACAACGCCTGCGTGCCGTCGGGGTAGGCATAGGCGAGCTGCCTGACTTCCAGAGAGTTCACAAGGACAGTCCCAACACTGCGAGGGCCGCGGCGGGCAGGGCGAGCGCCGTACCCCACTGGCCTACAGATGCCGAAATATCACGAATCATCGGCATCCGCCCCGAGTATCCCCGGCTGAGCATCGCGAGATGCACTCGCTCCCCCCGTTCGTACGACCGGATGAACAGCGCCCCGGCAGATCGGGCGACCACCGGGATCTGCCGGAAATTACGCGCCTCGAACCCGCGAGACTCCCGCGCCACCCGCATCCGCCGCATCTCATCCATGATCACGTCGAGGTATCTCAGCATGAACATGGCGATCTGCACCAGCAGGCTCGGCAACCTGAGCCGCTGCGCCCCGATCAGCACCTCCCGCGGCTCGGTGGTGGTCGCCAGCAGGACCGAGGCGGCCACGCCGAGCGTCGCCTTGGCCAGGATGTTCCAGGCCGCCCAGAGCCCGGGCACGCTCAGCGAGAGCCCCAGCACGGTGATCCGCTCGCCCAGCCCGATGACCGGAATGAGGAGGGCGAACAGCACGAAGGGCACCTCGATCACCATCCGCCGCGCCAGGTGCGCCACCGGCACCCGCGCGGCCAGCGCGACACCGCCGAGCAGCGCCGCGTAGACGGCGAAGGCCCAGAACCGCTCGCGCGGCGTGGCCACCACGACGAGGGCGAAGGCGAGGACCGCCAGCAGCTTGCACTGCGGCGGCAGCCGGTGCACCACCGAGCCACCTGGCCGATAGAGCTGGTGATGATGCCCGGCCCTCATGTGTCACGCCCTGATCTGGTTACGGCTCCGCGCGGCGTGGGCCACCGCCCCGGTGAGCACCAGCACCAGGCCGACGCCGATGATGCCGGCGACGCCGACGGGGATGCCGCCCACCTCACCGTAGTCGGCCAGCGCCCACGAGCCGAACAGGTGGTCGGCCGCCTGGTCGATGAAGCCCTTGTCCTCGGCGACCGCCTCCAGCCCGTCGGGCGAGGAGGAGGCGAAGAACGACACGAGCCCGGCCAGCACGAGCGTCACGCCGGCGCCGCCCAGCAGGAACGGCCTGAGCGCGCCAGGGGCCGCGGGGGCCGGCTCGGGCTCGCCCACGGTGGTGCCGCCGTCGGCTCCGCGCAGGACCAGCGGCTTGGCCAGGCGGCCGGCGCCGTACACGAGGTCGGGCCGCACGGCGAGCACGGCGCCGACGGTCGCGGCGGTGATCAGGCCCTCGCCGATGCCGATCAGCAGGTGCACGCCGCCCATCGCGGCGGCCACCGTGCCCACGTCGATCGGCGCGGTCCCGCCGATCCAGAACAGCAGCGTGAACGCCAGCGCGGAGACCGGCACGGAGACCAGCGCGGCCAGGAACGCGGCCACCACCACCTGGCCCCTGGCCAGCCCCGTGACAAGCTTGAAGACGCCCCAGCCGGCCAGCACGGTGACGATGCCCATGAGCGTGATGTTGACGCCGAGCGCCGTCAGCCCTCCGTCGGCGAAGAACACGCCCTGCACGAGCAGGACCACGGCCATGCACAACACGCCCGTATAGGGCCCGACGAGGATCGCCGCCAGCGCACCGCCCAGCAGGTGGCCGCTGGTGCCCGCGGCGACGGGGAAGTTGAGCATCTGGACGGCGAAGACGAACGCGGCGACGAGCCCGGCCATGGGCGCGGTCCTGTCGTCGAGCTCGCGCCGTGCCCCCCGCAGGCAGACCGCGACCCCCGCGGCCGCCACGACTCCGGCCGAGATCGAAGTCACTGCGTTGAAGAAGCCATCAGGTACGTGCACGGCTCTGCCTCCCGGAACGGGACGGGATGGGACCAACATCCCCACTTTAGGACATGGCATTGCACCTGCACATAGGTGGCAATTAGCGAATGATTCTTCTGATGACCGCCCGGGCCGTCAGCCGCCGCACCACCGCGCTCAGCCGCCCCCGCGTCGCGTACGGCCGCACGCTCCTGAGCAGCGCCGCCCACCACCACCTGCGCGGTCCCACGACCGTGCCCGCGCCCGCCTCGATCTTGAACCGCGCGGCCGGCCCGCCCAGGTCGAGCTCCACGTACGCGTCCCAGGTGCCCGGAGGGAGCCGGCCCACCGCCAGCCCGGCCGCGAACCCGCCCCCGGGCAGCGCCGTCACCGGCTCGGCCCGCTCGCGCCCGCTGCGCCGCTCCCGCCAGACGATCCGCCGGATCGCCGCGGCCGCGGGCGCGGTGTCGACGACGCTGAGCTCGCCGTCGATCAGCAGCCGCTGCCCGAGACCCCACCGCGTCCTGATGAGCCTCGCACCGCCCGGCACGGCGGCCACGTGGCCGCCGACGTCGATGCTGAGGTTGCCGTTGTCCCTGGTGAAGTAGGGCAGGACCACGACGCCGCCGATCATCCGGGGCATCGGCCGGTTGACGCCGGTCTCGCGGTCCGCGCCCAACCGGCCGAACCGCAGCGCGCCCTCGATCTCGACCGCCACCCGCAGGTCCCAGATTCCGGAGGCGAGCGCGGACACGTCCACCCGCACGGTGAACTCGCCGCCCTTGCGCTCGGCGGGGATGACCACCTCGGCGGCCGGGTCGTGCCGCGAGCGCAGCACCACGGCCAGACCGTGGTCCCTGGCGATGCCGTGCAGCCCGGCGGAGCCCGTCACCACCAGATGGTCGCCGTCCCAGCACACCCCGGTCAGCCGCCGCCGCACGGTGGCGCCCTCGATGCGGGCCAGGCGCACGAGGCGGTCGATGTCGTCGAGCGCGGTCGCCCGCTGCCGGTCGATGCTGTTGAGCCGCTCGTGCACGCCCGGCGTGTACCACTCGTCGCAGAGCGCCGCCACCTCGCGCGCGATGTCCTTGCGGCGCACGCCGTCACTTTCCAGGAACACGGCTCCGAGCTGGGTGAACACGTCGAGCCTGAAGTGCCTGCGGAGCAGGTGGTCGCGGAGCGGGCCCGGCTCGACGTGCTCGGTCATGATCCGCATCGGCTCCCTGATCATGGCCAGCCAGGCGAGCGGATCCCTGCTGCCCGCCTGCTGCATGATGCTGGTGCCGTCGAGCCTGGCCATCAGGTGGTAGCACTCGTAGTCGGCCACCACGGAGATCACCTCGGCGTGGCAGTAGGCGTGGACGGTGAAGAGGATGTCCTCGCCGACGCGCATGCCCTCCCCGAACCTGATCCGGTGGCGATCGAGCAGGTCCCTTCTGAAGAGCTTGAAACAGCACAGGCTGTTGTAGACGCAGCTGTCGCCGAGCTCCACCCGGTCGGCGCTCTGCTGGAACATCGACACGGGCGCCCTCCGGCCGTGCCCCACGATCTTGCCGAGCACGATGTCGGAGTCGTTCCTGTCGGCCATGGCGACCATGCGTTCCAGCGCCTCGGGGCCGAGGTGGTCGTCGGCGTCGCAGAAGAAGACGTACCGGCCGGTGGCGTGCTCGAGCCCGACGTTGCGCGGCCGGCCCGCCCCACCGCTGCCCTCGATGTGGACCACCTTGACCTTGGACGGGTGGTAGGCGGCGTAGAGGTCGAGGAGCTCGCCGCTGCCGTCGGTGGAGCCGTCGTCGACGACGATCAGCTCCTTCTTCACCCGCTGGACGAGCGCCGAGGTGAGGCACCGGTCGAGGTAGGCCCGGCAGTTGTGCACCGGGATGACGACGCTGACGTCGACCGGGTCGCCGCCGTTCTCCGTATCCGACATCACCACTACCTCACGTTGCGCCGCCATTCGGTTTCAGTATGTGACGAACGGCCATGCGCGCGGGGGCGATCGGAGTCTTGAACCCCGTCTTTTGCTTACACCGGAGGTTCGCGGCATTTCTCCAATTGGTGCCGGTAAAGGCCGCCGAATGCCTCAATCGTCCCGCGCCGAATCGTGTTCAGGGACGAGGTTTTCCCTCCGGGAGGAAGAAACCTCTCCGCGGGGAGCATTGAGGCACCCCCCCCCCGGCGGCGCCAGTGATCCTCTCGGCTCGGTTGCGCGTCTACAGTTAGGCATCCTTGACCGGGAGGTGGCGTGACATGGCATCAGATCTCCGCAGGCGCACGAGCCACGATTCGGCCGTGCACGCCGCAGAGACCATCGTCTCCTCGGCTCGGCTGGGAGAGCTGCACGAATGCTCGGCCCTGCTCCGCCGCACGAGGATGCGGGCGGCGGAAATCGTGGACGAGGCCCGCACGCTGCTCGCCGAGGCGGAGCGGCACGGCCACGCCGACCGCGTTCGCGCCCTTCGCGAGCAGCTCGCCCAGGCGCGCCGGTCGTACGCCAAGGTGCTGGACGCGTACGTGGCGATCTGCACCAAGATCACCGAGGAGCGGCAGGCCATCATCCGGGCGCAGGTAGAACTGGATCGCCGGTCAGGCTTGTCAGGCGTCACCTGACGGACTACTGTCAGGCCATGCCTGACTGGAAAGAGAAGATCCGCTGCTCGTTCTGCCACAAGAAGAGCACGGACGTGCTCAAGGTCATCGCCGGCCCTGGCGTGCACATCTGCGACGAGTGCATCGGCCTGTGCAACGACATCCTCGAGCAGGACCGCCGCGAGCCGTCACCCGAGCCGCGACTGCCCCTGTGGGAGTCCATGACCGACGACCAGATCCTCGACCATCTCCCCAAGATCGCCGCCGTGCAGGCACAGGTCGACGACAACCTGCGCGACTGGGTGGCGCACCTGCGCACCAGGGACGTCAGCTGGGAGCGCATCGGCACGTCGCTCGGCATGACCCGGCAGTCGGCGTGGGAACGTTTCAGGAGTGAGACATAACAGGTGAACCATCGCGGCGGGCCGAGCGTCCCATCATTGAGAAGGCCCGCCATGCGCGTCCTCGACGGTCCCGCGGCGTACGATCCGGCGCCGCGCGAAGAGGCGGAACGGCCGGCCTCCGGATGAACGGGCTCCAGCTCCCCGGCCGCCCCGGGGAGCTGGAGCAGGGGGCCGCCCCTCAGCCGGATCTGCCCCTGGCCCTGAAGGCCGCCGTCTTGACGCGGTTCTGGCAGGCCGTGGAGCAGAACCTGCGGGTGCCGTTGCGCGACACGTCCACATAGACGCGGTCGCAGTGGGGCGCGGTGCAGACGCCGAGGCGGTCGGCGAACTCGCTGCCCAGCACGATCGCCAGTCCCGTGGCGCAGCTCGCCGCCCAGCTGTCCGCCAGGGTGTCACGGTGGCCGTGGAAGTGCAGGTGCCACGGCTCCCCGTCGTGCCTGTCCAGCACCGGCCGGGCGCCGGTCTCCCCCAGCAGGGCGTTGACCCGCGCGGCCGCGGTGTCGACGTCGTCCGCTGCGACGGCGGCGAAGACCTCGCGCAGGCGGACCGCGACCTCGGCCAGCGCGGCGCCCTCGCCGGCGGTGACCTCGCGGTACGCCGGATAGACCGTACGGAGGGCCTCGACCGCGGCGGCCTCGGGGTCGGCTGGAGCGGGGCAGGGACGGCCTCGTCGCTCGCCGGAGGTCAGGGCGTTGACGAGCGCCACCGTGACCCGGACCACCCCATCCGTGTGACTGTTGTAATCCAATTGACCGGTTACACCTTCGCGAGTTAACGTGTGACCGTTGAAATTCTAGACGACGGTCACAAGGAGACGTTCATGCTCACCCACGATGCCGCGATGGAGTGGATGGCACGCTGGGACCGCCAGCAGGAGGGCTACCTTCCCGACCGGGAGGAGCGGTTCACGGTGCTGATCGACGTTGTGGAGGCCCTCGGGCGGCCCGACCCGTTGGTCATCGACCTCGGCTGCGGTCCCGGCTCGTTGTCGGCGCGGCTGCTGGAGCGGCTGCCCGAGGCCCAGGTCGTCTGCGTCGACGCCGATCCGCTGCTGATCGGGCTGGGGCGGGCCGCGTACCCGGGGTTGCGGTTCGTGTCCGCGGACTTGCGCAGAGCCGGCTGGACGGAGTCGCTCGAGCTTGACGGGCCCGCCGACGCCGCGGTCAGCACGACGGCGCTGCACTGGATCTCCAGCCCCGAGCTGAAGAACGTCTACGCGGAGCTGGCGACCGTGCTGCGTCCCGGCGGGCTGCTGCTCAACGGCGACCACATGGACACCGAGGACGCCACGCCGGCGCTGTCCCGCCTGGAGCACGCCGTGCACGAGCGCGAGACCGAACGGACCTTCGGCGAGAACCGGCCGGAGGGCTGGCAGGCCTGGTGGGACGCGATCGAGGCCGACCCCGCCCTCGCCGAGCTCAACGCGGCCCGCACCACCGCCGGGGCCGACCACCGCGGCTCCGAGTCCCGCCTCCTGTCGGATCACGTCAAGGCCCTCGAAGAGGCGGGCTTCGCGGAGATCGGCACGCTCTGGCAGCGTGGCAACAACCGGCTGCTGTGCGGCGTACGCGGCTAGTTCATGATCCGGTGGAGCAGCCCGACGAGGCCGAGGGCCGTGGCGACTCCCGCCCCGGCCCACCCGGACAGGCCGCCGACGGTCAGCCCGCCCAGCAAGGCGGTGATCAGGATCAGCACCCAGCGCTGCGGGATGCGCTCCGGCTCGCGGGCCGGAGCGGGCTCTTCCCGTTGAGGACTCCGTCTGGTTAATCTCACGACAGCGGTTTCCTTTCATGACATATGTGGAGCGTCACCGCGATGAGCGGCCTTTCTGGGACATCAGAGGGGCCGCTCGTTTTCGTTCACGAGAGTGGCACAAGATTCGCCTGAGTAATGGCGCTTTTTCTCCTCAAACTGGCATACGCGCGGCCCGCAGGTAGAGAATTCTTCTCCGCGGATGTGGGGACGTAGCACGTCAAGGCACTCAAGCGACACCGCAGGTTCCGCACACTTTTGCATTTTCCGCACGGCCTGCCACAGGATGCCACGCATGAAGGAAATCACCGAGGAACTCGCGAAGGTGCTGATCCCCGAGCCGGTCAAGGACGACGACGAGAAGCCCGCCGACTACGCGGCACGCGCGAGGAGCGCGAGCGAGGCGAGGAACACCCTGGTCGGGGAGCTCATGATGGCGGCAGGAGCATCGCCGGCGGAGGATCCCGTGCTGGCGCGGCTCGGGGAACTCGCCGCACAGAGGCGCGAGATACAACGACAAATACGACTTATCACGGCATATGCGCGCGAATTCGTACGGCCGGAACCGTACCGCCTGCGGGCGCTCGCCGAGGCGGCGGGAATGTCGATCTCCACCATCCGCACCGTGTACGACGCGGAAGACAAGATAGCCGTCGCCACACGAATCGGGAGAAAAGACCTGAAGAATACCGTTCATCCCGTCGTCGGCGAACAATGGTGGCGGCTTCCCGCCCGCCACACGACCCCGCCCCCGAGCCCCGACCTGTGAGCCCTGACCGGTAAGCCCTGACCGGTCAGCACCGTTGCCATCGGATCATCCCGCGGTCTACATAAGAGACATGCCACGAAATGACACTCGCCGCCCTCGCCCCGCCTGGTGGTTCCCCGAGTACGCACCCGTCGGCGTCGATCTCGGCAGCCCGGCCGCCGTCGCCGCCTACGACAGGAACCAGGGCACCGACTCCGCCGCCGACGACGCCCTGCTCGACCGGCTGGGCGTCACGGAGGGCACCCGCCTGGTCGATCTGGCGTGCGGGACCGGCTCGCTCGTCGTGCAGGCGGCCCGGCGCGGGGCGGAGGCGCACGGCGTCGACGTCTCCGAGGAGATGCTGAAGTACGCCCAGGCGCGTGCCGAGCGGTGCGAGGTCGAGCCCCACTGGCACCAGGCGGGCTTCCTCGACTACGCGCACCCGCACGACGCCCCCGCCGACGTGGTCACCACCGGATCGGCGCTCCACCAGCTGCCGGACTTCTGGAAGCAGCAGGCCCTGCGCAACGCGGCCGCGATGCTCCGGCCCGGCGGCACCTTCTACCTGCGGGACGTCATCTTCAGCTTCCCGCCAGACGCCGCCGACACGCATCTGCGCCACTGGATCGAGAGTGCGGGGCGCGCCGAGGGCGAGGGGTTCACCAGGGCGGACTTCGAGGCACACGTACGCGAGGAGTTCTCCACGTACACCTGGATCATGGAGGGCCTGCTGGAGCGGGCCGGCTTCGCGATCGTCAGCCACGACTCCGTCAGCCCCACCCACGCGGAGTACCTCTGCCGCGTGGCGAAGTGAGCCCTATACACTTAACCAAGCGCTTGCTACGCTCCGCCCATGACGTCCACGATCGTCTGGGGCACCGGCAACATCGGCCGCGCCGCCATCCGGGCCGTCGAGGCCCACCCGACGCTCAAGCTCGCGGCCGTGCTCGTCCACGACCCCGCCAAGATCGGCCGCGACGCGGGCGACCTCGCCGGACTCGGCCACGATCTGGGCGTCACGGCGACCGGCGACGTCGACGCCGTGCTGGCGGCCCGCCCCAGGGCCGTGGTGTACGCGGCCTCCGGCGACCTCCGGCCCGACGACGCCCTGGCCGACATCGTCAAGGCCGTACGGGCCGGCGCCGTGGTCGTCACCCCGTCCCTGTACGCCCTCTACGACCAGCGCAACGCCCCGCCGGAGCTGCGCGAGCCCGTGCTGGCCGCCATCGCCGGCGGAGGAGGCTCGCTGTTCGTCTCCGGCGTCGACCCCGGCTGGGGCAACGACGTGCTGCCACTGCTCCTCAGCGGGCTCGCCACCACCGTCGACACGATCCGCTGCCAGGAGATCTTCGACTACTCCACCTACGACCAGCCCGACGCCGTCCGCCACCTGGTCGGCATGGGCCATCCCCTGGACTACGAGCCGCCGATGATCGCGCCCACCGTGCCGTCCATGGTGTGGGGCGGACAGGTACGGCTCATGGCCAGGGCACTCGGCGTCGAGCTCGACGAGATCCGCGAGACCCTGGACCGCCGCCCCCTCGACAGCACGGTGACCACCAGGTCCATGGGCGACTTCGAGGCGGGCACCCAGGGAGCGGTCCGTTTCGAGGTGCAGGGCGTGGTCGACGGCCTGCCCCGCATCGTCGTCGAGCACGTCACCCGCATCCACCCCTCCTGCGCGCCGGACTGGCCGGTCGCGCCCGACGGCGTCGGGGCGCACCGCGTGATCATCGAGGGCCGGCCTCGCATCGAGGTCACGGTCGAGGCCGCCGACGAGGACGGCAACCGCTCCGCCGGCGGCAACGCCACCGCGGCAGGCCGGCTGGTGGGCGCCATCGACTGGCTCGTGGCCGCGGAACCCGGGCTCTACGACGCGCTCGACGTGCCGCTGCGGCCCGCCCCCGCCGGCAAGCTGGGAAGGAGACGGCCTTGAAGATCGACATTCCGGAGGGCAAGGACGCCATCGAGTACGTGTGGGGCGAGATGGTGCCCGGCATCGGGATGGCCGCCACGAAGTTCTCGCTGGCGGTCTACGCCCACACGACCCTGGGACTGCGCGAGTTCGAGGCCGCGCGGTTGCGGATCGCGCAGCTCAACGGATGCGCCTTCTGCCTCGACTGGCGGACGGAACGGGACGGGGAGAAGGTCGAGGAGTCGTTCGCCGACGCGGTCAGCGAGTGGCGCACCACCGCCGCCTTCGACGAGCGCACCCGCCTGGCCGCCGAGTACGCCGAACGTTACGCCCTCGACCACCACGGCCTCGACGACGCGTTCTGGACGCGGATGACCGCGCACTACAGCCAGCTGGAGATCGTGGAGCTGACCATGTGCCTGGGCTCCTGGCTGGCGTTCGGCCGCCTCAACCACGTCCTCGGGCTCGACACCGTGTGCGCCCTGCCCAGCGGCCGCACCCCCGGCCGATAATCCGCACAGCCCGCCCTCGTTCCACGGGCACCGCTCTTTTCACGCGCACCGCAGCCGGTTCGCCTGGCGGCGAATCGGCTACCCCTGTCCTGCTTCGCAGGAGTCCGATTCCTCCCCAGCCTGAAGGCGGGGTCTCCTCGGAGGTATCCGATGAACGAACATCCGCCTGCCCGTGCCAGCGTCTCCCGCCGCGGATTCATCGCCGGGACCGGCTCCGCCCTGGGGCTGGCCGCCCTGGGCGTCCACGCGCGGCCGGCCGCCGCGTCCGCCCCGATCGCCGACGGCGCCCACGTCGCCGTCCTGGTGATCGGCACCGGCTACGGCGGGTCGGTGGCCGCGCTCCGCCTCGCCCAGGCGGGCGTCGACGTGCACATGGTCGAGATGGGCATGGCCTGGGACACCCCGGGCACCGACGGCAAGATCTTCTGCAACACGCGGGAGCCCGACTACCGCTCGTACTGGCTGCGTACCAGGACCAAGGCGCCGCTCAGCAACTTCCTCGGCTTCCCCATCGACCGGGACATTCCCCGCTACACAGGCATTCTGGATGCCGAGGAGTTCGGCGGCATCACGGTCTACCAGGGCCGCGGCGTCGGCGGGGGCTCGCTCGTCAACGGCGGCATGGCGGTCGTGCCCAAACGTGCGAACTTCGCCGCCGTGCTCCCCTCGGTGAACCCCGACGAGATGTACGCCACCTACTATCCGCGGGCCAACGCCGGGCTCGGGGTCGCCACCATCGACCCCGGCTGGTTCGAGTCGGCCGACTGCTACCAGTATTCGCGCGTGGGCCGCAAGCACGCCCAGCGCTCGTCGTTCCCGTTCGTGTTCGTGCCCGACGTGTACGACTGGGAGTACATGGAGCAGGAGGCGGCCGGCACCGTGCCCAGGTCCGCGCTGGCCGGCGAGATCCTCTACGGCAACAACCACGGCAAGAAGTCGCTGCAGCGGACCTATCTCGCCCAGGCCACGGCCACCGGCAGGGTGTCGATCTCCCCGCTGCACCGGGTCACCTCGGTGGCCCCGGGGTCCGGCGGCGCGTACACCGCCGTCATCGAGCAGCTCGACACCGCCGGCGGCGTCACCGCGACCAAGACGGTGACCGCCGACAGGGTGTTCTTCGCCGCCGGCAGCGTCGGCACCAGCAAACTCCTGGTACGGCTGAAGGCCACCGGCGTCTTGCCCGGCCTGAACGGCGAGATCGGCAAGGGCTGGGGCGACAACGGCAACGTCATGTGCGGCCGGGCCAACCACCTCTGGGACCCGACCGGCAGCCTCCAGTCGGCCATCCCCTGCTGCGGCATCGACAACTGGTCGGCCGGGGGCGCGTTCGCGGAGGTCGCGCCGCTGCCCACCGGCATCGAGACGTGGGCGTCGTTCTACCTGTCGATCACCAACAACCCGCACCGCGCGCAGTTCACCTGGAACGCGGCGGCGGGCAGGGTGGAGCTCGACTGGCAGACCGCGTGGAAGCAGCCCTCCATCGACATGGCCAAAACGATCTTCGACAGGATCAACGCCAAGGAGGGGACCATCTACCGTACCGACCTGTTCGGCGTGTACAAGATCTGGGGCGACCACCTCACGTACCACCCGCTCGGGGGCGCGGTCCTGAACAGGGCCACGGACAACTACGGCCGCCTGCACGGGCATCCTGGCCTGTACGTCATCGACGGGGCCCTGATCCCTGGCAACACGACCGTCAACCCGTTCGTCACCATCACCGCGCTCGCCGAGCGCAACATCGAGCGGATCATCGCCGCCGACCTGTGACCGGAGGCCGTCACGTCCGCGGGCGGGCGGCCAACACGTATGCGCGGCCGCCCTCGGTGAACGGCTCGTTCCGGGCCCACGGTCGCACCCCGGACCCGCGCGGCGCCGAGACGGGGGAGACTTTGGACCGGCACGGTTCGAGGGACTCGGGAGGATGCCAGGTGGCCGAGCAAGAAGTGTGGGACCCCTTCGGCACGTTGCGTCGCGCGTTGTGGATCGGGGGTGGCCAGTGGGCCGGCAAGTCGACCGTGGCCCGGATCCTGGCCGCTCGATACGGCGTCACCGCCTACCACTACGACTACCATGACGCCCGCGGCCACAATGATCGCCGCATCGCCCGCCGCGTCGCACTCGGCGAGCCCGTCACCGCACCCGACCCCGACGCCCTGTGGGTCGACCCCACTCCGGAGGACATGGCGAAGGCGACCTTGGCCGGATTTCCCGACCGGTTCGCCTGGGCGCTCGACGACCTGCGCGGGCTCGTCTCCGGGCACCCCGTCATCGCCGAAGGCTGGGGGCTGCGCCCCGAACTGGTCGCGCCGCTCCTCGACTCCCCACGCCGCATGATCGTCATGGTGCCCGCGCCCGGCTTCCGCCGGCACCAGGTGCGTACGCTGCCCCGGGCCGGCGCGCTCAGCCAAGCCGTCAGCGACCCGGCCCGCGCGCAGGCCAACCGCCTCGCCCGGGACCAACTGGTCGCGGACGACGCCGTCCGCGGCGCCCGCCGGCTCGGCATCCGCGTGCTCCAGGTCGACGGCTCGCGCGACGCCGACGGGGTCGCGGAAATCGTCGCCGAGCATTTCGGCCCGTACCTTCCCAAGATTAGCCACTGACGTAACACAAGTGTTATGCCGTACCAGCTTCTGCCATTCTTCGTAATGGTCGGAAATCAGTCATAAAGAGGGAGTTATCGCGCAGCGCTGAAGGCGAAAACCCGCTCTCGCGAACGGCTCGGTAGATACTCTTTGACCCGCGCGGCATTGGGTGGGGCGTTGGCGAGGGAGCCTGCATGCTTGACCAGCGGAATCATCAGGGCAAGTTCGCCGAGGACTACGTGCGAGCCCTCGCCTCCGCCGCCGGGCTCCTCGTCTACAAGGACGACCTCGACCACGACGGGATCGACCTCGGCTTCCGTTATCCGGGCAGGGCCGGGCACATCGCGTCGCCCGCGATCGAAGTGCAGGTCAAGTCGTGGTCAGCGCCCGCGCACAAGGGGCCCGACCTGTACTTTCACGGGCTGAACGAGGTGCAGTACAACAAATTCGTCGCGGGTCCGTTCCTCGTTCCGCGCTACCTGTTCGTCGTCGTGGTCCCGCGCGAGAGCGACCGTTACGCCCGGGTGGAGACCGAAGGCCTGACGCTCAGCCGGCTCTGCTATTACCGGGGGTTCGAGGGCGAACAGGCCATCGAATCCCCGAGCGCCCAACGGCACGCGCCCGTACGGGTGCCGCTGGGTAACGTGCTCACCGTGCGGGCCCTGCGCGACCTCGTCGGCGCGCCCGCGTGACCAGGCCCCTGTCGGTCGCCGACATCAGCAGCTATCTCGCCATGACCGGCTGGTCCCGCCAGCCTGGCGAGTGGCGGGGCGCCGCCGTCTGGGTGCACGAGGGCGATCACGAGATCCTGGTGCCCGGCACCGACGACCTCGGCGACCGAGCACGACGAGCCCCGCCGATCCGCCCCCGGCGTCCCCGGCCCGTCCCGACGGGCGCGGGGCCGTCGTCGCGGTCGGCAGGCGGTTCGACACGGGCGCGGACCTGGAGCTGAAGCTGGCCGCGCTGGCCCGCCACACCGCCGTCTTCGCGGGCTCCGGATCGGGCAAGACCGTGTTCCTGCGGCGGCTCGTGGAGGAGTGCGCGTTGCACGGGGTGTCCTCGATCGTGCTCGACTCCAACAACGACCTCGCCCGGCTGGGCGATCCCTGGCCCGAGGCGCCGCCCGGGTGGGGTCCCGGTGACGCGGACAAGGCGGCCCGCTACTTCGCCGAGACCGAGGTCGTGGTCTGGACTCCTGGGCGCTCACGCGGGCGCCCGCTGACCTTCCGGCCGCTCCCCGACTTCGGGGCCGTGCTCGACGACCGGGACGAGCTGGACTCCGCGCTCGGCCTGGCCGTCGGGGCGCTGGTCCGCACCCCGCAGTGCCTGAGCCACCATCCTGCCGACCCGCTCACCGAACAGGAGATCATGCGGCGCGCTTCCGCCTGAGAGAGGGCGGGTCAGGTTTTCCTGCGGCTCCCCCAGGCCACGCGAGATCGGCGGCCTTTACGTAGTGAATTCAGCGTCAAGCATCCCTGAAATTGCCGGATATGTCCTGGAATATGGCGATATGGGTGCTAGCGTCCGAATTGAGGAATGCGATCAACGGGGGAGGAACAATGACGTTCGACTTCCAGCACGGAGGAGGCTGCGGCCGTAGGCGCCGTTGGTGGCGTCGCCGTCGTTGCCGTCGTAGGCGCTGGTGGGGCGGCTGGGGCGGCCCCTGGGGCGACGACTGGGACTGGTGGTAATCCATTCCCACGAGAGCCGCGGATTGTGGCGATGTCGGTGTGCGGCCTACACCCGTTGGCAAACTGCACCCTCGCCACAATCCGCACCTCGTGTCACATCACCCGCATCTTTAACACTTACGGAGCATGTTGAGCAGGGCCACCTTCTCGTTCCGCGTCACGAAAAGCCGGTAGTGGCGCTTCACGGTGATCCAGGAAACGGCATAGCGGCACCAGTGGGCGCGGCGCGACGGGCGCCAGCTCTGGGGGCCCTTGGCGCCCTTGGCGATGTTGGCGGAGTGGCTGACCGTGATGAGTTCGGGCCGCTTGAGGTCGTTGGCGAACGCGCGCCTGCGCGCCGGGCTCCACCTGCTCGCCCCCGAACGCCACGCGTACGCCAGCGGCACGGCATGGTCGACGTCGACCAGCCGCTCGCTCTTCAACTTCTTTCCGTCGTACGGGCTGTACCAGACGCCCTTGACCGGATGGCAGGCCGCGTTCTTGCGCACGCGCCGGCCGTCACGGGCCAGAACCGCCTCGCGCGTGCTGCACCTGCCCTTGTGCTTCTCCCATCGCGGCTGGAAGCGGCGGTGGCTGTAGCCGCGGATCGATAACGGCCTGGACACCTTCAGCTGGGCCAGCATCTTGCGGGCGAGCGCGCCGGCCTCGGCCTGGGATCGTTTGCGAGCATCCGCCGCCGCGTGCGGAGCCGCGAAGACAGCGGTGAGCGGGATGGCCAGCAGAGCCAGCACGACGACGCTGACCGTCCGCGTCAAAAAGATCATGCCTACACCCCTACCAGCACGCCCCCCGGTGGCGGCAGCGATATGCATGAAACCCGGGGGTGAGGCAAGCCTCCCTCCCCGTCACGTTCAACCCGTCCGGGCCCGCTCGCGCGTCGGCGGACCGCCGCCGCTGCTACGGAGCGCCGGCGATGGCGCAGGCGCGGCACGGAGGCTGGCCGCAGGTGCACTGCATGATGGCGTCGAGAACGTCGTGGTCGTGGTACAGGCACTGGTCCCTGCAGGTGTGCCGCGGCACGAAGCCCGCCTGGATCTCGTCGGGCCACGGCTCGTGCCCTTCACGGCAGCGTACGAACCGCTCGGGGTCGGACGCGTGCAACCCCTGCATGCGTGCGCGCGCCTCGCCCTCCAGCGTCCGCGTCTCTTCCACCATGGTGGTGAGCTGGGCGGCGATGGCGGAGTACTGGTCGTCCCCGGTACGCACGTGCGCGGCCCGCAGCGCCATCGCCGCGTTGCTCAGGAATCGTGCGGCGTCCTGAAGGTCGGTGGTGTGGTGCAACTGGATGCCGGTAACGCCTCGGACCCACACGGCGTCGTCTTGCATGGATCAACCTTTCACAGCGCAGAGCGCTCACAACTGTTCAGGGGGATACGCCGAAGGATAACGCGCCTTTTACCGGGCTTTCCGTGGCGGAGCGACCGGGTTGACCTTCTTCGCCATGGTCCGGGGGAGAGAGAAAGGCCGTCCACGTCGGCCGATCCGGCCGCGTAACGCATGCGGTGGCGGGCCGCCACCATGCGGAGAAAATTTTGTTCAGTGTTTGCCGCATCATTAAGGGAATGGCCTCCGGGCGATATCCCGGAGGCCACCCCCGCACGTCATGGCGGTCAGCTCGTCACGGCGCACTGTCCGCGATCCTGGCTCGCGGGTCCTTTCGCGTTCGGGCGTACGTCGAAGTCGAAGATCGCGGTGGGCAGGTAGAGCGAGCAGCACGCGTTCGGGATGTCGACGATCCCGCTGACCCGCCCCTCGATCGGTGCCGCGCCGAGGAGCAGGTAGGCCTGCTCGCCGCTGTAACCCCACCTCTTGAGATACTCGACGGCGTTGAGGCAGGCCCTGCGGTAGGCCACCGTCGCGTCGAGGTAGTAGTTGGTGTCGGTGTCGTGGTCCACCGAGATGCCGATGAACGACAGGAACTCCGAATATCTCGGCTCCACGTTTCCCGGCATGAAGAGCGGATTGGTGGTGACCCCGTACTTCTCCATGCCGCCCTTGATGAGGTCGACGTGGAAGTCGATGTAACCTCCCATCTCGATCGCGCCGCAGAAGGTGATCTCCCCGTCGCCCTGGCTGAAGTGCAGGTCACCTCCCGACAGCTTGGCGTCACGCACGTGGACCGGGTAGAAGACCCGGGCTCCGCGGGTGAAGTTCTTGATGTCGTGGTTGCCGCCGTTCTCCCTGGCGGGCACGGTACGCGCTCCTTCGGCGGCGATCCGCTGGGCCGCGTCGCCGGTCGCCGTGCCGGCGACCACGTTGTCGGTCAGCGGTGGCAGGCCGAGCGGCGGAACGCGCTGCGGGTCGGTGTCGATGAGCGTCTGCTCCCGGCGGTTCCAGCTGCTCAGCAGGTCGGCCGATGGCGCCGTACCGAAGAGTCCCGGGTGGGTGATGCCGGTGAAGCGAACCCCCGGCAGGTGGCGGGAGGTCGCGACCTGGCCGTGGAAATCCCAGATCGCCTTGTAGGCGTCAGGGAAGTAGTCGGTCAGGAATCCGCCGCCGTTCGCCTTGGCGAAGACGCCGGTGTACCCCCATCCCTGTCCTGGCGCCTCCCCTACCTGCTGGGGAACCGGGCCGAGGTCGAGGATGTCGACGACGAGCAGGTCTCCGGGCTCGGCGCCCTCCACCCCGATGGGCCCGCTCAGCATGTGCGCCAAGCTCAGGTCGACATCGCGTACGTCGTTCGCGGAGTCGTTGTTGCCGATCTGGGCGTCGGTCCATTCCCGGCATTCCATCCGGAACTCGTCTCCGGGACGTACCATCTCCGCCACCGGAATGTCCGGGTGCCAGCGGTTGTGCCCCGGGACCTCCTGGTCGCGCATCGGCTTCGACTGGTCGATCTTGTAGATTACCTTCGGCATGATGCATGCCCTTCTTCTCGCGGATGGCTCCTTCCTGGCTGGGCGTGGGCCTCACCTCTCTTCCGCCTCGGCGGGCTCCGTCAGGTCCATCGCGGGCGGTGCCGGCGCTCGCCGTCCGGTCTCGACGGCTCCCCCGCCTCCTCGGGCGCCGCGGCGGCCGGCTCCCCGTGCCGCGTCAGCGGCCACAGGACGGCGAACACCACCACGCCGAACACGGCGAGGATGATCGCGAAGAGCCTGGTGTCGCGCCAGTAGCCGGCCAGGGTCATGTAGGCGGGGATCGCCGCCGTGACCCAGCCCTGGATCGCCGTGACCCAGCCGGTGTACCTGGTGATCCGCGTACGTTTCAGCCCGAGCAGCACGAAGAACAGCGCCCACAGGAACGACCAGTAGAGCCAGATGACGCCGAAGGCGGGATCGCCGAGAATCCGGAAGTTGGCGAAGGAATAGCCGAGCGCCATGACGGCCACGAAGAGCGAGAAATAGCCGACTCCTGTGCTGTCGAAGCCGCCGAGCAGGTTGATGCCGACATAGAGATAGGTGAATCCGAACAGGTAGATGCCCGACGCGCCGAGCACCACGGGCACGTCGGTGGGATTGAGGATGACCAGCACGGTGGGCGTGATCACCTGCAGTGCTCCGACGAACAGGTTGAACACGCCGGCCGCTCTCGGTTCGACCTTTCCCAGGAGCATCAGACCGTTGAGGAAAAGTACCGCCCCCACGTAGAGCAGTCCGACGGCTCCCATCACCGACACCTCCTCGTGTCAGTACGGGTGGTCGCGCTCGCCGGACGCCACGCCGCCGGCGAACGCAACGTTTGCTGGCTGTTTCAAGGCCGAGGAAGGCGCGACAGTGCCGGGTGCTGTGGCGGTTGCCACCGTCGTACCGGAGGCACGCGCGTGACCACCTCGGGCACTTCCCTGCTCTGCTCCTCTCGGGTCAGGGCGGCGGACGCCGCCGGGGAAAGCCGGGTGAGGTTCGGGACGGTGAAGAATCGGCGGGCCGGAGCGCGGCACACCGGACACTCGCGGACCGCCTCGGCGGTCCCTATCGGCAGGCGCACCTCGAATTGCCCGCAATCCAGACAGCGGTACGCGTACGTTGCCATGGACATCCCCGTAAAAGATCGGGATTGTTTTCACGGCACGACACCGAATGCGGCGTTATGCCGATATCTCCAGAAAACATCTAGAAGATTAGCCGTGTCAAGGTCCACGCCCCGGCCCTGCACGGACAAAAAAGGCCTTGTTCGCGCACGGCACGCCATTTATCTCTGTGCAGAAAAATGGCCGCCTATTAGGACGGTCATGACGATATCCAGACGCACGCCCTGCGGCTAGAGCTTGCCGAGCGCGCGGGCGAGGACGGTGGCGGTCTTCGCGATGGTCTTGTTGTCCGTGGCGAGACCCATGGTGCGGTTGGTGTAGATCGACATGATGAGGGGAGCGGCGCCCTTCTTGGGCCAGATGACGGCGATGTCGTTCCCGCCGCCGAACCCGTCGGAGTTGGTGCCTGTCTTGTCCGCGACCGTCCAGGTCTTGGGCAGGCCGGCGCGGATGCGCTCGCCGCCGGTCTTGTTCGCGAGCAGCCAGGCGAGGAGCTGCTCGCGGTCCTTGGCGTGCAACGCCCGCCCCACCGTGAGCGCGCGCAGGTCGCGGCCGATGGCCGCGGGCGTCGTGGTGTCGCGCTTCTCCTTGGGGGTCCAGTCGTTGAGCTCGGGGTGCCAGCGGTCCATGCGCGAGGTCAAGTCCTTCAGCGAACGGAAGTACCTCGTCAGCCCCTTCGGCCCGCCGATCTGCTTGAGCAGCAGGTTGGACGCGGTGCCGTCACTCATGGTGACGGCCGCCTCGCACAGTCGGGAGACGGTCAGGCCGTCCTTGACGTGCTTCTCCGTGACCGGCGAGTTGGGCTTCATGTCGGCGGCCGTCCACCTGATGAGCCGGTTCATCAGGCCGGGGTCGGAGGTGCGGGCCTTCTGCAGCACGGCCGCGCAGAGGGGAGCCTTGAAGGTGGACAACATCGGGAAGCGCTCGCCCGCCCGGTACGTCACGGTCCTGCCCGTGGCCGTGTCGAGCGCGTACGCGCCGATCCTGCCCTTGAACGCCGCCTCCAGCTCGCGCAGCTCCTTCCTGGCCAGAGCCGCGCCGGGAACCGCCGCCGACGGCGCCGCCCCGGTCGCCGGCACGGTCACCGGCGCGGCCGAAGCCGGGCTTCCGCCGGCGACCACAAGGGAGGCCGCCAGGGCGGAGGCGGGCAGGGCGGCCACGATCCCGCGGGCGCGTACGAGTCGCATGTCGAATCCTCCGCTTGTCGGCTGTCAGCGAGAAGGAGCCAAGCAGATGCGATCACGCCATGTCTAATAGCGATACCGATCAACGGGCGATATCGGCTTCGATATGCGGCCAGGTCAGGCCGGACCCTCTACCGCAGGTCCCTCCTTGGGGCCGAGCACGCTGGACAGGAACGCCCTGGTGCGCTCCTGGCCCGGAGCGGCCAGGAGTTCGCCGGGCCGGCCCCGCTCGACGGCCACGCCCCCGTCGAAGAAGGTCAGCCAGTCGCCGACCTCCCTGGCGAAGGCGATCTCGTGGGTCACCACGACCATCGTCATCCCGTCGGCGGCCAGCCCTTTCATGACCTCCAGAACCTCGTCCACCAGTTCCGGGTCCAGAGCGGACGTCGGCTCGTCGAACAACATCAGCGCCGGATTCATCGCCAGCGCCCTGGCGATGGCCACCCTCTGCTGCTGGCCGCCCGAGAGCTGGTGGGGTCGCTTGTGCGCGTGGTCGGCCAGTCCCACCCGCTCCAGGTGCTCCATCGCCAGCCCTCGTGCCCTGTCCGCCGGGCTGCCCAGCACGTGGACGGGCCCGCAGGCCACGTTCTCCAGCGCGCTCTGGTGGGCGAACAGGTTGAAGCGCTGGAACACCATGCCGATGTTCCGCCGGAAGGCAGCGAACTCCTTGGGCGTCCAGGGGTGGTACCTGCCGTCGCGCAGGGTGTGGCCCACCTCCTCCCCGAGCACCCGCAGACTCCCGCCCAGCACCGGCTCGAGACCGTTGACGCAGCGCAGGAACGTGGACTTGCCCGAGCCCGACGGGCCGATGACACAGCTCACCTCGCCCGCGGACACGGTGAAGTCCACGCCGTTGAGCACCTGCACGTCGCCGTAGCTCATCCGGACGCCGGCGGCCTGCACGACCTGCGTCCCCGGCGCGGTCACGCCGTCGCCTTCGGCAGGACCCTGGCCGCCAGGCCGCCGCCGCGCACGAGACGTACGGCGTCGGAACCGAACCGGCGCTCCAGCCTCCCCTGCAGGAAGGTCGCCACGGCGGTCATCAGCATGTACCACAGGCTCGCCACGATCAGCAGCTCCATGATCAGGTTGTTGGCCTTGTAGATCTGGCTGGCGTTGGTCATCAGGTCGTGCCCGGCGACCACGTACACCAGCGACGTGGTCTTCAGCATGGAGATGAACTCGTTGCCCGTCGGCGGGATGATGATGCGCAGCGCCTGCGGGAGCACGATGACCCGCATCCGCTTGCCGGGGGTCATGCCCAGCGCGTACGCCGCCTCCGTCTGCCCCTTGTCGACGGCCTGGATGCCGGCGCGCACGGTCTCGGCGAAATAGGCCGCCAGGTTCAGCCCCAGGCCCAGCATGGCGGAGGTGAAGCCGGTCATCACCTCGTTGGTGTCCCACTTGAGGCCGATCATGGTGAACGGGATCTTGAGCACCAGCTCGGGGAACAGGTAGGCCAGGTTGTACCAGAAGATGAGCTGCACCAGGACGGGCGTGCCGCGGAAGAACCAGATGTACCCGCCGGCCAGCCCGCTCAGCACCGGGTTGTACGACAGCCGCATGATCGCGATCAGCACGCCAAGCACCAGCCCGAGAGCCGTGGCCACCACCGAGATCTCGATGGTGACCCAGACCCCGGCCAGGATGCGGTCGTCGAGCAGGTATTCGGCGACCTTGCTCCAGTCGAGGCGAGGGTTGACGACGACCAGGTAGGCCAGCCAGCCCGCGACCGCCAGCGCGGCGGCGGCGCCCACCCAGCGGCCCCAGTGCAGGGTCCGCGCGACGGGGACGGGGGTCCCCGTCTCGTCGAGGATCGGCTCGGTCCGCACGGTCACTTACCGCCGTTGACCGTGGCGGACTCGACGGCCAGCTTCTCCAGGTTCCACGCCTTGAGCACCTTGCCGTACTCGCCGCTCTGGATGAGGGAGTTGAGCGCGCCCTTGACGGAGTCGATCAGCTCCTTGTCGTCCGGCTTCATGCCGATGCCCCACAGGCTCTCCGTGCCTTCGAGCGCGATCCCCTCCACCCCGAGCTTGGGGTCGGCGGCCTTGTAGGTCGTCACCACGTAGTCGGTGATGCTGGCCTGCGCCCGACCGCCGCCGACCTGGAGCAGGGCCTCCTGGTCACCGGGGAACTTCAGGATGGTCAGGCCGCCCTTGCCGGCCTTCTCGCAGTCGGCGTCGTACTGTTCGGCCAGCGCGAGCGACGAGCCGTTGTCGACGACGGAGACCGTCTTGCCGCACAGGTCGTCAGGCCCCGAGATGCCCGCCGGGTTGCCCTTCTTCACCAGGAGTCCCGCGCCCGCCCGCACGTAGTCGACGAACGAGAGCTTGCCCTGGCGTTCGGCGTTGTCGGTCATCGAGGAGATGACGAAGTCGTAGCGGCCGGTGAGCACGCCGGGGATCTGCGAGTTGAACTCCTCGTCGGTGATGGTCACCTTGACGCCGAGCTTCCTCGCGATGGCCCGGGTCAGCGAGGGGTCGAGCCCGATCGCGGTCTTGCCGTCGGAGGCGTACAGCTCCATCGGCGGGTAGCCGAGGGAGGAGACGACCTTCAGCCCGTCGGTCTTCAGCCGGGCGGGCACCTTGGCGGCGAGCGCCTGGTCCGGGTTGATCGCGTTGATCACGTCGGCCGCCTTGTCCTCGGCGGGGGCCTGGTCGAGCACGACGGGCGCGGCCGACTGCTCGGCCTGCGGGCCCGAGTCGAGGGGCTCGGCGCCGCAGGCCGTGGCGGCGGCGAGCAGCGCACCGGCAGCGAGCAACGTACGGATCCGGGTGTTCACTGGGGGGGTTCTCCTTCAGCTTCGCTGCCAGCGGACTTCGCCGCCGACGACGGTGGTCATGACCTTGGTGCGCAGCACCGCGTCCGGTGACTCCCGGTAGGGGTCGGTGTCCACCGCGATGAAGTCGGCGAGCTTGCCGGGCGCGAGGGTGCCCTTGCGCTCTTCCTCGCCCGCCGCGTAGGCCGCGCCCAGGGTGTGCGCGGTGATGGCCTCGGCCATGCTCAGCCGCTGCTCGGGCTGCCAGCCGCCAGGAGGCGTGCCATCGGGGCGGGTACGGGTGGCGGCGGCGTGGAGCGCGGCGAACGGGTTGGGGTGCTCCACGGGGGCGTCGGAGCCGAAGGCCAGGGCGACGCCCACGTTCAGCATCCCGCGCCAGGCGTAGGACGCCACCCCGTGACCGGCCAGCAGGGAGTCGACCAGGTCGATGTCGCTGGTGCAGTGCACGGGCTGCATGGAGGCGGCGATGCCCAGCCGGGCCATCCTCGCCAGGTCGCCGGGCCGCAGGTGCTGGGCGTGCTCGATGCGGTGCCGCAGGCCGGGCGTGCGGCCGATGGCCTCGTAGGCGTCGATGACGAGGCGGTTGGCCCGGTCGCCGATCGCGTGCGTGGCCACCGCGATGCCGGCGCCCGTAGCCCTGCCGAACAACTTGACGAGGTCGTCGTACGGCGTGACCGCGATGCCGGCGTTGCCCTGGTCGCCGGCGAAGGGTTCGCTCATGTGACAGGTGTGCGAGCCGAGCGCGCCGTCGCTGAAGATCTTCACGGGCCCGGTGCGGATCCAGTCGTCGCCCTGCCCGGTGCGGCGCCCCTCCTCGATGGCGGCCTCCAGGTGGGTCGCCGGGATCGCCTTGTGCACGCGCAGCTTCAGCCGGCCCGTCTCGCGCAGCTCCAGGTAGGCCGCCAGGCAGTCCTCGCCGTCGATGTCGTGCACGCTGGTCAGGCCGAGCCCGAGCAGCTCCTCCTGGGCGGCGCGGAGCCGGTCGGTCAGGTCGGCGGAGACCATGAGGTGGCGCAGCGGGTACGACGCCGACTCGCGCAGGATGCCGGTCGGCTCCCCGTCGGCGTCCCTGACGATCTCGCCACCCACCGGGTCGGGGGTGCCGGCGTCGATGCCGACCAGGCGCAGGGCCGCGGTGTTGGCCCAGACCGTGTGGCCGTCGACGCTGGGCAGCGCGACCGGCAGTCCGGGGCAGACCGAGTCCAGGGCGTACCTGTCCGGCTGGGCGGGCGGGTCCCAGGTGTTGCTGTTCCAGCGGCCGCCGAACAACCAGGCGCCCGGTCGCAGGCGGGCGGCGTGCGCGGCCACCCTGGCCAGGGCCTCGTCCAGGGAGCGCACGTCGCGCAGGTCGACCGCGTCGAGGCTCAGGGCGTACTGGGCGGTGTGGATGTGGGCGTCGTAGAGGCCGGGCAGGACGGCGGCGCCCTCCAGGTCGATCAGCTCCGCGTCCGGCCCTGCGGCCCCGCGAACGTCCGCCTCGCTGCCGACGGCCAGCAACATCTGGCCCTTCACGGCCATGGCCTGGGCCAACGGGTTCTCGCCGGCTCCGGTGTGGATGGCGGCGTTGCGGTACACGCGGATGCTCACGGGACTCTCAGCGGCTCGGAAATGTGATGGGCCTCACTGTAGGAGTAGCTAAATGCAGGTGGAAGTGCTACAAACACGACATTTAGCGCTTCTGAGGGTAAGGGTTGCTGATGCTGAAGCCGGAGCACCTGCGCACTCTCCGTGAGGTCGTGCAGCGGGGATCGTTCGCGGCCGCCGCCAACCGGCTCGGGTACACCCCCTCCGCCGTCTCCCAGCAGATGGCCGCCCTGGAGCGGGAGATGGGCGTGACGCTGTTCGAGCGCTTCGCCCACAGCGTGCTGCCCACCAGCGCAGCCGAGGTGCTGGCCAGGCACGCGGAGGTCGTGCTCATCGACATCGAGCGCATGATCTCCACCGTCCAGGAGGTGCACAGGAACAGCGAGCGGCAGATCCGCCTGGGAATCTTCCCGAGCTTCGCCGACGTGCTGACCGGCGTCCTGCGCGACATGGAGCCCGCCGACCGGGCCGCGATCCGGCTCACCGTGGCCGAACCCTCACAACTCATCCCGCGCCTGGGCGCGGGCGGCGAACTGGACGCCGCCATCGTCTACCAGGTGGGCAACTCCGGCCTGTCGTGGCCGTCATCGCTGGGCCGGCGGTGGGTCGCCGAGGACCGCTACAAGGTCGTCCTGCCGCGCGGCTGGCCCGACCTGGCGCCGTACCGGGTGGAGCAGTTCGTCGACCTGCCGTGGATCGTGCACCATCCGGCGAGCAGCGACGCGTCCTTCTTCGACGGCGTGTTCGCGCGCTGGCGGCTGCACCCGAGGGTGGCCTGCCACTCCGACGACTTCAAGATCACACTGGCCATGGCCGAGTCGGGGCTGGGCGCGGCGCTCGTCCCCGACCTCGCGCTGCGCGATCATGGCCGGGACATCGTGGTCGCCGACGTGCCATGGTTGAACACCAGCCGCAGCATCTTCACCCTCGTCCGCCCCGACCGCGAGAGCGCCCGCCTGCAGTCACTCCTGGACGCGCTGGCCGTCTGACCACCCCCCGCCGGGGCGCCGCTCGCTCGCCGGCCGCCCGGGGTCCTCGATCGCGAGCCGTCCGCCGGACGGCGCTGCTGACAGACCGTAGCCGCGCGATCATGCGGATGTTATCTTGCGCGGATGAGATGGGTACGCCTCGCGCCCGCCGTGGTCGTCGGGATGCTGGTCACCTCCTGCGCGGACGGCCCGCCACCGGCCACCCCGGCGACCGCCTCCCCCGCCCCCGCGACCACCACCGCCGGCCCGTCCCCTTCCGGATCAGCGGGGACGCCGAAGGTGACGCGGGACGTCCAGAACGCTTTCCGGGCCGCGATGGACGCGCACCCGGGCGCGGACAAACTAGACAGGTGTACCCGGCGCACCCCCCTGAGCAGCAAGACCTGCGGCAAAGCGCTCGCGGCGGCGGTCAAGGTCGCCACCGGCACCGCGCGCCGGCTGCGCAAGCAGAACCCGGAATATGCCGACCTGCTCTACGGCGCGGTGCTCCTCACCGCCAGGGACATGCAGCAGATGCTCACGCGGATGCGCGACCCGATCCCCTGCTACGGGCTCAGCGACGCGCCGCAACCACCGCCGCCGCTGCGTGCCGAGGCACAGGAGATCTGCGCCGAGGCCGCCGACATCACCAAGTCGACGTGGCGGATCTTTCTCGCGCAGGTCGAACGCTGACGTGCCGCGTACCCGCCGACGAACGCCCCGCGCGTCACCCCGCGAGATCCCCCGGAGTCAGGCCCGCCCTCCCGCTCCCCAGAACAGCGGCCCAGAGGTCGGGTGGACCGTGATGCGCCACCCGATCCGCTCGAGTTGCCGTTCGAGGTCCGCCGGGCGGTGCGGGACCTTGACGATCCGGTAGGCGGTCCCGTCCATGAGCCGGCGCCGGATGGTCACGGACTGCTCGCCCTCGATCAGCTCGTCGGCGGTCCGGTAACTGTCGTCGACGAAGAACACCCGCCCGTCCGGCTTCAGGCAGTCGGCCACCAGCGACCAGAAGGACACGAAGCGTTCCGGCGGAACGTGCGACAGCCAGAACCCGAAGAAGACGACGTCGTAACGGCGCTCCGGACGCCAGCGGAACAGGTCGGCCGCCACGAACCGCACCCGATCGTCCCCGCCCACCCGCGTCGAGGCGATGGCGAGCATTTCCCGGGACGCGTCGACGGCGGTGACGTCTGTGGCGTGCCGGAGCAGCTGGGCGGTCCATGTGCCGGGGCCGCAGGCGAGTTCGAGCACGCTGCCCACCGGCCCGAACGCGTCAAGCGCCGCCGGCAGCTCGGAGGCTCCGGGGAAGGGAAGAGCGTGGCGTTCGTACTCCGGGGCCACCGCACCGTAGTAGACGGCCTGTTCGTCGAGCAGCTCTTGCAGATTTCCACCATCAGTCGATCCCATGGATCAACCATCACAAAGCGTCCCGCCGGCGGCGACACGGGCCGCGCCGAAACCCCGTTGAGCCGTTGCCCGGACCGATGACCCGGCTCAGGCCTCCGATCGGCTGGGCTCCTCGATCTCGCCGGCGTTGTCGGCGCGGGCCGGGAGGAGCAGGGCGGTGACCACCACGACCACGGACAGCACCGCGCCGATGATGAAGGCCAGCCGCATGCCGCCGAGGTTGGCGAGCACCTCCGTGACACCCTCGGAGCGCAGGGCCTCGGCACGCGCGCTCATCACGGTGATCACCAGCGCGGTCCCCATGGCGGCGGCGACCTGCTGCAGCGTGCTCAGGATCGAGCTGGCGTGGGAGTAGAGCGACGGCGGAACCGCTCCGAGGCCGAGGGTGAACACCGGGGTGAAGGTCACGGCCAGGCTCACCATCAACAGCGCGTGCAGGCCGAGGAGCTGCCAGACCGGCATGGTCATCGTGACCTGGGTGAAGCCGACGAGCGCGAACATGATCCCGATCGCGCCGGGGATGACCAGAACCCGGCCGCCGAACCGGTCGAACAGGCGGCCGACGGTCGGACCGAGCAGCCCCATCGCCAGACCGCCGGGCATGACGAGGAGCCCGGTCTCCAGGGCGCTGAGCTGGCGGACGTTCTGGAGGTAGAGCGGCAGCAGGATCATCGAGCCGAGCATCGCCATGAATGCCACCGACATCATGATCAGCGCGACCGTGTAGGTGCGGTGACGGAAGGTGCGCAGATCCAGCAGCGGCGCGCCACGCTTCTGCAACGCCAGCTGGCGGACGACGAACACGGCGATGGACACCAGGCCCGCGACCACGATCGCGGCGGCGACGCGCACGTCACCGCCCTCGAACCGGCTGAGCCCGTAGACCAGCCCGCCGAAGCCCGCGGCGGCGGTCACCACGCTCAGCCAGTCGACGGTGCTGAACCGGGGCTCTCCGACGTTCTTGAGCTGCTTCAGCCCGCTCCACGTCACCACGGCGGCGATGGGGAGCACCACGGCGAACAGCAGCCGCCACGACCCGAACTGGAGGATCACCCCGGAGACCGTCGGACCCATCGCGGGCGCCACCGACATGGCCAGGCTGACGTTGCCCATCACGCGGCCCCGATCCTCCTCGGGCACCACCTGCATCAATGTGGTCATCAGCAGCGGCATCATCACGGCCGTGCCGGACGCCTGGATGATGCGGGCGGCCAGCAGCACCTCGAACGACGGCGCGACTGCGGCCAGCGCCGTGCCGGCCAGGAACAGACCCATCGCGACGGTATAGGCGCTGCGGGTGGACACCCGCTGCAGGAACCAGCCGGTGATCGGGATCACCGCGGCCATGGTCAGCATGAAAGCGGTCGAGAGCCACTGCGCGGTCTGCTCGGTGATGTGCAACGCGCTCATCAACTGCGGGATCGCGTTGATCATGATCGTCTCGTTGAGGATGACCACGAACGTGGCCAGCACCAGCAGCCGGATCACGGGCGGGGTGCGGCCCTTGACGCCGGTCGCGGAAGTGGCAGGTGAGTCGAGCAGGGAGCCGGGCACGATACCTCGATCGGGGTTGTCGGGAGTGACGTCGTCGCGGCTGGCGTCCCAGCCTCGGGTCTCACAAGAAGTGGTGGTCATGTACAGATTGACCTGCGCCACCGACAAAACTCATCGACCGCGCCCAACATTCCGACAAGCGCCACAAAATGTCACCCGAATTTCCGCGGCACCGGACGACGACCTCCAGGCCGCAGGGCGCCCCACCCCATGACCTGCACGAACACCCCTAACAGGGCTACGCCACCACCGCGGCGGGCACCCCGCGCGGGCATCGGCGCCGCACACGCTCGGCGGGCCTTCGTACAAGATGGCGGGGTGGACTTCCAGCCGATCGAACGGCCCGCGGGGGCGTTCCAGGAGCCGGTGACCGCCGACCAGATCCAGGCGGTCTGCCGCCGGATCTTCGGCCCGGGCGCCGCCGTGTCATCCGCGGTCGAGATGGGCCTGGGGATGTACAACACCACCTATCGCGTCACCGTCGAAGGCCGGAGCCGTCCGGTGATCGTGCGCTTCGCGCCCGGGCCGGAGCGCCAGTTCGTCTCCGAGCGGGAGCTCATGCGCAACGAGTACGCCACCGTGCCGCACCTCGCCAGGATCGCCCCGTTGATGCCACGCGTCGTCGCGGCCGACTGGTCGCACGAGCTCGTCGGCAGGGACTACCTGGTGCAGACCCTGCTCGACGGCGTTCCTGCCGCCGAGGGGCTGCGCACGTATCCGCGCCGGGCGCGGACGGGCTTCTTCCGTCAGATCGGGGAGATCGCCAGGACGGTGCACGAGGTGCGAGGCACGCGATTCGGCCCCGTGGCGGGGCCGGCGTACGACACGTGGAGCCAGGCGGTGACCGGATCGTTGCGGGACATCGCGGCCGACCTGGACGGGCTGGGGCTGGACGCCGCCGACCTGCGCAAGGCCGCGGCGCTGGCCGCCGAGCACCACGCCGTGCTGGACGAGATCACCGAGCCGCGCCTGCTCAGCGGCGATCTGTGGACCATCAACATCATGATCGCCGAAGGTGCTCCCGAGCCGGTCATCTCAGGAGTGTTCGACCTGGACCGCACGCTGTGGGGTGACCCGGCCGCCGACTGGCCGATCCGGATGGCCGCGTCCAGACAGGATGAGCGGGTGGCGTTCTGGGAGGCGTACGGGGAGCGGGACGAAAGCCCCTCGGCGGTGGTGCGGTCGCTGATCTATGAGATTCGCCACCTCGGGGCCGTCCGGCTGGAGCGCCACCGTCTCGGCGACCCCGGCGGGGTCGGGGACTCGTACGACGCCGTGGCGGCCGTGCTGGCGGAGCTCACGTGAAGCGGACCGCCCCGCGCGCCACCGCGATCACCTGGGCGCGCTACGCGGTGAACGCCGCCGCGTGGTCGCGGGCGAAGTCGGCGAAGCGGCGGGGCGGGCGGCCGACGACGTCCTCGACATCGGTCGTCGTGTAGTCGCCGAAGCCGGAGCCCAGCGCCTGCCCGTACTCGACGAGCATCCCGGCGAGCCAGTCGGGGATGCCGCCGGCGACCATGCCCGTGCGGGCGTCTTCCGCACCGGCGGCGACGTACTGGATCGTCCTGCCGAGCACCTGCCCGAGCTGTTCGGCCGCCTCGGTGTAGGTCAGCGTCTCAGGCCCGGACGGTGTGTAGATCCTGCCGTGGTGGTGCTCCGGCTCCGCGCGCAGAATGTGGGCCGCGACGTCGGCGACGTCGCGCATGTCGATCATGCCGAGCCGGCCCTGCCCCATGTTGAGCGAGAAGATCCCGTCGTGGGCGATGCGGCCGGCCTGCCAGAGCAGGTTCTGCATGAAGGCGTGCGGGCGCAGGATCGTCCAGAACAGGCCGGACGCCTGCAGCTCATGGTCGGAGAGGGCGTGCAGGCGTCCGTTGCGCGTCGGGGCGTCGTAGGCGGCGCCGATCGCCGACAGGCGCACGACTCGCTCCACGCCTGCCTGGCGGGCGGCCCAGAGCGCGTTCATGCTGTGCTCAGGCGCTCGGGGGTCCATCGCGGTCAGCAGCCACAGGTCGTTCACCCCCTTGAAGGCGGGCGGAAGGGTGCTCGGGTCGCCCAGATCCCCGGCGACGACCTCGACGCCCCGTCGTTCCAGCGCGCCGGCCCTGGCCCGGTCCCTGACCAGCGCCCGGAGGGCGAGGGCGGAGCCGTCGAGGGCATCGAGCAGGGCGCTCGACACGCTGCCGGTCGCCCCGGTGATGAGGACTGTGCGGCTCATCGTCCGTCCTTTCGTGAAGGGTTCCCTGCCCGAGCGGGTCAGGGTCTCGAATGGACAATAGTCCCGAAATGTGACTATCACAAGATGCGACTAGCACAGAGTGGTACTATACGGGGCGTGACGCACGCTCCCGAAGGCGAACGCAGCCGGATGATCACGCAGGATCCCGACCTGGGGATCCTCGCCGCGCGGTTGCTGTTCTCGTTGCAACGGGAGGTCTTCGCGCGGCTCGCCGAGAGGGGGCACAGCGAGGTGAGCCCGCGCCACGGGGCGATCCTGGCCTACCTCGACGCGGGCGGCGTGCGCGCGACGGAGCTGGCGCGGCTCTCGGGCCGGCACAAGCAGATCGTCGGCCGGCTGGTCGACGAGCTCGAGGCGCTCGGCTACGTGGAGCGCAGGCCGGATCCGGCCGACCGCCGCGCGAAACTCGTCGTGCCGACCGAACGCGGCCTCGACCAGCAACGCCACGCGGATGAGATCATCGCCGACATCGAGCGCCGGCACGCCGGCACGATCGGCGAGCCCGCCTACGCGCAGCTGCGGCGAGCGCTGAAGGCGATCACCGAGGAGGCCACGGCCGAGCCGGACCAACGGGACGGCTCCAGATCAACGCCCGGCTGAATCCGTGCGCACCGGACGTGAGGGATCAAGGAGCGGTGGGTTCATGATGTCGCCCGCGGACAGCCACGTGCACAGCGAATGGTCGTGGGACGCCCCGTCAGGGTCGATGGAGCGCTCCTGCGCACGGGCGGTGGAGCTCGGGCTGCCGGCGATCGCCTTCACCGAGCACGTCGACCACACGGTCTGGACGGTCGCTCTCGACGCCCTCGCCCCGGACGACCACCTCGCGACCGTGGCCACGCCGCAGGGGCTGCTGGCTCCTCCGGCGTTCGACGCACCCGGATACCTGGAGGCGATCGAGCGGTGCCGGGAACGCTTCCCGGCCCTTCGCATCCTGAGCGGTCTGGAACTGGGCGAACCCCACTGGCACGCCGCCGCCGCCACGAAGGTGCTCGGAGCCGGACGGTTCGACCGGGTGCTCGGCTCCCTGCACTGCCTCCCGGACGGCGACGGCTTCGCCGAACCACCAGGCCAGTACGCGCACCGGCCCGCCGCCGACGTCGTCCGGCACTATCTGGCCGGGATCGTCGACCTCGTCACGCGGAGCGACGCGTTCTCCGTGCTGGCCCACATCGACTACCCCCTGCGTTACTGGCCGTCGCGGGAGGCCGGGCCCTTCGAGCTGCCGAAGTTCGAAGAGGAGTTCCGGCACGCGCTGCGGATGACCGCCCGGTCGGGCAGGGCACTCGAGATCAACACCCGCATACCGCTGCACCCGGCCATCGTCAGGTGGTGGCACGAAGAGGGCGGGGAAGCGGTCACGTTCGGCAGCGACGCCCACGACCCCGCCGCCGTCGCCCGCGGGTTCCGGGACGCGGCGGACATGGCGCGGGCTCACGGGTTCCGCCCCGGGCGGGACCCGTACGACTTCTGGGCGCGCGTGGACTGACCGCCATGGAGAGGGTCGCCTACCTGATGACGTCTCGCACGTCGAGCCCCTTCTCCAGCACCGAGTACTTCCGCGCCAGATCGGCCAGCCGCTGCAGCCCTTTCACGTCGAGCTCGGCGGAATATGACCCGAGTGCGAGGCCGTCGAGGTCGCGTGCGCTGAACTTCGTGGAGGAGGCAAGCGCCTGCACGGCCTGCGCGGGGTCGGCCGCGATCAGGCGGTGCGCCCTGGCGAGCGCACGCTGGAAGGCCGCGAGGGTACGCGGATTGTCCTGGATCCAGTCGTCGCCGGCCATCCAACCGGCGGTGGGCAGCCCTTCGAACTCCCCGGTCAGCGCCGGTCGCAGCACCCGCACGGCCTTCTCCCGCACGCTCGTGGTGAGGTAAGGCTCGGCCAGGAGGGTCGCCGCGATGCCGGCGTCCAGACCCTTGACGCCATTGTGGTAGGGGCTCTCGACCAGGATGACGTCCTCGGTCGTCAGCCCGCTCCGCTTCAGCAAGGCCGCGACGGAAAGCGACGAGAGTCCCCGAAGGTGCGGGACCGCGACCTTCCTGCCCTTGAGGTCGGCCACGCTCCGGATCCGGGATCCGGCCTTGACCACGAGTGCCATGCTCCCGGGACGGGCACGGTACAGGCCGCCGACGATGCGGACCTTCTTGTCGTGCTGCCGGGCCAGGAACGACCCGACATAGTCGGTCTGGGCGAGATCGAACTCGCCGGTCTCCGTCGCGGACACGGCGGCGATGGCATGGGAAGGGACAGGCCGCACCCGCAACCCTTCCGCGGCGAAATACCCCTTGTCCATGGCCACGTGGAGGGGCGCCGCCTCAACGGTGTCCGCCACGCCGACGTCGATGACGGCCCGCTCGGGCGGCGCCGCCGGGCGGGCGGCCTCCGGCCTGAGTTTGATCGCGACCGTGCCGCCCAGCACGACGACCACGACCACGGCGGCCGCCGCCATGGCGATGACGTTGCGCCGCCTGCGGTGGTATGCCTCGATCGCCCGACCCGCCAGATCCCGCTGGGGCATGTCGTCCGCGATGCGGCTGAGCTGGTCGCCTAGCCACGTCATCGGCGGACCTCCTTGATGTGAGCCTCGTCCAGGGTGGGGAGTTGCGGCGCCAGCTCGGGCGCCAGGGCGCGCAGGCGGGCCAGGGCGTGGTAGGTCTGGCTCTTCACGGTGCCGACCGAGCAGCCCAGCAGGCCGGCCACGTCACGCTCTGTGCGGTCCTCGTAGAAGCGCAGGACGAGCACCACGCGCTGCTTGGGTGTCAGCCGCATGAGCGCCTGGCGCAGGACGACCCGCAGCACGGTGGAGTCCTCCGGGTCGTGGGCTCGCTCGGGCGGGTTCGCGATGGACACCTCCCCCGTCGCGCGACGACGCCGCCACGAGATGTGCTGGTTCACCATGGTCCTGCGGGCATACGCCTCCGGCCTGTCGACGTGGCGTAATCTCGGCCACCTGCCATACATCCGGACCAGCACGCTCTGTAAAAGATCCTCGGCGAGGTGGGCATCGCCGGTCAGCAGATATGCCAGGCGCATCAACCGGTGCTGATGCGCATCGGCGAATGCCTGGAAACTGGCATTGCGATCCAACGTCTCTCCTCATGTCAGTAACCTCCAGACGCTGTGGGCGTGCCAGAAGGTTGGCAGTCGGAGACGATCCAGCCGCGGGTGTGCCAGGAGGCGTGGCGACGCCCGCCGCGAGGTTCGACCTGATGGAGCGCGGGCAGAGGGGTGAACCCGGGGAAAGGGCCGCCATGAGCACCGCCGCCAGCCGGCTGACCGCCAAAGATCTCGAGTTTCTCAGACGCCCCCTGCACGGGTTCCTTTCCGTGGCCGGAGGAACGCAGCCGCCTCAACCCCGGCCCGTGTGGTTCGAGGCCACCGCGGAGGGGACGATCCAGCTCTTCACCGAGCCGGATTCCCTGAAGGTACGCCGCCTGCGCCGCGACCCCCGCGCCTCGATCGTCGTCGCGGCCCCGGTGGGCGAGCGCGAGCGCTGGGTGTCCGTCGCCGGTCACGCCACGGTGGAGGCCGACGGGGCGCACGACCTGTGCTCCCGCCTTGCCGCCCGCTACTGGGACCTCGACGACCAGACCCGGGCCGACGATCTCGCCACGATGCTGGCCGGCGACCTCATCCGCATCGTCATCCGTCCGGAGACCGTGCACCGCTACCCGAACTAACCGTAAATTTCGCCATATGTTGCTCCTGGTGCGCCATGCCATGCCCGCGTACGGCCCGGCCCTCCCCTCACACGAATGGACGCTCAGCACCGAAGGACGGCAAGCGGCCCGCCGGCTGGTCGCCCGCCTGCCCGAAGACGCCTGCCTCGTCTCCAGTGACGAGCCGAAGGCGTGGCAGACCCTGGGCGGCGACGACGCCGTCACGCGTGATCGGCGCTTCAACGAGGTCACCCGCGTGGAGCCGTGGCAAGGCGACTATCGCGAGTTGCGCCGCGCGTACGTCGAAGGCTCGGATCACGTGGACTGGGAGCCGCGGGCCGAGGTCGCCGGGCGCTTCGACGCCGGGCTCGCCGAGCACCTCGCGCGTGCCGGCGGGCGCCCGCTCGTGGTGGCGACGCACGGCATGGCGATGACCGTCTGGATGACGGCGCGGCTCGGCCTGGAGGGACCCGGCGGCTTCTGGGCGGACCTCCGCTTCCCTGACGCGCTTCTCGTCCGCCTCGACTCGGGCACCGTCCAGCGAGCCTTCGCCCTCTGAACGACACCGCCGGCGCCACACCCGCGGGGAGCCGGGGAACCAGCGCCAAGCGGGCGTGGCCGAATCGGTGGGATACCCGGCCTTGAGTGCCCCGGCAGCCTTACGACAGTGTTGATCTCGCCCTTCAGCGCCATCGGCGTGCCGGTTGCCGACGGCAGTCGCAGCACGGTCGGCCGAAGGCACCGGCACTTCGCCGCAAGTGTCACGGGCGACACATCGTTGACCATGTAAGGAGTACACGGATGCCCAGAACTGCGACGACGCTGCTGCTCGCAGGGCTCTGCACCATCGGCGGCATGACCGTCGCCACCCCGTCGCAAGCCGCGGCCGGCACCACCCCGGAGCGGGTGTGCGGGCCGGGCTACGTCCGAGTGAGCGACGGCACGCGCACCATCAAGTCCGGCAGCACCGTATACGGCCGCCTCTACCTGATGTACAGCAAATCGACCGGCAAAAACTGTCTGGCCCTCATCAATAGCACCAACAGGAACAAGCTCGTCAAGGCCACCCTTTACGTCAAGGGAGCGGGCGGCAAGTCCGTGTCCGGCTGGTCCGACTCCGACGCCGCGGTCATCCGACCGGCTGCGGGCAAGTGTGTGATGTATTCGGGCGAGATTCGCGTCGGCAGCAAGGTGGCGCGCGGCGGGCGCAGCTACTGGGGCAACTGCGGCTGATCCGCGACCGCGCGTGCCCTCCCGTTCGGGGAGTCAGCCGACCAGCAGCGTGGCGATGGCCGGGCCGAAGGCGGCGCCGAGCAGGTAGAGCAGGTTGAACAGGCCCATGGCCGCGGACTGCTCCCTGTCGGGCACGGCCAGAGCGGCACGGGTCGCGAACGCCCCCTGCCCGGAGGCCGCCGCGAGTGACGCCAGCGCCTGGGCGGCGAGGAGCAGAGCCCAGGCGCCGCTCACGGCGGCCAGCACCACGCCCGTCGCGCTCAGCACGGCGTACAGCACGACAGGAACCAGCAGCCCGCGGCGGGCGGTGAGCATGATCACCAGGTAGGACGCGAGGCCGCCGAACAGCAGCGGCCAGGTGATGGCCAACCCCACCTGCCCGCTGCTCCAGCCCGCGTTCTCGACGAGCAGCGGCGGCAGCGCGTACATCATCCCGAAGTTGACGACCGCCAGCAGGAACGCCAGCCCGGACGCGACCAGGAACGTCGGAGCGCGCACGACCTCGACCGGCACGAACCCGTCCGGCCGGGCGCGCAGGCGCAGCGCGAGCAGCACCCCGGCGGCCACCGCCGCGCCGCCCGCGGGCAACCACGTGTGCGGCACGAACACCAGCGCCGTGACCAGCGCGGTCAGCAGCGCGGCCCCGGCCAGGTCGAACGTCGTGCCGGACAGCGGCGTGAGCGGCCGCCGGCGCAACACGAACGGCACGGCGAGCACGCTGAGCGCGGGCAGCGCCAGCGTAGCCCTCCAGCCCAGCGTGCCCGCGACCACGTCACCGGCGAGCGGGGAGGCCGCCCCCACCGTCGCCAGCGACGCCGTGACCAGCCCCATCGTGCGCGGTGAGCCGGCGATGCTCATCGCGATGGTGGTGAGGCCGGCGGTCCCCAGGCCCTGCAGCGCGCTACCGGCCACGAGGAACGGCAGCGCCGGGGCGACCACCACCAGCGCCGCGCCCAGCAGCACGAGCGCGGCGCCCGCGAGCAGCGCCGTACGAGCGCCCCGGCGGCGCTGCAGGCCGGCCATCAGCGGGGTCCCCACCGCGATCGCCCAGCCGAACGCGGTGACGATCCAGGTCACCGCGCCGATCGTGACACCCAGGTCGTACGCCGTGTCGGCCAGGATCAGGCTGGGCCCGGCGATGCCGAAGGACAACGGGCCGGCCATCGTCGCCAGCCACGCCCCGGGAATCCCGCGGGCCGGCTGCGAGGCGGTGGGGCGGAGGCCGCCGGTCGCCGGGTGCGCGCTCATGGTGCGACCGCCGGGGTGAGCGTCGGGTAGTCCGTGTAGCCGCGGTGGTCGCCGCCGTAGAAGGTGGCGGGGTCGGCCTCGTTGTACGGTCCGCCGGCGGCGACACGTACGTGCAGGTCGGGGTTGGCCAGCCAGAGCCTGCCGAACGAGATCGCGTCGGCGAGCCCGGAGCGCAGCGCCTCCGTGCCGTCCTCGACGGTCGCGGCTCCGTCCCCGTCTCCGGGATGGGGGTTGAGCACGAGCGTCCCCGGCCACTCGGCGCGCAGCAGCTTGGTGATGTCGCGCGTGTCGTTCTCCGAGACGTGCAGGTAGGCCAGGCCGTAGGGAGCCAGAGCGCGGGCCAGCTCGGTGTAGAGCACGTCGGGGTCGCTCTCGTCCATGCCGTTGTAGGTGATGCCGGGCGAGACGCGGATCCCGGTGCGGGCCGGGCCGATGGCGTCGCTCACCGCGCGTACGACCTCCTCGGCGAACCTGATGCGCCCCTCCGCCGCTCCGCCGTAGGCGTCGGTACGCCAGTTGGTGTTGTCCGACAGGAACTGGTGGATGAGGTATCCGCTCGCCCCATGCAGCTCGACACCGTCGAACCCGGCGGCCATCGCGTACCTGGCCGAGGCCACGAACTCCTCGATGGCGCGGGCGATGTCCTCCATGGTCATCTCTCGCGGGGTGGGCAGGTCGAGCGGCCCGTCGGGAGTGTGGAGCCGCTCACCGGAGGGGATCGGCGACGGCGCCAGCGGCAGCTCGCCTCCCGGGTACAGGTAGGGGTGCCCGATCCGCCCCGCGTGCATGAGCTGCACGAAGATCCGCCCACCACGCCGGTGCACCTCGTCGGTGACCCGCCGCCAGGCCTCGGCCTGCTCCGGCGTGTGCAGGCCCGGCGTGTCGATGTACCCCTGTCCGAGCACGCAGGGCTGCGTGCCCTCGGTGATGATCAGCCCGGCGCCGGCGCGCTGGCCGTAGTATTCCGCGGTCAGCTTGTCCACCAGGCCGTCGCGGAAGGCGCGGCTGCGGGTCATCGGGGCCATGAGAAGGCGGTTGGACAGGTCCAGCCGGCCTACGGTCACAGGTTGCAGCAGTTCGTTCATGCCTCGACGGTAGGAACGAGCGCTTACGGGCCGAATCGGTAAGGTTACCGTGATTACGTACGGGTGGTCGGCGTACGTACGTAAGGATCGGGGGCGTTGGTGCTGTACGGCAGGGCAGTCGAGCAGGCCTCCATCCAGGCCCTCGTCGATGCCGCGCGCGCCGGACGCAGCGGTGGCCACGTGCTGCGCGGAGAGCCCGGGATCGGCAAATCCGCGCTCCTCGACTGGGCCGCCGGCTACGCGCGGCGAGCGGGCCTGCGGACGTTGCGGGTCACCGGCATCGAGGCCGAGGCCGACCTGGCCTTCGGCGGCCTGGTGCAGTTCCTGTGGCCCATGCAGGACCGGATCGGCGCGTTGCCCGGCCCTCAGGCCGACGCGCTGCGCGCGGTTCTCGCGCTGGACGACGGACGGCAGGGGGCACCGGACCGGTTCCTGTCCGGGCTGGCCGTGCTGACCCTCCTCGCGGAAGTGGCCGAGGAGAGCCCGCTGCTCTGCCTGGTGGACGACGCGCAGTGGCTCGACCAGGCGAGCGCAGACGCGCTGCGCTTCGCCGCCCGCCGCCTCGGCGCCGACGGGGTGGCGATCCTGTTCGCCGCGCGGGAGGAGGGCTTCACCGCGACAGGGCTGCCCGAGACGCGACTCTCGCGCCTGTCGCCGGCGGACGCGGCATTGTTGCTGGCGGACCGTGGGCTCACACCGGCCGTCCGGGAGCAGGTGATCGACGAGTCGGCGGGCAACCCGCTGGCGTTGATGGAGTTCTCCGTGGCGCAGCGGCCCTACCATTCGGCGGCCGGGCCGATGCCCGTCCCTGACCGGGTGCTGGCGGCGTACCGGTCACGGATCGCCGTGCTCCCGGAAAAGACCCGCCTGATGATGCTGACGGCCGCCGCCGAGGCGCGCGGGCACCTGCCCACCCTGCTGGGCGCGGCCGAGATGTTGGGCGTCGGTCTGGACGACCTGGCGGAGGCCGAGCAGGCCGGGCTGGTCGACGTCACCGCCGCGGTCGCGACGTTCCGGCATCCCCTGATCAGCACCGCCGCATACCAGGGGGCGCCGCTGGCGCAGCGGATCCTCGTGCACGAGGCGTTGGCGCGCGCGACCACCGACGACGACTGCCGGGCCCGGCATCTCGCCGCCGCCACGACGTGCCCGGACGAGAAGGTCGCCGAAGAGATCACTCGCGCGGCGGAGCGCGCCCGCGGCCGCACCGCGTACGCCGCCGCGGCCGGCCTGTACGAGCAGGCCGCGCAGCTCACCCCGGAGCCGCGGACGCGGGCGGCGCGGCTGGGCGAGGCGGCTTGGCTGGCGCTGTCAGCGGGACACGCCCACCAGGCCGCGGACCTGGTCGGGCAGGCCGAGTGGCTGGTCGCCGGCCCGACGTCACCGGCGGTGCTGGCACCGGTACGGGCGGCGGTGGAGTTCGAGCTGGGCGAACGGCGGCTGGCGGCCCGGGTGCTGGTCGAACGTTCGTCGGACGCCGGCCCGGAGCAGGCCGCGCTGATGTTGCGCGCCGGCGCCGGTTACGGGTGGTTCTGCGGCGACCGGCAGGCCATCCTCGCCGCGGCCGAGCGGCTGTGCGCGCTGGGGCGGCACGACCCGATGGTGTCCGGGATGGCGGCTCTCGTGCGAGAGGACTACGCGCAAGGGTTGCCGCTGCTCGCGGAGTTCGTGGCCGGCGCCCGCCAGGCGGCGCCGGACGCGTGGCGAGCGGCGCAGGACCTCCCTTCGGGCGCGCACCGGTGGCGGCCCGATGACGAGGTCCTGACGATGGCCTGGGGCGCGTTCTGCGCGATGATCATCGGCGCGGACGCGGCCGCCGCGGAGCTGGCACAGGCCGAGGTGGCCCGCTGCCGCCGGCACGGCCTCGTCGGCGCGCTGCCGCAGGTGCTCCAGGACCTCGCCGGCGTGCAGGTGCAGGAGGGCCGGCACCGCGAGGCCGAGGCGTCCGTCGCCGAAGCCGTCCAGCTGGTCCGTGACATCGGGCTGGAGCACCGCGTGCCGAGGCTCAACTCCGTGCTGGCGCGGGTCGCCGCCATCGACGGCGACGAGGAGCGCTGCCTCCAGCTGGCCGGGGACGAGCCCAACACCGGCGGCATGGCGGGCACCACCGCACTGAGCCTGCTCGACCTCGGACTGGGCCGCTATGCCGCGGCGCTCGACCGGCTGGAGGCGGCCGCCCGCGGCCCGCTACGGCACGCCTCCGGCCTGGTCAGTGCCGGCGCCGACCAGGTGGAGGCGGCCGTCCGGCTCGGCGAGCCCGAACGGGCGGCCGAGCCCCTGCGCCGCCTCGAAGCATGGGCGCTCGCCGGAGGACAGCGGTGGGCACAGGCGGTGAGCGCCCGCTGCCGGGCCATGGTCACCGACGACGAGGCCCACTACCTGCGCGCGCTCGAGGCACACGAGGAAGCGGGCCGGCCGTTCGAACAGGCACGCACCCGGCTGCTCTACGGCGAGTGGCTGAGACGGGCCAAGCGGCGCAGCGACGCCCGGACGCCGCTGCGCTCGGCGCTGACCGTCTTCGAGCGGCTGCACGCCACGCCGTGGGCCGAACGGGCGCGGGCCGAACTGCACGCGACCGGGGAGACCCTGACGCGGGCAGAGCCCACGGCCGCCGACCCCGTGGAGCGGCTCACCTCGCAAGAGCTCCAGGTCGTCCGTCTGGCAGCCGACGGCGCCACCAGCAGGGAGATCGCCGCACAGCTGTTCCTCAGCCCGCGCACGGTCGAGCACCATCTCTACCGCGCCTTCCGCAAGCTCGGCATCCGCTCCCGCCGCGAGCTGAGCCGCATCGACCTCTCCTGACGGCCGAGCTGACCCCGGCCGAACTCGCCGGCAAGCTCGGCATCCTGCCCCCCACCCGCGAGGCCGCGGGCCACGGTTCACGTGGTTCGGGCTCGGCCGTCAGGCGTTCGCCCGGCGGAGGCGTTCGGCTGCTTGTGTCCAGAGCGCTCTGCCCGACACCGCGGTGTAGCCGTGGAGTGCTTCCCATCGGACGTCGTGGGCCGCCGGCCAGAGGCCGGCCGCCCACGCGACCTGCTGCTCTTCGGCGGTGAACAGGCGGGCCCGCATGTCCTGATACGCGGCCAGGAACGCCTCGGTGCTCTCGATCGGCGGCAGGGTGGCCGGTCCCGTCTTGGCGAACACGGCACTCGCGGCTCCCACCAGGGCGGCTTCCGGTTGCCAGGCCAGGCTGTCCCAGTCGTGCACCGTCCACACCTCCTGGCCGTGCCACCGGAGGTTGTGCGCCTCGAAGTCGGCGTGGCCCAGCACGCAGGGCAGGTCAGCGGCCAGCATGCGCCGCCGGGCCCTGTCGGCGACCTCCATGACGTAGGCGGGTACGAGACTCTGGTCCTTCTCGTCGAGCGACTCGATCGACGGCCACAGCCCCGGGTCCGCATGGTCCCACCGCACCCAGCGCGGATTCGGCAGCGGCGGCGTGACGGCGAGGCCCGGCAGTGCGGTCATCAGCCGGGCGAAGACCTCCGCGCAGCGCACGGCGACGTCCGGGGCGTCCCCGCGCAGCACCTCTCCCCCGGGGCGGAACTCCTCCGCGTGCACGGCCAGGGAACCGACGCCGACGACCGGCGTGAGCGGGCGGGCGCAAGGGAACCCGTTCTCGGCCAGCCGGGCCTGCGCTGTCACGCATGACACCGCCCGGCCGTCGTCTCCACGGGCCTTGACCACGACGTCGTCACCGCCGGCCAGCCGGAGCTTGACCACGACGTCGTCACCGCCGGCCAGCCGGAGACCGAACACCGTCGACATGGACCGTTGGCGGAAGAGCACGTCGGCGGGCCGATCTCCGAGATGAGCCAGACACCATGCCGGCAGCCAGTCCGGTAGTTCGTCGAGCGCCACAGTGAAACTGTGCCACAGGAGACTCGCGTGCCGAGATCACGAGCCTCGCGACCCGGCGACCCTCGCCGGCGGGTGGACCCGGCGCCGGCCCTCGGCCTTCCGGTGGCCCTTCATGGCGCGGGCCGGTCAGTCCGGGGTGTCGGCGAGCTGGGTGACCAGGAAGTCGAGGCGCTCCTCCTGACCGTCCGAGGGGATACGGCCGCTGTCCGCCAGGGCGGCCATGCCGTGCAACGCGCTCCAGATGACTTCGGCGAACAGCTCGCGTCGCGCGTTGTCCGGGCGGAAGCAGCTGACGAGTTCGTCGAAGGCGGCGCGCAGTGGGGGCGGCGTCTCGGCGTGCGCGAACTTCATGTCGGTCGGCATGACGAACATGGCCTGGTAGAGGGCGGGTCGCTCGGTGGCGAACTCCAGGTAGGCGCGGCAGACGGCGTGCAGGGCCTGCCGCGGCTCGGGGCCGGCCGACCGGGCACGGCGCAGGTGGGCGGCGAGCTCGCCGAAGCCGTCGATCGCGACGGCGCGCACGATGGCGTCCTTGCCGCTGAAGTGGCTGTAGAGCACGGGCTGGCTGTACTCGACACGCTCAGCGAGCCTTCTCGTGGTCACCGCCTCCCAGCCTTCGGCCTCGGCGAGTTCGCGGGCTGCCGTGATGATCAGCTGATGGCGTCGGGCGCGCTCGCGTTCTCGACGCTCTCTGATGACGGACATGGACATGACTCTAGCAACGCTAGACATTCTGCCAACAGAATCTCAATCGTCGCCATCGGCACGGTCACGGGGTGAGGACGATCCGACCGAAGACGGTTCCGTCGTCCATCTGACGATGCGCCTCGGCAGCCTGATCGAGCTTCAGCACCTCGTGTACGACAGGGTGCAGGCGCCTCTCCACGGCGGCGTCGAATTGCTCGGAACGAACGGCGTTGCGCACGGCGACAGGAACGGCATCCAGGCTGAACGTCGCGAACGAGCGTGACTGCTGGAAGGACCGCATGAGGTGCGTCCCGAAGTCCGCCGGCGGCATGCCCGCGACGACGCCCACGAGGACCATGCGGCCGTTCGGCGCGAGCCGGTCGATGAACGCCGGCAGGTCGTTCCCGCCGACGATGTCGATGATCACGTCGTATGCGCCTGGTCCGTCGTCGCCACCGTGCCCCGCACGGTCGAGCGCAAGCGTCGCGCCCAGTTCCCGGAGCCGTTCCCCGCGTTCTGGAGAGGACGTGGTGACCGCGACGCCGCTCGCACCACCGCGGGCGGCGAGTTCCACCGTCGCGATGCCGATGCTGCCCCCCGCACCGCGTACGAGCACCGACTCACCGGCGGTGAAACGTGCGTGCGCAAGCGCGAAGTGCGCGACGGGGCCCGCGCTGCCGAGCGTTACGGCGTCGACCGGCGAGAGCCCGTCGGGGAGGGCGGTGACAGCGTCGATGTGAGCCGTGGCCAGTTCGGCGTAGCCTCCGCTCGTCCCCGTGAACGCCCACACGCGCCGCCCGAGCCATGACGGATCGATGCCGTCCCCGACCGCGGTGACCACCCCGGCCACCTCGCTGCCCGGAATCAGTCCTTCGGCGAACCCATAGCCGCCGAGGGTTCCGCGCCGGATCACGGCATCGACCCCGCCGACCCCGATCGCCTCAGACCGGACCAGGACCTCGCCGACGGCTGGGACCGGATCAGCGACCTCACGTACCGCCATCCCGGACGGGTCACCGAACCGCTCAATCACTACCGCACGCATCAACGTCTCCCTGTGTTCAGCTACGATCCGGACCGTAGTGGACGCATGCGTCCACTTAGCGGAAGTGAGAACGATGACGGAAGAAGTGACTCACAACCTTCGCGCGGATGCGCAGGAGAACCGCGACAGGATCCTGGACACCGCCCGCACTCTGTTCTCCGAGCGCGGCCTGGAGGTCCCGATGCGAGAGATAGCGCGCTGCGCCGAAGTGGGTCCCGCAACCCTCTACCGACGGTTCCCGACCAAGCAGGCCCTCATCGACGACGCGTTCGCGGACGAACTGCGTGCATGCCGCCAGATCGTCGAGGACGGTTGCGCCGACCCAGACCCCTGGCGCGGCTTCTCGTCCGTCGTCGAAGGCCTGAGCGTGCTCAACGTGCAGAACAGGGGGTTCGTCGACGCCTTCATGTCGGCCAACCCTCAGGCATCCGCGTTCGCGGAACACCGCACAGCACTTCTCCGCCGGCTCCGAACCCTCGCCTCCCGGGCCAAGCGAGCCGGGCGACTGCGGCACGACTTCGCCACCGACGATCTCGTGCTCATCCTGCTGGCCGGCCGCGGGCTGTCATCGACCCGCCCCGCCACCCGGACGGTCGCCGCCCGCCGCTTCGCCGCCCTCGCACTGGATGCCTTCCGGGAGAACGCGGCAAACGGCGCCCTGCCCCGAAAGCCCGCCCTCGTCGACGAGATAGCCCACGCCCTCCGACGAAGCCACCCGCTCAGGCCGCGGACGGACACCGGTGGTTCGTGCGGCACGCGTACGGGCTGACAACCACAGAGACCATCCAGAAGCAGCGCCGAAACGGCACCCTCCTCCCGCCCTCACTGATGAGAGCACGCCGGCGAGGCACACCAGAAAGATCAGGTGTCATGTTCACCGCGCGATCCTAACTCTGGCGCCCGGTCACGCCTTTGAGCTGGTTCACGACCAGCCGGCATCGATCACTGAGCAGCCGCAGAAGGGTTGGTCATGACAGGCGCTGCCCTACCAGCCGCCCATCCAGCAGTAGAGCTGCTGATCATGCTCCTTCGCCCGTCGCGCAAGCCCCACGAACTCCTCAATCAGGGGCAACAAGTCATGCGGACCCGTATCACTGTAGAACTCGAAGTCTTCGATCTCCGACCAGCGAGCCGCCAGCACCTGTAGACGGTCGTTCTCGACGTCGGCCAAAGCGTCACGAACACGCACCGCGAACTCCGCGATGCCGGGTCCTTCAAGGTAAGGCGACCCTTCCGGGAGAGCCTCCGCCTCCTCCAGGCTCTGTGGTGCTCCTTCGGGCGGCGGATGCAGATAGGTGAGGCCGAGGAGATCAACCGAGTACGGCTCGCCGAGAACGAGGGCAACCAATTGGCAGAACTCGTTCTCCGGGTCAATCTTTCCTGCATCTACGGCGTCGAACGCGGGCACGACGCCGGGCTTGTCGATGACCCGCGGCCGCTCCGGATCCGCTAACGCGGCACCCCGATCCGCGGCCCGATAGTACTCGTTCGTGACTCCTCCGTTCCCTGAAGGGAGTGGCTTCTCGCTAAGCCGCTTCCGCAGCCTGGCGAAGGGCAAGCCCTGCCCTCAAGATGTTGACCGCCGCATTCACGTCAGCGTGCGCGGCATGCCCGCACGCCGTACAGGCGAATTCGGCTTGGGTGGAGTTGCCCCGGTTCGGTAGACACATCAGGGCTTGCGACTACGCGGCAGCATAGTCGAGGTCTTGGGCGTTCTTGTGCCTGTGGCGACGTTCGTATTCGGCAGGGCTGAGCTGGCCGTTGGCAGAATGGCGGCGGCGCGGGTTATAGAAGCCCTCGATGTAGCTGAACAGCGCACGCTGGGCCTCTGACCTGGTGTGGAAGGTGCGCCGATCGATCAGCTCGCACTCCAGCGAGGCGAAGAAGCTCTCGGTGATGGCATTGTCGAAGCAGGTCCCAGTACGGCCCGTCGACGGGCGGACGCCTGCCTGCTCGCAGCGCCGGCCGAAGGCGATTGAGGCGTATTGGGCGGATTCAACTGGTCGTCGCAACGCCTCGATCGTCGAGGAGGATGTTGTGGCGCAAGGAAGGGCGCGTGCGGCGATTCTGGCTGGTCGCCCGCCGCTTCAGTCACCGGGACGGCCCTCGGTCAATCGGCGCGAGGAGCGGAGTACGCGCGTCATCCAGATCGTGTTGCCGCGTTCGGCGTCCTCGGTGATGCGGTCGCTTCGGTGGAACCCGAGCTTCTCGAGGACGCGGAACGAGGGTACGTTCCACTCCCACACGGTCGCCCAGAGTCGGCGACGTCCTGTTCGAGCCGCGGCTTCCATGACCGCACGGGCGGCTTCTGTCGCGTAACCATGACCGTGAGCTCGTTGTGCCAGCTCGTACGCGATCTCAGGTTCGTCGATAGATCCCTGACCGACAGTCAATCCGCAGTAGCCAATGAACTCACCGGTGTCTCGCAGCTCGATCGGCAGCAACCCGAGCCCCGGATCCGCCGCCAACGGATTGTTGCGGAGCCAGTCGCGGATGTCCTCGACCGTCGGGCATCCCTCGGCATCGATCCGCCGCGCCGGCGGCACTCGTGCATCCCGCTCAAGCCATAACCCGCGGTACTCCTCGGCATCCGACGGCACCCACCGCCGCAACCGCAGCCGCTCGGTCACCAGCTCCGCCGGTAGATCCTCATAGGTCCCCATCCGACCAATTTAGCCCGGTGCTGGCCAAGGTCAGAAAGCGACTGCAAGAGACGGACGTAGAGCTGATCAACTGCGTTCGCCTTGCCGATCGTCTATCGGACTCACGTTGGCTCTTGTCGTGTTCACGATCTGTTCGTCGCAATCATGCCCGCACGAGGACGCCAACCAGATACGGGCCGATTGACCCGGCGGTGCGAGGATGTTAGCAAGATCTCACGTTGTCCTGACAAGCAGAAAGCCCCTGACGGCATAACGCCAATTCAGGGACTTCCTGGTGCAGAGCCGACGAGGGGAATCGAACCCCTGACCTTCTGTTTACAAGACAGATGCTCTGCCGATTGAGCTACGTCGGCGCGGCCTATCAGTGTAGACGCTAGCGACGCCTGTGACGAGCGACTTCGTACAGTGCCACGCCAGCCGCCACCCCCGCGTTGAGTGACTCGGCGGATGCGTGCATCGGGATGCGGGTCACCACGTCGCACTGCTCGCGCACCAGCCGTGAGAGCCCCTTGCCCTCGGAGCCCACGACCACCACGAGCGGCTCGGTCAGCAGTTGGGCCTCGCCGATGTCGGTCTCGCCGGCCCCGTCGAGGCCGACCACGAACAGGCCCGCGTCGCGGTAGTCGCGCAGGGCGGCCGTCAGGTTGGCGGCACGGGCGACGCGCAGGGTGGCGAGTGTTCCCGCGGACGTCTTCCAGGCGCCTCCCGTGACGCCGGCCGAACGGCGTGAGGGGATGAGCAGGCCGTGGGCGCCGAAGGCGGTGGCGGAGCGGGCGATGGCGCCGAGGTTGCGCGGGTCGGTGACCGAGTCGAGGGCGACGATCAGTGGGGGGTCGCCGGCGTCGTGGGCGAGGTCCACCAGCTCTGACGGGTGCGCGTAGTCGTAGGCGGGGATCTGGAGCGCGATGCCCTGGTGGACGGCGCCTTCCGTCAGGCGGTCGAGCTTGTCGCGGGTGACTTCGAGCAGTGCGATGCCGCGCTCTGCCGCGATCTTGATGGAGTCGCGTACGCGGTCGTCGTTGTCGATGCGCTGGGCCACGTAGAGGGCGTTGGCGGGCACGTCGGCCTGCAGGGCTTCGAGCACCGGATTGCGCCCGCCGATGTATTCGGGGGCGTCTTCCGAACGCCTGGACCTGGTGGGAGCGGCGCGGCGACTGCCGCCGCGCTCTTCGCGGGCGACGCGCTCGGCACGGGCCTTGTCTTTGTACCAGTGCCGCATCTCCGCGGGTGGGGTCGCGCCCCTGCCCTCGAGCGACCGGCGGCCCTGCCCTCCGGTGCCTTTGGACGGGCCCTTCTTCTTCGCGGGCCTGCCCGAGCCCCTGCCGCCTGCTGCCATGGCATCAAGGGTACTCGGGGCGCGGGGCAACTCGTTCACCGTGAAGAGGCGGGCAACCAGGGCGCCCGCCCCCTCTAGCGGCTCAGCTCCCAGCGCGGCCCGTGCGGGGTGTCCTCCACCGTGATGCCGGCGGCGCTCAGCTGGTCTCTGATCGCGTCGGCGGCCGCGTAGTCCTTACGCTCCCGCGCCGCACGGCGCTGCTCCAGCGCGACCGCCACGAGCGCGTCGACCACCGGCGACAGGTCGGACCCGGTGTCTCGCCACTGCGGCGAGCGCGGGTCGAGGCCGAGCACGTCGAGCATGTTCTGGGTCTCGGCGAGCAGCCGGGCCACGGCTTCCTTGTCGCCCCGCGACAGCGCCACGTTGCCCTCGCGCACCACCTCGTGCACGACCGCGAGCGCCTGCGGGGTGCCCAGGTCGTCGTCGAGCGCGTCGGCGAACGCCTGCGGCAGCGGCGCGTGGGCGTCGACGTCGTGGATGACCTCGGCGGCGCGCGTGACGAAGCCCTCGATGCGCTGGTAGGCCGCGGCGGCCTCCTGCAGCGCCTCCTCGGAGTAGTCGATCGAGGATCGGTAGTGCGGGGCCGCCAGGTAGTAGCGCAGCTCCACGGGCCGCACCTTCTGCACCATCTCGGGGATCAGCAGGGAGTTGCCGAGCGACTTGCTCATCTTCTCCGCGCCGATCTTGAGCATGCCGTTGTGCATCCAGTAGCGGGCGAACCCGTCACCCGCCGCCTGCGACTGGGCGATCTCGTTCTCGTGGTGCGGGAAGATCAGGTCGATCCCGCCCCCGTGGATGTCGAACGCCGGCCCGAGGTATTTCGTCGCCATGGCCGAGCACTCAAGGTGCCAGCCGGGCCGGCCCGGCCCCCAGGGGGTCGGCCAGGTCGGCTCGCCGGGCTTCTCGCCCTTCCACAGGGCGAAGTCGCGGGGATCGCGCTTGCAGGACTCGTCGTCGGTGTCGGCCGCGGGCCGCATGTTCTCCACCTTCTGGTTGGAGAGGGAGCCGTAGCGGTCGGCATAGGACTGCACGTCGAAGTAGACGTCGCCCTCGGAGGCGTAGGCGTGGCCGCGCTCGATCAGCCGCTGCATGAGCGTGATCATCTCGGGGACGTGCCCGGTGGCGCGGGGCTCGACGGTCGGCGGGAGGCAGCCCAGGGTGTCGTACGCCCAGGTGAAGGCGCGCTGGTTGCGCTCGGCCACGACGAACCAGGGCACGCCCTCCTCGGCCGACACTCTGATGATCTTGTCGTCGATGTCGGTGACGTTGCGGCAGAACGTCACGTCATATCCGGAACGGGCAAGCCAGCGGCGGAGCACGTCGAAGTTCACGCCCGAGCGGATATGCCCGATATGCGGAGGAGCCTGCACGGTAGCCCCACACAGGTAAATCGACGCCCGACCGGCTTCGACCGGAACGAATTCGCGGATGGCGCGTGTGCTGGTGTCGTAGATGTGCAGGCTCACAAATGAAAGGCTAACGCCTCAGAGCCGCCTCCTGACCGTTAAATCAGCCGCGCAACGTGACCTTGTCCGGAGAGATCCTCACGATGAGTCGCTCGGTGCCCGGTTTGTCCTCCCAGGGCTGCCCCCGGTACTTCTGCGACAGCTCCTCGATGAGCGAGCCCTCCGGGTCGGACGTCATGGACACCCGCCCGCGCACCTCGACGTAGCGGTAGGGATCGTCCGGATCGATGACCAGCAGGCTCGCCCTCGGGTCGCGCTCGAAGTTGCGCGGCTTCACGCGCCCCTTCACGGTCGAGAAGATCACGTCGTCGCCGTCCGTACGGATCCAGACCACGCTCGAATGAGGGCCGCCGTCCGGATTGACAGAGGTGATAGTGGCGAAATTCGGCGCTTCCAGGAGCTTGCGGGCATCTTCTGACAGCACGGCCATGTGTCCTCCTAGATCGGTCTGGCCCTCCATTCTTCTGTAGGCTCACAACCGCCATGGACGTGACTCCCCCTTCTGCGCTCCGCCGCCTGGGCATCGCCCTTGCCGGACTCGCCGTCGCCGCCCTCACGGGTGCCGCGTGCGCGCTCTCCTTCGACGACCTGCGCGCGCTGGCCGTCACCGGCGAGGCCGCCACCGACCTCGCCTACCTCTATCCCGCGGCCTTCGACGCGCTCCTGGCGGTCGCGCTGATCAGCGTGCTGCTGCTGCGCTCCGCCAAGCTGCTCGTACGCGTGCAGGCGGCGTTCGTGCTGGTCCTGCTCATCGTGGCGGCCGCGGCGGTGAACGTGGCGACGGCGGTGCGGTTCGGGTTCGACGTGCGGCAGACGGCCATCGGCGTGGCCCTCGCGCCCTGGGTCATGCTGGCGCTGGCCCTGTGGCTCTGGCTGCTGCTGATCAAGCACGTGCACGCCCGCCGCGAATCAGCGGGCGGCGCCGACACCGAGCCTGCCGCGGAGCAGGACATCGTGCCGTTCGGCCGGCCGGGGCCGGACACGGAGACGACCGCGCCGTCGCCGGTCGCGGGTCCCGCGGCCGCCCCCGAGAGGCCGTCTCTCTCCGAGCCCGCGCCGGCCCTCGAGACGCGCGCCGAGCCCGCCCCGAGGACGGCTTCGCATGATGAGCCCGCCCCTTCGCCGGTCTCGGCGCAGGTGTCCGAGTGGCCCGTGCAGGAGGAGGAAGAGAGAAGAGCGCCCGAGCTCCGCCCCGTGGACTTAGATCCGCAGCCGCAACCACAGTCCGAGCCGGACGGCCAGCCGGATCCAGAGCCCAGTCGGCAGTCGGAGCCCAGCCGGCAGTCGGAGCCCAGCCGGCAGTCGGAGCCCAGCCCGGAGCCGGAGCCCCGGCGGGAGCCGGAACAAGGGCCCGTGCGGGAGCCTGAGCCGCCGACTCGGCCCGTGCGGTGGGGCGATCGGGTCAAGCCGGGGGACGTCCTCGTCCACCCGCGCTCCGACGACGACAAGGACGCCGACACGCAGCCGCATCCCGTCGTCGCCGACGACGGGCCCGACCCCGCCCATGGTCCCGAGGCCGCCGACCGCCACGAGGCCGGGCGGGAGGACGAGGACACCGCCCCGCACCCCGTGGTCCACGACGAGACCCCGGCGCCCTCGGAGCGGCTGCGCAGCACCCCGCGCCCGCCGGAGGACTGACACCAGGAAAGGCCCGCCCGGGAGCCTTCCCGGGCGGGCCTACCCGAATCCGCCTGGAATCTTCGAGCCGCGGCGCAGTGCCGCGAGCCTAGACCTTCGAGCCGCGGCGCAGCCCCGCGACGAGGCCGACGCCGACGACCGCGAGCACGACCTGCATCACCAGTTCGATCCAGTCGATGCCAGATGTCGTCTCCACGCCGAGCACCTGCGCGAGCAGCGTGCCCAGGAGAGCCGCCACGATGCCGACGACGATGGTGAGGATCCAGCCGATGGCCTGCCTGCCGGGAAGCAGCAGGCGGCCGATTGCGCCAATCACGGCACCGATCAGGATGGCGCCGAGGATGGACTGGATTGTCATGACACAAACCTCCCCGTGAGGGTGATCGGTTCACTCCCACGGGGTGCTCGCTACCCGATCTACCGCGATTATGCGCAGATATGACGAACGAGCAGGTCAGGCCTAGGTTCTTCCGGTACGGCCGGAGCGCCCGATCCCCATGCGCGTCACGAGGAGCACGCCCGCGACCGCCAGCACGAGCTGGAGGATGTGCTCGATCCAGTCGATGCCCTTCGTGTCGGCCCAGCCGAACGCCTGCGCGATCAGCGTGCCGATCAGGGCGGCCACGATGCCGACGATGAGAGTCAGGCCGATGGACATCTTCTGCTTGCCGGGTACCAGCAGCCTGCCGAGCGCCCCGATTATGGCGCCGATGACTACTGCCGAAACTATCGCGCCGATCATGTGTAGCTCCCCCCGAGACGTTCACATGTCTCCGGACAGACCTACCCGTTGAACAGGCAAACTACCCAAAAAAGGAAGGCGGCGGTCCGTACCGCGCCAGTGACGAACCGCCGCCTTCGGACTTCGGCGGGCTTGGCGACGACCCGCCGGGACACCCTCACGCGTCCCTGCGTAAGACGCCCGGCGTTCAGGAAAGGTTGACCACCAGCGCGGTGGCGAACGCGGCGATGCCCTCGCCGCGGCCGGTCAGCCCAAGCCCGTCAGTGGTGGTGGCGCTCACGCTCACCGGCGCGCCGACCGCGGCGCCGAGCGCCTTCTCGGCCTCGGCGCGGCGCGGCGCGAGCTTCGGCCGGTTGCCGATCACCTGGATGGCGACGTTGCCGATCTCGTAGCCGGCGGCGCGCACCTGCCGCGCGGTCTCCTCGAGCAGCGCGGCGCCCGACGCTCCGGCCCATCGCGGGTCGGACGTGCCGAACAGCCTGCCCAGATCGCCGAGACCGGCGGCGGACAGCAGCGCGTCGCAGGCCGCGTGTGCGGCGGCGTCACCGTCGGAGTGGCCGTCGAGCCCGGTCTCGCCCGGCCAGTGCAGGCCGGCGAGGGCGAGCTCGCGCCCGGAAGCGAACGGGTGGACGTCGACTCCGACGCCCACCCGTGGAAGATTCGTAATCAGGAGTTGAGAACCTCGTCGAGAAGGGCCTCAGCCTTGTCCTCATTGGTCTTCTCGGCCAGGGCCAACTCGCTGACCAGGATCTGACGCGCCTTGGCGAGCATGCGCTTCTCGCCCGCGGACAGCCCGCGCTCGCGGTCTCTCCGCCACAGGTCCCGAACCACCTCGGCGACCTTGTTCACATCGCCGGAGGCGAGCTTCTCGAGATTGGCCTTGTAGCGACGAGACCAGTTGGTCGGCTCTTCGGTGTGCGGCATCCGAAGGACGTCGAAAACTCGCTCAAGGCCTTCCTGGCCGACAACATCGCGCACGCCGACGAGTTCTGCGTTTTCTGCTGGCACCTGGACGGTAAGGTCGCCCTTGTCGACCTTGAGCACCAGGTAGGTCTTTTCCTCACCCTTGATGGATCGCGTCGTGATTGCTTCGATCCGAGCAGCCCCATGGTGGGGGTAGACGACAGTGTCGCCGACCTGGAAAGTCATGTGACAAGTACCCCTTCCGCTGTACTCCAGGGTACCACGCATCCACAGCCTCCCGGAACAGTGAAATCCTCATAACTGCAGGTCAAAGCCGCATATTGGGGCTTGACAAGTGCTCAACTGTATGAATCTCATTTGCGGACATAGCGAATGACCTGCGGGGGTGCGGATATGACCATGCATTCAGGTCGATAAGGTGGGCGCGGCTCATGCGCATGCGCGAGACATGCGGGTGAGCCTCACACACGCATGCGCAAGACCAAGGAGAACCCGCCCGTGACCAGCAGTCGCTGGATTGTCGTAGCCGCCGCGTTCTTGGCAGCCCCCGTGCTCGCGGGCTGCGGGGCAGGATTCGACGCCACCACCAACCAGCCGTACGCCCCCAACGAGGCGCAAGTGTTGATCGAAAAGGGTGCATACGGCACGCGCGGCATTCACATCCCGCAGGCGTTCATCCTCGGCCCCGACCCCGGGGCGCAGCTCGCCTGGCGCGGCTCCGCCCCCCTCTACCTCAACATCCTCAACAAGTCGGACGCACCTGACACCCTGGAGAAGGTCTCCGCAGGGGGCATGGGCGAGGTCAAGGTCACGGCCCCGATCCAGCTTCCCGTCGGCCAACTCGTCAACACCGGCAAGCCCACCCCGCAGATCATGCTCGAATCGATCCCCAAGAGCCTCAGAGGCGGCGAGAGCATCAAGCTGGACCTCCAGTTCGCCAAGGCCGGCGTCGTGTCCATGAACGTGCCTGTGGTCACGCGCAGCCGCGAGTTCCAGGACTACCCGCCGGCTCCCAACGCCACCCCCGCGCCCACGCCCACCCCGACGCCCTCCGCGACCGCGGAGGAGGGGCACTAGACACGCGAAAACCCCTGTTCCGGTACGCGAGACGTACCGGAACAGGGGTTTTCAGCTTTCGACGGCGTCGAACTTGTAGCCAAGGCCGCGCACGGTCAGGATGCAGCGCGGGTTGGACGGGTCGGATTCGATCTTGGCGCGCAGGCGCTTGACGTGGACGTCGAGGGTCTTGGTGTCGCCCACGTAGTCGGCGCCCCAGACCCGGTCGATGAGCTGGCCCCTGGTCAGGACGCGCCCCGCGTTGCGCAGCAGCACCTCCAGCAGCTCGAACTCCTTCAGCGGCAGCTGCACCTGCTCACCGCGCACGGCGACGACGTGGCGGTCGACGTCCATGCGTACGGGTCCGACGGCCAGCACGGCCGTCTCCAGCTCCTCGATGACGTCTCCCTGGCGGCGCAGGACCGCGCGGATGCGGGCCACGAGCTCGCGGGAGGAGAACGGCTTGGTGACGTAGTCGTCGGCGCCCAGTTCGAGGCCGACGACCTTGTCGATCTCGCTGTCCTTGGCGGTCAGCATGATCACCGGCACCTTGGAACGCTGGCGGAGCGAGCGGCACACCTCCGTGCCGGGCAGGCCGGGCAGCATCAGGTCGAGCAGCACCAGGTCGGCGCCGTTGCGGTCGAAGGTGTCGAGCGCCTCGGGCCCGGTCGCCGCGACCGACACCTCGAAGCCCTCCTTGCGAAGCATGTAGGACAGGGCGTCGGAGAAGGACTCCTCGTCCTCCACGACGAGCACTCGAGTCATTTGGCGGCCTCCAGGGGAATCGAGGGTGGTACTGCCACCGCCGTGCCGCCGAAGGCGGGCAGGCGGAGCGTGAAGGTGGAGCCGGACCCTTCCTTGCTCCAGACGGTCACCTCGCCCGCGTGCGCGGCGGCGACGTGTTTGACGATGGCGAGGCCGAGGCCGGTGCCGCCGGTCGCGCGCGATCTGGCCGCGTCGACGCGGAAGAACCGCTCGAAGATGCGCTCCAGGGCCTCCTCCGGGATGCCGATGCCCTGGTCGCTCACGCTGATCTCGACGGAGTCGCCCGCGGGCCGCACGCTGACGACGACCCTCGTGTGCTCGGGACTGTAGCCGACGGCGTTGTCGATCAGGTTGCGCAGCGCGGTGACGAGCAGGTCGTCGTCGCCCCAGATGCGCAGGCCCGAGGTGCCGCCGGTGACGAGCGCGATGTCCTTGGCCGCGGCCCTGGTGTTGCAGTGGTCGACGGCGTCGTTGACGGCCTCGTCGATCGAGACCTGGCCGGGGGTGGGGATGGGTTCGGCGCCCTGGATCCGGCTGAGCGTGATCAGGTCCTGGACGAGGTAGTTGAGCCGGGCGGCCTCCAGCTGCATGCGGCCGGCGAAGCGGGTGACCGCCTCGGGGTCTTCGGCCGCGTCCTGGATGGTCTCGGCGAGCAGGCTCAGCGCTCCCACCGGGGTCTTCAGCTCGTGGCTGACGTTGGCGACGAAGTCGCGGCGCACGGCCTCGACCCTGCGCCGCTCCGTCTGGTCCTCGGCCAGCACCAGCACCTGGCCGTGGGAGCCGAGCGGCGCCACGCGGACGGCGAAGCTCGTGGTCTCCTGGCCGAACTTGTGCCCCGCGACGTCGATCTCGCTCTCGCGGATCTCGCCGTCGCGGCGGACCTGCCTGGCCAGCGCGAGCAGCTCGGCGGCCATCAGCCGCTCGCCCTTGACCAGCCCGAACGCCCGCGCCGCCGAGCTGGCGCGCAGCACGCGGTCGTGCGCGTCGAGCACCACGGCGGAGGACGGCAGGACGGCGAGCACGGAGGCCACCCCCTGCGGCAGCGCCGCACCCGTCTCCACGCCGTCGTTCGCGGCCGTGCGGCTCGGGGCCTCGATCTGGTTGCGGTAGAACAGGACCGCCAGGGCGCCCACGACGAACCCGGCCAGGGCCGCGAAGCTCATGGCCATCTCACTCATGTCTCCGATGGTAGGTCGCCTTTTCTGCAGGACAGACCCCCTCATCAGGGGATGAACATGCCTTTCCTGGAAAGTTCATCTGAGCGTTGGAGTTCGTTCATCGTCGGCCCCGTACGGTGACGGCATGCGCGACGCGTACCACGAAGAACTTGATTCGCTGACCGACAAGCTGGTCGAGATGACCAGGCTCGTCCGCTCGGCCATCTCCCGCGCCACCACGGCGCTGCTCGACGCCGACCTCGCACTCGCCGAGAGCGTGATCTCCCGCGACGAGGAAGTGAACGCGACGTTCGCCGACATCGAGGCGTCGATCTTCGAGCTGATGGCCAGGCAGCAGCCGGTCGCGGTGGACCTGCGGATGGTCATCACGGCGCTGCGCATGGGCACCGACCTGGAGCGGATGGGCGACCTCGCCGTCCACGTCGCCAAGGTCGCCCGCCTGCGCCACCCCGACTCGGCGATCCCCGCGGAGACCCGCTCGACGATCGTGGAGATGGGGCAGATCGCGGAGAACCTCGTCACCAAGGCCGGCAGCTGCGTGGCGTCCAGGGACGTGGAGTCGGCGCTGGAGCTGGAGCAGGACGACGACGCGATGGACCGGCTGCACCGGCGGTTGTTCAGGAACATCCTGGCCAAGGACTGGCCGCACGGGGTCGAGCCGGCGATCGACATCACGCTGATCGGGCGCTATTACGAGCGCTACGCGGACCACGCCGTCCGCGTGGCCGGGGATGTCGTCTATCTCGTTACGGGGTCGCGCCCGGGTTAGCCGCCCCGGGCGGCGTCGCAGGAGCGCCGCCGCCCTCGGCCGGGAGAGGTCAGCGGCCCTGGTTGGCGACGGCTTCGATGGCCGCCTTGGCCGCCTCGGGGTCGAGGTAGCGGCCGCCCCGCACCGCCGGGTTGTAGTCGGCGTCGAGGTCGTAGACCAGCGGGATGCCCGTCGGGATGTTGAGGCCGGCGATCTCCTCGTCGCTGACGCCGTCGAGATGCTTGACCAGGGCCCGCAGGGAGTTGCCGTGGGCCGCCACCAGGACCGTGCGGCCGGCGGCGAGGTCGGGGACGATCTCGTCGTACCAGTAGGGGAGCATGCGCTCGACGACGTCCTTCAGGCACTCGGTGCGGGGCATGAGCTCCGAGGGGAGCAGGGCGTAGCGCGGGTCGCCGGCCTGGGAGAACTCGTCGTCGTCGGCGATCGGCGGCGGGGGGGTGTCGTAGGAGCGGCGCCAGAGCATGAACTGCTCCTCGCCGAACTCCTCCCTGGTCTGCGCCTTGTTCTTGCCCTGCAGGGCGCCGTAGTGGCGTTCGTTCAGCCGCCAGCTGCGCTTGACCGGGAGCCAGAGCAGGTCGGCCGCCCCCAGCGCCAGCTGGGCCGTCTGGATGGCCCTGGTCAGCAGGCTGGTGTGGACGACGTCCGGGCGGAGCCCGGCTTCCTGGAGGAGCTTGCCGCCCCGGCGTGCCTCGTCTTCGCCCTTGGCCGACAGGCTCACGTCCACCCAGCCGGTGAACAGGCCCTTCGCGTTCCAGTCGCTCTCGCCGTGCCGTAGCAGCACCAAAGTCGCCATACGCCCAATCCTAGGGGCGCTCCGACCTGGCCGGGTCGGCGAAGCGGGCGAAGGCCTGCAGGTTGGCCAGCGACTCGCCGCGCTTGGCCCGCCACTCCCACTCGCGCCGGATCGACGAGGCGAAGCCCAGCTCGAGCGCCCGGTCGAACCAGTCGTCCGCGTAGGTCAGCACGCAGCCCAGCAGCCGGTCGATCTCGTCCTCGTCGACGGCGGCCAGGGGGACGCGGCCGACGAGGTGGACGTCGCCGACGGGGTCGAGGGAGAAGTGCACGCCGTACATCGTGCCGTTCTTGCCGAGCAGCCAGCGGTAGAACTCGGCGTGGTTCTCGTCGGGCCTGCGGCAGAAGAACGCCTCGACGTGCAGGACCGTCTCCCCGACGATCAGCCAGGTCATGGTGGCGAGCTTGTGCTGCCCGGGCAGTCTGACCAGGAACGCCCCTGGTCGCGGCTCGTCGTAGGTGACGTCCGCGGCCTTGAGCGCGGCTTCGACGACATCGCGCATGCAGCCCAGCATAGGCGGGCCAGAACAATGTACGGGTGCTAGAGGTTCACGGCCACGGGCGTCTTGTGCAGATTCGCCACGGCGGCCGCGTACACCTCCATGAGCCGTGCGGCGGTGGCCTGCCAGCCGAAGGCGGCGGCGTGGGCGCGGGCGCCCCGCGAGAGCTCGTCGCGGCGGCGCGGCGCGGTGACGAAGCGGCGCAGCGCTCCCGCCCAGACGGCCGGGTCATGGCCGTTCACGAGCACGCCGGAGACGTCGTGGCGCACGGCGGTACGCAGCCCTCCCACGGCGGCGGCGGCCACGGGGGTGCCGCAGGCCTGGGACTCCAGGGCGACGAGGCCGAACGACTCGCTGTAGGAGGGCACCACCGTCACGGACGCGGCCCGGTACCAGTCGGCCAGCTCCTCCTGCGCGACCGGCGGCACCAGGCGTACGACGTCGGCGATGCCCAGCTCGGCCGCCAGCTCGGCGAGGACCGACGGACGGGCCAGGCCGTTGCCGGACGGGCCGCCCACGCAGGCGACCACCAGCCGGTCACGCAGCGACGGGTCGTCGATGAGCATCCTGGAGGCCGCGCGCAGCAGGACGTCGGGCGCCTTGAGCGGCTGGATCCTGCCGACGAACAGCAGCACGTGCGCGTCCTGCGGCAGCCCCAGCCGGCGGCGGGCGGCGCCCTGCGAGGCGGGGCGGAAGACGGCGAGGTTGACGCCGGGGTTCACGACGGCGACGCGCTGCTCGGCGGCGCCGTACAGGTCCATGAGCTCGCGCGCCTCGTCGGCGGTGTTGGCCACCAGGCGGTCGGCGATCTCCACGACCTGTTCCTCGCCCACCACCCTGGCCCGGGGTTCCGGCTTGTCGCCCTGGGCGAGCAGCAGGTTCTTGACCTTGGCCATGGTGTGCATGGTGTGCACGAGGGGCACGCCCCAGCGTTCCTTGGCCAGCCAGCCGACCTGGCCGGACAGCCAGTAGTGGGAGTGGATGACGTCGTAGCGGCCGGGGTCGTACATGGCCTCGGTGCGCAGGACCTCCGACAGGAACGCGCAGAGCTGGCCGGGCAGGTCGCTCCTGTCCATCTCCTCGTACGGGCCCGCGGTGAGGTGCCGGACGAGGACGCCGGGGGCGAGCTCGGCCACGGGCGGCAGGTCGCGGGCGGTGGCGCGGGTGAAGATCTCCACCTCCACACCGGCCTGGGCCAGCCGTTTGGCGGATTCGACGATGTACACGTTCATCCCGCCGGCGTCGCCCGTGCCGGGCTGGTCCAGCGGCGACGTGTGCATGCTGATGGTCGCGACCCGGTGGACCCGTCGTCGCCTCACTCGACACCACCTCCGAACAAATGACAACCCACCAGATTTTTGCGACATTCCCGACACTTAGTCACAGTCGGGGTACAACTCCGGCAGACCTGGCCGCCGACGCGGAGCAGCGGGACTGGCAGGATGAGGGGCATGCGCAGAACAGCCGTGGTGACGGGCGCCAGCAGCGGGATCGGGGAGGCGACCGCGCGCCGGCTCGCCGGCGAGGGCTACGAAGTGGTGGCGGGCGCGAGGCGCCGCGACCGCCTGGACAAGCTGGCCGCCGAGGTCCCCTCGATCACGCCGGTGACGCTCGACGTGACCTCCCAGGAGTCGGTCGACGCGCTGGCGGGCGCGCTCGACCGCTGCGACGTGCTGGTCAACAACGCCGGCGGCGCGCTCGGCCTCGAACCGGTGTCCGGGGCCCGGCTGGACGACTGGCAGCGGATGTACGACACGAACGTGCTCGGTTCCCTGCGCATGACCCAGGCGCTGCTGCCCCGGCTGATCGAGTCGGGGGACGGCGTGCTGGTCATGCTCACCTCGACGGCGGGCCTGGTGTCGTACGAGGGCGGGGGCGGCTACTGCGCGGCCAAGCACGCGCAGACGTCGATGGTCGAGACGCTCCGCCTCGAACTGGTCGGGCAGCCGGTGCGGATCGTCGAGATCGCGCCGGGCATGGTGCGCAGCGAGGGGTTCGCGGTCACCAGGTTCCGCGGCGACGAGGCGGCCGCGGCCCGCGTGTACGAAGGCGTGCCCGACCCGCTGACCTCCGACGACGTGGCCGACGCGATCGCCTGGACCGTGACGCGCCCCGCCCACGTGAACGTCGACCGCATGGTCATCCGCCCCCGCGCCCAGGCGGCGCAGCACAGGATCCACCGCGTCGGTGGCTGAGGCCGTCCGCGCGGCGGCCGGCTGATGGGCAGGTCCCCCGCCCGCAGGCCGGTAGGGGCGATCACGAGGGGGACGACCGGGCACAACCGGCTGCGGCGCTCCGACCGCTGGGTCGCGGCCGTGCACGGCGGGCTGCTGCGGGCCGCGAGCCGGCCGCTGGTGGTCGACCTCGGTTACGGCGCCTCCCACACCACGACGCTGGAGCTGTTCAGGCGGTTACGACAGGTGGCGCCGCGGGTCGAGGTGGTGGGCATCGAGATCGACCCGGCGCGGGTGGCGGTGGCGAAGCCGTACGAGCGGGAGGGGCTGACGTTCCGGCTGGGCGGCTTCGAGCTGCCCGTGTCGCGCCCGCCGACGCTGGTGCGGGCGTTCAACGTGCTCAGACAGTACGAAGAGGCCGAGGCCTGGCGCTACTGGGACGTGCTCCGCGACGGGCTGGGTCCGGGCGGCGTCCTGGTCGAGGGCACGTCGTCGGAGAACGGGCGGCGCGCGGTCTGGGCCGGGGTGTCCAGGGAGGGGCCGGGGACGATCACCTTCTCCGCCCGGTTCGACGCCTTCGAGCAGCCGTCCGACCTGGCCGACCGGCTGCCCAAGACCCTCATCCACCGCAACGTGCCGGGTGAGCGGATCCACGCGTTCCTGCGGGACTTCGACCACGCGTGGGCGGTGAGCGCCGCGTACGGGGCTCATGGGAGGCGGCAGCGGTGGCTGGCCGCCGTGCGCGTCCTGGCCGGGTCATGGCCGGTGCCCCTGCGGCCGCCGCTCGGCGGGCCCGCACGGTGGCGGCTCGGCGAGCTGACGTTGCCGTGGTCGGCGGTCGATCCCCGCTAGAGGTTCAGAGCAGGGACGCGAACGCGGCGTAGGCCCTGTCGTCGAACAGCACGAACCGGACATCCGCCACGGACGTCTCGGCCTCCCGCACGGCTTCCATGGCGATCCGCGCCGCGTCGTCGACGGGCCAGCCGTAGATGCCGGTGGAGATCGCCGGGAAGGCCACGGAGCGCGCCCCGAGCGAGTCGGCCACGCGCAGCGACTCGCGGTGGCAGGAGGCCAGCAGCCCGGACCGGTCCTGCGACCGGGAGTGGACCGGCCCGACCGTGTGGATCACCCACCGGGCGGGCAGCCGCCCCGCGGTCGTGGCGACCGCCTGCCCGGTCGGCAGGCCCTTGCCGTAGCGGGAGGCGCGCAGCCGCCTGCACTCGTCCAGGATCTCCGGCCCGCCGCGCCGGTGGATGGCGCCGTCGACGCCCCCGCCGCCCATGAGGGAGGAGTTGGCGGCGTTCACCACCGCGTCGGTCTCCTGCTCGGTGATGTCGCCGAGGACCAGCGTGATCTCCACCCTTCCGAGGGTGCCATGCGATGGGCGGCCGCCGCCAACCGCGGCCGCCGGAAGGGCTAACCTCGTGGGGCATGACCCTCGTCAAGTCCGTGCTGCTGTTCGTGCTGGCCGCGCTCGCCGAGATCGGCGGCGCGTGGCTGATCTGGCAGGGGGTGCGCGAGCAGCGCGGCGCCGTCTGGATCGGCGCCGGGATCGTCGCGCTCGGCCTGTACGGCTTCGTGGCCACGCTGCAGCCGAACGCGGACTTCGGGAGGGTCCTCGCCGCCTACGGCGGGGTGTTCGTGGCGGGCTCGCTGGGCTGGGGCATGGTGGTCGACGGGTTCAGGCCCGACCGCTGGGACGTCGCCGGCGTGCTGATCTGCCTGCTGGGCGTGGCGGTCATCATGTACGCCCCCCGCGGCTGACGTACCGTCGCCAGGAGGCAGGAGGATCGCGCGGCCCCGAATGCCAGCTCGACAGGTTGTAGAGCTAGTCTGAAGGGCGTGAAGGGTCTTGGCGAGCTTGAGCGCAGCATCATGGACATCCTCTGGGCGCAGAGCAGTGCGCTGACCGCCCGCGAGGTCGGCAGGCTCATCGCCGACCGCGATCTCGCCCCCACGACGGTGATGACGGTGCTCGACCGGCTCACCCGCAAGGGCTTCCTCGAGCGCACCCGTGACGGCCGCGCGTGGAGATATCAGCCGGCGGAAAGCCGCGACGCGTACATCGCTGAGCTTATGCTGGAGGCATTGGACATGACGGGTGACCGATCGGCCGCCCTGACCCGTTTCGCCCAGGCTGTGTCGGGCACGGAGGCGGAGATCCTGCGCAGAGTCCTCACGGAGCTGGAGGAAGAGTGATCACGGCAGCGGTGCTGGCGGCGCTCGCCATGGCGTGCGCGGTCGGCTCCTGGCGTTTCACCACGGCCCGCTGGACCTCACGGGCTCCACGGCTGGCCGTCATCGTCTGGCAGTCGCTCGGCGTGGCGTGGGGGCTGGCGACGACCGGCGCCATGCTCGCCTACGCCGTCCAGCCCTACGGCACGGGAGTGCTGCAGGGGCTGATCGCGTTCGGGCGGGGCGAGACGCCGCCGCAGGCGTGGGACGCGCTGCACGTGCTCGCCCTGATCGCGGGCCTCACCGCGCTGACCGTGCTGGTGGTGGTGCTCATCACGGCGGGCGTGCAGGCGCTGCGGGCCCGCCGGCGCCATCGCATGCTGCTGGCGCTGATCTCCCGCGACGACCCGGGTGTGCCCGGCGTGCGGGTGCTCGACCATCCGAGCGCCGCCGCCTACTGCGTGCCGGGGCTGCGTTCGCAGGTCGTGGTCAGCGAGGGCGCGCTCAAGCTGCTGTCGGAGGGCGAGCTGGCGGCCGTGCTGGCCCACGAGTCGGCGCACGTACGCGAGCGGCACGACCTGGTGCTGCTGCCGTTCGCCGCGCTGCGCAGGGCGCTGCCCTGGTCGAAGGTGGTGGCCGACGCGCAGTCGCAGGTGGAGCTGCTCATCGAGATGGCCGCCGACGACCGGGCCCGCCGCTACTGCTCGCCGCGCAGGCTGGCGACGGCGCTGCTGCGGTTCGGCACGGCGGAAGCCATGCCGACGCCCCAGGGCATGCTCGGCGTGCACGCCCAGCACGTCATGGCGAGGGTCGACCGCCTGATCAAGCCGGGTCCCGAGCTGGCCGCGCCGGCCCGCTACGGGTTCATCGCGCTCTCTGTGAGCTTGCTCACCGCCACGCCGTTCCTGTGGGTCATCCAGCTCTAGTGCTTGCTGGAGTTAATCACCGCGTTTGCAATTGCAAGCAGCGCGAGGCAGAATGCAGGCATGGCACTACCCAAGGTCGGCTCGATCGGCGAGTACATCCGCGAGCAGCGGCAGCAGGCGAAGATCTCGCTTCGCCAGCTGGCTGAGGCCGCGGGGGTCTCCAACCCCTATCTCAGCCAGATCGAGCGCGGGTTGCGCAAGCCGAGCGCGGAGATTCTCAACCAGATCGCCAAGGGTCTGCGCATCTCCTCGCAGGCGCTCTACGTGCAGGCGGGCCTCATCGAGGACCGCGAGCCGCCGAGCGATGTGATCACCGCGATCAGGGCCGACCCGCTTCTCACCGAACGGCAACGCCAAGTGCTGATCGATATCTACGAGTCGTTCCGCAAGGAGGCGCCCGCCGGGGACGAGCAGACCTCCCAGAATGCTCACCCCCGGCGCGACGCCGAAACGGACGACGATCCGCTGCCCGAGGAGTTTCTCGCCGCTCTTGAGCCCTACGCGGCGGCCTCCGGCAACGGCAACGTCACCCAGGAAACCAAGGAAGGTTAACCCATGACGCTCGCCACCGAGGTCAAGAAGCTGACCGAGTCCAAGCCGTTCTACGCTGTCGCGGGTGTCGGCGACTACGCCGTCGAGAAGCTGCGCGAGCTGCCCGAGCAGCTGCAGAAGCTGCAGTCGCGCCGCTCCGAGTTCACCCAGGACCTCCCGGTCAAGGCCCGCGCGTTCACCCAGGAGCTTCCTGTCAGGGCCCGCGAGGTCGCCGACAGGGCCGAGGGCCTGGCCAGAGAGCTGCCCGAGAAGGCCCGCGGCTACGCCGACCAGCTGACGCACAAGGCCACCGAGGTCTACGACGACTTCGCCACGCGTGGCCGCAAGGCCGTCAGCAAGGCGTCCGGCGAGGCCGCACTCGAGCTCGAAGAGGTGTCGGAGGCCGCCGAGCCGGCCGTCGCCGAGCCCGTCCGGCCGGCCAGGAAGACCCGCACCACCAAGGCCAAGTCCTGACCTAGCGAAAGGCCCGCCCATGGAGAGGCGGGCCTTTCCTCTTTCTGGGTGCCCGCGCGCCGGGGGCGCCTATTAGGCTGAAGCCGATTTCCTCGCGGCGTATAGGCGGAGCCAACGAATATGAATCTGATCAACGGTGTGTTCAACCTCCTCTTCCTGGTGCTCGCCGCCGTCATCTTCGGCATGTCGGTCTACGCGCTCGTGCACGCGCTGCGCGTCCCGACGAACGCGTTCGTCTCTGCGGGCAAACTGAAGAAGAACCTCTGGCTGCTGATCCTCGTGCTGGCGACGCTGTTCTCCGCAGGAGGCGCGTGGAGCTACTTCAACGCGTTCATGATCGTCGGCGACGCCCAGTTCATCGGCATCGGCATCGGCATCTTCTCGATCGCGGCCGTGATCGCGGCCACCGTCTACATCGTCGACGTGAAGCCGGCCGTCAAGGGCATGGGCGGCGGGCGCGGCGGCAACGGCCCCTACGGCCCCTGGTAGTCAGGCCAGCTGGGCCGCCAGCCAGGCGGCGATGCGCTCGTGCCCGGCGGCCGTGGGATGCACACCGTCGGGCAGCACCGCCTCCGGCGGCCAGCGCGCGGCCATCGGGTCGAGGAAGGCCACATCCTCGCGCCTGGCCACCTCCGCCAGGGCGTCGCGCACGGCGTACGCCTTCGCGGGCGGGACGTCCAGCCAGATGGGGCCGACCATGACGATCCTGGTGTCCGGCCAGTGCCCGCGCACGGCGTCGAGCAGCCGCTCGGCGGCCCGCCCCACGCGCGCCGGCCCCCAGCGCCGGTCGTTGTGGCCGCCCGAGATGACCAGCACGTCAGGGGCCGGCCGCCACGACAGCTCCACCTCGAACGAACGCTGGAACGAGCGCCCCACCCGCCCCTTGCTGAGATAACCTGTGCCGCCCGCGCCCGCGATGACCGGCTGCCAGCCCAGCAGGCGCGCGGTCTCCGCCGCGTACGTCTTCCATCGCGGCACCGGACCCGACCCCACGGTGAAGCTGTCACCCACGAACATCACGACCGGCGTGGCCGGCCGCACGACGGGCGTGGCGGGCACGAGCGGCGGGGTGGCCTCCGCGCCGGCGTTGCACCCGCTCAGGAACGCCGTGCCGAGGCCCGCCAGCGCGACGACCCGTACTGCTCGGGAACGATGCGTCAGGCCGCGCATGACCACCTCTGAGGGCTAGGCTGCCGATATGACCCACGACCTCCACGGGCGGACGCAACGACTCGAACTGTCAGACCAGGATCTTCGCGACTTCGAAGCCGTGGTGCTGGAGTCGTCGCCTGAGGGGATCGTGCTGAGCAGGTCGGCATTCTATCCGGGTGGCGGCGGCCAGCCGGCGGATCACGGCGTTCTGCTCTGGCAAGGGGTGGAGACCCGCATCGTCGGGGTGCGCAAGGGCGACGACCTCCACCTGATCCCGGCGGAGGGCGACCCCGTGCCGCCGGCCGGCACGGTGGTCAAGGCGGCGGTGGCCGACGAGCGCCGCTCTGCCCTCATGCGCACTCACTCGGGGCTGCACGTGTTGTGCGGGGTGGTGTTCCGTGACTACGGCTGCCTCGTCACCGGCGGCAACATGGACGAGCTGACCGCCCGGATGGACTTCAACCTGCCCGAGGTGCCTCCGGGGTTCAAGGAGGCCGTCGAGGACGCCTGCAACGCCGAGATCGTCGCCGACCGGCGCATCGACGTGCGCGTGCTGCCCCGCGCCGAGGCGTTCGCCATCCCCGACATCATCCGCACGGCCACCAACCTGGTGCCCGAGACCGTGCAGGACGTGCGGGTCGTCGACATCGTCGGCCTCGACACCCAGGCCGACGGCGGCACCCACGTGGCCTCCACCAAGCAGATCGGTCACATCAAGGTCGCCAAGATCGAGAGCAAGGGCCGCGGCTTCCGCCGCCTGCGCATCCAGATCTCCAGCTAGCCGATCTCCACTCAGCCGATCTCCACGGCGAGGCCGTCGAGCAGCCGGGCCAGCCCGAACTCGAAGAGCCGGTCGAGCTTCAGGTCGAAGTCGCCGCCCATCTCGGCCAGCGTGCCGAGAAAAGCGGGATAGCGGCCGGACTCGGCGATCGCCAGCACGCGGGCCTCCTGCCCGCTCATCCATTCGGCGTCGGTCATCCCGGTGTCGGCCCGTGCCTGCAGTTCCATGTCGAGATTGGCCGCGATGCCCTGGACGTAGCTGTGCATCAGGACGATCACGTACATCCTGCTCGTGGCGTCGAGGCTGTCGCCCAGCTCCGCCAGTGCCCATTCGGTGTGGCTGAGCAGGGCGGGCGAGGGCAGCGGCCGGGTGAGGGGGGAGGTCCTGGCCATCCACGGGTGTTTGCGGAAGGCCGCCCACTGCAGGCGCGCGGACGTCTCCAGGCGGGCCCGCCAGCCGTCCGGGGCCTCCTCGGGCAGCGGGAACTCCCCGACCGCCGCGTCGATCATGAGTGTGAGCAGGTCGTCCTTGCCGCCCACGTGCCGGTAGAGCGACATCGTGGCCATGCCAAGACGGCCCGCGACGGCGCGCATGGTGAGCTCGGACAGCCCTTCGGCGTCGGCGATCTCGATGGCCGCGCGCACGATGCGCTCGCGGGTCACGTCATGTCCTGGCGGCGCGGGCCGCTCCGCCCGTCCTGAACGTCCGGAGGGCCGCCCATCGCGCGGCTCCGCCCTCGCACGCCCGCGCGGCTCCGCCACGACCGTGCCGACGCGCGGCTCCGCGACCACCACCCCTTCCCTGGCCAGCAGGGCGAGCGCCTTCGAAGCGGTCGCCAGCGCCACCTCCCAGTCCCTGGCGAGCTGCCTGGTGGACGGCACCCGCTCTCCCGGACGCAGCTTGCCGTCGGCCACGCGCTGCTTGATGTCGGCCGCGATGCGCGCGTGGGGAGGAGTGGTCATCGGATCTCCTGTCCTAGTACAGATCTTCCCAGCATAGCCTTGTGAACAGCTGTATGTACTGCGTACATTCACATCGTGTACGTCGTCAACAGCACAAGGGAGCACCGGCATGAAGGTTCTGGTTTCCGGCGCGAGCATCGGCGGGCCCGTCCTCGCCCACTGGCTGCGGCGGTACGGCTGCGACGTGACGGTCGTCGAGCGGGCGCCCGCCCCCCGCAAGGGCGGACAGGCGGTCGACATCAGGGGCGCGGCCATCACGGTGATCGCGAGAATGGGCCTCCTCGACCAGGTCAGAGCCCGCAGGACGACCATGCGCGGCATGTCCATGGTCGACGGCGACGGCAACGAGATCATGCGCAGCACCGAGGGCACGCTCAGCGGCGGCAGCTTCGACAGCCCGGACGTCGAGATCACGCGCGACGACCTGAACGAGGTCCTCCTCGGCGCCACCGACGCCGGCTACCGTTACGGCGACTCGATCGCCGCCCTCGCCCAGGACGCCCGGGGCGTGGACGTGACGTTCGAGAGCGGCGAGCAAGAGCGCTACGACCACGTGTTCGGTGCGGACGGCCTGCACTCCAACGTCAGGCGCCTGGTCTTCGGCGAGGAGTCGGGGTTCGTCCACCACCTCGGCACGTACATCTCCTTCTTCACCGCCGACAACTTCCTCGGCCTCGACCACTGGCAGACCTGGCACAACGAGGACGGCATGGGAGCCGCGCTCTTCAACGACCACGACCCCGCCGTCATGCGGGTCGGCCTGGGCTTCTCCGCCGGCCCGATCGCCTACGACCACCGGGACACCGAGCGGCAGAAGCAGCTCGTCCAGGAGCGCTGCTCGGCCATGCGTTGGGAGGGGCCCCGGCTGCTGGAGGCCATGTGGAAGGCCGACGACTTCTATTTCGACGCGATGGCCCAGGTGAAGATGGAGCGCTGGTCGGCGGGGCGGGTCGCGCTCGTGGGCGACGCCGGCTACTGCCCCTCGCCGATGTCGGGGCAGGGCACGAGCCTGGCCGTCGTGGGGGCGTACGTGCTGGCTCAGGAGCTCGCCAGCAACCCTGAGACGGCCTGCGACCGGTACGAGGAGCGCATGCGCCCGTTCGTCGCCCGGAATCAGGAACTCGCCACGGAGAACCCCGGCCAGGGCGCCGCGCCGGAGAGCGTTCAGCGGGCGGCTACCAGCATCACGCTGGACTAACAGGTCCGAACCGATACGATTTGCCGCCATGACGGGTATCAGGCTCACGATGGCAGCCCTCGCGGCCACCACTCTGACGTTGACCGCAGCCCCCGCCATGGCGGCGGAGGCCGGGATCACGGACGAGGTGACGATGACCCTCGGCAAGGACGGCACCCTGCACGTGGTCGAGAAGATCGCGGGGGCGTCGGGGGGGCTCAAGCGCACGTTCATCACCAGGACCCGGTACGACGACGGCAACGACCGGCTCTACCAGATCTCCAACGTCAAAGGCGGCACGTACGCCGACGGCGTGCTCACCGTGACGGGCGGGACGGTCGAGTACGACGTCAAGGGCGCGGTGACGCCGTCCGGCAACGTCGAGGAGCTGCGCTGGTTCGCGGTGAACGGCTGGAACCAGCAGGTCGCCAAGGCGACGGTCAAGGTGAGCGGCCCCGGCCAGGTGCAGAACCTGTCCTGCTTCGCAGGCGAGCTGACCTCGGCGATCGGCTGCACCTCGGCGTCCATGGACCACACGGCCACCCAGGCGGACTTCGAGCAGGAGAACATCGCGCCGGGCGACGCCCTCACCGTGGTCGTCGGATACCCGAAGGGCTCCAGCACCGGGACCCCCATCCTGGAGAAGCGGTTCTCGCTGGCCGCCGCGTTCACCCTCGACCTCGTCACGGGCGGCGCCCTGGCCGCCCTGCTGGTCCTGCTGCTCGGCGGGTTCGGCCTGCTGTACTGGACCCGGGGCAGGGACGCCAGGGTCGCCGACCACGAGAAGGACTCCGTCAATCCCGTGCAGAACGGGCATTTCGCGCCGCCGGACGGCGTGCGTCCCGGCCAGATCGGCACGCTCGTCGACGAGCAGGCCGACGTGGTCGACGTGACGGCCACGATCGTGGACCTGGCGGTCCGCGGCTACCTGCGCATCGACGAGCAGCCCCGCCAGACGTACGACGCGCCCGACTGGATGCTCGTCAGGCTGCCCAGCGCGCCCGTCAACGCGCTCCTGCCGTACGAGCGGGCGCTCTACGACGCCATCTTCGACGGCCGTGACGCGGTGCTGCTGTCCCAGCTGTCCGGCTCGTTCACCAGCCACCTGGGCGAGGTGCGCGACGCGCTCTACGCGGACGTGGTCGAGCAGGGCTGGTTCGCCCGCCGCCCCGACACCGAGCGCACCAGGTGGACGACCATCGGCCTGGTGCTCATCGGCGCCGGCCTGCTGTCCACGGTGGCGCTGGCCTGGTTCACGACGTACGGGCTGCTCGGCCTGGCACTGATCATCGCGGGCGGCGCGCTGGCCGTCGGCGGGCAGTACATGCCGGCCAAGACCGCCAAGGGCTCGGCGGCCCTGGCGCACACCATGGGCTTTCGCGAATATCTCTTCTCCGGTGAGCTGGGCGACGTGCCCGAACAGCACAGGGTGGAGCTGTTCTCCCGCTACCTCCCCTACGCCGTGATCTTCGACGGGGTGGAACACTGGTCGCGCGTGGTGGCCTCGGTCACCGGCAACGGCCACCAGTCGGACAACCTCTACTGGTATCACGGCCCCGCCGAGTGGGACCTGTCCAAGTTCGCCGGCTCGATGCGCACGTTCACCACGACGACCTCCGGCGCCATCTCCGCCAGCCGCCAGTTCCGCACGCTCTGACGCGTACCGGACCGCGCACGCTCTGGCGGCGTGCCGGATCGCCACCTGCCTCAGCGCAGGCGGACCCGCAACTCGCCGACCGGGCGGCCGCCGCCGAGCACCGCGGGAGCGCCCAGCTCGGCCAGGTCGGGCGCGTCGAGGCCGAGCGAGCGCAGCGCCGCCACGGTGACGGCCACGCGGGCGCGCTGCGAACCGTCCTCGACCTTGACGGTGCCCGCCCGCCCGTCCTCGAACACGAACGCGTCGAACGCCTCCGCCCCCGCCTTCACCATGAGCCCGGGCAGCGCCCGCATGAGCGTGGCCTCGGGGCGGCCGGTGCCGGAGGTCCACTCGGGGTGGGCGCGCATCGCATCGAAGATCCTGCGTTCGTACGAGTCGGGAGACGACAGCGCGTACGCACGGAACGCCTTGGTCACCCCGAGCATCGAGACGTAGTGCAGCGGCGCCCCGCACCCGTCCACGCCGGTGGCCGCGATCCGCTCCCCGGTCAGCTCCTCCACCGTCTCGCGGATCGCACGCTGCAGCGGGTGCCTGGGTTCCAGGTAGGTCTCCGTCGGCCAGCCGTTCGCCACGCAGGTGGCCAGCATGGCGGCGTGCTTGCCCGAGCAGTTCATGTGGACGCGGCTCCGCTCGGTCACCGTCCTGTCGAACGGATGGTCCTCGGGGCAGCGCAGGGCCGTCTCCTCAAGCCCCGCCCCGGCGAGGATCTTCATGACGCCGTCGACGTGGAACGGCTCGCCCGAGTGGGAGGCGCAGGCCAGCGCGAGCAGCTCGCCCTCCAGCTCCAGGCCCGCGCGGAGCATGCCGAGCGCCTGCAGCGGCTTCAACGACGAGCGCGGCGAGGCCGGGACGTGCACCGCGCCGCGCGTCTCGATCAGGCGCCCTTCGGCGTCCACGGTCAGCATGCGCGCCTGGTGCGCGGACTCCACGAACCCCGACCGGACGACTTCCACAACCACCGACATGTCGCGACCCCTTTCGGGACGAGTCTACGGATGGTTCTTCCTGGTCCAGAATGGATGTCCATGCGAGCAGTCGTACAACGAGTGAGTTCGGCATCGGTGGAGGTCGACGGGCGGACGGTGGGGGCGGTCGCCGAGCCGGGCCTGCTCGTCCTGGTGGGCGTCACCCACACCGACACGCGCGCCGAGGCGGCCAGGCTCGCCGCCAAGCTGTGGGGCCTGCGCATCCTGCACGGCGAGAAGTCGTGCTCCGACGTGTCGGCGCCGCTCCTGGTGATCAGCCAGTTCACGCTGTACGGCGACGCGCGCAAGGGCCGGCGGCCCACCTGGCAGACCGCGGCCCCAGGACCGGTCGCCGAGCCGCTGGTGGAGGCCGTCGTCACCGAGCTGCGCGCGCTGGGCGCCCACGTGGAGACGGGGATCTTCGGCGCCGACATGAAGGTGTCGCTCGTCAACGACGGCCCGATCACGCTCGTGCTGGAGGTCTGAGAGCCTCAGCCTCCCGAGCGGCGGACCCGCCGACGTCCGGGGTTCAGCGGATCCGGCGGCGCAGCGACGGGTCGATGGTGACGTTGCGGCCCGCGTCAGGCGGCACGATGATCTCCTGCGTGGCGGCCACCCCGCCGGCCAGCAGCGGCGCGTCCACCGGCACGGTGCGTTTGACCACGGCCAGCGCGATCGGGCCGAGCTCGTGGTGGCGCGCCGCCGTGCCGACGACGCCGATCTCCTGGCTCTCGAAGATCACCGGGGCGCCGTGCGGGGGCAACGTGTCGACGCTGCCGTCGAGGTGGAGGAAGACCAGGCGGCGCGGCGGATGCCCCAGGTTGTGCACGCGTGCCACGGTCTCCTGGCCGCGGTAGCAGCCCTTGGTCAGGTGGACGGCCGCGCCGATCCAGCCCACCTCGTGGGGGATGGTCTTGTGGTCGGTCTCGAACCCCAGCCGCGGCCGGCCCGCCTCGATCCTGAGCGCCTCATAGGCCCACAATCCGGCCACCGGCCTGCCCAGGTGCTCGGGCAGCTCGGCCCGCGGCACCAGGAAGTCCTCGCCGGCCGTGGACAGCACAGCCAGGTCGTCGACCCGCGACACCTCGACGCGCAGCATGAAGCGCATCCGGTCGAGATAGTCGATCAGACTCTGGGCGGTGCCCGGCTCGACGTGGGCGAGCACGCTCTCGCCGTCGTCGACCAGCGTCAGGTGGTGCTGGACGCGGCCCTGCAGGTCGAGGTCGAGCGTCTGGGTCCATTCGCCGGGGGTCAGCGCGTCGAGCTTCTGCGAGGTCAGGTCGTTGAGCCATTTCAGCCGGTCGGCGCCCGAGACGCGGATCACCTCGCGGTTGCTGCGGTCGACGACCGCCTCGCCCTTGGCCAGCGCGCGCTGCTCGGCGAACAGGTCGCCGTAGTGGGCGGCTACGTCGGAGTCCGGCTCGTCGGCGGGGACGGCGCCGGGAAGGTCGAGCAGAGGGCTACGCATGCCCTCCAGGCTATCGGCAGTTGCGGCAGCGCCCGAAGACGGTCAGGTGGTGCACGTCGGCGACGAACCCCAGCTCCTCGTCCAGCCCCTTGACCAGCCCGTCGGCCATCTCGGGACGCACCTCGATCACCTCGTCGCAGCCCCGGCACACCAGGTGCACGTGGTCGGCCTCGGCGGCCAGGTGGTAGGTCGGCGCACCGTGGCCGAGATGGGTGTGGGTGACCAGGCCGAGCTCTTCGAGCAGCTCCAGCGTGCGGTAGACCGTCGAGATGTTGACGCCGCGGGCCGTTTCACGGACCTTGCCGCAGATCTCCTCCGGTGTGGCGTGCATCAGCTCCTTGATCGCCTCGAGGACGAGCTGGCGCTGGGGAGTCACCCGGTAGCCCTTGGCGCGGAGTTGCTCGTGCCACTGCGTCTCCGTCATGTCCCGAGTGTAAGGCGCGTGGCCGCTGGCTGCGGGCGGACGGCCGGACGGGGCCGGACGATATTCGCTTGCCCCTGCCGAGCCGGAGCACATAGCTTCGTTGGTACGCGGAAAGGAGGTGGTCCAAACAATGGTGATTCATAGTTGGGCTAGCGAGGTGGTTGTCCGCTAGCGCTGCGGACTTGTTGTCTCGTGGCGTTCGCGAATACGAGACAACCACCGGGGCCCCTGGCAGCCGGAGGGCGGGATGTGTCATCCCGACCATGGTCCATCCGGCCCGCCTGCTCGGCAGGCGGAGCGTCGCCCGGGGCCCTTCTTCATGTCCGGACCCGGTTCGCCCGGGTCAGTGCGACCCCCGGGCCGGGATGCCCAGCTTGTCGCACGCGTCGCGATAGAGGCGGACGACGGCCATCCGCACCTGGGAGCGCTCGGTCAGCGTCTCGCCCCACGGCACCCGCACCCGCTCGCCGCCGTCCACCGTGAACTCGATGCCCTCGGCGTCGACGTCGCTCGTCACGGCGGTGGTCGCCTCCGGCCGGCCCGCGAGCCCGCGTACGATGATCAGCGCGTCGTCGGGGTGGTCGTCGTTCATGTGACTCTTGATCGCCTGAACGGCGGCGGGAGTGAATGGCGTGCTCATCGCCTCAAGCTACCTTCTTCAGCTCGGCGGACATGTGGTCCGTGAGCGGGTGTCCGACGGCGGCCATCTCGTAAGCCCACATGAGGTTGCCGTTGACGAGCCCGTAGAGCCGGTGACCCGCGGTGTACTCCTTCGCCGAGGAGGTGCGCGCGACCACGTCGGTGTACAGCTCGATCTTGTTGAAGACGACCTCGCCGAGGTAGATCTCGACGATGCCGGTGGGGTGCGACAGCACCACCTCGACCTGCCTGTCGGGCTGCGGCCGCCAGTAGCCCGACTCCGTGGCCAGCGGCCTGACCCGGTTGCCCGCGTCGTCGAGCAGCCACGTGCGGCTCACGTACGTCAGGAACGGCTTGCCGTTGTGCCCGAACTCGATCTCCTGCCCGAAGTTGAAGCTCTCGATCGTCGGATAGCCGCCCACGCCGGCGCCTTCCCACCGCCCCAGCAGGAACGCGATCGGCTCCAGGTCGGGGTGCACCTCAGGTTCTTCCATGCTCGGTAGTTTAGGGTGACGGGCATGGCACGATCTCTGGTGATCAAGGTGACCGCGGGAGCCGACGCGCCCGAGCGCTGCAACCAGGCGTTCACGGTGGCGGCCGCCGCGCTCGCGAGCGGGGTCCCCGTTTCCCTCTGGCTGACCGGCGAGGCGTCGTGGTTCGCGCTGCCGGGGCGGGCCAAGGAGTTCAGCCTGCCACACGCCGCGTCCCTCAGCGACCTGCTCGACGCCGTGCTGGCCGGCGGCCGGGTGACGCTCTGCACGCAGTGCGCCGCCCGCAGGGAGATCACCGTCGACGACCTCATCGACGGGGTGCGCATCGCCGGGGCTCCGGCGTTCGTCGAGGAGGCGGTCGCCGAGGGCGCCCAGGCCCTCGTCTACTGACCGCTGCCCGCGGGGAGCGGCTCGCCGGTCTCCAGCAGGGTCTTGAGGCTGGAGACCAGCTCGGGCCAGCCTTCGCTGACGGCGTCGCGCACGACGCTGTCCGGCGGGAAGCCGCCGTGCACGACGGTCAGCTTTACCATCTCGCCGGCCTGCTCGACCTCGAAGGTCACCGTTGACCTGGGCTCCGCGGCCATCGCGGCGCGGCTCTCGCCGCTCAGGCCGACACTTTCCGCGAACTCCGGCGTGAAGGTGTGCCAGGTGTAGGCCAGCCGGCGCGGCGGGTCGGCCTCCAGCACGACCTGTCCGGGGTCCTCCATCGTGACGCCGAGCTGTTTCCAGGTCACGGTCGATCCGGCCGTCCAGTCCGATTCGAGCTCGACGCCCCAGTAGCGCTTGGTGAAGGCGGGCTCGGTCAACGCCTGCCAGAGGCGTTCTGGCGTGGTCCTGATGTATGTCGTGTAGACGAAGTCGTGGCTCGTCACGGGGGTGTCCTCCAATGCCGTCTTGAGGTCGGTCAGGGCGCCGGCCCGGTGGCGGTCGTACCTGTTGATCCAGCGGTCGGCGAGCGCGTTGATCGGCACGGCGTTGAGGTAGTGCAGCTTCTCCCGGCCGCGCCACACCGTGGTCACCAGGTTGGCCGCCTCCAGCACGGCCAGATGCTTGCTGACCGACTGCCTGGCCATGTCGAGTTCGGCGCACAGCTCGCGCAGGGTCTGCCCGCTGCGCGCGTTGAGACTGTCCAGCAACCTGCGCCGCCCGGGGTCGGCCAGCGCCTTGAACACCTCGTCCATGTTCCGCCGCCCCACATTCGTGCAGCCCGTTGGCTGCCTTTTTACGATAGGCAGCCAACGGGCTGCATGTCAATGGCCGAGCACGCGGCGCAGCGCCCTCAGGACGGAGGTCAGCCCGGCAGGACGGCCGCGAGGCGTTCCTGGCGGAGGGCTTCGTAGCGGGAGTCGTCGAGCGGCGCCAGATCGCCCACGCACCACGACAGCAGCAGGTCGGCCAGCGCCGGGTTGCGGGCCAGGGCGGGCCCGTGGAGGTAGGTGCCGACCACGTGCCCGGTGTAGCAGCCTTCGAAGCCGTCACCGTTGCCGGTGCCCACCAGCGTCTTGGACAGGGGCTTGACCCCCGGACCGAGGTGGGTGACGCCCATGTGGTTCTCGAAGCCGGTCAGCGTGGGCAGGTTGAGCGCGGCGTCGACCTCCGCCACCAGCTCGCCCACCGCCCGCGCGGGCCCGCGGGAGCTGGAGAGGTCGAGCAGCCCGATGCCGTCCACCGGCTGGCCTTCCTCGCCGCCGAACGTGCTGCCCATGATCTGGTAGCCGGCGCAGACCGCCAGCAGGACCGCGCCGCCGGCGATGGCGCGGTGCAGGCCGCCGTCCCTGCGCAGGCGCTCGGCGGCCAGGATCTGGGGGCGGTCCTCGCCGCCGCCGATGAGGTAGAGGTCACCGGTCTCCGGGACCGGATCGGCCGAGCGTACGTGGACCGTCTCCGTCTCGATGCCCCGCAGCTGCGCCCGCCGCTCCAGGACGAGCACGTTGCCCTGGTCGCCGTAGGTGCTCAGCAGGTCAGGGTAGATCCAGACGATACGCAGGGCGCTGTCAGACGGCACGACCGAACTCCGATCGGATCTGCTGGAAGGCGGTGTAGTTGGCGATCACGTCGACCCGGCCGGGCGGCTGCATGGCCAGCGCCTCGGTGAACGTGTCGCACAGCGTGAACGGCACGTCGGCCACGTCGAGCCGGAGCGCCAGGTCGAGGCGGCGCTGGCCGGTGACGAACACGGGCCGGCCGCGCAGGATGCGGTAGTCGACGTCCCACAACCACGAGGTGTCGCGGCCGTCGGGACCTTGGGCGTTGACCGACAGGATGATCGGCAGCTGCGGGTCGGCGACGTCGAACGCCTCCAGCCAGCCCGCCGGGTTCTTCGACAGCAGCAGCCGCGCGTAACGGCCGTCACGCTCGACCGTGGTGTAGCGGCCCGCGACCGAGGTGACCTCGCGCAGCCGGGGCAGCGCCCGCTCCACCGGCACCCCGAACGCGTCGGCCACCGCCAGCGCCATCACGGCGTTGGAGCGGTTGGCCGCGCCGGGCAGCTGGATGTCGAGCAACCACCGCTCGCCGTCAGGGCCGACTGCCATGTCGTCGTCGACCGCCCACTGCGGCTCCGGCCGGTGGAACGTGCACTCACGGCACGCCCAGTCGGCGTCCTTGCGGTCGAGCGGGCCGCCGCACTCGGGGCAGCACCAGGAATCTTCCTTCCACCGCTGGCCCCCGGCGACCCACGTGACCTTGGCGGCCGTGGAGGCGCCCCAGGTGACGAGCGGGTCGTCGCAGTTGGCGATGACGTGGGTGGGCTTGCCCGACAGCGCCCTGCGCCACTTCTGCGCGAGCAGCCAGATCTCGGCGGCGCGGTCCATCTGGTCGCGGCTGAGGTTCATCAGGCAGACGACGCCCGCCCCGGTGGTGTCGAGCACCTCGGGCAGGTATTTCTCGTCGACTTCGAGCACGCCGTAGGGGGCGCCCTTGTGCTGGGAGAGCGCCGAGACGTGGCCGGCCGGCATGTTGGCGCCGAACGCGTTGGTGGCCACCTCTCCGAACTCCAGAAGCGCCGAGGTGACCAGCCTGGTCGTGGTCGTCTTGCCGTTGGTCGCGCTGATCAGCGCCAGCTTGCGGTCGCGGGCCAGCTTGCGCAGCAGGTCGGGCTCGAGCAGCAGCCCGACCCGGCCGCCGATCACCGAGCCGTCACCGCGCCCCGTCATCCTGGACAGCGTGGCGGCACTGCGGCCCAGGGCACTGGCGAGCTGCGCCCGCAGAGGAAGCTGGGTCATGTGCATGGATCCTAGTCGTGGTTGGCCCCTTCGCCCGCCCACGCGGCGGAAAACGCGGCCCGGCAGCACACCTCAGGGGGTCGGGACCGGAGCGGGTGACGCGGCCGGCGGTTCGGCGAAGGCGATCTCCGGGACGCCGCCGTGGTCGAACGGCAACACGAAGCGGCGCGGCCACGACAGCACCCCTTCCAGCCATCCGGCCCCCATCGTCTGCGCGACGTGCCGGAGCCGGGCCGACGACTCGATGCCGATGGCGACCGTCATGACGTCCCGCTGCACGGACTCGTTCTCGTCGTCCCCGAGGATCACCCGCCAGGCCAGCTCCCGGTTGCGGTCCACCTCCATCGACAGCGGGTGGTGGCGCAGCGCCTTGGCCCGGTGGCCGAGCAGCTCGGTCGGCGCGAGGTCGCCGACGCCGTTGCCGTTCGGCTGGCGGAAGAGGGCGTACTCCATGGGCGGCGCCGGGGTGCGCAGGTCGGGAGCCGGGCGGCCGTACGGGAAGAGCCGGTCGACCTCGTGCAGCCAGCGCACCTGCGGGATGACCCACGACGCCCCCGGCCGTTCGCCGCCGTTGTCGAGCGCGGACAGCAGCCGCGTGGCCGTCTCCGCGGCCTTCTCCGTCAGCAGCGCCGGGTCGAACCAGCTCCGCAGCGACCAGGCGCGCCGCTGCACCGAGCGCTCGACCAGGGTGGCCAGCAGGCACTCCCTGCGCCGCGCCGGCAGGTCGGCCCAGACGGCCGACAGCGCGCGCGGCACGCCGGGCAGCGGCCGGTTGCTGACGAACGCGAGGACGACCGTCTCGCACCAGATGCGCAACCAGGCCCACTCGGGCGCGTCGGCGAGCACGTCGGCCTCCCGCAGCTCGACCAGCGTGCACGCCTGCCCGGTGCGGCACTGCTTGCCGCAGGCCGCCGACCTGCGGCCGCGGATGGGCGGCGGCGGTCCCGGCAGGACCTTCTCCCTGGACTCCCCCAGCGGCACGCGCACCCGCAGCGGCCGGTCCATGCCGTCCGCGAAGACGGCGGCCGAACCGGGCTGCAGGGAGACCACGTGACGGGACTGCTCGTCGCTGAGGTTCATGGCGGCGCCGACGAGCTTCCTGTCGTCCTCGGCGGGCAGCCGGTGCACGACCTTCAGCGCGGTGTTCTTGACGACGTCGGAGATGAGCTTGGTCGGGATCTGCTCGGCGACCACGATGCCCTCGCCGTACGCCCTGATCTCGGCGAGCAGGCCGGCCAGCAGCTCGACGGCGTGGGTGGAGGCCCGGCCGTGGCCGCGGTCGCGCAGCAGCCGGTGCGCCTCCTCGATCACGATGACGTGCCGCAGCTCGGGCGACTTCTCCCGCCTGGCCCGCATGCGCAGGTGCTCGACGATCCTGATGATCAGCGTGCCCATGAGGAACGCCTTGTCCTCGTCGTTGGCGACGTCCTCGATGGCCAGCACGACGTCGCGCTCCAGCAGGCCGCCGATGTCGGCGGGGTGGCCGCCCTCGAAGAAGCGGCCGGCCGAGCCGACGCGCAGCGAGCGCAGCCGCAGCGAGATGAAGCCCTCGACGTCGGCCTGGACCTCGCGGCCGTAGCCGATCTCCTTGATGACGTCCATGGCGTGCTGCTGGAGTTGTTCGAGGGTGGGGACGCTGGGCGGGACGTTCGCGCCGGGGACGGCGCCGCCCGTGACGACGTCCCAGCCGGTGGCCTCGTAGACGCGCTGCAGGGCCAGCGACATGATCTGCGGGAACGGCTCCTCGGCGTCGAACGCCGCCATGAACAGCGCCCTGACCATGTCGATGTGGGCCTGGACGGGGTAGCCGGGCTCGGGTTCGAGCGGGTTGATGCTGAACGGCACGCCGTCGGGCGCCGACGGGTTGATCACTGTGAGGGGGTCGTCGATCCGGCCGGCCATGGCGGCGTACTCGGACTTGGCCGGCTCGATGGCCAGCCAGGGGATGCGGGCCCTGCTGAGCTGCTCCAGCAGGTGCCTGACGGTCTGCGACTTGCCGGAGCCGGTCGCGCCCGTGATGAACGCGTGCCGGTTGAGCGTGGCCAGCGGCACCTGGAACGTGCCGACGCCCCTGTCCTGACCGTCGAGGATCTCGCCCAGCTCCAGCTCACCCGCGTCGGCCTCGGACGTCACGTCGAAGAAGCCCGAGTCGAGCACGCGCACCCCCGGCACCTCCCGCCGGGGCAGCCCGGCCAGCGCGGCCAGCGCCCCCGCGGTCGCGGCGAACGGGGCCGCGGCCCCGTCGGCCGGGTCCTGCATGGTGATGGCGAGGGCCTCCGACAGCGCGTGGACGGCGCCGTGCGAGCTGCGCAGCCGGTACGGGTGGTGGCTCATCTCGACGGACCCGACGAGCACGGGCGCGATCTGCCGCAGCTCGTCCGCGGTGGCGCCGCCGGCCAGCACGCGCACGTTCCAGAGCCCCGCCTCGCGGAAGGCGTCCAGTTCCTGCATGCGGCGCTCGGCGCGCTCGGCGTCGAAGCGGGAGCGCTCGGAGGCGTCGCCGTACTGCCTGAGCACGTTGAGCTGGGTACGCAGGTGCGCCACCTCGGCGTCGAGCAGGTCGGTCGGCTCGGCCACCACCAGCCACGCGAAGGGCCGCGACATCAGCGTCACCAGCGTCGACTCGAACAACGTCGGCCGTTTCAGCTCGTCGGGGTCGAGCTCGGAGAGCTCCCGCCCCCTGCCGCCCAGCGGGGGCGCCTGCCGCCCCGGGCACGGCGTCCACACCAGGTCCGCCAGATCGGCGAGGTACTCCTCGTCGAGCTGCACGCCGCGCGCCCCGCCAGGGAACAGCAGCGGTTGTGGCCCGCTCGGCCGGCCGGGCGCGTCGGTGGACCTGCGCGGCTGACGCGGCGGCGAGAGCGGCCCCGCGTTCGTGATGAGTTCCAGCGGTGCTCCGGACCCTCTGGACAGCCACCCGATGACGAACGGCCGGTCGCGCTGCGCCGCCGACAGCACCGCGGGAAGCACGGTGACGAAATCCCATTCCGCCGACGAGCTTCGCGAGGGTGCTGCGATCGACTGGATTCGGTACCAGGGTCCGCTCAGCGAGACGCTCGGCTGCATTTCATTCCCCCACAGACGGTTCTTTGTTAAATTCCGTCAACCGTCAGCTCGTCGCCTTGACATTGACCATGTCATTGCCTGCCCTTGCGCCAGTCCAGGCGTGGCGGTGGTGGTCCGAGGTTCGGAGGGGGCTCTCCGTCGCCGTCCTGGGCGCTGGGGTCGAGCGCGAGCACGGCGTCGCGTACGTGCTCCAGCTCGCCGAGCGTGGTCTTGGGAAAGGCCAGGATGGCCGGGTTGGCGTCGGCGAGGCGGACGCGCCTGCCCTGGGCGGTCGCGTCCGTGACGATCACGGACGTCGTGGGCAGCTGCTGGAGCTGGTGCGGCTCGACCAGGAACTCGCGCGAGCGCTGCAGCACCCGCTCCTTCTCCGAGATCTTGTCGGCGGTCCTGCCCCACTCGGTCGACTCCGTGATGTCGCCGGCGAGGTCGTGGCTCTCGTCGCGGTCGTCCCTGGCGTCCTCCACCTGCGCGACCGTGGAGATGTAGCCGCCGTTGAGCCCCGGCAGCGAGTCGCTGATCGTCTCGGTGAGCTGTGCCAGCTCCAGCCGGTGCTCGGTGCCGACGTGCTCGCTGGCGACCCGGGCGTCCTCGGCGTTGCCGAGCCGCATGAACGCCACCGCGGCGTGCCCGCGGCCCAGCCGCTCGCGTACGGCCGGCGTGAGCGACCTGTACGTCAGCACGAGCCCCGTACGCGAGGTCTCGCAGGCGTCCATCAGCCGGTCGAGCACGTCGCCCCTCAGCTTGTCCGCGCCCGCCACGATGATCGTGTGGTACCAGGGCCGGTCGGAGGCGGGCGACTGGCGCAGGATGTGGGTGAGCGCGGTGGCCACGTACGTGCCGAGCACCCGGTTGCCGAACATGCCCGCCTGGCGGTCCATGCTCACCACGCGGAGCCTGGCGGGCGGCAGGCGTACGGCCTCCGTGCCGAGCGACTCCAGCTTGCGCAACTGCGACTCCAGCGCCCAGGCCCGCTCGATCACCACGCGGTCGCTCACCCCGCGGCCGAACAGCGTGCCGATGCGCTCCAGCTGCGTCGCGGTGATCAGCCCGAACCTCAGGTCGTCGCGCGGGTCGCCCACCTGCGCCAGCGCCCGCAGCGCGGCCGTGACCTGGCTGATCGTGGCGTTCTCCCCGAGCACCTCGAGCACCCGCTCCAGGATCGCGTTGTCGAAGCTGAGGTCGCGCGTGCTGCGGTGCTCCTCGCTCACGCTCACCACGTGCGCCAGCACGTCGGCGAACGCCTCGGGCTTGAGCGTGGCGCCCAGGTCGAGCTTGGCCAGGTCGACGGGGAGCACCCAGACCAGCGGGTCGTCGCCGCCCTTGCGGGCCAGCTCGATCAGGTCCTTGGCGATCGCGCCCTCGGACAGGTCGAGCACGGTCAGGTGGCCGCCGCTGTAGAGGCGGGTAGCCCCGAGCAGGGTGACCAGCGCCGACCACCCGGGTAACGTGCCGCCCGCCACGTCGATGCGGTCGAGCTCGTCGGGCACGGCGACGGCGTACCAAGTGAGCTGCTTGTCGTGGCGGTCCTTCTGCTCCTGCCACTCGCGGTAGCGCTGGGCGTGCTCCTCCTGCGCGCGGAACAGCTCCCTGTCGCGTTCGCGGCGCTGGCGCTCGTCCTCGGCCTGCTGCTCGAGCACCCGGTGTTTCACCGCCCTGTCGCCCTGCAGCAGCGCGAACGTGCAGATGCCCGCCACTCCGCCGGCGGCGACCAGGCCGAGCAGCGCGAACGACCACGCGAGGTAGCCCGCCACCGCGGCGGCCAGGATCAGCGCGACCACCACCAGCATGGACCTGCGGAAGCGGCGTACGGGCAGGTTGAGCATGTCCTCCTGGCGGCGCTCGCGGCGCAGGAGTTCGAGCCGGGCGGGGTCGTCCTCTCCGGCGGTGGGCTGATCCTCGACGGGGGACGGACGCTTCGGGGGCGGGCCCGGGTCGGGATGCAGCAGGATGTACTGCCAGCCCAGGTAGATGCGGTCCGCCTGGAGCTGGGCATGCTCGGGATGCACGTCCGCCACGTGACCCTCCGGCCGCCGATATGTCATTTGGAGTTGGGGTCATCCCTTTCCGTTCCGTGCCAGCGTATGAGTTACAACCCCCGCAGGGGCAGGGTTTCTCGGCAATTCGACCACTCCGATGGGAGCATTGCGGCAGATGAGACAAGCGAGACCTATTACCATCCTTATTCATGACGGAACCCTCCGGCGGCAGCAGTGACAGGCCCAGACGCCCCGTAATGGTGCCCGCACTCGCGCTGACGGCCTTCACGGCCGTCGGCATCACCGCCCTGCTCGGCGGTCTGCGCGAGGCCCCGGAAGAGCCGGAGGCGCTGGGCCCCGGCGCGGTGATCGACCAAGGCCAGTTCGTCACCAAGGTCGTCGGGTCCCGCGTGACGGTGGAGCGCGCCCGGAACCGGTTCGAAGAGGACAAGCGGTTCGTGGACGTGGTCTTCGACGTCAAGAACAACGGCGACGAGACCGCCCCGGTCGGTGTTCCACCCCAGAAGATCGAGTCCGCCTTCACCCTCGCGTCCTTCGCCGGCTCGCTCGTCAAGATCGACCCCGTCTTCCCCCAGGACGCCGGCCCCTACGTCTTCGCCAGGAGCAAGGGAGACGAGACCCGCCAGCTCCACCCCGGGATCACCAGCGAGGTCGTGCTTCGCTACCGGCTCAAGGACACCGAACAGCCGCCGCAGAAGATCACCCTCGACGTGGCCGCCTTCGAGTGGGAACCCGACTTCAACAACGTCACCCCGCGCTGGAAGATGGTCGCCACCGATGTAGGCGACAAGTGGCTTCCCGAGATCAAAGCCCGGGTGACCCTGTCGGTCAAGGAAGGTGACGCAGCGTGACCGACACGCAGCAAAGATCATCCGTGCCGCCCGCCCGCCGCGGCCGGCGAGCCGGACGCCGGCCCGCCGGCACCTCGCGGCTGCTCAGCGCCCTCGTCGGGCTCGCGCTGGCCGGGGCCGCCATCATGCTGCAGACCGCCTACCTCGACGAGGGCGAGCTGAACCTGCCGCTGACCTACGTGGGCGACAAGGGCGAGGACGTGGACGCCAAGCGGTTCACGGTGCGGGTCGACTCGTACGTGACCGCCAAGTCGATCCAGAGCGACAGCAACGAGACCATCGGCACCGACCACCTCTTCCTCGTCGTCAACGCCTCGGCCAAATCCAGCCTCAAGCCGTACAAGCTGGGACAGCCCGTGCTGATGACCGAGGACGGCAAGAAGTTCAGCGCCACCGACCGGGTGGACAGCTCGCAGACCCTCTCGAACGTGTGGGTGCAGCCGGACATCTGGGTCAGCGGCCGCTACTTCTTCGAGGTGCCGGCGTCGGCGCTGCCCGGAGCGCGGGTCGTGTTCGCGATGCCCCCGACCTTCATCGTGGAGTCGTACCAGCCCGAGGTCGAGGTGGACCTCGGCCTGGACGAGGCGGCCGCGCGCAAGCTCGCCGCCTCGCCCCAGGACGTCTTCTCGACGGCCAAGAAGTGAGCGCAGGATGAGTACGAACGACGAGCGCAACTGGTTCGCCCCGAGGAACGACCGGCGCCGCGAAGAGGACCCGCCGCCTCCGCCCAGCCAGACGACCCCCGCGGGGCTCGGCACCCACTCGGGCCGCTTCCCTCCCGGGCAGGTGATCCCGCTCGAAGAGGGCATGTATCCCGACCTCACTTCGGGCGAGGGCGCACGCCGCAGCCCCGAGGAGACGGCCCCGGTGCCCAGGGTGCCGTCGGGTCCGCCTCCTGAGACCGCCCCGGTGCCCAGCGGGCAGGGAACCCCCGACGGGGAGACCGCGGCCGTGCCGCGGCTGCCGTCGGCGGGCGAGGTGCCGCCCCGCCGCGAGAGGCCTGCCCCTCGCGGCGGGCGTCGCAGCCGCGAGGCGCCGCCGTCCGGCTACGGCACACCACCCCCGGGACAGGAGCCACCACCCAGCCCCGGCTCCCCCTACGGGCAGGAACCGCCCGGCCAGAGCCCGCCTTTCGGACAGGAACCGCCCGGCCAGGGTTCGTTGTTCGGCGCGGGCGGGCGCGCTGGGCAGGGCGGTGGCATGTCCGAACAGGACATGCGCCCCGAGCAGGGCATGCGTCCGGGGCGGAGGGCCGCGCGGGGGGTGCACGGACGGGCGGCGTCCCCACGGCATGGGATGGCGAGTGCTCCTGGCATGCCCCAGAGCCGGGCCCGGCATCGGCATCCGGACCAGCAGGTCTGGCCCCCCGCCTCCCGCGAGCCGCAGGAGGGCCTCACGCAGCCGCTGCCGGCCGTTCCGTCCACCGCCGACCAGCCGCCGTCCCCGTACGACCAGCCCTCACCGTACGACCAGCCCTCGTATGACCAGCCCTCACCGTACGACCAGCCCTCGTACGACCAGCCCTCGCCGTACGGCGGCTCTCCGGCCGGATCGCCGCCTCAGGGCGCCTCTGGGGCGGCGCAGGCCGCCGCGGGCGCCGGGGCGGCAACGGTCGCCGCGTCTCATGCTGCCAGGCCAGGCGGGTTGCCCGAGCACGCGGACCCCGCGGCCGGCGCGGCATCGGCCGCGCTCGCCCAGCACCGCACGCCCCATCCCGACGAGCCCCAGAGCGGGCCCCAGAGCGGTTCGCCGGGTGGCCCCCGGAGCGAGGCGCGTGAGAGGGCGCAGGACGGCGCTCGGGGCAGGACGCGAGCGGGCGGCGGGAGGCGTTCGGCGCGGGGGTCGCGCAAGCGCAAGGTCCTGATCGCCGCCGGGGCCGTGGCCGTGTCGCTGCTCTCCATGGGCGCGCAGACGGTCGACGGCTACCTGTTCTACGAGAAGGTCTCCGCGCAGGAGACCAAGGAGGTCGTCGTGGCCGCCGGCCAGGCGGGCACCGTCCACGACATCGAGTGGACGGCCTCGGTGGCGCCCATGAAGGCGCCCGCGGGCAGCAAGCACGGCCCCGAGGTCACCTGGCTGAAGGTAGGCATCACCAAGAAGGTCGTCAACGAGTCGAGCGCCACCATGACGGCCCTGCCCTACGACATCAGGCTGACGGACCGCGCGGACCGTACGTGGACCGTGGAGCTGCAGGACGGCGAGCGGCCGACGGACCGGCTGGTCGTGGGCAGGACGTACAAGATCGACGGTGTGGCCATCGTGCCGACCCCGGTGGCGAACGAGGTCGAGATCTCGTTCAGGCCGAGCGGCTACCGTTCCGACACGCCGGTGGACGACCTGTTCGACAGGGAGGCCATGGAGAAGGCGGAGAAGGACGACACGGTGCTGCGGTTCCGGCGTCGCTGAAGTCGCTCGCCCAGAAGGGCCCGAGGGTCAGGCGTCGCTGAGCCGCTCGCCCCTGGCGCGGGCTCTGGTGGCCGCGATGTCGAACGTGGCCGCCAGGAGCGCCATGGTGAGCACGGTTGTGATCATCTCGCGCAGGAAGCCGACGGGCGGCCCGGCGAAGGCCCACGTCCATTCCGCGCGCGAGCCGATGAGGGCCCGCAGCCCCCGGTCGCCGTACTGGGCGGCCACCGAGATGGCCACGTAGCACAGGCACAACATGCCGAAGAGCGGCGCGCCGCCGTTGAAGACCATCCGCAGGGAGTTGGCCAGCGGCACCCAGCGGTCCCTGAAGCCGGCGGTGACCTGGTCGAACGACTTCTTCGTGAGGTCGTGGCTGGACTCGATGCGGTCCACGCCGCGCTCCAGGCGGGTGCCCTTGAACAGGGTTCGGGTCTCGTCGGAGAAGGCGCCGTAGACGAGCATGGCCACGGTCAGCCAGGCCAGCGGGACCGCGATCGCGTCCAGGAACAGCGGCCAGAACTCGCTGAACGTGCTCGTGATGCCGTCCCACAGCGGCACGTTCTTCTGCGCCTCGGACCAGACCTCCTTGGACCCGGCGACGACTGTGCGGTGCTCCATCCATTCGGAGCGCGCGTCGGCGATGGCGACGGTGGCGTTCAGCCCGTAGAACATGAACGCGAACTCGGAGAAGGCCGCGGCGAAGCCGTAGAACCCGGTCTTGCCCTGCTCCACGAGCTTCGCGAAGAGCGTCTTCAGCCCGAACATGACGACCATCGCGCCGAGCGACACGCGCCAGTCGAGGTCGACGAGGCCGCGGCCGACCTGCGAATCCTCCCCGAACCAGGATGCGTCCGTCATTTCATTGAAGTTGTGGAACAGGTCCATCTGGTAGATGTCCCTGGCGTCCTCGGTGTGGAATCCCCACGCCAGGTAGATCACGGCGAAGGCGGGGGCGACCCGGTCCAGCGTACGGAAGAAGCGCTCGTCGGCCACGCCCTCGTCGGCCCTGGCGCGCATCTCCCACAACGCGTTGCGCAGGCAGTAGAGCATGCCGGCGATGACCGTCACCGCGGACATGACGACCAGCGTGAGCAGGGTCATGACGGCCACCAGCCGGAGTTGCCGGAAGTCGCCGTAGGCCACCTCGGTGGCGCCGTACATCAGCACGAAGCGCACCAGCTCGCCGGCCGCGAACCAGAAGACCAGCGGCATGGCGCATCTGCCCACGAGCCGTAGCGTGTGCAGGGGCAGCGAGTACGGCGACGGCATCCGCTGAGCCGGCGTAGGCCCAGGTCGGGGCGGATCCATCACACCTGTCGAACCGGACATCTGTCGAATCGTATCGGTCTGTCCCTTCTGCCGCAGCCGCAACTCCCTGATTGCGTGCACGAGCAGTTCCAGGGTGGTGACCCCCGGGGAGCACACGCGCGAAGGCCCGCGTCATGAAGACGCGGGCCTCACGGGAAAACGGGCTCAGACAGCCACGGCGAGCTGGGCGACCTCGCCCAGCTTGGCCTCGACCTGGACGTCGCGGGTGACGCCGCCGCCCGCGATGATGCGTACGGTCCAGTCGCCGGGAGCGGCGAAGAACCGGAAGACGCCGTCGTCGGAGACCACGACCTCGCCGGTGAACTCGCCGGACCCGTCGAGCAGGCGGGCGTAGGCCGTGCCGGCGCCGGTCACCACACCCTGGATCACGGCCTGGTTGGACAGATCGATCCCGGCCGGCAGCGCGATCGTCTGCTCCGGCGCTCCGCAGCCCTGTGCAGCGCTCGTCATCAGCGGGCCTCCCCCAGCTCGATCGGCACGCCCACGAGCGAGCCGTACTCGGTCCATGAACCGTCGTAGTTCTTCACGTTGTCCTGCCCCAGGATCTCGTGCAGGACGAACCACGTGTGCGCGGAACGCTCGCCGATGCGGCAGTAGGCGATGGTGTCCTTGCCGAAGTCGACTCCGGCCTCGGAGTAGAGCGTGCGCAGGTCGTCGTCGGACTTGAACGTGCCGTCGTCGTTGGCGGCCTTGGACCACGGGATGTTGCGGGCCGTGGGCACGTGGCCGCCGCGCTGGGCCTGCTCCTGCGGGAGGTGCGCGGGGGCGAGCAGCTTGCCGGTGAACTCGTCGGGCGAGCGCACGTCGACCAGGTTGAGCTTGCCGATGGCGGAGACCACGTCGTCGCGGAAGGCGCGGATCGCGGTGTCCTGCTCGCTGGCGACGTACTGGGTCTTGGGCCGCTGGGGCACGTCGCGCACCAGCTCGCGGGAGTCGAGTTCCCACTTCTTGCGGCCGCCGTCGAGCAGCTTGACGTTGTCGTGGCCGTAGAGCTTGAAGTACCAGTAGGCGTAGGCGGCGAACCAGTTGTTGTTGCCGCCGTAGAGAACGACGGTGTCGTCGTTGGAGATGCCGCGGTCGGAGAGCAGGGCCTCGAAACCGGTCTTGTCCACGAAGTCGCGACGCACCGGGTCCTGCAGGTCCTGCTGCCAGTCGACCTTCACGGCGCCACGGATGTGGCCCTTGTCGTAGGCGCTGACGTCCTCGTCGACCTCGACGAGAACGACTCCGGGGGTGTCGAGGTTGGCCTCGACCCAGTCGGCGTCCACCAGGGCGGCGGAGCGGCTCATTGGGATACCTCCATGTTGGCAGCGGGCGTTAGACGACGAATGAGCAGGTACATCTCGCAGCCGAGGCAGAATCCGAAGGCTGCGTTGAGGAATGCGGCGAGGAGAGCCGCGGCCGTGGCCGCCAGGGCCAGCGGCACGATCCCGGTGAGGAACCCGACCAGGCCCGCGACCGCGAAGACCAGCCCGGCCAGCTGCGCGAAACGCGGCGGGCGGGCGTCTTCCGTCTCCTTGGGCGCGCTCTTGACGAACGCCTTGAAAAGCATCACATAGGGCGAGCGGCCGACGACTCCGAGCGCGAAGACCGCCGTCTGGGCGGCGAGGAGCCAGGCGCTCTCCGTCACCAGGACGGAGAACAGGACCAGCGTGGTGATGGCCGCGCCGAAACGCAGCGCTCTAGGGTCGGCACGCATCGTGGGATGCTCCTGAAGGGGTCGACTGGAGCGGATCGGATATCCGCGAGATCGTCCTCAGGCAGCGCGACAGAGCGCGGTGGCGACGCGGCAGAAGTCAACCGCACGCCGCTTCGTCAGCAGCTCTGTCGATGGGTTCATGCCCATGACCCTACTCGGCGTCTCGTCATCTGTCACTTCTCGTCCGGTTATTGAGACTATCCGTCTGGTACGCGGACCGGCCACGACGCCGTCACCCGGGCGGCAGGGCATCGGCCACCGCGGCCAGGACGTCGGCCTTGCGGGGCTGGCCCGAGGCCCTCCTGACGACGGCGCCCGCGGCGTCGAGCACGAGGACGGTGGGCGTGCGCATGATGCCGAGCCGGCGTACGAGGTCGAGCCGCGACTCGGCGTCGATCTCGACGTGGCTCACCCCCGGCACGAGCGCGCTCACGTCGGCCAGGATCCGCCGGGTGGCCCGGCACGGCTGGCAGAACGCGGTGGAGAACTGCACCAGCGTCGCCCGCTCGCCCAGCCCTTCGCCCAGGTCGGCCCCGGTCAACCGCTCCGTCAGCCGCTCAGTCAGCCGCTGACTCCCGGACGGGTCCTCGGGCGACTCCCCGGGCAAGCTCTCGGGCAGCCGCTCCCCGCCCACGTCACGCATCCTTCCGCCGCGGCGCAGGTGGACCACGCCGATCACCGCACCGAGCGCCAGCGTCGCCACCGCCACCCACAGACCAGACATCCCTCGGTGCAACCGCGAAAGGCCGCGATTACTTCCGCACCGGGATCCGTACGAGCGCCTTGCCGTTCTCGTCGACGAGCTCGAACCGCGCGATGTCGCCCATGGGCAGCGACGTCGTGCTCTTGAAGGCGGCCTTGTCCTGGTAGCGGACGTCCCAGCTCCCGGCCGGGTCGCGCCGCCCGTCGCGGGCCACGACGACGAGCCGGGCGGTCGTGCCGGCCGGCACGCCGTCGACGCTCACGCTCAGCTCGGTGCCGCCGTCGCCGGGGAAGGCCGTCACGGTGGCGCGGTAGCCCTTGGCGCTGTTCTCGCCGGGGAACGGGCGGCCCGCGACCGCCCTGTCCGACGACTTCGGGACGGGCGCCCTGCTCGGGCTCGGCTTGGAGTCGCTGTAGAGCTCCGCTCTCGGCTCGGCCTTCTCCTGCGTGGACCGCGACGATTGGGCGACCGCGGGCGCGGCGGCCGAATCTTCATGGCTCGTGGTGTTGACCGTCGTCCAGACCGTGCCGCCCACCACCAGCACCGCGGCGGACGCGGCGACCGCCATCAGCGCGCGGCCACGCCTGTTGCGCCTGGCGCGGTCGTTCAGCAGCCGGTGGAGCACCTGGCGAGGGGGGCTGGACACCAGCTCCACGTCGCGTTCCGACACCTTGCCGAGGAACGACGCCACGCCCTCGAACTCGACCAGCTCGGCGCCGCACGCCTCGCAGGTCGCCAGGTGGTCGTCGATCTCCAGTGCCTCGTCAGGGTCCAGCGCTCCGAGGGCGTGCGCCCCCATGGCCAGCCGGATCTCTTCGCACGTCATCATGGCGCCAGCCCCCGCTCCTCGAGCGCCAGTTTCAGGGCGCGCAGCGCGTAGTAGGTGCGCGACTTGACGGTGCCCGGCGGGACGCCGAGCGTCGCGGACGCCTCCCTCACGGACCGCCCCCGGTAGTAGACCTCCAGGAGCACCTCGCGGTGCTCCGGCCGCAGCGCGGCCAGCGCCTCGGCCACGGACCACGACTCGACGGCCCGCTCCAGCTCGTCGTCGGCCGGTATGACCGCCAGGGCCTCGTCGCTGGTCTCCTGCGGCCTGGCCTTCCTGGCGCGGTGCTGGTCGAAGACGAGATTGCGGGCCACGGTGAACAGCCACGCCCTGATCGGCCGGTCGGAGAGCGCCTCGGGATGCCGCCAGGCCCGCAGCAGGGTCTCCTGCACGACGTCCTCCGCACGCCCCGAATCACCGGTCAGCCGCAGGACATAGCCGTAGAGCGGCCCCGCGTGCTCGTCGAAGAGGGTCCTCACGAGTTCCTCGTCGGCCGTGCCGGCCGCGCTCACAGGGTCCCTCCCCCTGTGAGCTCCGCCCCGGCTCGCTCGCTGCGCTCTCTCACGTCCCTCATCACGTACGGGAGGGCGCCGCGGTTCATCCTTATCCACGAATCGGCACGTCAGACGCTTCGGCCGCGAACTCCAGCCCGTCGGCCACGTTCTTCACCCCGGTCACCTTGACGTCGAAGGGCAGCTTTCCCTTGAACGGGATCGTGTACGAGATGAACCGCGCGGCCTGGTCGGGCACGCCCTCGATCTTCTCCGCCTGGAGCCTGAGGCCGCCGTCGGCCACCTCGACCGTCATCTCCGCCTCGAACGTCACCTTCCTCGCCCCGACCATCACCTCGCCCGATGCGACGAGCCGCTGCCCGTTCCCGCTGATCTTGACGCCGCGCGGGGCGAACTTGTCGATCGTGGCCCTGGTCAGCGTGCCGCTGACGGTCACGCGCCGGGCCCTGATGTCGGGTCGGTTCTGCAGGACGTCGGCCAGCGGGGCCGTCACGTCGTAGGCGGCGCCCCGCAGGTTCTGCACCGGCACGCCGGCGTAGGTCAGCGTGCCGAGGTCGAAGCGGACTTCCGGATAGTGCCCGGACAGGGCCTGGGTGAGAAAGGGGATGCCCTCGATGGTCACCGTCGGCGTGCCGGACAGGTCGGTGGCCGCCGCGATCCTGTTGGCGAGGTCGCGCTGCACTCCTGCCACGGCGACCCTGTCGACGGCGACAAGGAGGATGATCAGCACGATCAGAGAAACGATCAGCTTCCGCATGGGGCTCCCAGTCTCAAGCGGGGGTCAAGAGCCTACCGACTCCTTCCCCGCAGAAGACGGCGATCACCCGCCCGCGAAGGGCGGCAGCACCTCCACGGTCGCGCCGTCGCCGAGGACCACCTCGTGGTGGGGTCGTCTGCCGACGGGCAGGCCGTCCACGAGGAACGAGGACCGCCGGACAACCCGTGCCAGATCGGCACGATTTTGTGTGATTTGCGTCATGAGTTCGTCAAGAGTGACCGCGTCGAAGGATTCTTCCGCAACGCCGGCCGCCTCCTTGGCGGCGGCCCAATAACGTACTTTTCCCCTGGCCATGGGCACCTCACAATCCCTTTAATCCTATTGTGCGTCGCCCTTAACACGCACGTATCACGCGACGCCCTGTTCATCCCGAGGACGCGCAATGGACACCACTTACCCGTGAGATATCCTCGCCTACAGGACTCGGGCGACGTAGCCCCCGGGTCCTTGCGCGTTTGAGGAGGCCCTGATGAGCAACTTGCTCCTGCTGACCAACGCCCTCGAGCCGTCGGCCGAGGTGCTTCCGGCGCTGGGGTTGCTCCTCCACTCGGTCAGGGTCGCGCCCGCCGAGGCGTCCGCGCTGATCGACGCCCCGCCCGCCGACGCCGTCCTGGTCGACGCGCGCAAGGAGCTCGTGCAGGCCAAGAGCCTGTGCCGGCTGATCCGCACGACCGGCATCGACTGCCCGCTCCTGGTGATCGTGACCGAGGGCGGGCTGGCCGCCATGAGCGCCGAGTGGGGCGTCGACGACGTGCTGCTCGACAGCGCCGGACCGGCCGAGGTGGAGGCCCGCCTGCGCATGGCCACCGGCCGCATCTCACAGGCGGCCACGGAAGACGCGCCCGACGAGATCCGCAGCGGCGACCTGGCCATCGACGAGGCCACCTACACCGCCAGGCTGCGCGGCCGGGTGCTCGACCTGACGTTCAAGGAGTTCGAGCTGCTCAAATACCTCGCGCAGCACCCGGGCAGGGTCTTCACCCGCGCGCAGCTGCTGCAGGAGGTCTGGGGCTACGACTACTTCGGCGGCACCAGGACGGTCGACGTGCACGTGCGGCGGCTGCGCGCCAAGCTCGGCACCGAGTACGAATCGCTCATCGGCACGGTCCGCAACGTCGGCTACCGCTTCGTCCCCGACCGGGCCGACACCGCGCCCGTCTGATCCGCCCGTCCGATCCGCACGATTGACAGCGGGCTCACCGCTGGCGTCCACTAGATCACTGGTCGACGAGGGCGCCAGGCCGCGCGTCTACCGGCGTGGCGACATCATCTGCTCGCCGTTACGGCCTGCCACCTGTGTCTTCTCGATCGAGCACGGTTACGCCCGCGAATACGTCCCCGCCGGCGACCGTGAGGCCGTCCACGACCTGCGCGGCGCGGCTGGCTGGTCAGGAGTGGGCGTTCTGCTCGCTGGCGGCGTACGTGGCCTGGCACCTGCTGCAGTTCGTCACGGCCCTGGTGCTGCTCCGAGCCGCGGGGCCTGGCGGAGCGGCGGGGCGCCGGGGGTGTCCCGCCGTCTCATCCCAGCCGGGCGTGTTCCAGGGCTTCGACGCGGATGCCCGTACCCGTGTGGACGAACTGGACGATCTCCGCCGTGTCCAGCTCCGCCGTGCCGAGCGCGACGTCGGCGTGGGCGTCGCACCACTCGACGAGCCCGCGGGGATCGGCGAGCGGGCCGGCGAAGTGCACGAGGCTGACGTACCAGCGGTCGCGGACCCGGCCGTGCTCCAGGTCGCGCACGCCCCGCGACTCCAGCGCGTGGGCGAAGCGCTTCCACAACGTCACCAGCGTGTCGTCCTCCGGGTGCCCGCAGACCAGCACGCCGCCGGGGTGCGGGCTCACGCCTCTCAGGCGCACCCTGGCCCCCGGCAGGCCGTCGGCGGCCTCGGCCAGCGCGGCGGCGTAGGCGCGGCGGAGCGGGTCGGCCTCGGGGATGCGGGCGCGGTACGGCTCCAGAGACCTGAGCGTGACGTGCAGGGCCGGGCCGCCGTGCACCCAGTGGCCAGGGGCCTCGATGGTCCCGGACAGCTCCGTCAGGCGGTCGGCGATCTCCCGCTGGGGACGGAGCACGGCCGCGGCGCCCCAGCGTCTCGCGCCCTCCACCATGGGGACGTCGTGGGTGGCCCGGCCGGCCAGCAGGGCCGCGCGCCCTCTCGCCTGAAACTCCGTGAAATCGGACATTCGAGCAGTATGCCGGGACGCCTGGGGCTGAGCGAGAACGACCAGGACCTTACCGCGCGGTCGCTGCCCCGGCCGTGTCCTCCGGCGCGGACGGGCGACGGCCGGGCCCCGGACCTCAGCCGGCGCGCCCGATGAGATCGAGCCCGATGAGATCGAGCAGGGCCGGCACCCAGTGCTCGCCGTACCGCTCCTGGAGCTCGGCCCGCCGCCAGTCCTCGCCGCTTACCCGGCCCCGGCACAGGCCGGCCCCGCACCGGCAGTCCATGGCGAACTCGGGCGCGCTGCTGCTGGTGGCGTAGTCGCTGGTCAGCTCCTCGCCCGGCAGCAGGTCGCGGCGCGCGGCCAGGCTGTAGGGGCCGGTCCACCACAGGTTGGGGTCGCAGCTGTGGTTGCTCTTGCCGACCGGCCGCCCGAACGGCAGGACCAGGTGCAGGTCGCCTGTCACGGTGATGGTGTCGACGTACGGGACCGCGGGGTCGGCGAAGAGCTCCCGCAACCGCTCCCAGGTCACGAGCCGGCCGCCGAGGCGGGCCACCTCGGTGCCGGCGGGGAGGGCGGCCGTGGTGAACAGCCCGTCGCCGGCGATGTGGGAGGGCCGCACCTCAAGGGCGACGTGCGTCCAGCAGTCGGGCTCGGGAGGATCGATCACCTCTCCAGCATGGCACTCATTCGTAGGCGACATCGGGGAAGGCCGCCCTGTGCGGGCCGTTGTCCGGGTCGAACTCGTAGCGGATCCTGGCGCAGTCGTCGAGCAGCGCCCCCTGCAACGTCCTCAGCTCCCGGTGCCTGGTCCGCTCGAACTCCTCGGCCAGCACCTCCTGCCGCCGCCTTCCCTCGCCCAGCGCGGCACGCAGCTCCTTCACGTCCCTCCGGCAGGACCCCTTGCCGCTGCCCCGGCTGATCTGCAACATCCCGAAGGCGCCGAAAACGCGCGACAGCGACTCCAGCTCCTGGGCGAGCGGATCGGGCAGGTCCGCACCGCGCGCACCGGGCAGGCCGCGCGCGCCCGCGATCAGGTCCACCAGCCCTCTGGCGATTCCCCTGAGCTGGTTACAGGCGTGGTCCAGGCAGGTGGCGGCCTCGGCGACCTGGCGCAGGCGGGTGTCGTACCGGCTGCGCCGCAACGTCAGGCGCACCGACTCCGCCGCCTGGTCCGCGGCCTCCTTCGCCTCCTCCAGCCGTTGCGAGAGCGTCCTGGCCCGCTCCAGCCACTCGTCCGCCATGTCGCGATCCCACTCGCCGCCCAGCCCCCGCGACATGTCCGCGGCCAGGTCGGCCAGCTCGCCGGAGAGCCCGCACAGCTCCTTCGCCGCCCGCTCCACGTAGCGCGGCGGAAGGACCAGCAGGTTCGCCGCCACGCCGATGAATGCCCCGATCAGCACGTCCGCGAGGCGGGCGAAGCCGTACGTGCTGCCCAGCGCCAGCACCAGCAGCGCCGTGATCGGGATCTGCACGTTCTGGGCCGGCAGGTTCAGCAGCCGGGCCAGCACGAGGCCGGACGAGATCAGCACCGCCAGCGTCAGCTCGTTGGCACCGAGCAGCCAGATCACCCCCGTGGCCGCCGACACGCCCACGATCACCGCGCCGACCTGCTGCAGGCCTCTCACCACCGTGCTGTACGCGGTCGCCGACACCGTCAGCAGCACGCCGATGGGCGCCAGCACGGGCAGGCCCACCTTCAGCACGTGGGCCGCCAGCCACCAGGCCAGGACGCAGGCCCCCGTCACCTTGAGCGTCTGGACGAACGACTCGCGTTCCATGCGCAGCCAGCGCCCCAGACCCAGACCGCGGGCCCGCCCGAGCGCCGCCTTCCCACCCGAGACGATGCGCTGGAGCGGGGCGCCGTACCGCTCGTGCCGGCGCCCCGATTCGGTCTCCATGCTCAATGCCCTGCCCAGCCGGGCAGCGGATAGAGCTGGGCGAACAGGGTAGCGGGCCGGCAGGCCGTGAAGGAGGTGTGGCACGTGCCCGGCGATCTGGTCGTCCCCGGCGGCGCTCGGGGAGTGGTTCTGTTCGTGCACGGCAGCGGCAGCGGCCGCCTCAGCCCGCGCAACCGTTACGTGGCCGGCGCGCTCAACGAGGCGGGGCTGGGCACGCTGCTGTTCGACCTGCTCACCCCTGAGGAGGAGACGGTCAGGGCGAACGTCTTCGACATCGGGCTCCTGACCGGGCGGCTGCTGGAACGTACCGCATGGGTGCGCGAGCAGCCCGCGACGGCGGGCATGCCGATCGGCTACTTCGGCGCCAGCACCGGCGCGGCGGCGGCGCTGGCGGCGGCGGCCGAGCCCGGCAACCTGGTCGCCGCGATCGTCTCACGCGGCGGCCGGCCCGACCTGGCCGCGGAGAAGCTGGCCGCGGTACGCGCCCCCACCCTGCTCATCGTCGGCGGCAGGGACCCGGTCGTGCTGAAGCTGAACGAGGAGGCCCAGCGGCGGCTGAACGCCGAGAGCCGGTTGTCCGTCGTGCCGGGCGCCACCCACCTGTTCGAGGAGCCCGGCGCCCTCGAGATCGTGGCCGACCAGGCGAGCGACTGGTTCACCGGCCACTTCTCCGCGCTCAGACGGTGATCGTGCCCAGGGTCTTGCCGTCCGAGGTCTGGATCGTGAAGTGGTTCAGCTCGTCCTGGGGGAGGCTGGTGCCGCCGTGCAGCAACATCGGGTCAGGTGAGCCCGGCACGCCGTACCCCGCCGCGGGGACGCCCCAGCTCGCCACGACCTCGGAGCGGCCGTCGTCGCCCACGGCCATGAGCCGGCACTGCAGCGGGCCCTTGACGCCCTTGAGCTCCAGCGCGACGTGGGTTCCCCAGCCCTTGTCCTCCAGCCCGATGACGCTGGACACGCCCGTCGCGGAGTCGGTGGCGGAATAGGTGTCCCCGGTCATGAGCAGCGCGCGGGCCGGGCTGTGGACGCTGTCGGGGTTCGGGCCGCCCATGAAGGAGCTGCCGGCCAGGAAGACGCCCGCGGCCACCACGAGACACGCGGCGGCGGTCATGAACGTGCGGTGGAACCGGCGGCGACGGCGCTCCGCGATCGCCTTGCGCACCAGGATCGACTCGACCTGCGGGTCCGGCGGGCTGGGCAGCAGGTCGTCCGGGTGCACGCCCTTGATCAGCTCCCCCACCGCCGTGAAGGATTCCACCTCCGCGGCACAGCTCCCGCAACCGGCCAGATGGTGCTCGAAAGCGGCTTTCTCCTCCTCGCCGAGCAGTCCGAGCGCGTACGCGGCCACGTCCTCGTGACGCACCTCCGTCATAGCGGCGTCACCCCCCTTACGCCGTGACGCGTCCTTCCCACGGAAGCGTCACCCCCTTCACCTCGTGACGCACCCTTTTCACGGCAGCGTCACCCCCCTTTCCTCGAGCGCCACGCGCAGCGCGCGCATGGCGTAGTACACGCGGGACTTCACCGTGCCCACCGGCACGCCGATCGTCTCCGCCGCCTCCTGGACGGTGCGGTCCAGCAGGAACGTCTCCGTGAGCACCTGGCGGTGGGCCGGGGAGAGCGAGAGCATCGCCTCGGTCACCACGATCTCCCGTAACAGGCGCTCGTCCTCCGCGGCCACGGGCTGGGCTCGGTCCTGGATGTCGTCGACGGTGTCGAGGGGACGCGTGCCGGAGCGGCGGTGGTCGTCGATGACCACGCGGCGGGCCACCGTCGCCAGCCACGGCATCAGCGAGGCGGTGTCGGTACGCAGGTCGTGGAGGTTCCGCCAGGCGCGTACCAGGGTCTCCTGCACGACGTCCTCGGCCCAGCGCCGGTCGCCGCCCGTCAGCCGGATGGCGAAGGCCATCAAGGGGGCGCCGTACTCGCGGTAGAGGGCTCGGACCATGGCTTCGTCCGTTACGCGGTGATTCACAAGGGGGCGGACTCCTTGCGCTGCGGCTATCACGAAATATCGCGCTAGGTACGCTGGTATTGAGAATTATTACTCTAGCCACCGGCCAGCCCCAGGGCAGGTAGTTTGCCCTATTCGCCGCCCAGCTATATTTCACCGGTAAATCGCGTCAACTCCCCGAACCCGCGATTTCGATCATGGTCTGGCAATGCCCGTTCGCCGTTGACGGGCTCCGCCGCTCCCGGACCAGCGCTCGGCCTCCAGCAGCAGTTCGCGCACCGTGGCGCGGCGGTCCTCCCACGGGTCACCGAGCAGGGCGCGTACGACGTCGATCGCCGCCGGGCGGGACAGCGCGTTCGGGCGGCGGCACTCGTCGATCACCACCCGCAGTTCGGGCACCGGCCCGAGATAGGGACGCTCGCCGTCGCGGACCGGCCGCCCGGTCGCGGCGAAGACGATCACGTCGGCCCAGTCCCTGACGTCGGCGGAGGGGAACTCGCTGCTGCGCGGCCCCGGCGCGAAGAACGCCCGCCCCTCCGGCCCGATCATGACGTTGCCCGGGTTGAGCCGCAGCCCCGCGATCCCGCCCAGGTGCAGCCTGGCCATGGTGGCCGCGGTGCCCAGCGCGAGCAGGTGCAGCGCCTCTCCCCTGTACGGCCCCGCCGCCCTGACGACGGCGACGAGCGGTTCGCCCTCTCCCAGGTAGTCGCGCGGCAACAGGGCCAGCCCGTCGCTCCATCCCAGAAAGTCCATCGTCGCCCTCCTGGCAGCCGGGGCCCGGGTCCGCCGGCGTCCCGTTCACGGACACCGCCGAGCTCCGTTCCGCCAGGGAGTACGCCGGTCGGCCCGCGCGGGTTCAACCGGATCACGCGAATGGACGGAACCGTTATGACACCCCGATTGGGAGAAAAGTAGGAAAAGTAGGTAGAGTGGAACTCGACTCACCGGAGACGAGAGCGGAGTGCGATGGCCGGGAAGATGATCGAGGGGCCGGACGGCCGCTACATCGTGGGGACCGTGAAGATCGGCGAGAAGGGCCAGATCGTCATCCCCAAGGACGCGCGCGACCTGCTCGGCATCCAGCCGGGCGACACCCTCCTCGTGCTGGTGGACACCGAGCAGGGCATCGCGCTGGTCGACAACGAGCGCTTCCGGCGCTTCGCGACAGGAGTCCTCTCCGTGCAGGACGACCCGCCCGCCGACCCCGAGGAGCCAGGCCGATGACCGGCTACCGCAACCCCTACGAGGGCCGGCGCGACCCGCTGCCGCCCGCGCTCGCCGAGGCGGGCTTCCACCAGGAGCTCGCCGAACTCGACGGCGTGCTGATCAACTACGTGCGGGGCCCCGCGGCCGGCCCGCCCCTCCTCCTGATCCCCGGCCAGATGAGCCTGTGGAGCAGCTACCGCAAGGTCATGCCGGAGCTCGCGCGGCAGTTCACGGTGTACGCGATCGACGTCCGGGGGCACGGAAGCTCCTCGTGGACACCCGGCGACTACTCGTGGGACTCCGCGGGCCAGGACATCGCCCGCTTCCTGCGGCAGGTGATCGGGCGGCCCGCGATCGTCAGCGGCAACTCCTCGGGCGGCGTGCTCGCCCTGTGGTGCGCCGCCAACGTTCCCGACCACGTCGCGGCGGTGGTCCTGGAGGACCCGCCGATCTTCTCGGCCGAGATGCCGCGCTTCCGCGACCGCGACCGCTGGGTCTACGGCAGCCTCAAGCACACCGTGGAGGTGCTCGGCGACCTCGACCGGCAGCGCGTGGCCGACGTCTACCGCCAGGAGATCCCCGTCGGGGAGAGCAAGACCATCCGGATGCCCGACCGCTTCGTCGACCTGCTCGACCGCCTGGTCACCCGGCACCGGCGCAAGCACCCGGGCAGCCCGGCCTCGCTGGGCGTGCGCTGGCTGCCGGCGTCGCTCGACCACCTGATCCGGTCGGCGTCGATGTTCGACCCCGACTTCGCCAGGGCGTTCGTCGACGGCCGCTTCTACGGCGACTTCTCGCACGCGGCCGCGCTGCGGGCGACGACCGCGCCCGTCCTGCTGCTGCACGCCAACTGGAACCGGTTCGGCGAGCACGGCCTCGTCGGCGCCATGGACGACGACGACGCCGCCCGGGTGCGCGAGCTCGCTCCTCAGACCGTCTACCGCCGGATCGACGCCAGGCACGTCATCCACGACGACAAGCCCCAGGAGTTCGTCACCGCCGTGACCGAGTTCGGGGGCGCCCTGCGCGGATCGCCCGCCCCTTGACAGTTGGGCGGCCGGGCCGGATCACCCCGCCGCGTCCAGCTCGCGGAAGGCGGCCCGGTAGGTGCTGGGCGAGGTCCCCACGGCGGCGTGGAAGTGCTTGCGGAGATTGGCGGCCGTACCGAGCCCTGCCTGCTCTGCCACCTGGTCGACGGGCAGGTCCGACTCCTCCAGGAGCTCCCTGGCGCGTTCGACGCGCTGCTGGGTGAGCCAGGCCATCGGCGTGGTGCCGACCTCGTCGCGGAAGCGCCGGGTGAAGGTGCGCACGCTCATAACCTCCTGGGCCGCCATCTGGCCCAGGGTGACGGCCTCGCCGAGCCGTCGCAGGGCCCAGGCGCGCGCGGCCGCGGTCGAGGGAGACGACGGCTCAGGCACGGGGTGGCGGACGTACTGCGCCTGCCCGCCCTCCCGGTGCGGTGGCACGACGGTGCGGCGGGCGACGTCGTTGGCGACGGCCATGCCGAAGTCGTGCCGGATCATGTGCAGGCACAGGTCGATCCCCGCCGCGCACCCCGCCGACGTCAGGACGTCGCCACCGTCGGCGTACAGGACGTTCGCGTCCAGCTGCACCTGCGGGAACAGCCGGGCGAACCGGTCGGCGTAGCGCCAGTGCGTCGTGGCGGCGCGCCCGTCGAGCAGCCCGGCTGAGGCCAGGACGAAGGCGCCCGTGCAGATCGAGGCCACCCGGGTGCCGGGGCGGATGCGGGCGAACGCGCCGGCCAGCGGCGGGGAGAGCGCGGGCTCCTGCTGCTCGTAGTCGTCGTAGGAGGACAGGACGATCACGGTGTCGGCCTCCGCGAGCGTCTCGGGGCCGTGCGCGACGTTGACGGTGAAGTCCCCGTCCGTACGCACCGCGCCGGGCCGAAGGGCGCAGGTGGCGACCTCGTACAGCGGCTCGCCGTCCGCCGACGCCCCCACGCGGGCCTGCCCGAACACCTGGTGGACGATGCCCAGCTCGATCGGCAGGGTCATCTCGCGGGCGAGGACGGCGACGCGATGGCGTACCGGATGGGAGAAAGCAGAACCCATGGCCATATTGTTGCGCATGTCGGCTATGTAGCCACTCGCCGGGGGCTCACCACGCCGAAAGGCTGGAGCCATGGTTCAGCACGTGCAGACCTCGCTCGCCACACGCCCCGGCACGGGCCGCGCGTGGGTCGTCGCCGCCGCCGCGGGCGCGGCCATCGTGGCGGCCGGCGCCTTCACGACCGTCCCCGGGCTCCTGATCTCTCCCCTGCACCACGAGTACGCCTGGGACCGCGGCCAGATCGCCCTGGCCGCCTCCGTCAACATGATCTTCTTCGGCCTCACCGCGCCCTTCGCCGCCGCCCTGATGGAGCGCGCCGGCATCCGCCGCGTGGCGGCGGGCGCCATGCTGCTCGTCGCCGCCGGCGCCCTGCTCACCAGCGTGATGGCCGCGCCCTGGCACCTGGTCGCGTACTGGGGTGTCCTGATCGGCCTGGGCAGCGGGTGCCTGACCATGACCTTCGCCGCGATGATCACCGGCCGCTGGTTCGTACGGCGTCGCGGGCTGGTCACCGGCGCCCTGAGCGCGTCCAGCCATCTGGGGCAGCTGCTCTTCCTGCCGCTGCTCGCCTGGTCGGTCGACCGGTTCGGCTGGCGGCCCCCGGTCGTGACGCTGGCCCTCGTCGCCCTGGCCGTGTCGGCGCTGGTGGCCCTGCTCCTGCGCGACCACCCCGCCGACGTCGGCGCGCCGCCGTACGGCGGCGAGCACGTCGTCGCCAAGCCGGCTCCCGCCCGGGGCGCCGCGCGCCGCACCGTCACGGTCCTCCTCGACGCCGCCCGCACCGGCACCTTCTGGCTGCTGGCCGGCATGTTCGTCATCTGCGGCGCCAGCACCAACGGCATCATGTGGAGCAACTGGGTGCCCGCGGCCCACGACCACGGCATGCACGCGACCGCCGCCGCGTCGATGCTCTCCCTGATCGGCGTCTTCTCCGCGCTGGGCGCCGCCGCCTCCGGCTGGTTCACCGACCGCTTCGACCCCCGCCACCTGCTGGCCTGGTGTTTCACGGTCCGCGCGCTCACCCTGGCGGCCCTGCCGATGGTGCTCTCGTCGACGGTCCAGCCCTCCCTCGTCGCCGTCGTGGTCGTCTACGGCCTCGTCGACGTCGCGACCGTCCCGCCGGTCATCGCGCTCGCCCAGCGCCGCTACGGAGACGACGGCCCCATCGTCTTCGGCTGGGCCAACTCCGCTCACCAGCTGGGCGCGGGTGCCTCGGCCTTCCTCGGGGCCACCGCCCGCGACCTGGCCGGCACGTACGACGCCGTCTGGGCCGTGTTGTGCGCGGCCTGCCTCATCGCCGCGCTGACCGCACTGGCCGTACGGGCCGGGAGATCCGACCGGGGTTGAGTCATGCCTCCTCCGACCGCGTTAGGTTGGGCGTCCTCGAACGGCGACTATGGAGGGACGATGCTCAGCCGTTTCACTGAATGGCTGTACGACAGGCGCATGACCGAATTGTGTGAGCAGGTGATCGCGGCTCGAATCAACGCCGGCCCGCCCCTTCCCGCCAAGTGGGATCGATACGAGGAATCAGCGGTTCGGCTCGCCGAGATCGGGCCAGACGCACTGGGCGCCAGCCGCGAGGAGGTCAGGGAAATCGGTAACACCCTGAATGATGCCGGCGGAAAGCCGCTGCGGCGGCGGCGAAGCCGCGATAAAGTCCTCATATAAGGACTTCGTGTCGCGAACGTCGAGGAGGAGCTCGTGGGCAGGACGGGACGCCGCCCCGGGACATCGACCACCCGGCAGGAGATCGTGGCCGCCGCCGCCGCATCGTTCAGCGAGCACGGCTACGACGGCACGAGCCTACGGCAGGTCGCCACGGACGCCGGCGTCGACCCCGCACTCGTACGCAGGTTCTTCGGCAACAAGGACCAGCTGTTCAGCGCGGTCGTCGCGGAGGTGTTCCAGCCGGACCGCACGGTCGTCATGCTGCTGGACGGTCCGCGCTCCAGTCTGGGGCGCCGGCTGCTCGGCTACGTCTTCGACCTGCTGGGGGACGTCGACTCCCCCGGCCCGCTGCTCGGCGTCATCCGCTCGGCCGCCACCAACGAGCACGCCGCCTCCCAGGTCAGGGACTTCCTGGCCGCCGACCTGCTCGTCAAGCTCATCCGGGCCCTGGGCATGGACCACCCCGACCTGCGCGCGACGCTCACGGCCAGCCAGCTCGTCGGGCTGGCGATCACCCGGTACGCCGTACGGGCCGAGGCACTGGTCACCGCCGATCCCGACGAGCTCGCCGATTGGGTCGCGCCGACGTTGCAGCGCTATCTCACCGGACGGGCGCCCAAGCCCTCAACCTGATGAGCCCGCGGCGCGCGCTCACGCCGCCGCACCGCCGAATCCGATGGGCCGCGCCATGGCAACATCGCCCCGGTTGATCAGCACCTCCCCGCGCTGCACCGCGACCTCTTCCACGCCGAAGCCCTCCTTCAGGTCGCGCTGAAGCTCGGTCACCGCGGCCTCGGAAGCCGCGGCCGCCTCGGCGTCACGGAAGACCGTGATGGTCATCACCGTCCCCTCGCCGGTGCCGACGGCGGTGTAGAGGACCGAGCCGACCTGCTTCGGAACGCGGTCCGCGAATTGGGCGTCCACGTGCTCGACCATCTTCCTGATCGTGTCGGGATGCGCGCGGTAGTGCCGGACGATCGCGTACATGACACCTCTCCTGGATCGGATCTCTCCCCCAACCGTATGTCTCCTTGTGAAGACTTTCAAGTCCCCACATGAAGACTTAACGAACCGCTCGCCGGTGGCCCGAGCCGGCATGTGCCCTCTGTTCCGGGGTTGACCTTGACGCGACGTCAACGTTTCTCATGGGAGGCGTCCAGCCGAAGAGAGGAGCACGATGGTCAGAGCCGCGCTGCGCGTCCTGGGGTTCGAGGTGAAGGGCCTGGCCTCCGTCGGGCTGTGGATCGCGCGCCGGCGTCACGGCGTGCCGCCCGGGGCGAGCGCCGTCACGTACGCCAAGGAGCAGACGTTCATGCTGGCGCTCATGTTGTTCGCGATGGCGATCGAGACGGTGGTGGTGGACCTGCTGCTGGTCGCGCTCGGCGTGCCCGGCTGGTTGCGGTACGCGGTGCTGGTCGCCGACCTCTACGGGCTGCTGTTCGGGGTCATGCTGGCCGCCGCCTGCGCCACCCGGCCGCACGTCATCACCGACGAGGAACTGCGCATCAGGTACGCCGCCTACTTCGACGTGCGGGTGCCCCTCGACCGGATCGTCTCGGTACGGACCGGCCGCAACCTCAACGAGGAGAGCATGGTCTCCGTCGCGGACGGGCGGCTCGGCGTGGCCGTCGCCTCGCAGACCAACCTGACGGTCGAGCTGGCCGGGCCGGTCACCGTCGTCCGCCCGCTCGGGCGCCGGGCCGAGGTCACCTCGATCCGGTTCTTCGCCGACGACCCGGAGGCGGCGCTGGCGGCGCTGCGTCCCCGGCTCACCGTGCCCTCATGAAGGGCGTCAGCCTCCGCGCTCCTCGTGGGAGGCGTCAGCCTCCACCTCCATGTGCGGGGGTCGCGCGGCGCGGGATCGAGCTCAGGTCGAAGGCGAACCGGGCGGCCGAGTCGGCGATGGCGTCGGCGTTCACGTCGAGCGCCGTGCCGTTGACGTTGCGGATCGTGTCGCACGCCTGGTGGTAGCAGGCGTCGTACGCGCTGCCCGCGGTGCCGCCGAACAGCTTCGCCTCCTCGGCCGTCTTGGAGCCTTCCGCGCCGGTGAAGATGCCGCCCGCCGGGATGCCGACCGCGATGAACGGGCCGTAGTCGGAGCGGCCGTCGAAGTCGGTGCCGACGGTGGGCAGGTCTCGGGAGCCGAAGAAGGTCTCGAACTGCTCCTCGATCTGGGCCGAGCCGGGCGGGCCCGCCGAGGCGCCGGTGTCGTCGGAGTCGTCGCCGTCGTAGAGCTTGTAGGCGAAGTTGGGCGAGGCGACCATGTCGAAGTTCAGGTAGAGGCGGATGCGGTCGCGTTCCGTCCGCGGCAGCGACGCGACGTACTGGTCGGAGCCGAGCAGGCCGAGCTCCTCCGCGGCCCAGAAGGCGAAGCGCACCCGGTTCTTGACCGGGAAGCGGGCCATCTCCTCGGCCACCTCCAGGATGGCGGCGCTGCCGGAGCCGTTGTCGTTGATGCCGGGACCCGCGGGCACGCTGTCGAGGTGGGCTCCGAGCATGACGACGTTGCCCGGGTCGCCGGTGCGGGTTTCGGCGATCACGTTGTGGTCGGTGCCGATCGCGACGGTGGAGTCGACGGTGAGCCGGACGGTGGCGTCCTCCGTGCCGGCCAGCCGCTCGCCCACCGCGTAGTCCGCGTACACCATGGGGATGCCGGCCCGCCATTCGCCGATGTCGAGCTGCTCGGCCTCCGTGCGTCCCTTCTGGCCCTCGTTGAACACGATGATCGCGGCCGCCCCGGCCGCGCCGGCGTTGCGCACCTTCTGGGAGAAGGCGCAGGTGCCGCGCTGGACGAGCGCGATCCGGCCGGCCACGAACCCGTCGAAGTCGGAGGCCTCGCACCCGCTGGTGGAGGACGGTGTGGCGGCCGGGGGCAGCGTCAGGTCCACGCCCTGGACCTGCGCGGTCACGTCGCCGGCCGGGGAGGGCTCGAAGGCGAAGAAGTCCTGCTTTGGAACGTACGCCCGCCGTTCGGGCGCGGTCTCGGTGAGGGCGGGCGGGCTGTTCTCGGTCCAGCTCTCGACGAATTGGACGGGATCGAGCGTCACCTTGTAGCCGGCTCTGCGCAGCTTGTCGGCCACGTAGTCGCGGGAGGCGTCGTAGCCGGTCGTGCCCGCGGCGCGGTTGCCGCCGTGCGCGGTGGCGATCTTCTGGAAGGCGCGGAGGTGCTCTTCGACGTTCGCGCCCTTGACCTTCTTGACCAGCAGATCGGCGTACGCGTCGGCGGGCTTGGCAGCGTGGGCCGGCGCCGCCGCGGTCAGGGGCAGGGCGAGTGCGGCGATCAGTGCGGTGACGATTCTGCGCATGAGCGATTCCCCTGTCGTGGATGGGAATGCGACATTCCCCCGAGCCGCGATCGGAACGTAAATCCCCAGCTACGAGGCAGACAAGGCCTTCTCCAGCGGCAAAATCATGACATGTTCGAGCAACGCGTTCACTCTGCGCGACGGGCGCGGGCACGGCGTTTGCCCTCGTGCATGGCCTGGACGCGGGCTACCGGGATGGTGTGCCCCTCCTCGACCAGGTCGGCGGGCAGCGGTTGCGGCTCGGGCATGAGCTCGGCCCACGGGTCGGCCTCCTCGAGCCGCGCGGCCGCCGTGTGCACGGTGAAGTCGGCGGGCGCCACGCGGTCGAGCTCGTCCCACGCCACCGGGAAGGAGACGGGCACGCCGGGACGGATGCGCGGGCTGTAGGCGGCGGCGACCGTCGCGCCGCCCGCGCGGGTGGAGTCGAGGAAGACCTTGCCCTCGCGGTCCTCCCGGATGAACGCCGTGGTCGCCAGCGCCGGATCGAGCCGCTCGGCACGGGCGGCCAGCGCGCGGGTTGCCGCCGCGAGGTCGTCCACCGCCGTGCCCTCGGCCACGGGCACGAACACGTGCACGCCCTTCGCCCCGCTCGTCTTCACCGCCCCCGACAGCCCGGCGTCGCGGAGGGCCTGGCGGACGAGGAGCGCGCCGCGTACGGCCAGTGAGAAGGAGTCCTCGTGCTCGGGCGGGTCGAGGTCGAGGATGAGATGCGTGGGCCGGTTGCCGACGAACAGCGCCGGGTGATATTCCACGGCCCGCTGGTTGGCGAACCACAGGAGCGTTCTCCTGTCGTCGCAGAGCGCGTACGTCACCTGCCTGCGGGACGCCTCGGCCCAGAAGGAGACGGACCTGATCCACTCGGGGGCGTATTTCGGCAGGTTCTTCTGCATGAACGGCTGCTGCCCCGGGCGGACGCGCATCACGGAGAGCGCCCGGTCGCGCAGGACGGGGATGATGCGGCCGGCGACGGCGTCGAGGTAGTCGACCAGGTCGCGCTTGGTGGCGCCGGCGCCGTCGAACAGCGGCTGGTCGAGATTGGTCAGGGCGACCCCGTCACGGGTCTCGTCGGCGGCCACCCGCCCTACGATGCCACAGACCCCCGCACAACCGACATGGGAGTGAACCCCGCCGATGACCCGCTACCTGTATCTCACCCGCCACGGCGAGGCCACACCCGAAGGAGAGCTGACGGACGCCGGCCGCCGCCAGGCCGCGCTGCTCGGCGACCGGCTCGGCGACGTGCCGCTCGCCGCCGTGCACCACGGCCCGCTCCCCCGGGCGGCCGAGACCGCCCGGCTCGTCGGCGAGCGGCTCCCCGGCGTCCCGCTGCGCGAGTCGCGGGCCGCCGGCGACTATCTCCCGTACGTCCCGGTCAGGGAGGACCTGCCGGAGGAGTACGCCGACCGCCTCCTGGGATTCGTCGGCCAGTTCCCCGAGGACGAGCGCCGCGACGGCCCGGCGCTCGCCCGCGAGGCCATGGAGCTGTTCACGGGACCGGCCGCGCAGCCCCGGCACGAGCTGGTGGTCACGCACAACTTCCTGATCGGCTGGCTCGTACGCGCCGCCATGGACGCCCCGGACTGGCGCTGGCTGGGCGTCAACCACTGCAACGCCGCCCTGACCGTCATCCGTTACACGCCCGGCCGACCGCCGTCCGTGCTCTTCTTCAACGACATGGCCCACCTGCCGGCGGAGCTCAGGTGGACCGGCTTCCCACCCGAGCTCCGCCTGTGATCATCGTCCGAGGTGATCGCCCAGCAGCTTGAAGAACACGTCGCCGCGGACGATCTCAAAGGGGTCGTCGAGCAGCGTGCCGAGCTCGGCGATGTCGCTCGGCGACCAGTTCCAGGCGTTGACGGCGCCGGCGATGAACAGCGGCTTGCTCCCGTCCCACCCCTCGATGTGCTTCACCAGCGTGTCGCGGTATTCCTGGGCCCTGCCCTGCGGCATGAAGTTGCCGATCACGGGCAGGCCCGCGGGGTTGATCTGCAGGTCGCCGGTCTCCCACGACTGGATGATGCCGCGCAGCCCGGTGTTCTTCCTGTACGACCGCACGATGCGCTCGTCGAAGGCCACCCAGCCGTCGTCCTCCTCGTTGCGGTGGTTGTAGGCGTAGACGAGGTCCATGCCGGTCCTGCGCATGAATCGTCCTGAGAGCTCCGTGTACGCGTCCAGCGCCTCCTTCGGCCACGACCCGGGATAGGTGTAGCCGGCGCCCGACGGCCCGGCGATGAGCAGGTCGTTGGGCGTGGCCGTGCGCTGGAAGTAGGCGAGGATCGCGGGGCCGATCTCGGCCAGCAGAGGGCTGACGGTCCAGTTCGTGGGCACTTCGCCGCGCTTGTCGTCGTCCCAGATCTGCCGCATCCGGCGCTGGCAGTACTGGATGTTGTCGCCCTCGCCGACGGTGAGCGTGACGTAGACGCGGTTGCGCAGGGTGGCCCCCGGCCTCGGCGGCACCCGGTCCGAGACCTTGGCGCGCACGCCGGCGTGGACGGTGGCGTTCATGTAGTAGTCGGCGGGGATGACCTCGACGGCGTGTTGCGAGGCCCGGTCGACGCCGCCCCACTCGCCCGCCACGTCGTTGGAGAACCATCCGGCGTACGGCGTGGTCGGCTTGACCTTGCCGAGGATCTCGTCGAGCAGCTCGCCGGTCTGGCCGCTGGGCGGCAGCCAGAAGACCATGGCGCGCATGGCGACCGTGTAGTCGCGGAAATAGGGGAAGGGCTCGACCCTGGTCGGCGCGGTGGTGGTGGCGGTCACCAGGTACTGGTTCCACAGGTCCACGTCGACCGTGAGCTGCTGGGCGCCTTCGGGCGCGGTGAAGCGGTAGACGAAGTAGCCGCCGCCGTCGGAGAAGCGGTTGGACTTGTCGCCGATCGCGGAGTTGAGGCCGTCGAAGAGGTACGGCGTCTCGGCGTCCGTGCCGCAGGTGAAGGAGGCGATCTCCTTGCCGTCGGCCTTGACGGTGACCGCGCCGACCGAGGCGCCCCAGCCGTCGTCGCCGAACGAGTCCTGGAAGCGCAGGTAGACGCCGTCCTCGCCGGACAGTTCCTGGCTTAAGTCGAAGGTGCGCACCTCGCGGTTGGAGGTGTCGCGGATGCGCTCGGTCTCGCGGGCGACCTCGCGCCACTGGACGTTGTCGACGCTCACGGTCCTGGTCGGCGGCAGGCCGCTGAGCAGGGCGTGGGTGCAGCGCGGGAAGAGGTTGTCGAGCTGCCAGCGGTAGGTGTCCAGGATGTCGTCGGGGTCGAACTTCCCGCGCAGGTCGGTGATGGTCCTGAAGCCGTGCTCGGCGGCCTGCTCGGCCGTGGCGGCCACGGCGCCCTCCAGGCCGGCGAGGGTGGTGGCGACGTTCACCGAGTCGGGGACGTCGGGGTCGTGCAGGATGGCGCCGCGGGCCTCGCGGCCGTAGCGGGCGACCAGGTCGAGGGCGTTGTCGTGGCGGGTGACGCGGGCGCCCGTGCTGTCCAGCCAGGGGACGTCGAAGTTCTCCTTGTTGTAGTTGAAGTAGAGGCGAGGGCTGCGGCGGTTGACCACTCCTTGGAGGGTGGTCAGGAGCAGCTGGTCATTCCCGTGGAGGGCACTCACGTCGGCGTGGTCGAGCCGGGTGGGGCGACCGAAGTTGGGGAGGAGGGGCCGGGTGGCTGCGGTCGTGGCGGCGGCGGGGGTGGAGAGGCTGACTCCGAGCCCGCCGGCCGCGAGGACCGCGGTGTTGGCCAGCAAGAAGTTACGTCGTGACACCATGCGCGATCTCTGCTCCTGCGAGGGGGGGACCAGGAATGACATCGTTGTCATCTGCCAGAGAACGTAACAACCTGACGTAAGGATGTCCATGGCGTAAACCGCGCAATTCCCCCAGCAGCCCCCGGAACCACGGGCGCACCGTGGGCTCCCGCACGAACTCGACCGCTCCCGCGCAAGCTCACCCCGCCGGCAGGGCGAGCCCGCGCAGCTCCTTCCGCGACGGCAGGTTCAGCTTGCGCAGCACGCTGGAGATGTGGCTCTCCACGGTCCGCCGCGACAGGAACAGCTCCGTGGCGATCTCCTGGTTCGTCTTGCCCGCGGCGGCGAGCAGCGCCACCTCGCGTTCCCGCGCCGACAGCGCGCGCCCGTGCGAGGGCCGCCCGCCCCGCCACGGGTAGGGGATGGGCACGCCGTTCTGCCGCATGGCGCGGCACACCCGCGCGATGTCCCGGTCCGCGCCCATCGACCCGTACAGGCGCAGCGCGCTCTCCAGGCAGTCGCCGCCCGCGGCGCCGCGCAGGCGGCCCAGCCGCTCGGCGGCCTGCGCCTCGTCGTAGCGCAGCCCGGCCTCCCCCAGCGTGGTACGCGCCGCGTCCAGCAGCCGGTCGGCCTCGGGTTCGTCGCCCCGCGAGCAGGCCATGACGGCCCGCGCCGTCAGCAGCGCGGCCTGCGCGGCCGGCGCGCCGGCGCCCTCGATGCCGGCGGCCAGCTCCGCCACCAGCCCGGCCGCCTCGCCGGCCTCGCCGAGCGCGTCCATGGCATCCACCAGGCACAGCACGGTCTCGGCGCCCCACACCCAGTTGCCTTTGGAGCGGACCAAAGCGAGCCCGGCGGTGGCCTGCTCGGCGGCGGCCGCAGGATCGTCCAAAGTGAGCAGGAGCCGCGACAGCGCCATCCGCGCCGGGATGAGCGGCCAGACCGCGCCCACCCTCTCGGCGACGGCGATCACCTCGCCCAGGCACGCCCCGGCGTTCTCGACCGGCCCCATGGCCGCCAGCAGCGTGCCGTGCAGCAGCCGCGAGTCCAGGAACGCCGCCGCGAACGTGGCCGACGGGCCCGCCAGCCGGCGGGCGCGGGGCTCAAGCCCGTCCCAGCGCCCCGCGGCCCGGTCCACGGCGGCGGCGACCAGCTCGACGACCTCCGCCACGCGCAGGTACTCGGCCTGGTCGGCCACCCGGCGGCCCTCGGCGAGCAGAGCCTCGGCGCGGTCGAGCCGCCCGATGTGCAGCGCGCCCTGCGCCCAGTTGAGGCAGGCGCGGGCGTGCTCCCTGGGCACGGCGCGGAGCCGGTCGTCGCGCAGCAGGTCGTCGATCAGCCGCCAGCTGTCCGGGTCGCCCTGTTCGAGCAGGAGCGAGGCCCGCGCGATGCGTACGGCGATGTCCACGTCGCGGTCGCCGCTGCGGCGGGCCGCCCGCTCCGCCTGGTCGCAGCGGGCGGCGTGCTCGTCAACGTGCCGGTCGGGGACGGTCTCGGGCGCGGCGAGCACGGCGAGCGCCCGTCCCAGAAGGGCGGGCCGGTCGCCGAGGTCCTCCACCGCGCCCTCGATCTGCAGGTATCCCGCCCGCGCCTCACCCTGCTGGCGCAGCAGGCGGCCGAGCGCGAAGCGTAACTCTCCGCGCAGGTGGGCGGGGAGCGGCTCGGTCGCCAGCAGGCGTTCGAGAATGGGTACGGCCTCCGCGTGCGCCAGCCCGTCGACCGCGGCCCGGCCCAGCTTGACGGCCAGCCGCACGCGCACGCCGCTGGACAGCTCGCCGGTCTCCAGCGCCTGCAGCAGGAACCTCGCCGCCGTGGCGTCGTTGCCGTGGGCGAGCGCCGTGTCGGCGGCGGCCTCGGCGTTGCCGACGAAGTCCGCCGTGCGCCCCGCGAGCCGGTAGTGATGGGCGAGCCGGGCCACGGGCCTCGGGCCCGGCCCTCGTTCCAGGGCCTGCGCGGTCCTGAGATGCAACCAGCGCCGGCCGGAGACGGGCACCGACTCGTACACGATCTGCCGGGCCAGCGCGTGCCTGAACCGGCAGCGGCCGTCCTCCTCGTGCAGCAGCCCGGCCGCCTGCGCCGTCGCCAGGGCCTTGGCGACCTCCTCCGCGTCGCGGCCGGTGACCTCCGCGAGCACCCGGTCGTCGGGCGTCACGCCGATGACGGCGGCGGCTCCCAGGATCCCCCGCGCCGGCTCGTCGAGCGAGGTCAGGCGGCGCACCACCACGTCGCGCAGCACGGTCGGGACCGCGAGGCCGGCCAGCACGTCCGGGCGTCCGGGGATCTCGCTCGCGGGCAGCCGCTCCAGCAGCGTGCGGAGCACCTCCTCCACGACGAACGGGATGCCGCCGGTCGTCTCGTGGAGCGCCGTGGCGAACGTACGCGGCAGATCGGTCTTCAGGATGCCGCCCGCCAGCTCCTCCACCTCGGGCGGGCTCAGCGGCGTGAGGCCGATCGCCCGCGCCGGCCCTGACGGCGCTCTGGCCAGGGCCTCGCGGATGGGCAGCGGGCCCGTCTCGGTGCGGATCGTGAGGATCACCGACAGCTCGCGCGGCTGGTGGGCCGCCAGGAAGGCGAGGAAGTCGTGCGTGCCGCTGTCGGCCCAGTGCACGTCCTCCAGGACGAGCACCAGCGGGCTGAGGTGATCGAGCAGCGCGACGGCGGCGCGGAACACCCGGTGCCGCTCCGCCCGCTGGTCGGGCAGGGCGGGCAGCGGCGGCGGCAGGTGCTGGGCGATCTCGGGCAGGAGCGGCGCCAGCGCCCCGATCACCGGGTTGGCCGGGCGGGACGCGGCGAGCTCGTCGCCGGCCAGGCGGAAGGCGTCGAGCAGCGGCGACAGCGGCAGCGGCTCCTGGAGCTGCTCGCACTGTCCCACCAGCGTGCGAACCCGGGCCGATTTCCGGGCCGATTTCCGGGGCGATCCCTGTGCCGGCGCTCCGGGCGCTTCCGGCGCGGCGAGCAGCTCTCCGACGAGCCGGCTCTTGCCGATCCCCGCCTCGCCCTCGACCAGGGCGAGGGACGGCGGGGCGGCGATGACCGTACGGAGCAGGGCGAGCTCGGCCCGGCGCCCGACGAGGACGTCGGACAGGGAGCCTGAGGGGGCGACGCGGGCCTGGCCGGAGGGCATGCCTCACCCTCCCACCTGCCCCGATGGCGATATATCAGCTTCAACAGGCTACCGGATCCAGTGATGGTCAAAAATCCGTATGCGCTACGGATGTCCCCCTCCTCGCCCGTCACTAGCGTCTCGACCGTCCGCCGGATCGGCGGCGACGCACTGAGGGGCGACGATGGACCTGTCCACATCTCCTGGATCTCCTGGATTCACCACGTTCGGACGCCGGCTGGCGGCGGCCATGGCGCTCACAGGGCTGGCACTGGCCGGAGTGACCGCGCCGGGCCAGGCCGCCGCGGCGGCCGGCTCGGCAGAGCAGAAGACCTACATCGTGCAGATGACCCCCGACCCCGTGGCGACGTACGAAGGGGACGTCGCGGGGCTGGCCGAGACCAAGCCCGAGCAGGGCGAGAAGATCGACCCCGGCTCCAGCGACGTGACGAGGTACGCCGACCACCTGCGCGGCAGGCACGACGCCGCGTTGAAGAAGGTGGGCGGCGGCCCGAAGGTCTACGACTACGTCTACTCCTACGGCGGCTTCGCGGCCCGGCTGACCGAGGCGCAGGCCGCCGGGTTACGCGCGCTGCCCGACGTCGTGGCCGTGACCGAGGACAGGAAGGTGCCGGTGGCGACGTCGTCGACGCCGTCGTTCCTCGGCCTCGACAAGCGCGGTGGGCTGTGGGACGAGCTCGGCGGCCCCACGGGCGGCCGGCGGGGCAAGGGCGCGGGCGACGGCCTGGTCATCGGCGTGATCGACAGCGGCATCTGGGCCGACAGCCAGAGCTTCGCCGACCCAGGGCCTGGCGGGAAGCCGTACGGCAAGGTGCCCGGCTTCCACGGCACATGCCCGCGGAGCAGCCCTGACGAGTCGTGGACCGCCCCCCTGTGCAACGGCAAGCTCGTCGCGGCGCGGCACTTCAACGCCGGCTGGGGCGGCGACGAGGGCGTCAAGCAGGCGATGCCGTGGGAATACCTGTCGCCGCGCGACTACAACGGCCACGGCACGCACACCGCCTCGACCGCGGCGGGCAACCACGGCGTCGAGGTGACGGGGCCGGCCGCGGTGTTCGGCTCGATCAGCGGCATCGCGCCGCGCGCCAGGGTCGCCGCCTACAAGGCGCTCTGGTCGACGGAGGACGCCTCCACGGCCAACGGCTTCTACTCCGACCTGGTCGCCGCCATCGACCAGGCGGTGGCGGACGGCGTGGACGTCATCAACTACTCGGTCTCCGGCACGAGCTCGGACCTGCTCGACCCGGCTGAGGTGGCGTTCCTGTCGGCGGCCGAGGCGGGCGTGTTCGTGGCGGCCTCGGCCGGCAACAGCGGCCCGGCCGCGAGCACCGTCGCGCACCCGTCCCCCTGGGTGACCACGGTCGCGGCGGGCACGCACGACCGCGGCACGCGGGGTTCGGCCACGCTCGGCGACGGCACCACGCTGAGCGGCGCCTCGCTGGCGGCGGTCAAGGCGGGGCCCGCGCCTCTCGTCGACTCCACCGCCGCGGGGCTGCCGGGCGCGGACGCGACCCGGCTGGCGCAGTGCCACGCCGCCAGGGACAACGGCGGCCAGGCCGTGCTCGACCCGGCCAAGGTCAAGGGCAAGATCGTCGTCTGTGACCGCGGGGAGACGCCGCGCGCCAACAAGAGCGTCGCCGTCGCCGAGGCGGGCGGGGTCGGCATGATCCTGGCCAACACCGACGACAACTCGCTCAACGCCGACCTGCACGCCGTGCCGACTCTGCACGTCGCGCAGAAGGACAGGCAGGCGGTCAAGGACCACGCCGCCGCGGACGGCGCGACGGCCACGATCGAGCAGGCGGAGATCGTCGATGACGCGCTCGCCCCTTACGTGGCCGCGTTCTCCTCCCGAGGGCCGCTGACCGCCGCGGGCGGCGACCTGCTCAAGCCCGACCTGACCGCACCCGGGCAGGACATCCTGGCCGCGTACGCGCCGCCGGGCGCCAACGGGTCCGCGTTCAACGTCGCGAGCGGCACGTCGATGTCGGCGCCGCACGTCGCCGGGCTCGCCGCGCTGCTGAAGGACCTGCACCCGCGCTGGTCGCCGATGGCCGTCAAGTCGGCGCTGATGACCAGCGGCTCCGACGTGCTCGACGGGCCCGGCCACGACCCGTCGGTGATCTTCGGCCAGGGCGCCGGCCACGTCGTGCCGAACAGCGCCGCCGACCCCGGACTGGTCTACGACAGCGACATCAGGGACTGGCTGGCCTTCCTGTGCGGCTCGACCAGCGGGGTCGAGGAGCGGACCTGCGAGCACCTGGCCAGGAAGGGCCACTCGTTCGAGGCCGGCGACCTGAACGTCCCGTCCATCGCGGTCGGCCGGCTGCCCGGCACGCGTACGGTGACCCGCGAGGTCACCAACGTCGACCGCCGCACCGCCACCTACACCGCCTCCACGACCGGGCTCGAAGGTGTCGACGTCACGGTCGAACCGCGCCGGCTCACCCTGCGGCCGGGGCAGACCAAGTCGTTCACGGTGACCCTCAAGAGGACCACCGCCCCCATGAACGCCTACGTGGGCGGGCAGCTCACCTGGAAGAACCGCCGGCACACCGTACGCGTGCCCGTCGTCGTACGGCCGGTGGCCGAGGCGTGGGCGGCCGCCCACGGGGTCGCGGGCGGGGAGGACACCGCCGGGCACATCGCCCTCGACCCCGAGGGCGAGAGGGTCTACGTGTCCGGCGCGAGCTACGGCTCGCAGCCCGGCGTGCGCAGCGCGCGCATCTCGACCGTCGCCCACGACGCCGCCACCGGCGCCGAGCTGTGGAGCACGGCGTACGCGGGACCGGCCGGCACCTTCGACGAGCCGGCGGGGATCGAGGTGAGCCCCGACGGCGCCCGGCTCTTCGTCACCGGCATCAGCGCCGGCCAGGACACCGGCAACGACGCCGTCACGATCGCGTACGACACGGCCACGGGCGAGGAGCTCTGGGTCGCGCGGCACAACGGCACGGCGAACGCCTCCGACCGCGCCGACGCCCTGACGGTCGGCCCCGACGGGACGCACGTCTACGTCACCGGCATGACCTCGCTGGGCGTGGGCGGCAAGGACGACTACGTCACGGTCGCGTACGACGCGGGCAGCGGCGAGCAGAAGTGGGTCGCGCAGTACAACGGGCCCGGCGACGGCACCGACTCCGCGCGGGTGGTCAAGACGACTCCTGACGGCTCCAAGCTCCTGGTCACCGGCCAGAGCCAGGGCGCGCCCGGCACAGGATGGTCCGACTGGGGAACCGTGGCCTACGACGCCGCCACCGGCGAGCAGCTCTGGACAGCCCGGCACGACGGCCCGGCGAACGGCTGGGACATTCCTGGCGGCATGTCCGTCGCCGCGGACGGCGCGTCGTTCTTCGTCATCGGAACCAGTGCCGGGGAGACGAAGACCGACATGACCACGATCGCGTACGACACCGCCACGGGAAAGGAGCTCTGGTCGGACCGTTACGACGGACCCGCGCACGGCGGCGACACCCCGCGCGACATCACTTCGGGGCCTGACGGCACGCTGTATGTCACCGGCAACACCGAGGGTGAGGGGACGAGGGACGACTTCACCACGATCGCCTACCGTCCCAGGACGGGCGAGCGGGTGTGGGTGCAGCGCCACAACGGCAGGGCGAACGAGCAGGACCTCTCCTGGGACGTCGCCGTGACACCGGACGGCAGCAAGATCGTCATCACGGGGCAGGGCTGGAACGAGGTGGCCAGGCCCGACGAGTTCCTTCAGAAGTTCGACTACGTGACGATCGCCTACGACGCCGCGACCGGTGAGCCCGTCTGGACCGGCGAGTACGGCGGCCCGGCCGGCGCTGCGGACAAGGCGCATGCGCTCGCCGTGGACGCGACCGGCGACTCCGGGGTGCGGATCTTCGTGACCGGATCGAGCACGACGTCCGGGGACCTGCTCTCAGGAACGGAGGTCGATTTCACCACGGTGGCCTATTTCGAGCCGTGGAAGAAATCATGACCCGTTGACGGTGCGCCCCCTGACCCGCCGGGTCAGGGGGCGCTGCTCCTCCACTGACTTGCCATAAGCGTTTCAAGGTCCGGCAAAGCGGGTAAAGCCGACATAAATTCTGAGCTACCTGTTATCAGGAGCGCCAGATGTCCCGAATCACGTTGACTCCTGCCGCACGTGAAGCGCTGGGCGACGAAGAAGTGCTGTTCTTCGACTGGCACGTGACCGGGCTCTGCTGCGCAGACGCGGGCGAGTTCTCCGTCCGGCCGCTACGCCGCCCGCGACTGCCCCGGCGCGCACGCCCGCTCGGAACCGACCTGGTGTACGCGCATCCGACCGCCTGGGTGCATCTCACCGGCCTCCCCGTCACGATCGACTGCCGTCCGCTGTGGCGCTGGCGGCGGTTCACCTCCGATCTGCCGCCGGACGCCGGACTGCGCTGCTGCCTGGGGCGCCCCTTTATGGCTCGCTAGATGGCTCCTTGGATGGGAGGTAACGGGTGAAACTGCGTTCCATCATCATCTGGACGGCGGTCGCCCTCGTCGGTGCCGCGGGATGGGCCGTGCTGGCCCTGTCCAGAGGCGAGAACGTCAACGCGGTCTGGCTGCTGGCCGCCGCGCTCGGCTCGTACGCCATCGCCTACCGCTTCTACGCCCGCTTCATCGTGCGCAGGGTGCTGGGCGCCGACGACCGGCGCGCCACCCCGGCCGAGCGTCTCGACAACGGCATCGACTACCACCCGACCGACCGGCGCATCCTCTTCGGCCACCACTTCGCCGCCATCGCCGGCGCCGGGCCGCTGGTCGGGCCCGTACTGGCCGCGCAGATGGGTTTCCTGCCCGGCACCATCTGGATCGTCGCCGGCGTCATCTTCGCCGGGGCCGTACAGGACATGGTGATCCTCTTCTTCTCCATGCGGCGCAACGGGCGCAGCCTCGGGCAGATGGCCCGCGACGAGATCGGGCCGGTCGGCGGGGCCGCCGCGCTCGTCGCCGTCTTCGCCATCATGATCATCCTGCTGGCGGTGCTGGCGCTGGTCGTGGTCAACGCCCTGGCGCAGTCGCCGTGGGGTGTCTTCTCCATCGCGATGACCATCCCGATCGCCCTGTTCATGGGGTTCTACCTGCGGGTGATCCGGCCGGGCAAGGTCGTCGAGACCACCGTGATCGGCGTCGTGCTGCTGCTGCTGGCGATCGTCGCCGGCGGCTGGGTGCAGGACTCGAGCTGGGCGCCGTTCTTCACGCTGAGCCCTTCGGCCCTGTCCCTCTGGCTCATCGCGTACGGGTTCGTCGCCGCCGTGCTGCCCGTCTGGATGTTGCTCGCGCCGCGCGACTACCTGTCGACGTTCATGAAGATCGGGACCATCGCGCTCATCGCGATCGGCATCGCCGTCACGATGCCGACGCTGAAGACCCCCGCCTTCACCGACTTCGCGTTCAACGGCGAAGGACCGGTCTTCGCCGGGTCGTTGTTCCCGTTCGTGTTCATCATCATCGCCTGCGGGGCCCTGTCGGGATTCCACGCGCTGATCTCGTCCGGCACGACACCCAAGATGATCCAGAAGGAGACGCAGGTCCGGATGATCGGCTACGGCTCCATGCTCATGGAGTCGTTCGTGGCCGTCATGGCCATCACGGCCGCCTGCGTGCTGACCCCCGGCCTCTACTTCGCCATGAACTCCCCCGCCGGTGTCGTCGGGGCCACCGTCGAGAGCGCCGCCCAGGCCGTGACGAACCTCGGCTTCGTCATCACGCCCGAGCAACTGTCGGCGGCGGCGGACGCCGTACAGGAGGAGACGCTGATCGCCCGGACGGGCGGCGCGCCCACCCTCGCCGTCGGCATCTCGCAGATCTTCTCGGGCTTCCTCGGCGGCGCCGGCTGGCAGGCGTTCTGGTACCACTTCGCGATCATGTTCGAGGCGCTGTTCATCCTCACCACCGTGGACGCCGGCACCCGGGTGGGACGGTTCATGCTCCAGGACACCATCGGCAACGTGTGGAAGCCGATCTCCCGGGTCAGCTGGTGGCCAGGACTCATCGTCACCAGCGCCGTCGTCGTTGCCGCCTGGGGCTACTTCCTCTACCAGGGCGTCAACGACCCGCTCGGCGGGATCAACCAACTCTTCCCGCTGTTCGGCATCGCCAACCAGTTGCTCGCCGCCGTGGCGCTCACCGTGGCCACCACCCTGCTGATCAAGAGCGGGCGGCTGAAGTGGGCCTGGGTGACGGCGATCCCGCTGGCCTGGGACGCCGCCGTCACGCTCACGGCCAGCTGGCAGAAGGTGTTCTCGCCCGATCCGACGCTCGGCTTCTTCTCCCAGCGCGACCGCTACCAGACCGCTCTGGACCAGGGGCAGTTGCTCGCACCCGCCAAGACGCGGGGCGAGATGGAGCAGATCGTGCTCAACTCCACCGTCGACGGCATCCTGGCCGCGCTGTTCGCGATCCTCATCGTCGTCGTGATCCTGGACGCGCTACGGGTGTGGATCCGGGTGATCAGGAGCGGGGAGACGCTGCCGACCGCTGAGGCGCCGTACGAGGAGTCCAAGATCCTCGCACCGGCCGGTCTCATCGCCACCCGGGAGGAACGCGCGATGATGGCGAAATCGTCACCCGACGGCTGACCGGGCCGCTGCTCCGCCCGTTCATGCCTCGCCAACAACCTGGCGACTCCCGGCCAACGACAACGGCGCGAATCTCCTGAACGCTTGAACCGAGCGCTTCACGACGAGGGGAGAGATGTCATGCGCACGAACGGCTGGAGCTAGGAACAGGTGAGACGGCAGCACTCGGGGTCCCGTCCCCGGGTGCTGTCCACCACGCACGCAACCGTCGCGGGCGGTGTGCACGCCTGGCGTACGAACTGTGCACTCCATGCCGTTCCCCCCGGCGACGGCCGCCCGGCATGGTGAAGCAATGCCGACAACGAGAAAGCCGGCGGTCCTCGGGACCGTCGCGGCCGCGAGCGCGCGGACCGGGTGATGGCCACCTTCGCCGGCCTTTTCACGGTGCGCGAGTTTCGCTACCTCTACCCGGCCTATGCGCTCTCCTACGTGGGCGACCAGCTCTCGTCCGTCGCCGTGGCCATACTGGTGTTCGACAGGACCGGCTCGCCGGCAGCCACCGCGGTCGCGTTCTCCGCGGCGTTCCTGCCGTCCGCGCTCGGCCCCGTGCTGGGTTCGCTCGCCGACAGGTTTCCGCGCCGCGGCCTGCTCATCGCCTGCGACCTGGCCAGGGCGATACTGGTCGCGGCGCTGGCGCTGCCGGGCATGCCGATCGGCGCCGCGATCGCCCTGCTCTATCTCGCGCACCTGTTCACCCCGCCGTTCATGAGCGCTCGCGCCGCGTTGATGCCGGACGTGCTCAGCGGCGAGGCCTACATCGCCGGCAACGGCCTGACCAACCTCACCTACCAGATCAGCCAGGTGGCCGGGTTCGCGATCGGAGGCGCCGTCGTCCTGCTCGTCACGCCCGCGGGCGCGCTGCTCGTGAACGCCGCGACATTCGCGCTCTCCGCGGCGCTCATCTGGCGGGGCATCAGGCCCCGGCCCGTGCCCGAGAGCGAGGGCGCCCGCTGGTCACCCCTCAAGGACGCGGCGGCAGGGGTGCGCCACGTGTTCGCCGACCCCTGGCTGCGGCAGTGCCTTCTCCTGGTCTGGCTGGTGCCGGCCTTCGCCTTCGGCACCGAGGCGATCGCCTATCCCCTCGCCCGCGAACTGGGCGGCGGCCCGCCACTCGCCGGGGTGCTCATGGCCACCATCGCCCTCGGCTACGCGACCGGGGCGACCGTCCTCACCCGGTGGACGCGCCCGCCCGTTCGCGACCGCGTCACGGTGCCGCTCGCCGTGCTCTCCGGGCTCGCCCTGCTCCCCATGCTCGCGCACCCGCCCGCACCCGTGGTGCTCGCCCTGCTGTTCTGCTGCGGCATTGGATGCTCGTTCAGCACGCCGCTCAACGCGATGTTCGTCCAGCGGGCCGCGCCGGCCTACCGCGGACGCGCCATGGGAGTCGCGATCGCCGGCATCGCCGCCGGCCAGGGCGGCGGATTCCTCCTGGCGGGATGGGTCACCGAACTCGGCGTCACCGCCTCGGCCACGGTGGGACTGTGCGGGATCGGCGCTCTCGCCGCCGCGGTGTGCTGCGGCGCCGCCTACACGTCCGCAGTAGCTAGTGCAGTGCCGTCCGGGCCGTCCGGGACCTGAACTCCCGCGGCGACTCGCCATAGACCTTCCGGAACGTACGGCTGAAGTCCGCCGGCGCGCCGAAGCCCCACCTGGCGGCGATCTGGCGGATCGGCACGTCGGCGAGGGCCGCGTCGGCGAGGTCGCGACGGGTACACCTCAGCCGCTGGTCGCGGATCCAGCCGCAGACCGTGTCGCCCTGCTCCTGGAACAACCGGTGCAGGTAGCTCACCGAGATGTGGTAGGCCTCCGCAATGGAGCTCGGTGACAGCTGGTGGTCGCCCAGGTGGCGCTGGATGTGGGCGCGTATCCGCCGGACGAGGTCCTGCCGCCGGTAGCTCTCCCGCCCGCCGGCTCCGCATTCGAGCAGGCTGGAGAAGCACACGGACACAAGGTCCACCAGCACCATCCCCAGCCGCTGCCCGTCGGCCGGGCTGAGCGACAGCTTCTCGTCGGACAGGGCCTGGATGAACTTCTTCAACAGCTCGTACACCCCGCTGTCAGCGGGGACGCCATGCCCGAGCACCGCGTCCACGGCCGGTGCCCGAAGCGGCAGCACCGGCTTCGGGATGATGACCACGGCCACCTCGAGGCCGCCGTGCCCGTCGGGCCGCAGAACCATCTCGTCGAGCCGGGCGAGGTCGTGCGCGTAGAGACCGCCGGCGGTCACGGTGTCCTGACGCCCGGCCCACGTCGCGCTCACCGTGCCGCGCACGGGCAGGACGAGCTGGATCGCGTCCTCGCCCTCCGCCCTCCTCCAGCCGGCCTCACGCCGTAGGCGTACCGGACGGTATCTCCTCACCTCGAGCACGGCCACGCCGAGATCGACGACATGCCCGCCGATGAACGCCGTTTCGCTCCCGCGCACTCGTGTCCTCCGCACGCAGCGTTCACGGCACGACCCGACACCTCGACGGCTCCCACCGTGATCCCTCGCGGGTCCGCTCAGGAGGCACGCCCTACCGGGCTGCGAACGCCTCCGCCACGCCCCGAGTCATGTGTAGGGCGGCGCGCGTTTCCTCAGCGTTTCGCCCTGGAGCGCCCCGGACCTTCACGAGGAGCGCATCAGGAGGCGCAGCCGGTCACGGAGCCCCGTCTCGAAGACGGCCTCGCCGTGCTCATCGCGGCCGGCGCGTAGCGGGGAAGAGCCTCCGCGTCCGCAGCGGCCGGTCGAGCGACTCTGACCTATGGTTTCTCCCATGACCGCAGACTCCCTCCGGCTGGTGCCGGTCACCCCCGCCAACATCGATGCGGCCCTCGCCGTGCGGGTCCGTCCCGACCAGGAACGGCTCGTCGCGCCCGTGGCGAAGTCGCTGGCGGAGGCGTACGTCCACCAGCAGGTCGCCTGGCCCCGGCTGATCCTCGACGGAGATCGTCCCGTGGGATTCCTCATGGCCTTCCTCGACATCGACTGGAACGGCAAGGGGGTCGACTTCCGGTCGGGCCTGTGGCGGCTCAACGTGGCGGCCGACGCGCAGGCGCGCGGGGTCGGCCGCTTCGCCGTCGAAGCCGTGGCCGGCCACCTCAGGCGCCGCGGCTGCACGCGGATGTACGTCACCTGGCACCCCGGTGACGACGGCCCCGAGAACTTCTACCGCAAGCTCGGCTTCCATCCCACGGGCGAGGAGAGCGACGGCGAGACGGTGGGGGCGCTGGACCTGTAGCGGCGGTCACCGTGCTCATCCGGAGTGCCGGCGATGCGCGGCGAAGAACGCGCGGGCGGAGGCCGGCAGCCAGAGGGCGGCGATCATGGCGAGATGGATGACGTTGCCGGAGATGACGGCCCACCAGTACTCCGAACCGGCGGCGGCGGAGATGTAGCTGGCGAGGGTGGCGATGACCAGGTAGACGGTGAGGGCGATGCGGGCCCAGTGACGCCCCTTGAGCGCCTTGAGGACGAACCAGACGACGAGGACGGCGTCCAGGGCATGCAGGACGATCGCGTAGACAATGGCCGCGTTGACGGCGAAGTCGAGATCGGCGGGGTCGAGAGTGGGGTTGTTGCGCATGATCGACGCGCTGGTGAAGTCGCGGTCGACGGCCATCTGCACCGGTAGGGCGATATAGAGGACGACCAGGACGAGCATGTAGGGGACGAGGAGGCGGAGAGCGGTGGGAACACTCTTTTCTTGGTACAGCCGTACTACCATAAGTCGAGATGGTAGCACGACTGCGCTAACATGGATCGTATGCCCAGGCTGATCGATCATGAACAGCGCCGCGAAGAGCTCGCCGAAGCAGCCTGGCGAGTAATCATGCGGCACGGCGTAGGCCACGTCTCCGTGCGCATGGTCGCCGCCGAGGCGGGACTCTCCGCCGGATCGCTGCGTCACGTCTTCAGGACGCAGAGCGAACTGCTGGTCTTCGCCATGCAGCTCGTGGTCAATCGCGTCCGCGCCCGGATCACCGCGATCCCGCCACAACCCACCATCAGGCAGGCCGTCGAGGCCGTGGCGCGCGAGCTGCTGCCGCTCGACGACGAGCGGCGCGCGGAAATGGAGGTCAACATGGCGCTGTTCAGCGCCGCCACCGCCGAAGAGAGCCTCAGAGGCCCCCGCGCGGAGGCGCACGAGGCCCTCCGCGAGACCTGCCGCTGGATGATCGCCCAGCTCGACAACGGCGTCGACCTGGCGCCGGGGCGTGACCTGCGGCTGGAAGCCCTACGACTGCACGCGGTCATCGACGGACTCGCCGGCCACCTGGTCTACGAGCCGCCCACGGCGGACACGAGCTGGGCGACCGACGTCCTCTCGACGCACATCGACTCACTCAAGACTTGACCTGCTCTCCGCCCAGAAGGACGGAGAGCCCTGTCCTGCGGGAACATCGCTCAGGAGCGGGTCCACTTCTGGTTCGACGCCCCGGTGCAGTCCCACAGCTGCAGCCGCGCGCCGTTGGCGGTGTTGCGGTCCACGACGTCCACGCACCGGTTGGCCGCGATGTTGACGAGGTCGCCAGCCGGGCTGAGCGTGAAGCGCTGGGCTCCGGTGCCGTTGCACGTGTAGAGCTGGATCGGCGTGCCGTTGGCGGTGCCGGCCGCCGCGGCGTCCATGCACTTGCCCATCGCGCGGACCGTGCCGTCACCGTTGACGGACCACTGCTGGGCGACCGTGCCGTTGCAGTCGTACATCTGCAGCGGGGCGGCGTCCACGGGCTCGGCGCGGGGGATGTCGATGCAGCGGCCGTTCAGGCTGGACCTGAGCGCGGCGCCGGATCCCGACCCGCCGTCGGTCCACGCGGAGACGCGAACGTAGTCGATCAGCATCGTCTGCGGGAACGTGGTGCCGGCGTTGGGCGGGCCTGGCCAGTTGCCGCCGACCGCCACGTTCATGATCATGAAGAACGGGTGGTCGAACACCCACCGGTTGCCGCGGAGGTCGGCAGGGGTGATGCGGAAGTATTCCGAACCGTCCAGATACCAGACGATGAGGTTGGGTGACCACTCGACCGCGTACCGGTGGAAGGCGTCGCCGAGCGGCCCGCCGATCGTGCGGCTGCCGCCGATCCCGCTGCCGCCGGAGTAGCCGGGGCCGTGGACGGTGCCGTGCACGGTGTTCGGGACGCTGCCGATGTTCTCCATGATGTCGATCTCGCCGTCGCCCGGCCAGTTGCGCCCGCCGAGCATCCAGAACGCCGGCCAGATGCCCTGGCCCCGGGGAATCTTGATGCTGGCCTCGAAGCGGCCGTACGTCTGGGTGAACTTCTCGGCGGTCAGGATCCGGCCGGAGGTGTACTGGCAGGTGCCGTAGTGGCACTGCAAATTGGACGGGTTCTCCCGGCGGGCGGTGATGGCCAGGTGGCCCTGCCCGTCGTGAGAGACGTTGCGGGTCGAGTCGGTGTAGTACTGCAGCTCGTTGTTGCCCCAGCCCCCGCCGCCGATGTCGAACTTCCACTTGGAGCCGTCGACGGACGTCCCGGCGGCGGCGTTGAACTCGTCGGACCAGGTGACCGGGCCGATGTCGGCCTCGGCCGGGTGGGCGCCGGTGACCAGGCCGCCGGTCAGGGCGGCGAGCAGGGCCGTGGCCGCGAGGAGGAGCCGGGGTTTGCGCATGGAGACCTCCGCTGAGTGGTCTTCGCCCCCCGATCAACAGGATGTAATATCAGCACCTCTCCTTTGTCAACAAGAAGCTTTACTTATTATTGCCGCGTGCCGCCCCGGCTGGACTCTCCCCCCGTGGGAGGCCTCATGCTGGATCCCGGCGGGAGGGTGCGGCCGTACGCCGCGCCCGCATGAGGAGAGCGACACATGGCCATTGTGAAGGGCGTCGAGGCCCGCGGCATGCACCACTGCGAGACGACCGCGCTGGGGGTGCTGTTGCGGCATGAGGGGCTCGACCTGTCCGAGCCCATGCTGTTCGGGTTGGGCTCGGGCCTGTCGTTCCTCTACTGGGACAGCAAGAGCATGGCCTTCCCCTTTCTCGCGGGCCGCGTCAGGCCTTTCGACCTCACCAGGAACCTGGCCGCCAGGCTGGGGCTGACGTTGCTGGTCAAGGAGACCGCCTCGCCGCGCAAGGCGTGGGAGAACGTGGCCGCCCCCATCGACGCCGGCCGGCCCGTGGGCCTCCAGCTCGACTCGTACCATCTGCACTATTTCCAGTCCAAGGTGCATTTCGGCGGTCACATCGTCGCCATGTACGGCTACGACGAGCACGACGCCCACCTGGTGGACACCGACCAGCAGGGAGGAGCGGTGCGCACCAGCCGGGCCGGCCTCGCCAGGGCGCGCGCCGAACGCGGCCCGATGACCGCCAGGAACCGGTCCTTCACCATCACCCTGCCGGCTCACCCGCTCGCCTGGCAGGAGCAGATCATCCCCGCCATCAGAGACTGCGCCGACGCCTTCCTCGCCGCCCCCATCGCGAACCTGGGCCACCGCGGCATCGAGAAGGCCGGCCGGAAGGTGCCCGGCTGGCTGGGGCGGGCCGGCGATCCTCGGCAGGATCTGTCGCAGGCCGCCCTGCTCATGGAGAGGGGCGGCACCGGCGGCGCCCTGTTCCGGGCCCTCTACCGCGACTTCCTCGACGAGTGCACCCGGCTGATCGACGACGACGACCTCCGCGCGGGGCACCGGCTGTACGCCGAGGCCGCCGGCCTGTGGACCGACGTGTCCGCCCTCGTCGCGAAGGCCGGGGAGAGCGGCGACGCCGGGCACCTCCAGCAAGCCGGCGCCCTCCTGCACGATCTGTCACGCATCGAGAAGGACGCCATGCAGGCGCTGCGCCGGTTGCGGCCCGGCGGGGAGGCCGTACGAGCACGGGCGCGCACGACAGGAAGCCGGCTTCCGTCGTAGGCTCGATCGCGCACGTGAGGGACAGGAGGCTGAGGTGGCCGAGACGACGGTGGCCGAGGTGCTGGCCGAACTGGCCGGGCTGGAGGACCCCAAGGCACGCGCGGTCAACGAGAGACACGGTGACGACCACGGCGTCAACCTCAGCAGGCTGCGCGCGCTCGCGAAGCGGCTGAAGACGCAGCAGGAGCTGGCGCGCCGGCTCTGGGAGACGGGTGACACCGCGGCGCGACTGCTGGCGCTCCTGATCTGCCGCCCGAAGGCGTTCGAGCGTGGGGAGCTGGACGTCATGATGCGGCAGGCGCGCACGCCCAAGGTGCACGACTGGCTCGTCAACTACGTGGTGAAGAAGAGCCCGCACGCCGAGGAGCTGCGCCTGGCCTGGTTCGCCGACCCGGATCCGGCGGTCGCGAGCGCGGGCTGGGCGCTGACCGCCGATCGGGTGGCGAAGCAGCCCGAAGGCCTCGACCTCCCAGGACTGCTCGACGCCATCGAGGCGGAGATGAAGGACGCCCCGGACCGCCTGCAGTGGGCGATGAACACCTGCCTGGCCCAGATCGGGATCGAGCACGCCGGCCTCCGAGCCCGCGCCATCGGCATCGGCGAGCGCCTGGAGGTGCTCAAGGACTACCCGACCTCCCCGGGCTGCACGTCTCCGTTCGCGCCCATCTGGATCAACGAGATGACGCGCCGGGCCGGGCAGGGATCCGGCCGCGGCTGAGCGCGGCCTCCGGGTGCCCCGGACCATCGCCCGCGCGCCCCGTCCCGGCGCATAATACGTTCTCATGATCAGAGAGCCGCAGATCCTGGCCTGTTCCGGGGTGCTGTCCCCTCCCGAGGGGTTCCGGCACGTCGGCGTGCAGATATGGCAGGCGAGGCAGCTGGCCGGTGCGCGCCGACCGCGGATGTGCCTCCTCGCGACGGCGGTGGGTGACTCGCGGGAGTTCATCGACGGCTGGAGCGCGCGGGCCGCGTCGTTCGGTGACGCGGAGCTGTCCTCCCTCCAGTTGTTCACGCAGCCGAACGTGACCGACGTGCGGGCGCATCTCCTGGCCCAGGATGTGATCTTCGTGTCGGGGGGCAGCGTGGTGAATCTGCTGGCGGTCTGGCGTGCGCACCGCCTCGATGAGATCTTGCGAGAGTGCTGGGAGAAGGGTGTCGTGCTGGCCGGCCAGAGCGCGGGCAGCCTGTGCTGGCACGCGGGCGGTATAACCGACTCCTTCGGCGACGACCTCGACGCCCTCGATGACGGCCTGAACTTCCTCCCGTTCAGCAACGGTGTCCATGACGACTTGGGTGACCAGCCCCGGCGGGCGCGGTTCCGCGAGTCCGTGGCGAGCGGGACGCTGCCGGCCGGGTACGCCACCGAGGACGGCGTCGCCCTCCACTACGTGGGCACCGGGCTGCACGAGGTCGTGAGCGTGCTCCCCGACCGGAACGCATGGTTCGTCGAGCCTGACGGCGCGGGCGGGACCAGGGAGAAGGCCCTTCCCGCCCGCTGCTGGGTTCCCTGAGCGCCGGCGGCACCCGTTCAATCGATGAGCGGAACGGGAATCTTCGGCCGCTTCAGCGAGGAAAGGCCGATCTGAGCGCACAACGCCTCCGCGTCCACCGTCGCGAGCGGCTTGAGCGCGGCGGTGCCGAGACGGGCCCAGACCGCTCCGCCCGGGGAGCCTGATCTTCCTGATCGTCGCGGCCGTGCCCAAACGGCACTGGCGGAAGCTGTCCTGGACCTCGGAGCCGAAGCTGGTCATGGAGGCCAGGCGCCACTACCAGCGGCTGCAGGCGGAGCAGACGGCGACCACGCAGGCCAGCGGCAGCCTGCCGGCCCTGCAGACCGGATTCCAGCGCAGCATCGCGCTGAAGTCGATGCCCTGGGGCATGCCGGAGCTGGCCGGCCACCTGCGCCGGTTCCTGGAGGACGTCACCGAGGTCGAGCACGCGCGCGGGCGCAAGGTGCTCATCTGCATCGACGAGGTGGACCGGATCGGATCGGTGGAGGAGGCCACCCGCTTCCTCAGCGAGATCAAGGCCATCTTCGGATCGGTGCACTGCTATTTCCTCGTCGCCGTCGCCGACGAACTCGGCGCGTCGTTCGCCCGCCAGACCATCACCGGGCGCTCCCACCTCGAGAACGCCTTCGACGAGAAGATCTCCCTGGAGCCGATGTCCTTCGAGCTGTGCCGGCTCCTCCTGCAGCGCCGCGTACCCGGCTTCACCGAGCCCTTCGTCTGGCTCGGGCTCGTGCTGTCCGGCGGGCTGCCCCGCGAGCTCATCCGCGTGGCCAGACGGCTCGTGGAGATAAACATGGAGTTCGAGTACGCCCTGCGCCTTCCCGACCTGACCGACCGGCTCGTCAGGGAAGAACTCCACGAGGCGCTCACCGGCACTCGCGCGCAGATCGGCCGCCTGCCGGCCACCCCCGAGTGCGGCGCCCTCCTCGACCGGCTGCACCAGCTGAGCCGTCCCCTCGAACCGGACGCTCCGCTCGGCGACCTGCGTTCCTCGCTGAAGGAGCTGGCAGTGCTCGCATCGGAGCAACCGCCCGTGCTCAACCCGGACGACCTGCCCCTCAGGACCCTCGTGACCGAACTGTCGACGCTGGCCTTCCTCGGCATGACCGTCAGCGACGCGTTCAAGGACAACTGCTTCGACCTCATGGCCGGACAGGATCCGGCCCAGCCCGCGGCAGGACCTTACCTGGAGCTCGCGGCGGCGCGGCGCGAACTGAGCATCTCCGCTGGCAGCTGCCGGGCGGCGGTCCAGCGGATCCGCGTGGGCATGGGCCTTCCGTAACGGCTTCGCGCTGAGCCATGACCGGTCTTTCGCGTAGCGTTGCCTGCCATGACCGACTTCGTCTCCCTCCCCTTCTATGACCTGTTCCACGAGAACGGGCATGTGCCGGGCATCCGTGAGAAGCTCCCCTCGCTTCTCACGGGGGTCCGGCGGAGCATCCTGGAGATCGGTGCGGGCAGCGGCCTGATCACCACCTCGATAGCCGACTGGACACCGGCCGAGATCTTCGCGCTGGAGCCCTCGGCCGGGATGCGCGGAATGTTGCTGTCCCGGCTGAACGCCCGTCCGGAGCTGCTCAAGCGCGTGACCGTGCTGCCCTGTGACGCGCTGAGCGTGGACCTGGACGAGCCGGTCGAGGCCATGGTGATGATCAACGTGCTGTACGCCCTGGATCCGGAGTACCGCAGGCGGCTCTGGCCGGTGCTGGCGACCCAGTTGGAACCCGGCGGCCTCCTGGTCTTCACCTGGCGCGACGGCGGCCCGCCCGCGCCCAGCCCGCTCGAGGAACTGGAGTCGTGTCAGGTGGGCCGGCACACCTACACCGTCCTGTCGGAGATCACCGAGTCGGACGGGGAGAGGTGCGAGGCCCGCTACGTCTACCGGGTCACGGAGAACGACAAGGTCATCAGCGAGGAGGAGATCTCCGGCTACGCCTACCGGCCCGTACGGGACGTGATCGAGGCAGAACTGGCCGGCGCGGGGTTCGTCCGGGCGGACGCGCCTGACGGGCTCCTCGCCTGGCGGCTCGGGCTCCAGCAGTTCTGATCGATCGCGGCACCACCTCCTGATCACGTGTTCCCGCCCCGGCGGAGGTCAGAGGGTCGAGGTGAGCCCCTCCGCGATCTTCTTGAGCTCGGCGCTGACGGCCTCGGCGCCGGAGAACTCCTCGGCGTACACGGGACTGAACATGATCTCGGCGCGCTGCCGGTCGCCCATCCTGAGGAAGAGCGTGGGGGTGCCCTTCATGCCGTCCTCACCCACCTCCTGGATGACCAGGTAGCCGGTGCGGTCGCCGACGGTGATCTCCTCACCGTCGTCCTCGTCGCGGTACTGCATGATCCGGTCGTCGACCTCCTGGACGGCCGCTTCCTCGTACATGTAGATCTGCACGCAGTAGAAGCCGTTCTTGTCGCCGTCGAAGTTGTACGAGGTCGTGTACCGGTCGCCGAAGTCCAGCGACCAGTTCGACCATTTCAGCCGCTCGGGCAGATAGCCCACCTTGACATGCCCGAACTCCTTCCCGTCGCCCAGGTCTCCGAAGTCCGGCGTCGGGGAGGGAGCCGGCGGGGTGTCGTCGATGGCGGGCGGCTCCAGCGTCGCGGAGGTCGTGGGCTCCGGCACCGCGGAGATCGCGGGCTCCGGCCGCCCGGTGGTGGCCACCGAGCCGACGGTCACGTACCCGATGGGCGCGGCGGCGATGACGGCGACCGACGCGGCCAGTGCTGCGGCCCTGGTCCTCTTCCGCTTGCCGCGGGAGGAGCGCATGACCCGCTCCGCCAGGTCGGGCGTGGCCTGCAGCCTCGCGGTCTCGTCCGCCATGATCTGGCGGATCTCCTCCTCAAGCATGGGCATTCCTGATCACTCCTTCCACTGGTTCCCGGCCAAGCGCCGCGCGGAGCTTGGCCATGGCCTTCGACGCCTGGCTCTTGACGGTGCCGACCGAGCATCCGAGCACCTCGGCGGTCTGCGTCTCGCTGAGGTCCTCCCAGTACCGCAGGACGACCACCGCGCGCTGCCGGGGCGGCAGGGCGCGCAGCGCCTCCATCAGCACATGGCGCAGGTCGACGTCGGTCGCGCGGGCCGCTCTCTCCGGCGGGCTGTGCATCGGGATGATGTTGAGGATGGCTCGGCGGCGGGCGCGGCTGATGGCGGCGTTGATGATGACGCGGCGCACGTAGGGCTCGGGGCTGTCGTGGAGCACCCGGTCCCAGCTCCTGTACGTACGCTCCAGCGCTGTCTGCAGCAGGTCTTCGGCCTCTGTCTCGTCACCGCAGGCGAGGTAGGCGACCCGCAGCAGGCTCGTGGCGCGCGCGGCCACGAAAGCGCCGAAGTCGTGCTCCACGCCGCTCACGACTGTCTGTCCGATTTCACGCCTCCTAATACGCCTCGGCCGGTCCAAGCGTTGCCCGTCGGCGAGGAAAGGTCCACGGGCAACCATTGGGGCGGTCCCAGGCGTATTGCAGATCGTCACATCGAATCCACGGAGGAACCCTATGAAGTTCGCGACCGCACCGATCCGGCGGCTGAGTTCCCTGGGCATCGGCCTGGCCGTGGGCGCCACCGCTCTCATGGGCGCGCCGGCGGCGGCCGCGGCGGCTCCGCCCGAGGGCGCCTACTGGCACTCTCGGGCGCTCATGACCACCACCCACGCCTGGCGGTTCGGCTCCAGGTCGGACCCCTATTCTCTGGTCCAGCGGCGGGTCACGGAATACTGGAACGCGCCCGACGGCAGGATGTGGATCGGGTTCCGCGAGCTCGGAACGCTACCGAGGAGCGCGGCGGACAAGAAGGCGTGGCGGCGTGACGGCTCCCCGTCCAGGTGGAGCGAGTCGATCGACGGCAAGACCGTGAAGCTGTCCACCGAACCGGCCAAGGGCAGCGTGACCCCCGTACGGAATGAGAACTCGTTCCGGCTCGCGGGGCAGCGGCTGACGTACGACGAGGTGCAGCGCCTGCCCGCCGACCCGGACATCCTGAAGGACTGGCTCAAGAGGGCGGGCAAGGTCAGCCGCGTGCCGGACGGCGCCATCGACGGCTGGGTCACGAGCTCCCTGCCGGAGATCCTGCACTCCATACCCGCCCCGAAAGAGGTCCGCTCCGCCGCTTACCAGGCGCTGCTGACGATGCCGGGCGTCCGCGCCGGCGGCAACGCGAAGGACACCCTGGGCAGATCCGGCGCCGCAGTCGTGATCGACCGGACGAGCAAGGGAAAGAGCGGTACGAGCTCGGCCGAGATCAGGCTGATCGTCGACACCGGCACGATGGTGCTGCTGTCACGGGACCAGACGGTCACGCACAACGGCAAGACGATCGCGGGCAAGACGCACAACGAGACGCTGGTCAAGGTCGGCTGGACCAACTCCCAACCCGCCGTCCCAGCCCTGCCCTAGCACCCGGGCGGGCACCCGCGTTCAGCAGGAGCTCGTCTCCGAAGCCGGGTAGGGCCGCTTGTAGGAGGCGCGGCAAGGCAGGCACGAACAGCGCTTTCAACCTGGAGGTTGACGGCTGGGCGCCATCGGCCTACAGTTTCAACCACTGAGTTGAAAGTAGAGGAGCCGATGACCACGGACACGCTGTCGCGCGTCTTCGCCGCCCTCGCGGATCCCACGAGGCGTGACATGGTGGCCCGGCTCTCGGAGTGCGACGCGACCGTGAGCCAGCTCGCCGAGCCGTACCAGATGACGCTGCAGGCCGTCTACAAACACCTGCGGGTGCTGGAGGACGCCGGGCTCGTCAGCCGGCCGCACGGGCCCCAACCCAGGCCGGTGCGCTTGGAGGCCCAGGCCTTCGACCTGATGGACACCTGGATCGAGCGCCACCGCCGCCGCGTCGAGCAGCGCTACCGCCGCCTCGACGCCGTCCTCGCGGAAATGAACGGAGACCAACCACATGAGCACGACCAAGGAGACGGCCATCGAAGCCGACCCGGGGGTGCCGATCATCCGGACGACTCGTGACTTCGCGGCAACGCCCGAGCAGTTGTTCCGCGCCCACACCGATCCCGCGCTGTTCGTCCGGTGGGTCGGCCCCGACGACACGGCCACCCGGATCGAGCACTGGGACGCGCACACCGGCGGCAGCTGGCGCTACGTCTCGGAGCACAACGGCACGGAATACGGGTTCCGCGGCTGCTTCCACGAGGTACGGCCGGACCGCATCGTGCAGACCTTCACCTTCGAGGGCGACCCCGACGGAGTCGCCCTGGAGACGTTGCGGTTCGAGGACCTGGGCGACGGCCGGACGCGGCTGCGGTCGCAGTCGCTGGTCGACAGCTTCGAGGGCCGCGACGCGTGGCTGCGCAGCGGTATGGAGGTCGGTGTCAGCGAAGGCTACGCCAAGCTGGAGAGGATGATCATCGATGGCTCTGTCTGACCACCCTGCCGAGCGACACCGGCAGATCGCCGGGCTGTTCACCGACCGGGTCCGCGCCACCACGTCGTGGGACGTGCCATCCCCGGTCGCCGGCTGGACCGCCCGCGACATCGTCCGGCACCTGACCGAGTGGTTCCCCGGGTTCCTGGCCTCCGGCGCCGGCATCGAACTGCGCCGCGGACCCTCGGTGGACGAGGACCCGGTCGCCGCGTGGCACGTGCACAGCGACGCTGTGCAGGCGGTGCTGGACGATCCGGAGACCGAGCACCGCAAATTCACCAACCCGCACATCGGCACCCTGCCCCTGGCGACCGCGATCGACCAGTTCTACACCGCTGACGTGTTCATGCACACCTGGGACCTGTCCAGGGCAACCGGCCAGGACGACCGGCTGGACCCCGGCTTCTGCGCTCAGCTCCTCGACGGGATGGAGCAGATGGAGGAGGTTCTCCGCTCCTCCGGCCAGTACGGCGCCCGGGTCGAGGTGCCCGCCGGCTCGGACGTACAGACCAGGCTGGTGGGCTTCATCGGCCGGGACCCGTTCTGGCAGGGACAGTGATCCGGACACCCTCCACCTGACCGGACACCCGCAACCTGCCCGGACGCTCTCAACCTGCCCGGACGCCGAAGCCACCGGCGTCCAGCGGCGAGCGCAGGTCAGCGGCTTCCGATCCCCCTGGCGAGAAGATCCTTGGCGGCCTGGGGCGCCTTGGCAGGGGAGCCCGCGTCGAAAGGTGGCTGAGGGTCGTACTCGATGGCGAGCTGGATCGACTCGGCCGTGGTCTGGTCAGCGATCCGCGCCGCCAGGGTGAGGGCCATATCGATGCCCGACGAGACCCCCGCAGCGGTCACGATCTTCTCCTGGAACACGACTCTCTCGGGGGTGTAGGCAGCTCCGTAGGACTCCAGGACGTCGACTGCCGCCCAGTGCGTCGTCGCGGAGAGACCATCGAGCAGCCCCGCCGCGGCCAGCAGCAGTGAGCCTGTACAGACGGAGGTGGTCCAGACACTCCCTTCGTGCATTCGACGGATCCAGCCGAGGAGATCGTCGTCCTGGAGGAGGCCTCGAGCGCCTGGTCCCCCTGGAACGAGCAGCACATCGCAGGAGTCGACATCGGCGAACGCCGCGTCGGCGCTGATGGCCAGCCACTTGGGCACATCTCGCACCGGCCCCGGTTTCTCGGCGACGAACACGATCTCGGCGTCAGGGAGAAACTTGAGCACCTCGTACGGGCCGACTGCGTCAAGGGCCGTGAACCGATCAAACAGCGGAATGGCGATACGCACGATGACTCCTCCGGTCAGCTCGACAATGCTACGTCGGTGCCGTATTCCCTGTCGTTCCCAGGAAAAGCGGTCCTTTCCCGGTGATTGCGGTCAGCGACTTGGGTGTTGAGGTCGCGGTCGCCATCGGCGTCGGCAACTCCTTCCGCGGCAGGATGGCTGCGGGCTGGGGTACAGGCCGGCCGAAGCTGGCAACATCGGCATGCTCGGCACGGTGACGAACGCCTTGGTGGTGCGTGGAGTGCTCACCGCGCGTGGAGCTGCCGCGCCACACCATGAACGCCTGTCATCCGAACGTGCCCGCCAGGTAGTAGTCATCGCCGGAGACAACGAGACGGAGATGACTGATGGACGACGGGTTCGCCGAGTACGTGGCGCACCGCCATCTACGGCTGTGCCGGATGGCGTACCTCCTTGCCCGGGACTGGGGCACGGCCGAGAACCTGGTGCAGACAGCGCTGGCCAAGGCCTGGGTGGCCTGGCGGCGGATCGAAGGCAACCCCGATCCGTACGTCTATCGCATCATCGTGAACACCCACGCCACCTGGTGGCGCCGGCTGTGGCGCGGCGAGCTGCCGGTCGAAACCCTGCCCGAGACGGCCGACCCGCATGACCACGCCGCCGCCGTGGACGACCAGGCGGCGCTGTGGAACGCCATCGGCACCCTGTCACCACGCCAGCGGGCGGTGATCATCCTGCACTACTTCGAAGGGCGGACGCTCACCCAGGTCGCCGACATAGTCGGCTGCTCGCTGGGCGCGGTCAAGAGCCAGCTCAGCAGGGCCCTGACCCGTCTCCGGGTCGATCCGGACATCCGCACCATGAACCTGGAGGAGCTCCACCGATGAGGCACACGGAGAGCAACCTGCGCACGCTCCTGGACAGGCACGCCCACGACACGACCGGGAGGGAACCGGTCCCCAACCTCGACGCCATCATCCGCCGAGGCCGCCGGGCGCGCCGGACCCGGCGCGCGCTGAGCGTCGGGGCGGCGCTCGCGGTCATCGCGACCGCCGCTGTCCTGCTGACGGGGCCCGTCCGGCCGGACCGGGCCGTGGTGGCCCAGCCGCCCAGCTCGGCGCGGATCGAGCCGCCCCCGGAACTGCCCGAGAGCTTCCCCGTTGTGCTGGGAGCCGAGAGGTTCACCCTTTCCCTCATCCACTCCCAGCGCTTCGGTACGACGGGCGTCGGCCGGACCGTGACGTTCACACCGACAAGTCTCTCCACCGGCTACAAGGTGGTCTGCGCCGATCCCCAGGCATGGGTCGTCGTCTCGATCTCGCTCAAGGGCGGTGAAGCGGGCGGCACCTCCTGGCGATGCGGAGACGGAGTGGGCGGTCACCACGACCGGCTCTCCGCCCCCTCCGGCTGGCTCAAGGGCCCGCAGACGATACAGGTGTGGGTCTTCCCCGCCGACGCCCCCGTCGTCAAGGTCACCGAGGAGCTCGGCCGCTGCCGGCAGTTCACGAAGTCGCCAACGTGCGACGAGCGGGCGGCCTCGATCGCCCTCTCCCACCCGGACGTGCTCGAACGCCTCTCTGCGGAGGTCGGCGAGCGGCCCGGCGAGTGGGCGGTCGGCCTCTACGACCACCCGGCCGCCGCGACCCCGGCGACCCCTGACGCTTCCGGGCCCTCGGGAGACGTCGACCGGTCCTGAGCGCGCGAAGGCCAGGCTCTCGCAGAATATTCGGCGCCTGGATCGACCAGCGCCCGGGACTCCGGCGGAGGACGATCGATCTCCATCTACGGTGAGCGGGATGATCGGGTTTCCGCCTCCGCCGCCTACGGCCCAGACGGCGGACGCAGTGATCATCCCGGAGCCGGAACGCCCTCGCCCAAGGCATGGATGTGAGGTGACCGGCGCCATGTCCTGTCGGCGGAGTTCACTCCTCGTTCCAGTTGTCGAGGATGATGACGGGCGCCTCTTCCACATCCAGCCATTCGCTTTTAAGGCGCATGCCGGTGGCTGCCTCGATGAAGGCGAATGCCGCACTGAGCTTGCCGCGATAGTCCTCCGGGTGGAGGCTGTCGAGCATGGGCAGAAAATCGGCCAGGATGTCGGGGTCGCCCTGCTGGATGCGGTGCTCGGCGAAGATGAAGTAGCCCATTCGTGCCCTGATCTCGCCCTCGGCTGCGTTGAGGATCGTATATCCCCCGAAGGTGTGCCAGGTCGTCATCCATACCCGTGACGTCTTGCTGAGTTCGACGAGGATGTGATCGGGTGTGGCGTAGCCGTAGCTGAACTCCAGGAAGCCGTAGGTTCCTTCGCCCTCGAAGGCGAAGAGCACCGGCTGGTCCTCCGTACAGGCCACCTCCGTGGGATGTTCCATGGTGCGTTGTCGGGGCTCGCGGCCTCCGTTCAGCCGCCGCAGGAGGTCGTCCACTGTGGTCTCTTCGTCCAGGGGTTGCACAACAGTCCAGCAGAGCGCCTGCTCTAACCACTGGTGCCAGTCGAAGAGGTTGCGGTAATGATCGATCACGGTGCTGATTGTCACAGAAGATGCCAGGATGGGCGCCCGCTCTGCCGGTGTGGCAGGACGGTGCTTCGCGTCGCGGCAAACTGGCGCTGTCGCCCGTACCATCCCCTTCGATACCTTCAACAAGCGTGCAGGCGATCGCCTCCGAGAAGGCGATTTCCTTTTCCTGCTGTCACCGCCCCGCGAGTGTTCGGAGCCAAAGACTATGAATGGCCTGGCGAGAACCTGTGCAGCCTTGGCAGTGGGCATCTTCTTAGCTGGCGCAATGACCGGCTGCGGCGCGTTGTGCCAAGCGCGGGCGAAGCAGGACATCAACGAACTGAAGCGAATCGTTCCAGGTCTTCTCCCGAAAGCTGTTGCTGAGACCGTCATGGAGGATGACGACTGCGAGTCCGGAAGTGGCGGGTTCCTTGTCTTCAGAGCACGCCGTACGATGACTGGCGAGCAGATATTCGAAAAGTTTCTCGCCAAGGGGTGGGATCGAATCGACGGACCACACGATGGGTGCGCCCTTTGCGTCGACGGGCTCGACGGCGTAACTACCGAGCGGGACGGTCACACGGTCTACCTGAGGATCAGTGACTCGGAGGACGGCACGATGGATATCCTGGCGGCTTTTGCATGATGTGCGGCCCCGAGCGGCGCCCCGCGCTGCCCTGGCTCAGCCGATAACCGGCCAACGAGTCGAACACGTGGGGGTCGGGTTGCCGAAGGAGAGGGAACGCTCGGCTGCGCCGGGCCGACAACGACTCCACGACAAACTTCGATACACGGCCAGGCCCCTTTGTCGGATCCTCGCTGACCGGATGAAGGAGAACCGGATCTACCGCTTCTCCCGCACCTGTCCCACCCCTATGAGAGGACGGCACCGCCGTAGCGCCGGCGGAAGTCCCGGGGGGATATGCCGAAGACCTGGCGGAATCGGCGGCTGAGGTAGTTGGGGTCCGGCCAGCCGTACCGGCGGCCGATCTCGCTGATCGGGTCGTCGCTGTTGATGAGATCGGCGGCGACGTGCTCGGCGCGGAGCCGGGCGAGGTACGCGATCGGTGACATGCCGGTGGCCTGGAGGAACAGTCTGGACAGGTGGGACGCCGACAGGTGAGACGCCTCGACGAGGTCGCCGAGGGTCCACTGTCTGGCCACGTCACATTCCAGCAGCCGCAGCGTGTCGGTGATCGCCGCGGGCAGTTGCGCGGGCTGCTGCTGATGGAGGGCGGGCCCGTCAGGCCCTGACGCCGTGGAGAGGGCGCCGAGTACGGCCGTCAGCAGGCCGACCCGCCTGGACGCGTACGTGATGCCGCCGGGCGCGTCGCGAGGTGGCACCTCGCGCAACCACCTGGTGACGTCTACCAGCGTGGGGTCATCGAGTTGCCGTTCGACGACGCGACCCGGTGCGGGCGGCCTGATCAGGCTGCTGCATTCCGGCGAGTCCCGCAGCCACCGCAGGGCCGAGTGGAGCGACTCGGTGCCGAGGTAGATGTTCCACACCCGGAGTGCGCGGCAGTCACGCCAGCTGTGCCAATGGCCCGGCCTGAGCACCGCGCAGTATCCGCGGCCCACCGTACGGCTGGCCAGCTGGGTCTCGTGGCGTGCCTGGCCGCTCTCGACGACCACGATCTCGATGAACTCGTGGCTGTGCGGGCCGACCCCGGGGAGGCCGTCCATGAGTTCCGCGGCGACCGCCGGCCCCGACTCCGGCAGGGCCTGGCCTCGACGGTATCGGTTGATCGCGACTCCACTGGTCAGATCGTGCTATTTCAGGACGGGATCCTGCTAGCCCACGCACCACGATGTCAATAGCATGCGCGTTACGTGCAAGTTGGGGCCGAAAACCACCCTTTGGTCGGGCCCGAACAGGGAGGTCGCGGTGAAGACGCTCGGCTTACGGAGAAACCTGGCGCGCGTCGCGGCCGTGGTCGCGCTCGCCGTACCAGGTGCTGGTGCGAATGCCACGACGGTCACCTTGGAAGAGGCGCGAGAGAGCCCGGCCACGACCACCGACCTGATGGCGGCGGGCGGCCCCCTGGTGGCCACCGACGCGCTCGGCCGCCGGCTGAGCGATCACACCACCGCTCCCGCTCCGCGCCGCGACCGCTCGGTCGGCGTCTTCTACGTGCTGTGGCACGGCTCGAACGACATGCGTGACTACAAGAACGTCTTCGACAACAACGCCACGCTGGCCAAGGACCCGCTCGCCTGGAAGAGGCCGGACAGCGGAGCCTTCCCCGACCCCAACCATTTCGCGTACTGGGGCGAGCCGCTGTGGGGCTACTTCCGCAGCGACGACGCCTGGGTGGTGCGCCGCGACCTCCAACTCCTCGCCGCCGCCCAGGTCGACTACCTGGTGCTCGACACCTCCAACTGGGAGATCTACAAGCCGCAGGCGATCCTGCTGATGCGGACGATCGTCGAACTGCAGGCCCAGGGCGTGCGGGCACCGCAGGTGGTCTTCATGACGCACACCGATTCCACCCGCAACATGGACGAAATCTACCGGACGTTCTACGCCGACGACGCGCCGCACCGGTATCCCAGCACGTGGTTCCGCTGGGACGGCAGGCCGTTGATCATGGGCAGCGACCCGTCCCGGACCGTCCAGGGCTTCTTCACCTTCCGCTACGCTCAGTGGCCCAACGAGCCGCAGCAGCCCGCCGACGGCTGGGACTGGATCAGTTTCGACCGCCCGCAGCGTGGCAACCGTGACGCCGACGGAAACCTTGAGCAGATGGCCGTGTCCCCGGCACAGAACTCCGGCAGTTCGTCGATCTTCAGCTACACCGCGTGGTACGAGCTCGACGACAGGCCGTCGCTCAGCCGTAACTTCCATGACGGCGCGGAGGACGAGTCGCCCGGAGCGGAGCTCCACGGCCACAACTTCCAGGAACAGTGGGACCACGCGATCGCGCAAGATCCCGAGACGATCCTCGTCCTGGAGTGGAACGAATGGATCGCCGGAAACTGGGCGGCCGACCCGAAGAGTCCTCTCGTCTTCTACGACGTGGTCAACACCCGGTGGAGCCGCGACCTGGCGCCGATGGCCGGCGGCTACGGCGACAACTACTATCTGCAGCTGGTCGACAACATCCGCCGCTACAAGGGCGTCGATCCGCCGGCGGACACCGGCGCCGAGCGGACCATCCACCTGCGGCGCGGATTCGGCCAGTGGCGCGGGGTCTCCCCCGAGTACGCCGACCACCGGGGCGACACCGCCCCACGCGACCATCCGGGCACCGACGCGCGGACCTACGTCAACCGTACGGGCCGCAACGACATCGTCTCCGCCAAGGTCGCCAGGGACACCGCGAACGTGTACTTCTACGCCAGGACCGGCGAACACCTGACGCCGATCTCCGGCGGGAACTGGATGACGCTGTACCTGGACGTCGACTCCGGCAAGGCCAACGGCTGGTCCGGTTACGACCTGCGGGTGCGGTGGAGCGAAGCCGGCGGCGCCCGGCTCGAACGGTTCACCGGCGGCGGGTGGACGGCTGTCCGCTCGATCTCGTTCACGGCCGGCGGCAGCGAACTGATGCTCGCGGTGCCGCGGGCGGACCTCACCGCCGGCGCGGATCCGCTGCGGCTCGCTTTCAAGTGGTGGGACAACCAGCAGAGCGACGACCCTGCCGACGCGTACGTCTCCGGTGACGCCGCGCCTGACGGCCGGTTCGGCTACCTGTACGACACCGGCGACCATCCGAGCGCGCAGCCGGTCGACGGGCCGCCGGCGGTGGACAAGGCGCCGGCCAGGCCTTCCGGGTGGTACCGGATCGAGAACGACGACCGGACGACGGACTACGAGACCTCCGTGACGCCACACGCCAGTGACTGGGTGGTCGTGCCGGACCGGGCCGCCTCCGGCGGCTCCTACAGCTCCCTGTTCAACCCAGGAGGAGGGGCGAGCGGCTTCTACCGGACGTTCATCAGAGCCGGCTTCACCGGCAACGCCGTCCGCTGGGTCGCCCCGACAGGTCCGCAGGGCACCGAAGCCGAGGTGTTCGTCAACGGACTGTCGCAAGGGATGGTGAACCTGTACAGTTCGCAGCCGCGGTCCAGGCAGACCGTCTTCGAGGTACGTGGCCTGCCGGACGGCTATCACGAGATCATGGTCGTGTTCCGGGCCCAGAGCGGGACCTACTACCACGACGCCTTCGAGTACGGCGTCGGCGCCGCCGGCCGTGGCGGCGGACCCGACCCGGCGACCCCGTCCGCGACCGCCTACGCCACCGCGTCCTCCTTCTCCCCGGCGAGGTGGTTCGCCACCAACGCCGGCCAGGTGAACGACGGCCGCGTGGGGACGTACTGGCGGGGCACCAAGGAGTCGGGCGACTCCGTCACCCTCTCCTTCGGCAGGACGGTCAGGTTCGACCGGGTGGAAGTGGTGCCCAGAGCGGCCGGGGCGACCGTGACGTCGTTCGAGGTGCGCGTGCCCGACGGAGACGGATGGCGCGTCGTCCACCGTGGCGGGAAGCCGGCCGCCGGCGCCATCGACCTCGGCACGATCCGCGCCGACGCCCTCCGGTTGCTGGTCAAGGGAACGACCGGCGGACCTCCTGAGATCGCCGAACTCGAGGTCTCAGCGCATCGCGAATCTCCGCCGAAGCCATCCGGCACCTCGTGGGAGTTCGCGAACGGCACCGACGGCTGGTCAGGCGCAGGGCTGAGCGGCGAGGTCGAGTGGTCGGAGCAGGGCACGATCGGCGGCGACCTCGGCGCCACGGAGTCGGTGTTGCGCTCCCCCGGCGATCTCCACGTCGATGCGGACAGGTTCCGGTCCGTCCTGGTCGAGATGAGCAACCGCACCGACGCGCGCGAGGCGTACATCGACTACACCGCGGTGACCCCCGACCATCGCACCGTGACCGGGCGCCGCACCTTCCGCCTGGCCCCGGGAACAGCAGCCAGAAGTCACGTCATCGACATGACGGACGCGCCGGGCTGGTCGGGAACGGTGCGCCAGGTCGGGGTCGGGATCTCGGCGGGGAAGGGCCGGCTGGACCTCGGACACGTACGCCTCGCGCCGGACCACGCGGTGTACTCCGCGCACTTCGTCGAGGACGCGGAAGGATGGACCGCCGCAGGCATGACCTGGCAGCGGGACGGTTCGATCCGCCTGCCTGCCGATGGCGGCGCAGCGACCTCGCCCGCCGGTCTGCGTTCCGACCTCACCAACGCCGACACCGTGACCTTGCGGGTACGCAACGACTCGTCGGCGCGCCGTGGCGTGATCCGCTTCACCACGGGGGCGGAACCCGAGGACGCGTCACGAGGCTCGGCCGAGTTCGAACTGACCGCGCACGACGACGCCTTCAAGACCTACCAGGTCACCATGGACGGTGTGCCCGGCTGGCAGGGCCTCCTGGACCGCCTGAGCGTGGAACTGGTCGGTGCGGCGAAGGGCGAGAACGTGTACCTGGACGCGGTACGGGTCGAACCTTTCGTCCTCACCACGCTCAACCCTCAGCGCTCGTGGACGTTCGACGAGAGCGCGGAAGGATGGGGCGAGCCCGGCCACATCGACGGATTCGCCTGGCGCGACGGCGGGGTCGGCGGCACGATCACCGGGCCTGACCCCCAGTTCTTCTCGCCGCACGGGTTGTGGGTGGACCTCACCGGCCTCAAGACCGTGGCGATCCGGATGGCCGTCGACACGACCGCGGCGCACGGAACCCTCTACTTCACGACCGAGGCCGACCCCGGCTTCAGCGAGGCCAACAGCGTCAGGATCCCCCTCGATACCGGCGCCACCGGGCCGGTGACGTACCGGCTCGACATGAGCAAGGTCAGCGGCTGGAACGGCGTCCTGCGACAGATCCGGCTCGACCCCGAAGAGGGCGACAGCGGCGGAAGCTTCCACGTCGACAGCGTCGAACTGCTGGCCGGCTAGACCGCAGGCGTCCGCGCCCAAGAGGAGCACATCATGCCAAGGACAACACCCAGCAGCTTCAGGCTCGCCGTGACGGCCCTGGCCGTGGCACTGGCCGCGGCGGCCTGCGGCGGCTCCGGCTCGCCGCCCGGTGACACCACCGTCAAATGGTGGGCATGGAACGCCGGCGAGCACGAGAGGACGATCGCGGCGTTCGAGAAGGCGAACCCCGGGATCAAGGTCGAGTTCACCGCCTACTCCAACGCCGACTACCTGAACAACCTGCGCTCAGCACTCACGTCGGGCAAGGGACCGGACGTCCTGCAACTCGCACCCGGTGCCACCGTGGCCAACTACGGCGACCTCGTCGAGGACCTCGGGCCGCTCGCCGAGAAGCAGTGGGGAGCCGGCTGGCGCGACAGGTTCAACGAGCTCGGTGTCGACCAGCTGGCCGCGAACGGCAGGCAGGCAGCGCTTCCCGCCTACATGAGCGCCGCCGGGCTGATCTACTTCAACTCCGGCCTGTTGGAGAAGACCGGGACGAAGGTCCCCAAGGACCTGGCCGAGTGGAAGGCCGCCTGCAAGACCATCAAGGCAGCCGGGTACGACTGCCTCGCGCACGGAGCCAAGGACGCCTGGGCGAACCTGGACGTCTACCTCTCGCTGATCAACAGCGTCAAGCCCGGCATCGTGTACGACGCCATCGCCGGCAAGGCCGACTGGACCGGCCCCGAGTTCCTCCAGGCCATGCAGGCGTGGCGGTCGCTGTTCACCGACGGCGTCATCTCCTCGGGCGCGACGGCGAAAGCGGAGTACCCCGACGCGTTCTCACCCTTCCTCGAAGGAAAAGCCGCGTTCATCGCGCTCGGCACGTGGAACACCCCAGGCACCATGACCAGGACCGGGCTCAAGGTCTCCCAGCAGACCGTGTCGGCACCGATCAAGAGCGTCTTCCTGTCCGCGCCGTTCCCCGGCGCCGCCACCGGGCTGGCGCCCACCGGGGCCTTCGGCGGCCCGGACAACGGCTGGGCCATCAGCAGCCAGAGCGCGGACAGGGACGCCGCGTGGAAGCTGGTGTCCTTCCTCTCGGACACCGAGGGCCAGACCATCCAGGCGGCAGTCGGAAACTTCCCGGCGCTGCTGAGCGTGCCGGTGTCGACCGCGGATGTCGTCGACTCCAGCCAGGTGGACGACATCGAACGCCAGCAGAAGACGCTCACCAGCCTGATCGGGTACCGGCAGATCCCCTACCCCGACCTCGAAACCGCGCTCGCCCGAGCGTTGTCGGAGGTGGCGGCGGGAACGGCCGAACCCGCCGAAGCCCTCGCCGCGGTGCAGGGCGTGTCGTCCTCCCTCACCCGATGACGGCAAGGAACTGGGGCCCCTACCTCTACGCGCTACCCGCCCTCGTGCTCGTCTCCGGAGTCGTGCACTACGGAATCGCGGCGAACGCCATGTACTCGACGTGGGACTGGAACGGGGTGTCACCACGGCACACCGGGGTCGGCGCCGGCAACTACCTCGCGCTTGCCACCGATCCCGTCTTCTGGACGGCGGCGCGCAACACCCTGCTGTTCGCCGTCGCGACCGTCGGGATCCAGATGGTCCTCGGGTTTCTCCTGGCCGTCCTCGTACGCACGCGGACGTCGGGCGGCGGCATCCTGCGAACCCTGATCTTCGTTCCGGTGGTGATCTCCCCGGCGATCGTGGCGACCTCCTTCCGGCTGCTGCTCTCCCCGGACGGGGAGGTGAACCAGTTGCTGGCCTTGGATCACGCCTGGCTGGCCGACCCCCGGACGGCGCTGATGACCATCATCGCGATCAACATCTGGCAGTACACGGGGTACAGCTTCGTCATCTACGACGCGGCGATCTCGCAGATCGACCCTTCCGTCATCGAGGCCGCCCGGCTCGACGGCGCCGGTACGGCACAGTTGCTTCGGCGCGTCGTCGCGCCGCTCGTCTCCGGTTCCCACCTCGTGCTCGTCGTGCTCGGGGTGATCAGCGCGCTCAAGACCTTCGACATCGTGTTCCTGACCACCGGCGGCGGTCCTGGTGTCGAGACGGAGTTCCTCAGCACGTACATCTACAAGCAGGTGATCAACCAGTTCCACGCCGGCTACGGCGCGGCGCTGTCGATGGTGCTGGTCCTGGTCGCGCTGCTGTTCGCGGTCCTTCAAGTCCGGCTCGCCCAGCGGGCGGTGAGCTGAGTGTTCGCCCAGCAATCGATCCTGGGGCGGGTCGTGAGCCAGATCGTGCTGGCGATCTGTGTCGTGATCCTTGCCGCCCCGCTCGCCCTGATCGTCCGGCTGTCCTTCGGCGGGGAGGGCTGGCGCAACTTCGTGGTCATCGTGGGCACCACGCCGTTCCTCCGGTTCCTATCGAACAGCTTCGTGATCGCCGTCGTGACCGTGGCGCTCGTCCTGATCATGGCCATGGCCGCCGCCTACGCGACAGCCGTGCTCCGGCCCAGGGGCGCTTCGCTGATCACCGTGCTCATCCTCGCCGGCCTGTCCATGCCGGCGATCGCGCTGGCTGTGCCGGTGTTCTCTCTTGTCCAGACCTTCGGGCTGTTCGACACCTACTGGGCAGTGATCATCCCGTTGACGGCGTTGTCGATCCCCTTCGGAGTGCTCGTCGGCGGGAATTACATCCGCGCGATACCGGTCGAGATCTTCGAGGCCGCGAAACTCGACGGCAGCGGCTCGTTCAGGACCCTGGTGAGCATCGTGGTGCCGATCTGCCGCCCGGTGCTCTCGGTGATAGCAATTTTCAGCTTTCTCGCGGCATGGAACGAGTATCTGCTGCCGCTGCTCTTCCTCCAGGACGTTGATCTCAAGGTTGTGACCCAGGTGCCCACCTATTTCCAGAGCCAGCGACTCGTCGACACCCCCAAGGTCTTCGCGGCCAATGTCCTGATCAGCCTGCCCATCGTGGCCGTCTACCTGGCGCTGCAGCGGACCTTCCGCAGAGGTCTGACCGGCGGGGCCGTCAAATGACCGATCTGGCACGGCAGGCCGACCGCCCCAAGATCTTTGCGTACTACTTTCCCGACTACCACGCCGACGCGCGCAATGCCGCCTGGTTCGGCGAGGGCTGGGACGAGTGGCACCTGGTGCGCGCCGCTGTCCCCCGTTTTCCTGAGCACCTCCAGCCGAAAGTGCCGCTGCTCGGCTACCAGGACGAAGCCGACCCCGCGGTCGCCCAGTCCTCCATCGAACTCGCCGACCGGTTCGGGATCGACGGGTTCATCTTCGACTATTACTGGTACGACGACGGCCCCTACCTCCAGCGAGCGCTCGATGAAGGATTCCTCGGGGCGCCGAACCCGGAGCGGGTCGAGTTCTCGCTGATGTGGGCGAACCACGACCTGCTCGACATCTTTCCGCGGCGGGACCTCACCACGATGCCCCGCACGCTGAAGCGGGGTGCGATCGGCCGTGCCGCCTTCGAGCGGATGGCACGACATGTGGTCGACTGCTATTTCTGGCGGCCGCAGTACACCCGCGTCCACGGACGGCCACGCTTCTCGATCTACGAGGTGGGTGCGCTGATCCGCGGCTTGGGCGGCGTCAGGGAGGCCGCTGACGCACTGAACTGGTTCGACGGACTCGCGCGCGAGTCCGGCCATCCGGGCGTGCATTTCGACGCCGTGGTCTGGGGGTTCGCGGTGCTTCCCGCGGAGATTCCGATCGCCGCGCCCGAGAAGCTGATTCGGGAGCTGGGATTCAGGTCGGCGAGCTCCTACGTCTGGATCCACCACGCGGATTCGGCCCAGCACCCCTTCCCTTTCGCCGACACCTGGCGTGAGGTCGCCGCCACCGCGTTCCTGGAGTACGACGGCTACAGGAAACGGTTGGGTGTCCCGTTCCACCCGAACGCCACCGCGGGCTGGGACGCCTCCGCCCGGGTCGCGGCCGAGGCCGAATTCTCCCGTGACGACCTGCCGTACACACCGGTCTGGCAGGCCACCCCGGCCGACTTCGAACACGGCCTCCGCCTGGCGAAGAGCTTCATCTCAGCGTCCGGGTACGACTACCGCGAACTGACGATCAACGCGTGGAACGAGTGGACCGAGGGGTCCTACCTCCTCCCCGACGAGGTCGACGGGTTCGCTCGGCTCGAAGCCGTCCTGCGCGTGTTCGGGCCGCGGGCGAACCGCGGATCTCCTTGAGGGGCGAACAGCACCAGCCGGCACGGGGCGAACGCGCTGGGACCCATCACCGCAACTGTTGGCGTCGCCCTTACGGAAGGCGGCGGGCACCGTCCTGCCATGATCGCCATATGTTCGAGTTCGGGATCAGTGGATACAGGCCCGCATGGTTGAGAGGGCGTTCGGTGGTCGCCACCGCTCATGGTGAGAGACTCGCCGTTCTGCAAGGGCGGAGGCTGACCCGAGCGCTGCTGGTGTGGGACCTCGACGAGGATGTCTGGTTCTCCGATGGCCTGGTCATGCTGGACTTCGAGGGCGAGCAGGTCGAGATCGTCCACCAGAAGTTCGATGAGATCTCGATCTCGTGGAACACGGTCGATCCGGCTCAGCCGCTGGATTGGGCGGGAGCAGGATTCCGACTGGCATGGCGAGAGGGCGTGCCTGACGAGCTGGCGAGATTGCAGGGACAGAGGCTGCAGGCCGTGGAGCTTCTGACGTGGATGGGTGCGGACATGGCGCAAGGGATGGTGGCTGTCGGATTTCTCCTCCCGGACGGCCGAGTGACGATCTACAACGCTCTCGATGAGAACGGCATGGAGTTCACAGGCCCTGATCAGCGGTACGCGCGCCACAAGCTCGGCGCATAGTGCCCTGACCCACTGGCCAGACTTGTCGCCACTGGCGTTGGGAACGGCTGACGGAAATCGGATTTGCGCCGTCAGCTTGGGCAGTCCTTCAAATCACAGCATCTGAGCTGGCGAAACACTCACCTGGGCTTACAACGCATCTCCTAGACGTAGGAGGATTAGAGGTAGGATATAGAGCATGAGCGAGCCTACTAGTAAGTATTCGATCACCATGCCGCGTGACATCGCCGAGGCCGCCCGATCTCGGAGTGGCCCTTCCGGCTTGTCCGCCTACGTTGCCGCCGCCGTCGCCCGCCAGATCGAGCGCGACAACCTCAGCGAACTCATCCAGGTCGCCGAGGCCGAGCACGGTCCCATCACTGACGACGAGGTTCAGGCGCTGCGCGACCAACTCCATCGAGCCCGGCAGGGACGGGCCAACGGTGGGTCGGCTGCGTGACCCGTTCTCCCGCTGTGCCCGGCGGCACCCTCGTCCTCGACAGCGAGGGACTGGCCAAGGCCGTCCTCCGAGACCGTACGGTCACCACATGGCTCGCCCTTGCCCGTGCCGACGACCTCCGTGTCATCACCTCTACCGCCACCCTCGTCGAGGCGGTCCACCCCCGCGTCAACCGGCCGGCCCTGGAATGGACGCTGTCCCGCCTCGTCATCGAACCGGTCACCGAACCGATCGCCCGCCACGCCGCCGCACTCCTGTCCAACGCCGGTCTGCACGGGCACAAGTACGCCATCGACGCCGTGCTCAGCGCCACTGCCCTCGCCGCCCCAGGCCCCGTCACCATCCTCACCTCCGACCCCGAGGACCTCGCCGCGCTGTGCGGCGCACACGTCACTGTCATCAAGGTTTGAGTCGTGCCCCTGCCCTTCTGGTTCCGGCGTGCATGACGCAGATGGCATGCGGAGATCAACAGCCCTGGGAAACACCAGAGCCCAGGCACCGAATCCATCGGTCCACCTGGGCTTCATCACAAGAGCGGGTGACGGGAATCGAACCCGCGCTGTCAGCTTGGGAAGCTGATGTTCTGCCATTGAACTACACCCGCGTGCGACCCGAAGTCGCGTCCCCCACTGTAGCGGAAACTTGCCCCGGATCAGCAATCCCCGCCCCCCAGACTTTCACCTCGGACGGTAGGTTGCTCTGCGTGCTGCTATCCGACCGTGACATCCTCGCCGAGATCGACGCCGGCCGGCTCGTCCTCGATCCTTTCGACCAGGACATGATCCAGCCGTCCAGCATCGATGTGCGGCTTGACCGGTTCTTCCGGGTGTTCGAGAACCATCGTTACCCTCACATCGACCCGTCCGTGGAGCAGCCGGATCTTACGCGGATGGTGGAGCCGGCCGGGGACGAGCCGTTCATCTTGCATCCTGGGGAGTTCGTGCTGGCGTCCACGTACGAGATGATCACGCTGCCCGATGATCTGGCGTCGCGGCTGGAGGGCAAGAGCTCGCTCGGCCGGCTGGGGTTGCTGACGCATTCGACGGCGGGGTTCATCGATCCGGGGTTCAGCGGGCACGTGACGTTGGAGCTGTCGAACGTGGCGACATTGCCGATCAAGTTGTGGCCGGGGATGAAGATCGGGCAGTTGTGCGTGTTCAGGCTCAGCTCTCCTGCCGAGCATCCGTACGGGTCCGACAAGTACGGGTCGCGCTATCAGGGGCAGCGGGGGCCGACGCCGTCACGATCGTTCCGCAACTTCCATCGGACCAAGATCTAATCAAAGGTGAACATCAGATGAACAGTCGGGGAACATGTCGGTACACGTGATGGGGGCACCCCGGGTCGAGGTGATCCGGACGGGCCGTTTAAGGTCAGCTGGAGCTGCAAAAAGCGCCCAAACTACCGGGGTTTCCGGTGTCATACAACCTGCTCCGGGTAGCCATTAGGCGAAGGGGACATGAAGTTCGTATTTCGCCTGGCGACCCGTACCCTCTTCCACGGACCATCCCCGCACATCTGGAGAACGACGTGCGCCTGCGTCTCACGCCACGTGAGGACAGCTACTACGACCTGTTCGCCGACTCGGCGAACAATCTGGTCACCGCATCCCGGCTACTGGTAGAAATCATCAGCGACGGATCGGACAGGGAGGCCCTGGCCGAGAAGATGCGTGCCTGCGAGCACGCCGGCGATGAACGCACTCACGCGATCATGAACCGGCTCAACGAGAGCTTCATCACCCCCTTCGACCGCGAGGACATCTACCGGCTCGCCTCCAACCTCGATGACGTGATGGACGCCATGGAGGCGGCCTCTGACCTCATCGTGCTGTATCAGATCGACCACCTGCCCAAAGACGTCGTCAGGCAGGTCGAGGTGCTGGAGCGGGCCGCGGAGCTGACCGCGGAGGCCATGCCGCGGCTGCGTTCGATGAAGAACCTCAACGAGTACTGGATCGAGGTCAATCGCCTGGAGAACCAGGGTGACCAGGTCTACCGGAGGTTGCTGGCCAAGTTGTTCAGCGGCGAGTACGACGCCCTCACGGTCATGAAGATGAAGGAGGTCGTCGACGCTCTCGAAGAGGCCGCCGACGCCTTCGAGCACGTGGCCAACACCGTCGAGTCGATCGCGGTCAAGGAAAGCTAAGCTCGGTGGACCTCACGCTCGGCCTCGTCATCGCCGTGGTCGTCATCGCACTGGCCTTCGACTACACCAACGGGTTCCACGACGCGGCGAACGCCATCGCGACCTCCGTCTCGACCCGGGCCCTCACCCCCAGGGCCGCGCTGTTCATGGCGGCGGCCATGAACTTCATCGGCGCCCACCTGGGCACCCAGGTCGCGCAGACGGTCGGCAAAGGCATCATCGACGCGCCTGACGGTTCGCACGGTCTGGTCATCGTGGCCTCGGCGCTCATCGGCGCGATCGTCTGGAACCTGATCACCTGGTATTTCGGCCTGCCCTCTTCCTCCAGTCACGCGCTCATCGGCGGCCTGGTGGGCTCGGCGCTGGCCTCGGCCAGCGTGGTGCACTGGGACGGCGTCCTGGAGAAGGTCGTCATTCCGATGATCTTCTCGCCCCTGGTCGGCTTCAGCCTCGCCGCCGCGATCATGATCGCAATTTATTGGATCTTCCGCAACAGCCAGCCGGGCAAGACCAACCGCGGCTTCCGCTACGCGCAGACCGTCTCGGCCGCCGCCATGGCGCTCGGGCACGGGCTGCAGGACGCGCAGAAGACGATGGGTGTGATCTTCCTGGCCCTGACGGTCGGCGGTTTCGCCGAGCAGGACGACCCGATCCCCCAGTGGGTCATCCTGGCCGCCGCGGGGGCGATCTCGCTGGGCACGTACGCCGGCGGCTGGCGCATCATGCGTACGCTGGGCCGGCGCATCATCGCGCTCGACCCGCCCCAGGGCTTCGCCGCGGAGTCGGCGGCGGCGACCGTACTCTACGGGGCCGCCATCGGGTTCGGGGCGCCCATCTCCACCACGCACACGATCACGTCAGCGATCATGGGAGTGGGTGCCACCAAGCGGCTCAGCGCCGTGCGGTGGGGGGTCGCGGGCAACATCGTGACGGCGTGGATCCTCACCATTCCGGCGGCGGCCCTCGTGGCGTCCGTCTCCTACTTCGTCCTTCACGCGATCGTGGAGTAGGCGCCTCTAGGAACCCGGCGCGCCGGCCTCGGGAGCCGCGTACATCACGTCCACGTCCCAACGGTTGAAGCCGAGGGACTCGTACAACCTGATCGCCGCCGTGTTGGCCTCGTCCACGTACAACATCGCCTGGGCGAGGCCGCGCGCGCGGAGGTGGTGCAGGCCGGCCAGGGTGAGGGCCTTGCCAAGGCCGGTGCCCTGCTGCGCGGGGTCGACGCCGACGACGTACACCTCGCCCAGGGGCTCGTGGCCGTGCTCGGACGAGCCGTGCACCTTCGTCCAGTGGAAGCCGGCCAGCCGGTCGCCGTGGAAGGCCAGGAAGAAACCCTCGGGGTCGAACCAGGGCTCCTGCTCGCGCCGCAGCAGATCGTCCATCGTCCACGCGCCCTGCTCGGGGTGGTGGGCGAAGGCCGCGGCGTTGACCTTGAGCCACGCCTCCTCGTCCCGGCCGGGCACGAACGTGCGCAGGGTGAGGCCCGGTGGCAGGGCGAGGGGATCCAGCGGGGCGAACAGGGAGCGGCGCATCTGCCAGAGCGAGCGCACCCGCTCGAAGCCGAACGCGGCCGCCAGCGCCCCCGCCCCCGGATGCCCTCCGTGGGCCCACAGGCGCGGCCGGCCTCCTGTCAGCTCCATCACGGACGTCAGCAGCCGCGCGCCGTTCCCGCGCCGGCGGTGGGCGGGGTGGACGACGAGTTCCACGCTGGGGCCCTCGACCTCGTCGGTGGGGTCGACGTGGGCGTAGCCCGCCAGGGCGCCGTCCTCCATGAGCAGGAGAGAGCGGGCCTGCGGGTCGCCGCCGTAACGCAGGTGGAGCATCACGTGTTCGTTGAGCGGCCGCACGCCGTCGGTCTCCGTCGCCGCCTGGACCAGGCCGAGCACGTCAGCGATCTCCTGGTCATCGAGCACCTGCTGAACTTCCACGTGCACATTCACAGAACGCACTCTAGGCCTATGACTGGCAAATAACGCCATGGGACGACCCGGCAAATCGTTACCTTTGCGACATCGGCTGCACGGACAACGGTCGTAACGTTTTGGGCCATGACGTCTCGTTCCTTCCTCCGGCTGGCGCTGGCCGCAGCCGTCGCCTCGGGAGCGGTCACGCTCGCCGCCCTTCCGGCGGACGCGAGCAGACCATCGCGTACGGTCCCCGTACGGCTGCTCGCCCTCAACGACTTCCACGGCAACCTCGATCCGCCGACCGGCTCCTCCGGCCGCATGGTCGACGAGCACGGCAACACGGTCGACGCCGGCGGCGCGGCCTACGTCGCGACCCACATGAAGGCCCTGGCCGACAAGAACACGATCGCGGTGGCCCAGGGCGACCTCATCGGGGCGACACCGCTGATCTCGGCCGCCTACCACGACGAGCCGTCCGTCGAGTTCCTGGGCAAGCTGGGGCTCAAGGTCGCCGCGGTCGGCAACCACGAGTTCGACGAGGGCTACGCCGAGCTGCGGCGGATCATGAAGGGTGGCTGCCACCCGGTGGACGGCTGCTCGCCCGCGGGCGAGTGGAAGGGCGCGAAGTTCGACTACGTGGGTGCGAACGTCCTGTTCAAGAACCGCCACGAGAAGACCGACGCGCTGGTGGCGCTCGGCGGCGCGAACGCGGCGAAGGTCAGGCAGGCGCTGTCCGGCTGGGGCGTGCCCGCGCTGCCGCCGGTGAGCGTCAAGTGGATGAACGGCGTGCCGATCGGCTTCATCGGCCTGGTCACGCAGACGACGCCGGGCATCGTGTCCAGCGAGGGGATCAAGAACCTCACGTTCGCGGACGAGGTCAAGGCCGCGAACGTGGCCTCCAAGCTGCTCAAGCTCGTGGGCGTCAAGGCCCAGGTCGTGCTCGTGCACGAGGGCGACCAGGTGGCCCAGGGCCAGTCGCCGGACGCGTGCAGCGCGGTCCCGGGGGCGGGCAACCGCATCGCGACGCAGGTGGACCCGGAGATCGACGTGGTGCTCAGCGGCCACTCGCACCAGGCGTACGTGTGCACCGTGAAGGACCCGGCGGGCAAGGACCGGCTCTTCTCGCAGGGCGGCTCGTTCGGGCGGGTCATCACGCAGGTGGACCTCAAGGTGAACGCCAGGACGCGGGACATCGACCGCGCCTCGATCGTGGCGGACAACCACGTGGTGACCCGGACAGTCACCGCAGATCCTGAAATTTCGGCGTTCGTGGAGACGTGGAAGGACCGCGTCGCCCCCGTCGCCAACAAGGCCGTCGGCACGATCACCGCCGACATCACGAACACGGCCGGCCCTTCCGGCGAGTCACCCCTCGGCAACCTCATCGCCGACGCCCAGCTCGCCGCCACCAGGACCGGCGGCAACGCGCAGATCGCGCTGATGAACCCGGGTGGGGTGCGGGCCTCGCTGTCGCACGCGTCGTCACCGGCCGGCGAAGGCGACGGCGTCGTCACGTATGGTGAGGCCTTCACCGTGCAGCCGTTCAACAACCTCATGCAGGTCGTCACGCTGACCGGCGCCCAGCTCAAGACGGTTTTGGAGCAGCAGTTCACCGGCGGGCCCAACAACCAGGCGTTCACCAAGATCCTGCAGCCCTCGGCGAACTTCACCTACACCTACGACAACAGCGCGCCCTGGGGCTCGAAGGTCTCCGAGATGAAGATCGACGGGACCCCGGTGACCGACGCGCAGACCATCCGGGTGGCGGCCAACAACTTCCTGGTGGGAGGCGGCGACGCGTTCCTCGCCTTCAGGGACGGCACCGACCTGTGGAGCGGGCCGCTGGACATCGACGCCTTCGTCGACCACCTCGGCAAGGACAACCCGATCGCGCCGCCCGCGACCGGCCGCATCACCGTGGCCGGCTGACCGTTCTCTCCTGTCCGTTCGAGGCCCTCGGGGGGCGGGCCTCCGTCCACAACCCCACCCTTTACGGCAGCGCCGACGTCACCCACCCGCCGCACACAGCCGGGGGCCTCCAGGGAGACGCGATCTGACCCGCACGTGGCCGGCCACCGCGACGGCGCCCCGCCGGCCCGCCGCGGCCCGACCTCTTCCCCGGCGACACTCCTCGCGCGGCCCGGCCCGGTCTGCCACAACACCAGGGGCACGGAGCCGCCGAGGTCAGACAGGACGGCGAAGGCTTCGGCCGGCGGGCCGGACTCGTGTCTGTCAGCGGTTGTGCACGAGCCACTTCCGGTCGATCTCCACCTGCAGGTCCACCCCGTGGTGGCGGGCCAGCAGCACCACGTGGCAGAGCACGTCGGCCAGCTCGGCCCGGTAGCCCGCGTCGAGTTCGTCCTCCGTGCGCCCCTTGGTCCTGGCCCGGCCGGAGCGCATCAGGAACGCCTGGGTCAGCTCGCCGACCTCCTCCTGCAGCTTGAGCAGGAACCAGACGTCGTCCCGTTCGATGCCCAGCTTGTCCGCATAACGCTGGGAGACGGACTCGACCTCGTCGGAGAGCCGGCGTAGATCCATGGCCGCGAGTGTAGAGCGCTAGGAGCCCTTGTAGAGGGGGAGGACGAGCACGAAGCGGGCGCCGGGCGAATGGTCGGCGATGGTGAGCGTGCCGCCGTGGGACAGGGCGATCTCCCTGGACAGGGGCAGGCCGAGGCCGCTTCCGCTCTGGTCCTTCGCCTTGGCGCTGTCCAGCCTGGTGAACCGCTCGAAGACCCGTTCCCTGTCCTCGGGGGCGATGCCCTCGCCGTCGTCGGTCACCGTCACCACCACCTGGCCGTCCGTCACCGCCACCTCCAGGTCGATCCTGGTGTCGGCGTGCCGGGTGGCGTTGTCCAGCAGGTTCGTCAGGAGCCGGTCGATCTGCACGGGCGAGCCGTACACGGGGGCCGACGCGCAGAGGTCGGGGACGATGACCACCCTGGAGTCCCTGCGGCGGCGTACCTGATCGACGCACAGGTGGCACACGTCCACCACGCGGCGGGGCGCGACCGTGCCCGCGTCGAGCCTGGCCAGCATCAGGAGCTCGTCGATGATGCCGGTGAGCCGTTCGACGGCCGTCAGCGCCACCGCTCCCGTGGCGGGCCAGTCGGTCTCGTCCGGGATCGCGTTGGCCACCTCGAGCTGGGTGCGCAGGCCCGCGATGGGGCTGCGCAGCTCGTGCGAGGCGTCGGCGACGAAGCGCCGCTGGGTCTCGGCGGAGCGTTCGAGGCGGTCGAGGGTGTCGTTCGTGGTGGTGGCCAGGTCGGTGATCTCGTCTCCGGTGTCGGGCACGGGGACGCGCCTGCTGAGGTCGTGGCCGGTGATCTCGGCCAGCTTGGCGCGGATGCGCTCGACCGGGCGCAGCGCGAACCCGACCACGAGCCACGTGATGCCCGCGACGCTCGCCAGGATCAGCGGGGTGACGACGAAGGTCTGGGCCTCGAACCAGGTGATGGCGCGGTCGACGTCGGCCAGCGACGACGCGCCGTACACGGTGACAGGGCCGTCCGGGGTCGACACCGTCATGCACATCACCAGGAAGTGGGTCTCGTCGCCGTTCTGCTCCTGCCGCGCCCACGTCTCCGAGATGTAGAGCTTGTCGAGCTCGGAGGGCCGGAACTCCCTGAGCTTCCGGTCGACGTGGCGGCCGGTGGTGGCGGCGAGCACGTCGCCTCGCGGGGTGACCACCTCCAGGAAGTGCACGCGCGCCGGGGCCTCGATGGCCGTGGACAGATCTCCGGCTCTGGCGTCGCTCGCGATCCTGCGTACGGACACCTCGACCCTGTCCCGGACGACGTCGCGCAGGCTGTCGGGGACGGTGACGAGCATGAAGGTGGACGTGGCGAAGAGGACCAGCGCCGCTATCGCGGTCGCTATCGCGGTCAGGCGCGCCCGGATCGAGCGGGGAAAAAGACGTATCACTAGCGCATGAACTCCTATGTCACTATAGGTGACATTTGCCCTTATGAGGCAATCACACCATTAAGGACCCTGATCTGCTGCTATACCCTGCCCACACATCGGGCGAACAGTGATCCGATTACGCACGGTGCAGCGGATACGCTCACGGCGATTCCGCCGAGAGCATGACCCCCTGTCGCCCGCGGACTCCGGCGGCCAGGGTGAGCTCCATGAGACTTCTCGTACTGGGCGGCACGGAGTTCGTCGGGCGGGCCGTCGTCGAGGAGGCGCGGGCCCTGGGGTGGGAGGTCACGACGTTCAACCGGGGCACCCATGACCCCGTGCCGGGCGTGACCGCGCTGCGCGGCGACCGGTCGGCTCCTGACGGCCTCGCGGCGCTGGCGCACGGCGAGTGGGACACCGTGATCGACACGTGGTCGTGGGCGCCGTCAGCGGTGAGAGACTCCGCCTCCCTCCTGGCCGGCCGGGCGGGCCACTACGTCTACGTGTCCAGCAGGTCCGTCCACACCTTCCCCGCGCCGTTCGGCGCCGACGAGAACGCGCCGGTCGTGACGGGGTCGGCCGACGACGGAGACGGCGACTACGCGAAGAACAAGGCCGGGGCGGAGCTGGCCGCCGTCGCCGCCTTCGGCGACCGGGCGCTGCTGGCCAGGGCAGGGCTCATCCTGGGCCCCCACGAGAACATCGGGCGGTTGCCGTGGTGGCTCACCAGGATCGCGCGCGGGGGGCCGGTGCTCGCTCCGGAGCCCCGCGACCTCGGGGTCCAGTACATCGACGCCCGCGACCTCGCCGTGTGGTGCCTGCGCGCGGCCGAGCAGGGGCTGGGCGGGGCGTACAACGTGGTGAGCCCGCCGGGGTTCACGACGATGCGGGAACTGCTCGAAACGTGCGTGACGGTGACCGAGTCCGACGCCGAGCTGCGCTGGACGCCGGAGGCGCGCGTCCTCGGAGCGGGCATCGAGCCGTGGACCGACCTGCCGATCTGGCTGACGGGCGAGCTCCACGACTTCATGCACGGGGCCGACGTGTCCAGGGCGGTGGCGGCGGGGCTGCGGGTGCGCCCGGTCGAGGAGACGGTCGCCGACACGTGGGCCTGGCTGCGGAGCATCGGCGGCGTGGCGCCCATGCGGCCCGACCGCCCCGCCGTCGGCCTCGACCCCGAGACGGAGGCGCGCGTCCTGGCCGGATGAGCCGCCGAGGTCACGGGCGGCGGGCTTCCCCGCGGGTGCGGACGAGGTCGTACGCGGCGGCCACCAGGGCGATCACGACCGACATCAGCACCGCCATCAGGCCATGGCGGAAGGCGGTCGCCCAGCCCTGGCCCAGCGCGCCGAAGAACGTGGAGCCCGCCACGGCGATCCCGATCGCCGACCCCAGCCGCTGCCCCGTCTGCAGCACGCCCGCCGCGCTCCCCCCGCCTTCTGGCGGCACCTCCGACAGCGTGATCGCCTGGTTGGGCGAGATCACCAGACCGCTGCCCATGCCCGCCAGCAACAGCGGCAGCACCGTCGCCAGGCCCACCGCTCGCCCGGGCACCAGCACGGTCGCCAGCATCGTCGCGCAGAGCCCGGCGATCACCATCGTCAGGCCCACCGCCACCACGCGCCGGCCGGCGCGCGACACGAGCCGCCCGCCGACCACCGAGGCCGACGCCGAGCCGAGCGCGAAGGGCGTGATCGCCAGCCCGGCCATCAGCGCGCTGTAGTGCAGCCCGACCTGCAGGTAGAGGGTGAAGATGAAGAAGATCCCCGTGAAGCCGGCGAAGTAGAACAGCGCGATGGCCGTCCCCAGGCTGTACGAACGTTTGCCGAACAGCGCCAGGTTCACCAGCGGCTCGCGCGGGTAGCGCCGCTCCCAGAGCACGAAGGCGGCCAGCACCACCAGCGCGACCGGGATGAGCAGCCATTTCGTGTTGCCCTCCCACTGGTGCCGCTGGATGAACGGCAGCAGCAGCCCCACCACGCCCATGCCGAGCAGCAGCACGCCGACCGGGTCCATGCTCTCGCGCCGCCCGGTCCCCGGCCGGGCCGGCAGCGCCCGCCAGGCCAGCGGCAGCAGCGCGATCCCGATCGGCACGTTCACCAGGAACACCCACCGCCACCCTTGGTCGGCTCCGGCCAGGCCGACGAGCAGGCCGCCGATCAGCGGCCCCGCGGCCGTGGACACGCCGATGGTGGCGCCGAGCGCCCCGAACGCGCGCCCCCGCTCGGCCCCGCGGAACATCTGCTGGATCAGCCCCGACACCTGCGGGTTGAGCGTGCCGGCCGCCAGCCCTTGCACGAACCTGGCCGCGATCAGCACGTTCATGTCCGCGGCGAGCCCGCACGCCGCGCTGGAGGCGGTGAAGAGCGCCACGCCCGTCATGAAGATCGTGCGCCGGCTCCTGGCGTCCCCCAGCCGCCCGGCGGGGACCAGCAGCAGCCCGAACGCGAGCGCGTACCCCGACACCGTCCACTGCAGCCCGTCCTCCGAGGCGTCCAGCGCTTCGCGGATCGACGGGACGGCGACGTTGACGATGCTCACGTCCAGCCCGCTCATGAACGCCGCGACCAGGCAGATGGCCAGCGCCTGCTTGCGCGTGTCACCCCCCAATGGCCTCATCACGGGAGTCTCACCGCAGATCAGCGGCGGAAACGTGCCCCCATACCAGAGGTAAGGGTTCGTTTCTTCGCATAAGGCGAGTAACGTCCGATCATGGACACGATGGCCGTGGAGCAGAACGGCATCAACGCGGTACCCGAGTCCGAGCGGCACGGGCGGCCGAGAGATCTCTTCTGGCCGTGGGCGGGATCGAACCTGTCGCTGTTCGGCGTCGCGTTCGGTGTCTACATCGTCGGCCTGGGCCTCGGCGTGGTGCCCGCGATCATCACCGGAGCCATCGGGTACGCGCTGTCGTTCCTGCTGGTCGGCCTGGTCGCGATCGCCGGCGCCAGGTCGGGCGTGCCGACCATGACCCTGGGCCGGGCGCCGTTCGGCTACCAGGGCAACAAGCTGCCCGCGGCGTTGTCGTACCTGTCGAACGTGGGCTGGGAGATCGTGCTCGTCACGCTGGCCGCGCAGAGCGGCGCGGCCATCCTGGGCCGGCTCGCGCCCGGCCTCGCTCCCACGACGGCCACCGCCGCGTGCTTCACCGTCGCGGCCGTGGTGGTGATCGCGGTCGGCGTGTACGGCCACGCGATGATCATGGTGGTGCAGCGCTACCTGACGTACGCGTTCGTCGTGCTGACCGTCGTCTACATGATCCTCATGGCTCCGCGACTCGGCGTGTCGCTGGAGACCACGGCCGGCCCCGGCGGCTGGGTCGGCGGGATCATCTTCGCCATGACCCTGCTCGGCCTCGGCTGGGTCAACTGCGGCGCCGACTACTCCCGCTACCTGCCGTCGCGATCCCGCCCGCGCTCGGTGGCCCTGTGGACGATGCTCGGCGGCGCGCTGCCGCCCATGGTGCTGCTCGTGTTCGGCGTGCTGCTGGCGGGCGGCGACCCGACGCTGGCCGAGGCCGCCGGCGGCGACCCGGTGGCGGCGCTGGCCGGGGCGCTGCCGACCTGGTTCCTGCTGGCGTACCTGCTGACCGCCATCGGCGGCTTCCTGGCCGGGGCGATCATGGACATCTACTCGTCGGGGTTGTCGATGCTGGCGCTCGGCGTACCGATCAGGCGGCACTACGCGGTGCTGATCGACGGGCTGCTCATGGTGCTGGGCGGTTACTACCTGCTGTTCGTCTCCACCAGCTTCCTCGCCACCTTCCAGGCGTTCCTGGCGATCATCGGCGTGGTGATGGCGGCCTGGGCCGCGGTCTTCCTGGTGGACATGTGGCGGCTGCGAGAGGGCGGCCGCTCGTACGGCGGGCGGCACCAACCCGCCGACCGGGCCGACCGGGAGCGGCTGCTGCGCCCAGGGGCGCCGGCGCTGCACTGGCCGGGCCTGGCGTCGCTGGTCGTGGCGTCGATCGTCGGGCTCGGCCTCATCACCTCGGCCGACGAGAACATCGCCGCGCTCGTCGGCTTCCTGATGAGCGACGCACTGCGGACCGGCACGTTCGGGGCGGCGAACATCGGCGTGGTGGTCGCCCTCGTGGTGGCCGGCGCGTTGTACTACCTGCTGACGGCGTTCACCCGGCGTGGCGACCGCGGAACACGCTGACCTGGCGTTCACCCGGCGTGGCGGCCGCGGGACGCGCTGACCCGGCGCGCACCCGGCGTTACGCTGAGTGGACATGGGCAACCTTCCGTTGCGGCTGCTGCAGTGGGCGACGCACGTCACGGCGTGCGGGCTGCTGCTCATCGCCATCGTCACCGTGCTGCGCGACGGCCTCGTGGCCGTGGCCGCCGGAGGTGTGCTGCTCGGCCTCGTCCACTCCACCGGCCCGGTGATCGAACGCCGGCCCATCCCGGCGCTCGTCTGGCTGGGCCTGGTGACGGGCGGCTGGGCCGCGCTGGCCGTGGCGGCGTCCCCGTTCGTGTGGCCGGTGTTCGGGCTGCTCTTCGCCTACCTGCGGATGTTGCCGCTGTGGGCGGCCATGTTCGGGGTGACGGTGCTGACGTCGGCGGCGGTCGCGGCGGCGGCCTGGCACGCGGGCGAGCTGACGGCGCCGCTGACGCTGGGACCGGTGTTCGCGGCGGTGCTGGTGACGTTGCTCGGGCTGGCCTGCGAGGCGCTGCACGCGGAGGCGGCGCGCACCTAGCACGGCTGCTATTCACCAGCAAAATCAGCAGGGCTCGCGTGTCAGAGGATCGCGTCCATGGCGGTGGTGGCGGCGCGGGTGACGACCTCCGGCATAGGCAGCGCGGCGTCGCCGCGGCGGAGGTTGGCCATGGCGGCAGCGATCACCGCGCCCGTGAGCCGGTGATCGCGTGCGCCTCAGTGTCGTCGAGCTCGTCGGGAAAGGCCACCGCGAGGGCCTCTGCCCACTGGGCCTGGATGTCGAGACGCGCGTGCGCACCTCGCGCATGGATTCGCCGGGCCGCCGCCCGGCCAGTAGCTCGTTGACCGTCTCCACCTGATCCGGCTGGTCAGCGAAGACCCGGTCTTCTTTGGCGGGGAAGTAGGTGAAGAACGTCGCGGGGGAGATCTCGGCCGCCGCGCAGATGTCGGCGACCGTGGTGGCCTCGATCGGCCAGGCCATGCGAGAACGGCGATCAGCGTCCTGACGGGAAGGCGGAAGGCCGAACGCCGCGGCTGCGCCCCTCCCTGTTGCACGCTGTGCCTCCAGAAAGCCGAGGCGGGCCGCCGCCTTGCGAGAAGCATGGCCGCCCTGCTGCTACGTCAACGGGGTTTGTCGGCTTGGAGCGCCAGGTCGACGACTACTGGCAGGCCAAACGACGTGATTATCAACACATACTGCTGGCGTTGACCCCAAGTTTGGTTGAGGTGCTTAAGTGTTCCGCATGCACACAAACGTCCAAGCACCGGTTATCGAGGACTCCAGCGTCGATCACAGCGCCGACCGCGAGGCCATCGCGCAGATCATCAAGAATGTCGAAACTGCCTACAACACCAACGACGCCGAGCTCATGGTGTCAGATCTGGCAAGCAATGCCATCATGGGCAACGCCGTCGGCATGCTGGCTCACGGTCGCGACGTGGTGCTCGAGGCGAGCCGGGCCGGACTCGCCGGGTTCCTGAAGGATGAGTACGTGCGATACGACGTGCTCGACGTCGTGTTCCTTCGTCCGGATGTCGCCATTGCCCACAAGGGAGCTCGCGCAGCAAACGACAAGGGTGAGCTCATCGACCGCGAGCATGTCATGGTCGCCCTCTACGTGCTTGTCAAAGAGAACGGCCGTTGGTGGGCGGTGGCCCGGCACAACACCCTGGTCCCGCAGCCGGAGTGAGTGGCTCTCGGCGGGCCCTGGCAACCTGACTTCGAAGCATGTGCGCAGCCCGTGTGGTCTTGATCTTGGGATTTGCAATCTTTCACATGTTTCACAAAATTTGTGAAGATAGTGTAGCTTCGAGCCATGACAGACGCGATTTCCGTGTCCGGCCTCGTCAAAACGTTCGGCCGGACACGTGCGCTGGACGGTCTCGAACTGGACGTCCGAAGCGGCGAGGTCCATGGCTTCCTGGGCCCCAACGGAGCAGGCAAATCCACCTGCATCCGGATCCTGCTCGGCCTGATGCGCGCCGACGCGGGCGAGGCTCGCCTGCTTGGCGGCGATCCCTGGGCCGACGCCACCGAGCTGCACCGCCGGCTGGCCTACGTGCCGGGCGACGTCACCCTGTGGCCCAGCCTCACCGGCGGCGAGGTGATCGATCTGCTGAGCCGGCTGCGCGGAGGAGTGGACGAGCGGCGCAAGGCGAGCCTCGTCGACCGGTTCGAGCTGGACCTGCGTAAGAAGGGCCGGACCTACTCCAAGGGCAACCGGCAGAAGGTGGCGCTGGTCGCGGCGCTCGCCTCCGACGTGGAACTGCTCATCCTCGACGAGCCGACCTCCGGCCTGGACCCGCTGATGGAGGCGGTCTTCAGGGACAGCGTGGCGGAGGAGAAGGCGCGCGGCCGTACCGTGCTGCTGTCCAGCCACATCCTGTCGGAGGTGGAGGCGCTCTGCGACCGGGTGAGCATCATCAGGGCGGGGCGCATCGTGGAGTCGGGCACGCTGGCGGAGTTGCGCCACCTGAGCCGTACGTCCGTGGTCGCGGAGGTGGCGAGTTCGCCGGCCGACCTGGCCGGTCTGCCCGGCGTACACGATCTGCGGATCGACGGCCTGAAGATCACCTGCCAGGTCGAGCCCCGCCATCTCAACGCGCTGTTCGACCGGTTGGCCGCGCTGGGGCTGCGCGGCGTCACGGCGGCGCCGCCGACGCTGGAGGACCTGTTCATACGGCACTACAAGACGGCGAGCAGCGGCGCGCAGCCCCGGAGGGTGGCTGCCCGATGAGCGTCTTGACCGGGACCGGCGCGCTCGCCCGGCTCATCGTCCGCCGCGACCGACTGCTCCTACCCGTCTGGGGCCTGCTGGCCGCGGTCTACCCGGCGAGCATCGCCTCCAGCACGGCCGCCCTTTATCCGACCGCTGAGGATCTGCACGGCGCGGCCGACGCGGCGACGGCCAACCTCTCGCAGGTGGCCACCCGCGGCCCCGTGTTCGAGGCGAGCGTGGGCGGGCTGACCGCGTACACCGTGTCCAGTGCGGGCGCCATGCTGCTCGGGCTGGTCAGCATGCTTCTGGTGATCCGGCACAGCAGGGTCGAGGAGGAATCGGGCCGCCGTGAGCTCGTCGGCGCGGGGGCGGTGGGCAGGCACGCGCCGCTGACCGCGGTGCTGGCCGTGGTGCTCGCCGCCAACCTGGTGATCGCCGTCCTCATGGCAGGGGCTCTCATTGGCGCAGGGCTGCCCGCCTCCGGGTCGTGCGCTCTGGCCCTGTCACTGGCCGCCGCCGGCTGGACGTTCGCCGCGGTCGGCGCCGTCACCGCGCAAGTGACGCAGAGCGCGGTGGCGGCCAGGGGGATGGGCGTCGCCGTGTTCATCGCCTTCTTCCTGATCCGCGCGGTCGGCGACGTAGGCGGTGCGGCCTGGTTGTCGTGGATGTCACCACTGGGCTGGACGGCTCGGACACGAGCGTTCGCCGACGAACGCTGGTGGGTTCTCCTGCTGCTGCTGGCCCTGGTCGTGCTGCTGGCAGGCATCGCCTACCGCCTGTCGGCCCGCCGTGACCTGGCCGCCGGGTCGTTGCCCGCGCGGCTCGGGCCGTCCGCGGCGGCGCCCGGCCTGCGCAGCGCCCTCGCCCTGGCCTGGCGGCTGCACCGCGGCCAGTTCCTGGGCTGGACCGCCGGTTTCGCGGTGGGCGGCCTTGCCCTGGGCGGCGCCGTCTCTGGCGAGATCGAGGAGCAGATCAAGGCTCCGCAGATCATGGAGATGATCGCCAGGGTGGGCGCCGGCGATGCCGAGCCGGTCGACTTCTTCGTCAACTACCTGCTGTCCATGCTCGCCTGGATCATCGCCGCCTACGGCATCCTGTCCGCGCTGCGGCTGCGGACGGAGGAGACGGAGGGACGCGCCGACCTGCTGCTGGCGACCCCGACGAGCCGCGTCCGGTGGGCGCTCGGCCATCTGGTCATGGCGGTGACCGGGCAAGCCGCGGCGCTCATCGCGCTCGGCGCGGGCGCCGGGCTCGCATACGGCGCGAGCAGCGGCGACCTGGGCAAGCTGCCCCTGGTGCTGGGAGCCGCGCTGGCCTATCTGCCCGCTGTGTGGGCGATGACCGGGATCGCGGTCCTCCTGGCCGGCCTGCTGCCGCGCCTGTCGATGGCCGCGTGGGGGATCTGGGCGGTGTTCATCCTGCTCGACGTATTCGGCATGCTGGGGCAGGTCGACGAGTCTGTGCTGGTCGTCATCCCGTTCGTGCACGTGCCCTGGGTCGTGCTCGGGCAGGTGACAGTGGCACCCCTGGTGCTATTGAGCGCGGTCGCCGCTGCCCTGGGCGCCGTCGGGCTGGCGGGCCTGCACCGGCGCGACATCGCCTGACTCCTGCTCCAGCCACTTGTGCATCAGCATGGGCACCTCCCTGCGAAGGAAGGCGAAGAACCGCCGGGTCTCCTCCAGTCGCGCCCCTACCGGCGTGTCCCGGCCGAACACCGCAAGGCCCTCCAGGGCGCCCTCCTCGAAACGGCGGTAGACGTGGTCGCTAGCCAGAGCCGCCGTGAACCACGCCACCTGATCGACCCGGTAACGGTCACGCCGCTCGCCCGGATCACGCTCGCGGGCGACCATTCCGACGTTCATCAGGTATTTCACCGCGCCGGAGATCGCCGACGGCCCCACCTGGAGCCGGTCGGCCAGCTCGGCGGCGGTGAGCCGGCCGTCGTCGGAGACGAGCAGCGCGGCGAAGACCCTGGCCGCCATCCGGGGATAGCCAGACTCGGACATGATCATCGCGAACCGCTCCAGGAACTCCTGGTCGTCGAGTGTCATCCGAGTGATTTTACACAGTTCACGAAATGCATGAAGGAGCGCCGAATGGATCTGCTGCCGACCGTCCGAGACCATCCCTTCGACCCGCCCGCCGCGCTCAGGCGGCTGGCCGCCGACGGCCCACTGCACCCGCTGGCCTTCCCCGACGGCCACGTCGGCTGGGTGGTGACCCGCATGGCGACGGCTCGGGCTGTGCTGAGTGACGCGCGCTTCAGCGCCCGGCAGGAACTGCGTCATATGCCGTATCCCCATCCGCTCGGTCAGGAGTCGTTCGCACCCGCCGTACCCGGCTGGTTCATCCGGATGGATCCTCCGGAGCACACCCGCTACCGGCGGCTGCTGACCGGCCAGTTCACCGTGCGGCGGATCAACCGGCTGATCCCCCGGGTCCAGCAGATCACCGAAGAGCATCTGGACACGATGGCACGGGCCGGCTCCCCCGCCGACCTGGTCCAGGACTTCGCACTACCGATCCCGTCCATGGTCATCTGCGAGCTGCTCGGCGTGCCGTACCGGGAAAGGGAGGAGTTCCAACGCACCACCGCCACCGTGCTGAAGCTCGACGCGGACAAGCACGATGTCATCGCCGCGCTCACCAAGCTGCACGAGTTCTTCGTACGGCTCGTCGCCGCCAAGCGCGCGGAGCCGGGCGACGACCTCCTCAGCGGCCTCATCGCGGGCGGCGAACTGACCGACGAGGAGCTGCGGGCGATCGGGATGCTGCTGCTGGTGGCGGGGCACGAGACGACGGCGAACATGCTCGCGCTCGGCTCCTGGACGCTGCTGCGCCATCCGGAGCAGTTGGCTGCCCTGCGCGCCGCCCCGACGCTGATCGACAACGCGGTCGAGGAGCTGTTGCGGTATCTGTCCATCATCCAGTTCGGCGCGCAGCGCGCCGCTCTGGAAGACGTCTGGCTGGACGGCACGCTGATCCGCGCAGGTCAGACCTTGGTCGTCTCGATCCCCGCGGTCAATCGCGACCGCGCGAAATTCCCGGATCCGGACACGTTCGACCTGGCCAGGGACGCCGCCGGGCACCTCGGCTTCGGCCACGGCGTCCATCAGTGCCTTGGCCAGCAGCTGGCAAGGATCGAGATGAGAGTCGCCTACCCGGCCCTGTTCCGCAGGTTCCCCGACCTCCGGCTGGCCGCTCCCGACGAGGAGATCCCGATCCGTACGGACATGGCGATCTACGGTGTGCACCGCCTGCCGGTCGCCTTCTAGGAAGCCACTACCGCCTTCACCGGAGAGATAGTACCTTCTAAAAAAATCTTCATTGGCGATAGAGTTCCGGCTCTCGGGTGAAAGGATGATGATGACCGTAATGGAGCAGGCTGCCGAGGCGATGCGAGCACTGGCCCTTGACGAGGTCCTCAAGGACCACGTCGCCACAGATCCCGCACTACGCAAGCTGGCCTGGCGGGTGGCCGAACGCTACGTCGGTGGCCAGACCGTTGCCGAGGCGCTCGCCCGGGCCGCCCTGGTGAACGCGGAGGGCAGGTCCGCCACCCTTGACTACATGGGGGAGAGCTGCCGGGACGCCGGCCTGGCCACGGCCGAAACCGAGATATTCCTCGACCTGTCACGGCAGGCCGCAGCCCGCGGGACGAATTGCTCGGTGTCCCTCGATCTCTCCCATATCGGCTCGGTGGTGGACCGGGAGCTGGGGCTCGCCAACGCCACCCGGCTAGCCGAGGCCACGGCCGCCGCGGGCCAGGAGATGATGATTTCGGCGGAGGGCTCCGCTCGTACGGATCTCATCCTGTGGACCCACGAACGTCTCTGCGAGCGTTTCGACCACGTCGGTGTCACCATCCAGGCCCGTCTGCACCGGACGGCCGATGACCTGACCCGCCTGCTGCGGCTGCCCGGCCGCATCCGTCTGGCGAAGGGCTCCTTCCTTGAAAGCGAGTCCATCGCCCACCCCCGTGGCAGCCACGAGCTGCGGGCGGCCTTCCTCGCGTACGCGACCCTCCTGCTGGACAGCGGCCACCTCTGCTCGATCGCCACCCACGACCTGGACCTTCTCGATGAGCTGCAGCCGCATATGCGGCGGGACTCCGGCGCTTACGAGGTCGAGATGCTGCTCGGACTCGGCGTCGATCAGCTGCCGACGATGCGGGATCGCGGGCATCCGGTCAGGGAGTACATCGTGTTCGGCACCCAGTGGTGGCTGTACGTCTGCAACCGCGTCGCCGAGGACCCGCTCCGCCTGTTCCAGGCTCTGGTGGACGCCACCCGGCACGGCGGTCATCCCGCATCCGATCCGATGACAGGAGTGGAGTGACGGTTAGCCGTACAAGCGCCGGCCGTACTGCGGGCCGTAGTAGACCTCCAGGTCTTCCAGCTCCTCGTCGGGACGTTCCAGGGATTTGGCGATACGGGCCCTGGAGGGGGCCGCGTCGGGAGTCCACGTCTCGGGCTTCCAGAGGGAGGAGCGAAGGAAGGATTTGGAGCAGTGGTAGAAGACCTCCTCGATCTCAACGAGGAGGGCGAGCCGAGGACGGTAGCCCTTGACGATCATCCGGTCGAAGAACGGGGCCTCGCGCAGGATCCGGGCGCGGCCGTTGATGCGCAACGTGTCACCGCGGCCGGGGATCACGTAGAGCAGGCCTACCTGGGGATTGCTCAGCACGTTGCGGAAACCGTCGGCGCGCCGGTTACCGGGACGTTCCGGGATCACGATGGTCGTGTCGTCGAGGACCAGAGTGAACCCCGCCGGGTCGCCTTTGGGCGATGCGTCGCAGGAGCCGTCGGCGGCAGAGGTGGACACCAGGCAGAAGGGGGAAACCGCGAGCCACTGCTTGTCGTGCTCGTGCAGGCGAGAGCGCACCTTCGTCGCAACGCGCTTCGACGGCGTCCCGAGAAGTTCGTCCATCTCCTCCTCTGATGTGATCTCCTCTATCCCCTCAGCGACCATGACGCATCCTCCCAAGAGCTCCGGATTATGTAGTCCTCGTACCCGTGCCGAGCGCGCCGGTCAGCGCGACCCGAGCCTTGCCCCGCCGCTGTCACAAGGCGTTCCGTTCGATGGCCTCGAAACGGTGGAGGCTCGGAGTGCCTGCCAGCCGGGGCAGGGCCTCGCGCAGTTCGGCGGCTTCCGCACCGGCCCAGCCGACGTAGCCGTCCGGGCGGATGAGCGAGGTCCCCGGCGAGCAGGAGCCCGGTGGGCCCCGCTCCTACGACAATCACCGTGCATACCTTTGCCTCCTTAGTAATAGGCCCGCATCAGCTCGATCGACCACTGCGGCTGAACGATCTCGCCCTGCGGGCCGAACTCGGTCATGTAGGGCTTGATGTCCAGCACCGGCGTGCCGTCGATGGCGTCCAGACCGCGTACGTGGATGTCGAGGCCGTCCACGGCGAGCAGCCGGCAACGGGAGACGCCCAGCCGGTTCGGGCGGTTCTTGCCCCGCTGGGCGAAGATGCCGACCTCCGGCCAGTCGGGGTTTCCGCGAGGGCGGCGGGCGGCGGTGTGCACGGAGGAGGGAGGCACGAGATGGAACTGGTACACCACCTCCAGGTGTGAGAACGTCTCCAGTCCTGCGAGGGAGTCCGGCCCGAAACTCGTCCCGTCGAGGCGGATCAGCGCCTGCTCGGTGTTCCAGTCATCGTCGAACGCCTCTGCGCGCCCGCCGACGACCGTTCCCACCGGCTCCACGACGATGGCCGTCGCGTCGTTCAAGGTTTCCTCCAGTCATCGGGGCAGTCGCACCCGACCGTACGGCCCGGCGGCCACGGCTGGATCAGTCACGGTGACCGGTGTCTACCCGACCGGCCCGCGGGGGCCGCCGGCCGGTTAGGTAAGGTCGGATACCGTGATCGGGCGGAACGCGGAGATTGCCCTCCTCGGAGGCCTGATCGCCGAGTCCCGCGCCGGGCAGGGCAACGCCGTCGCCGTGTACGGCGAGGCCGGGATCGGCAAGTCGGCCCTGCTGGCGCACCTCGCGAGCACGGCACCCGACAACGTGCTGGTGCTGCGGGCGACCGGCGTCGAGGCCGAGTCCGAGCTGCCCTTCGCCGCCCTGCACTTGCTGCTGCGACCGGCTCGTCACCTCGTGGACCAGCTTCCCGCCGCACAACGGGCGGCGCTGCGCGGCGCGTTCGGAGAGGATGAGAGGGACACTCCGGACCGTTTCCTCGTCGGGCTCGCGGTGCTGACCTTGCTGGCCGACCTTTCCGAGCAGCGTCCGCTGCTGTGTCTCGTCGACGACGTGCAGTGGCTGGACCGCGCGTCGGTGGACGCGTTGTTGTTCGCCGCGCGCAGGCTGGCGGCCGAACGCATCTCCATGATCTTCGCCGGCCGTGACGACACGGATCCGACCTTGCCCGGCGTCCACGAGTTGCGGCTCACTGCTCTTGCCAAGGATGACTGCGCGCGGCTGCTGGCCGAGCGCGCGGACGATCTCACGCCCGAGGCGCGCGATCGCGTCATCGAGGAGGCCGAGGGCAACCCGCTGGCGCTCCTGCAGTTCGCCGGGAGCCTGACCCCCGAGCAACGGGCCGGACGCCTTCCGCCGCTTCCCCTGCAGCCGCCGGGGCCTTCCCTCGCCGGGCGGTTGCAGCAGTCACTGCGCGCCGCGATCCGGCGCCTGCCCGAACGCGCCCGGTTGCTGCTCCTCGTCGCCGCCGCCGACGGATCGGGGAGTCTGCCGCTCGTCCTGAAGGGGGCACAGGCACTCGGTGCCACGCCGGAAGACCTGGAACCTTGCGAGCAGGCCGCCCTGGTGGAGGTCTCCGACGGCCGGCTGCGCTTCCGGCATCCGCTGATCAAGTCCGCCGCCTACCACGAGGCGCCTCTCGCCCGCCGCGTGGCCGCCCACCGCGTGCTGGCCGACCTCCTCGTCGACGACGAGCACGCCGACCGCAGGGCTTGGCATCTCTCAGCCGCCGCCCTCGAGCCCGACGAGGAAATCTCGACCATCCTCGCGGCCGCCGGCGAGCGTGCCCGCGGGCTCGGCGGCAACACGTCGGCCGCCACCGCCTACGAGCGGGCGGCGCAACTCACCGTCGACCGGGACAGGCGCGCCCGCTGGCTGGCGGCGGCCGCACAGGCAGCACTCGGCGCCGGTCAGCTCCCCCGTGCCCGTGCCGCTGCCGACAGGGGCCGACGCCTGACCACGGACCCCGTGCTGCTGGCCCGGCTGACCACCGTACGGGCCGCGGTCGAGACCGAGCAGGGCGACCCGGCACAGGCCGCCCACATGCTGATCACCGTCGCCGGCGCGGGCGTCGTGCAGGCCGCGCCCGCCGAAGCCGCGTCGCTGCTCGCCACGGCCGCCGGCGAGGCCTGGTTCGCCGGGGACCACACCGCACTCGGGCAGGCCGCCGATCTCCTGGAGTCTCTCGGCTCCGGCGTCGAGGCCCGTCTGACCCCCGTGGTCGCGGCCGTACGCGGCATGGAGCGGGTGTCCGCCGGTGACCCGGCGGCGGGCCTGCCGCTTCTGCGTTTCGCCATTCCCGCGGCCGACGCCACCGAGACCGACCCGGACACCTCGACGGCCTGGGGCATCGCCACCGACCCTGCCGCCGGGGCGTACGCCGTCTTCAGCGCCCTGATGACCGGTGACGACGACGCGGCCAGGGAACTGGCCGCCGCCCGGGTGGAAGCCTGCCGCCATCAAGGGCTCATCGGAGCCCTGCCACACGCGCTGCAACTCCTCACACAGGCGCAGATCCTGTGCGGCAGGCACGCCGAGGCCGCCGAATCCGGTGCCGAAGCCTGGCGGATCGCGCACGACACCGGACAGGCGGGACGGCTGGTGCACCTTCACGGCATCCTGGCGCGCCTGGCCGCCATCCGAGGCGAGGACGAGGAATGCCTCCGCCTCGCCCGCCAGGCTGAGGGCACCGCCCAGGAGCGCAACGGCTCCGGGTGGGGCGGATGCGCGCTCACCCTGCTCGACCTCGTACGAACGCGCTACGACGCGGTGGCCGAGCGGATGGCACGGGTGCTTGACGGGCCGCTCGGCCACACTGTGATCGTCACCTTCGCCATCGCCGACCACGTCGAGGCGTGTGCCCGCCTGAACGAGCCCCACCGGGCGACCTCGGCATTCGCCCGGTTCGACGCCTGGGCAGCGGCCAGCGGCCGGCCGTGGGCGGCGGCCGTCGCCCACCGTTGCCACGCCCTGCTCGCCCCTCGCGACGAAGCCGAGGCGCACTTCGGCTCGGCGCTCGCCCTGCACGCCCGGGGCGGACGTCCTTTCGAACGAGCCAGGACTCAGCTCATGTACGGCGAATGGCTGCGGCGGGCACGGCGCCGCGCCGACGCCGGCGCGCAACTCAGCGCCGCCTTGACTGACTTCACCACGATGGGAGCCGCGCCCTGGGCCGAGCGAGCCCGCATGGAACTGGCCGCGACCGGCGTCCCCACCATCGCGCCGAACCCCCGCGCCGACACCGCGCCGCTCGACACCCTGACCCCTCAAGAACTGCAGGTGGTGCGGCTCGCCGCCACCGGGGCCACGAACCGGCAGATCGGCGCCCAGCTCTTCCTCAGCCCCAGAACCGTGGGCTTCCACCTTTACAAGGCCTATCCCAAGCTGGGCGTCTCGTCGCGGGCCGAACTGGCGGGTATCGACTTCGGTCCTACCGGTGACCGGATTCGGCACGACGCGTAGCAAGGGGAAACGCCGAAACCCGGCCAGAGGAGTGCGCACCTCATGGGAGGCGTCCGCAGTGAACCCGGTGAGATGCCCTACGCGGTCGTGGGGCGCGGGTGGGCCGGGTCTAGCTCGCGAGGAGTCCCGGTCAGGCCGTCACGATGGCGAAGTCCGGCACCGGCCGGTCCAGTACGGCGACCAGCCGCTGCAGCGCCGCCGTGTTGCCCTCGCGTTCGACCCCCTCGACGCCCTTGCCCGCCAGCAACCCCACGAGCTGCTCCTTCGTCAGCCGCAGGGTCAGGTCGGCGGCGGCGGCGCGCGGGTCGCGCTGCTGGACGAGCACGCCGTTGCTCAACGTCGTACGGTGCCGCTCCCCCAGGTCGGTCAGGTGCCAGTCGATGGCCAGCCGCTCGTGCCAGGCGCGCGGCCCGTCGACGCGGATGGCGATGGAGTCGAAGATCTGCTCGACGCTCAGCGCGGCGAGCAGATCAGGAGAGGTGACGTCCATGGTGGCGGGCACGATGCCGTCGCCCAGCTCCAGGGCGCCCATGAGGTAGAAGTTCCGCCAGGTGGCGTTCTCGGCCCCGTGGCCCAGCCTCGTGTAGACCTCGGCGAGCAGATCCCGAGCCTCCTTGTTGCCCTCGTCGGCGAAGACCGCGTGGTTGAGCAGCTGGGCGGCGAAGCGCAGGTCGTTCTCGCCGATGTAGCGCCGGGCGAACTCCACCACGCCGGCGGCGCCCCCCAGGCACTCGACGTAGCGGATGGCGCTCTCCCTGGGCGGATGCTCCCACAGGTGGGCCGGGTTCCCGTCGAACCAGCCCAGGTAGCGCTGGTAGACGGCCCTGACGTTGTGGGAGACCGAGCCGTGATAGCCGTGGGTGTGCCAGGCCTGCTCCAGCTGGGGCGGCATGGTCATGGCCTCGGCGATCTCGGGGCCCGTCAGGCCCTTGTTGATCAGGCGCAGCGTCTGGTCGTGCAGGTAGGCGTACATGTCGCGCTGCTGCTCCAGGAAGCGCACGATGGCCTCGCCGCCCCAGGTGGGCCAGTGGTGCGAGGCGAAGGCGACGTCGGCCCGGTCGGCGAACAGGGAGACCGCCTCGGTCAGGTAGCGCGCCCACGCGCGGGCGTCGCGCACCGCGGCGCCGCGCAGGGACAGCAGGTTGTGCTGGTTGTGGGTGGCGTTCTCGGCCAGGCAGAGGGCGCGGTGGTCGGGCAGGAGCAGGTTCATCTCCGCGGGAGCCTGGGCGCCCGGCGTGAGGTGGAAGATCATGCGGATGCCGTCGACCGTCTCCTCCTGGCCGGTACGCGTGAGGTCCAGCGTGGGCGGGATGAGCGACACGGTGCCCGTCGAGGCGGTCATGCCGAGGCCGCAGCCGATCTGCCCCTCGGGTGAGCGGGGCAGCGCCCGGCCGTACAGGTAGACGGCGCGGCGGGTCATCGCGTGGCCCGCGTAGACCCGTTCGGACGCGGCGTGCTCCAGGAACCCGGCGGGGGCCAGGATCGGCACGCCGCCGTCGGTCACGCCGCGCACGCCGCCGAAGTGGTCGACGTGCGTGTGGGTGTAGATGACGCCGGTGACCGGGCGGTCGCCGCGGTGGGCGCGGTACAACTTCAGCGCCGCGGCGGCGCACTCTGTGGAGATCAGCGGATCGATCACGACGACGCCCCGATCGCCCTCGACCAGCGTCATGTTCGACAGGTCGAGGCCGCGCACCTGGTAGACGCCGCTGGTGACCTCGTACAGTCCCTGCCTGGCGCAGAGCCGGCTCTGCCTCCAGAGGCCGGGATGGGCCGTCTCCGGGCAGTCCTCCTGGAGGAAGTCGTAGGAGTCGCCGTCCCAGACGACCCGGCCGTCCGCCGTTCTGACCACCGCCGGGCTGAGCTTCGCGATGAAGCCGCGGTCGGCGTCCGCGAAGTCGCCCTGGTCGTGAAGTGGAAGGTCTGCCATGCCGTGTGGCATGCCCGGGAATCACTCCCCATAGCTCAACAGACTTCCCTAATAGCATGAATCTCGGGCAATAAGGACATATGACAGCAGAGCCTCGCAGGTCGCCATTCGCGTATTCTCGCGGTCGTGAGAGCTTGCGTGTTCGACCTCGATGGCGTGCTGGTGGACTCCGAGCCCGTGTGGGAGGAGGTGCGCCGGGCGTTCGTGGCCGAGCACGGCGGCGCCTGGCAGCCGGACACGCAGGCCAGGCTCATGGGCATGAGCACCGCCGAGTGGGTCGCCTACCTGCACGAGCTCGGAGTGCGCAGGCCGCCCGCCGAGATCGCCCGCGGCGTCGTCGACCAGATGGCCGCCCGCTACCGCGACGGGGTGCCGCTGCTGCCGGGGGCGGTGAAGGCGGTGCGGCGCCTGGCCGAGCGCAACACGCTGGGGCTGGCCAGCTCGTCCCCGCGCACGCTGATCGACGTGGTGCTGGACGCGGCCGGCCTGAAGGAGTGTTTCGCCGCCACCGTGTCCACCGAGGAGGTCGCGCGCGGCAAGCCCGCCCCCGACGGCTACCTGGAGGCGGCCCGGCGGCTGGGCGTCGACCCCCGCGGCTGCGTGGCGGTCGAGGACTCCAGCAACGGGCTGCGCTCCGCCCACGCCGCCGGCATGCACGTGATCGCCGTACCCCACCCGCGCTACCCGCCGGCGCCCGACGCGCTCGCCCTGGCCTGGCGCGTCCTGCCCAACCTCGACGCGCTCACCCCCGAGTTGCTCTCATGAACGCCGGGGCGGGGTTGCTAAGCTCACGGAATCGTGCGAGACATCACGGTTTTCAGCGGCAGCGCCCACCCCGAGCTCGCGGAGGAGATCTGTGCCCACCTGGGCACTCCCCTGCACCCCGTCCAGGTTCACCGGTTCGCCAACGACGTGCTCGAAGTGCAGTTGCAGGCCAACTGCCGCGAGCGTGACGTCTTCCTCATCCAGCCGCTCGTCCCGCCGACGCAGGAGAACCTCGTCGAGCTGCTGCTGATGCTCGACGCCGCCCGCGGCGCCTCCGCCGCCCGGACCACCGTCGTCATGCCCCACTACGCCTACGCGCGCAGCGACAAGAAGGACGCCCCCCGCATCTCCATCGGCGGCCGGCTGGTCGCCGACCTGATGGTGTCCGCCGGGGCCAGCCGGGTGCTGGCGATGACGCTGCACTCGCCGCAGGTGCACGGCTTCTTCAGCGTCCCCGTCGACCACCTGCACGCCCTGCGCGAGCTGGCCGCCCACTTCCGCCGGTACGACCTGTCCAACACGGTCGTCGTCTCCCCCGACCTCGGCAACGCCAAGGAGGCCGCCGCCTTCGCCCGCCTGCTCGGCGCCGACGTCGCCATGGGCGCCAAACAGCGCTTCAGCGACGACCGCGTGGTGATCAGCTCCGTGATCGGCGAGGTGGCCGGCAAGGACGTGATCATCCTGGACGACGAGATCGCCAAGGGCTCCACCGTCATCGAGCTCCTCGACCGGCTGCGCGAGCGGGGCGTCAGATCGGTCCGCGTGGCCTGCACGCACGGGCTGTTCTCGGCCGGAGCGCTGGAACGGCTGGGTGCGCTGCCGGAGGTCGAGGAGATCGTCTGCACCAACACCGTGCCGCCGCCCAAGCCCTGCGACAAGCTCACCGTCCTGTCGATCGCGCCCGCCCTGGCCGAGGCCATGCGCCGCATCCACGACGGCGAGTCGGTGAGCGCGCTCTTCGACACCGGCCCGTGAGAGCTCACCTGAGCACCGGGCGGTCGACCGCGGGGGCTCCCGCCCCGCGGAAGACGCGGGCTCTGATCGTGGCGACGAGCAGGGCGAGGATGGGAATCACGGCACTCCCCACACCGCCTGCTCGACTCTGCGCTGCAGGAGACTCTGGTCGCTGTGCATGTGCCTGACGGTAGGCATCGGCGCTTCACGTTCGATGTAGGCGAAGGCCGGTGCGCCCCCAGCCGGCCGGGGGTCACCGCTCAGAACATCCTGATGGTCTGAGCGGTGACCTTCCTGCCCTGGTGGGAGGCCAGGAAAGTGATGACCTCGGCGACGTCTTCGGGCTGGGCCACCTCGCGCAGCACGCCGCTCTGCGCGACCAGCTTCTCCACCTCCGCGTTGACCCAGCCGGTGTCGGTCACGGGCGGATAGACCATGTTGGCGGTGATGCCGTACGCGCCCAGCTCGTGCGCGGCCGACATCGTGTAGTTCTCCTGGGCCGCCTTGGCCGCGCCGTAGGAGACCTCGGTCGGGAAGCCGTCGGGGCCGCCTGAGGTGAGGCCGACGATGCGGCCCCAGGTCGCGCCGCGCTCGACGTGGCGCCGGGCGAACTCCGAGATGAGCAGCGCGGGTGCGCGCACGTCGACCGCGAACTGCCGCTCGTGCGTCTCGGCGTCCACCGGCCGCAGCGGACGCCCGATGGCGTCACGGCCCGCCGGAGAGAAGGTGTCGCTCAGCCAGCCGCTGGCGTTGTTGACCAGGATCTCCACCGGGCCGAATGCCTTCTCCACCTGGTCGAACAGGACCTTCGGGGTCCGCGGGTCGGCCAGGTCGGCCTCGGCGGCCTCCGCGGTGCCGCCCGCCTCCCGGATGCGCCGCAGCACCTCGCCGGCGTCGGAGCCGCGGGCCTGGTCGTACGCGGGTGGAGTGGCCGGATCGTTCAGGGGGGCGAGCCGTTTGTAGGTGAGGAAGACGGCGACGCCCTCGGCGGCCAGCGCTACCGCGGTGGCGGCGCCTATACCCTGGTTGGCGCCGGTGATCAGCGCGACCTTCCCGGCGAGGCGTGGATCGATCATGTCGCCATCATGCCCGCGGCGGCCGGACGGGCGCCAAGCTTTTTCCGGCGGTGCGCACCGGCTGCGCCCCCGCCGGGACACCGCCGGCCTGGGACGATGCTCATCAGCGAACCGGCCGTTGACCCCCTCAGCCGAAGCCGCCGTTGCTCATGAGCAGCTGGCCGTTGATCCACTGGCCCTGCTCCGAGCAGAGGAAGTCGACGAGGTGCGCGGTGTCCTGTGGCGTGCCGAGCCGGTCGAGCGGCGTCTGGCGTACGCACTGCTCGCGGACCTCGTCCGGCATCCACCCGGTGTCCACCGGCCCGGGGTTGACCACGTTGGCGCTGACGCCGAGGTGGGCCAGCTCGTGCGCGGCCGCCAGCGTGATGCGGTCGAGGGCGCCCTTGCTCGCGCCGTAGGGCAGGTTGCCGACGGTGTGGTCGCTGGTGAGGGCGACGATCCGGCCGGTTCCGTGGGTGCCGCGGAAACGCAGGCCGTATTCGCGGATCAGCAGCCAGGTGGCCCGCGCGTTCACCGCGAAGTGCCGGTCGAAGCTCTCCACGGTGGTGTCGAGCAGGCCCGAGGCGACCGACTCGCAGTGACACATGACCAGCGCGGTGACGTTGCCCAGCCCCTGCTCCGCCTCGTCGAAGATCTTGGCTGGGGTGGTCACGTCGGAGAGATCCGCCTCGATCGCCACCGAGGCCGCGCCGATGTCCGCGAGGGCCGCGGTGATCGTGCCGGTCGCGCCCAGCTCGACGCCCCAGGCCATGCGCTCGTCGTAGGGGGACCAGTGGGAGAAGGCGATGTCCCAGCCCGACGCCGCCAGCCGCCGGGCGATCCCCGCCCCGATGCCGACGGTGCGGCCCACACCTGTGATCAGCGCGACCTTTCCTGCCCGCCGTGAATGGATCATAGTGGCCATCATGCACGCAGCGACCGAACGCCTGCTGAAGGATTTTCTCGACCGGATCGGACCTGCCGTCCCCTTGGTCGCGCTCTGGGCGCACGGCTCGCTCGGGGCCGGCGACTACCGTCCTGGCCGCAGCGACCTCGACCTGGTCGCGGTGCTCGACTCGCCCGTGACGATGCAGCGGTGGCGCGACATCAAGGCCGTGCACCGCTCGCTCGACCAGCCGCTCGCCGGCCTGCTGCACTGCTCGTACATGCCCCGGCAGGAGCTGGACGATCTCGCTGCCGAGCATGTGACGTGGGCGCACGAGCGCATCTTCCGCCGTCCCGTCACCGCCGTCACGCGGCGCGAGCTGCACACGGCGCCCCTGCGGCTGTACGGCCCGCCGCCCGGCGAGGTGCTGCCGCCGGTGTCGGACGCGGAGCTGGAGGCGTTCATCCGGTCGGACCTGCGTGACTTCTGGCTGGCCAAGACCCGGGCGCGGCGGCGCTGGCTGCAGGAGGTCTGGGTGGACCTGGGCGTGCTGACGGTCGCCAGGGCCACGGTGACCCTGCGGGAGGGTCGCCTGATCAGCAAGCGGGAGGCTCTGGAGGTGGCGGCCGGGCTGGGAGCGCCGGACACCGTGGTGGCCGACATCCGCGCCCGCAGGTACGGCGCCCCGCCTCCGGTCCTGAGCCGGTTCAGGAGGGCACGGCTGGCGCGGGCGTTCGTCAGGTCGGCGATCAGGAAGGCCCTGGCCTGAGGATCGCCATATCCGCCGCGTGGTGAACGGATAGTGTTGGCGCGTACCACCTGATTTGGGGAAAGGGCGGCAAATGGGGGAGATCAGGCAGTCCTATCTGGTGGCCGCGACGTCGGCGGTGTCGCTCCTGCGCCACCCCGCCGTGGGCGCGTCGTGGGACAAGCCGAGCGCGCTCACGGAGTTCGGCGTCGCGGGACTGGCCGGGCACCTGGCTCACCAGCTCGTCAGGGTAGGTGACGTGCTTCCCGCGGACGGCGAGGTCCAGGAACCCGTCGACCTCATCGAGCACTTTTCGCGCTCTCCGTGGGTGCAGGCCGGCCTCGACCACGAGAGCAACGTGGGCATCAGGCGCGGCGGCGAGGCGGCCGCGGCCTGCGGGGCCGCGGCGCTGGCGGACAAGGCTCAGGCGCTGCTCGACCACCTGAGCGCCGCGCTGCCCGCCGAGCCGGCCGACCGGGTGGTGCTGCTGCCCTGGGCCGGCTGGTACCTGCGGCTGGACGACTTCCTGCTCACCCGGCTGGTGGAGCTGGTCGTGCACTCCGACGACCTTGCGGCCAGCGTCGGCGTGGACACGCCCGAACTGCCGCCGGCCGTCATCGAGCCCGTCGTGGACCTGCTGGCCCGCCTGGCCGTGCACCGCCACGGAGCCACCGCGGTCATCCGCACCCTGAGCCGGGCCGAGCGCGCACCGGCGGCGATAAGCGCCTTCTGACCAAGGTCGGCACGAGCCTGTGGCCCCGGCACACCGGCAAACAGCGTGCCGGGGACGTGGCCTTGACGGAGCCCGAGACCTTCACCTCCTTCAGCGTCGTCACGGAGCTCGACTTCGTCGGCGCCCCCGACGACAGCGCATTGGAATAAATCATTCCGTTCTGTTAATATAAGAGCAGAACGTTCCGTTCCGTAGAAGGGGTTCGCATGACCATGCTCGTCACCGGGGCCACCGGGACCGTCGGCCGTCACGTCGTCGAGGAGCTCCTCGAAGCCGGCCGGCAGGTTCGGGCCCTCACCAGGAACCCCGCCAAGGCCGCACTCCCCGAAGGGGTCGAGGTCGTCGCCGGAGACCTCGCCGATCCCCGCTCCCTGGGCGGCGTCTTCGACGGCGTCACCGGCGTGCACTTCATCAACTTCGCGGGCGACGACTACGCCGCCCTGCCCGACGGCGCCGAGCTCGTCGCCCTGGCCGCCAAGGCGGGCGTACGGCGGGCCACGGTGCTCGGCGGACGCGAGGACGGCACCCTGGAGCAGGCACTCGCCGCGAGCGACCTGGAGTGGACGCTGCTCAACCCGGTCGAGTTCATGTCCAACACGCTGCAGTGGTGGGCCCGCTCGGTCAGGACGGAAGGCGTCGTCAAGGAGCCGTTCGGCGAACGGCTGAGCGCGCTGGTGCACGAGCGCGACATCGCCGCCGTGGCCGCGAAGGTGCTGGCCGAAGGGGGACACGGCGGTAAGGCGTACACGCTGACGGGCCCTGAGGCGATCACGGCCAAGGAGAAGGCGGCGATCCTGGGGTCCGCGATCGGCAAGGACGTCACGTTCGTGGAGCTGACGGCCGACGAGGCCAGGGCGAAGTGGGCCGCGGACGGCATGGGCGAGCAGACCATCGCGTTCCTGATCGACGCGCTCGGCAACACCCCCGAGATCGGCTACACGGTGGTGCCGACCGTGCGCGAGATCACCGGCCGGGAGGCGCGTGGCTTCGCTCAGTGGGCCTCGGAGAACGCCGACGCCTTCCGCGAGTGATCCACACCCTCCCCGCGCGGGTGCAGGCGGAACTTACTACTTTCGTCGTCATTCATCCCGCCTAACACCTCCTACGCTGTGGACATGCGGTTCGTCCTGCTCGGTTGTGGTGTGTTCGCGGCCTCACTGCTCGTGGTGCACGGGCAGGTGGGGGTGCCGTCGAACCTGCCTTTCCCGGTGCTGGCCGCGATCGCCGCCGCCGCGGGCGTGGCCGCCTGGCAGGTCAGGCGGTCCTGGTGGCCGCTGGCCGTCGTGGGGGCCGTCGGGTACGCCTGGCTGGTGATGTGGCCGCCGCTGATGGTCGCGTCCTACTACGCGGGTCTCACGCTGAGCAGGAGCCGCGGGACAGCCGCCTACCTCGGCGGCTGCCTGGCGGTGTGCGGGATCTCCGCGCTGGTCGGCGAGTGGCAGGACGGCCCTCACCAGCTCGCCACCGCGAGCCCGGCCAACGCGGTGGCCACGGCGCTGGCCGTGATCGGGCTGCCGCTGGCGCTCGGCCTCTGGGTACGCGCCCGCCGCGAGGTCCTGGAAGCGGCCAGGGAGCGGGCCGAGCGGCTGGAACGCGAGCAGGTCATGCGCGCCGAGCAGGCCAGGGCGCAGGAGCGGGCCAGGATCGCCAGGGAGATGCACGACGTGGTCGCGCACCGGGTCTCGCTCATCGTCCTGCACGCGGGGGCGATGGAGATGCGGGCGGCCGACGACGACACCGCCCGGTCGGCCGCCATGATCGCGGGGATCGGGCGGGAGGCGCTGGCCAACCTGCGCGACGTGCTCGGCGTTCTGCGCTCGCCTCCGCACGAGCTGCTGGGCGAGGACACCGGCGGCGCGCGGCGGCCGCCGCCCACGCTGGACGACCTCGACCGGCTGCTCGACCAGAGCCGTGCCCTGGGCATCGCGGTGACCAGGCACGACGAGGGCGAGACGCGGCCGGTGGAGGCGAGCGTGGAGCGGACGGCGTACCGCGTGGTCCAGGAGGCGCTCACCAACGTGCACAAACACGCGGGGAACGCCGGCGCGGACGTGCGCATCCGCTTCAGGACCGACGCGCTGGAGGTGGAGGTGAGCAACGAGGCGCCGCGCTCGCCGCACGAGGAGCTGCCCGGCGCGGGCTGGGGCCTGATCGGGCTGCGGGAACGTGTCGAGCTGCTCGGCGGCACCCTGCGCGCCAACGCCCAGGACGGCGGCGGCTTCCTGGTGAGCGCCAGGATCCCGGCATGACCCGCGGCACATGGAGGTTCCGGTGATCCGGGTGCTCATCGTGGACGACGAGGAGCTCGTACGGTCGGGATTGCGGCTGATCCTGGAGGCCGCCGGCGACATCGCGATCGTCGGCGAGGCGCGGGACGGCGCCGAGGCCGTGGCGGCGGCGCGGCGGCTGCGGCCCGAGGTGGTGCTGATGGACGTGCGCATGCCCGGCATGGACGGCCTGACCGCCGCCGCCCGGCTGCTGGCCGTGCCCGACCCGCCCAAGCTGGTCATGCTGACGACGTTCGACCTGGACGAGTACGTGCACGAGGCGCTCCGCCTGGGCGCGGTCGGGTTCCTGCTCAAGGACACCCCGCCGAGGGAGCTGGCAGCCGCCGTGCGTACGGTCGCGGGCGGCCAGGCCATGCTGTCCCCGTCGGTGACCAAGCGCCTGCTGGCGTCGTACGTGGATCGTGCCCCTTCACGTGCCGAGGCCGCGCGCAGGCAGCTCGCCGGGCTCACCGGGCGGGAGGAGGACGTGGTCAGGGCCGTGGCCCGCGGCCTGTCCAACGCCGAGATCGGCCGCGAGCTGCGCCTGACGGAGGCCACGGTGAAGGCGCACGTGAGCCGGCTGCTGGCCAAGCTGGGCCTGGCCAACCGGGTCCAGGCCGCCATCCTGGTCCACGACGCCGACCTCGGCTAGAGCCGCGTGCCGGTCCACGCGCGCCCGGCCGTGGCTAGCCGGCGACGTTCGCGTAGTGGCAGGCGGCCTGGGCCCCGGGCACGGCCGGCAGGATGTCGAGGAGCTCCGAGCGGCACCTGCCGTCGACCCCCGCCTCGGCCGCCTTGCCGGAGGCGAGCACCTGGCAGCGGACGTGGAAGCGGCAGCCGCCGGGGATCCTGGTCGGGTCGGGCGGCTCGCCGGTCAGCACCACCCGCTCCGGCGACTCCGGCAGCACCGACATCAGGGCCTGCGTGTACGGGTGGCGCGGCGCGGTCAGCACCTGTTCGACGGGTCCCGACTCGACGATCCTGCCGAGGTACATGACCGCGACCCGGTCGGCGATGTTCCAGGCCAGCCCCAGGTCGTGGGTGACGACCAGCGCCGACAGGCCGAGGTCCTCCCTGAGTTTGAGCATCAGGGCGAGGATCTCGCCGCGTACGGAGGCGTCCAGCGAGGCGACCGGCTCGTCGGCGACCAGCACCTGCGGGTTGAGCGCGAGGGCCCCGGCGATCACCACGCGCTGCCGCTGGCCGCCGGAGAGCTCGTGCGGGTAGCGCAGGAAGAACCGCTCGGGCGGCCGCAGCCCGGCCCTGGACAGCGCGGAGGCGACGACGCTCTCCTCGTCGGCCAGGCCGTGGATGCGCGGCCCTTCAGCCACCGCCTCGTAGACGGTGTGCCGGGGGTTGAGCGAGCCCGTCGGGTCCTGCAGGACGAGCTGCACCTGCCTGCGGTAGGCCTTGAGCGCCTTGGAGCCGTAGTCGAGCGCCGTGCCGCCGTAGCGGACCTCGCCCGAGGTGGGCCGTTCGAGGCCGAGCAGGGTGCGGGCCAGCGTGGTCTTGCCGCAGCCGGACTCGCCGACGAGGGCCACGATCTCGCCCTCGCCGATCGACAGGTTGACGCCGTCGACCGCGCGGGCGCGGCGGCCGCGCGCGACGAACTCCACGTGCAGGTCGCGGGCCTCCAGCAGGCTCGGCCCCGCGGTCAAGACCTTCTCCTTCGTGGCCTGCGTCTCCGTCATGACGCCTCCTCCTTCGCCCTGACGTGGACGCAGGCGGCCGTGCGGCGCTCGCCGGCCGGCCACAGCTCCACGTCGAGGGTTGCGCACTCGTCGAGCGCGACCGGGCAGCGTGGATGGAACGAGCAGCCGGTCGGGAGCTGCATCGGGTCCGGCGGGTCGCCGCCGAGGCCCTTCGGCGCCAGCCGCGCGGCCGGGTCGCCCACCGTCGGGAACGCCGCCGCCAGCGCCTTGCTGTAGGGGTGCTTGGCGTCGTGGAACACCTCGCCCGACGGGCCCTGCTCGACGATGCGGCCCGCGTACATGACCGCGAGCCGGTCGCACACGTCGGCGAGGACGGACAGGTCGTGCGAGATCATGATGAGCGAGATGCCGTGCTCGGCGACCAGGTCCTTGATCAGGGTCAGCACCTGGGCCTGCACCATGACGTCGAGCGCGGTGGTCGGCTCGTCGGCGATGATCAGGCGGGGCGAGCAGGCCAGGGCCATCGCGATCATCACGCGCTGCCGCTGCCCGCCCGACAGCTCGTGCGGGTAGCTGCGGGCCCGCCAGGTGGGCAGGCCGACCTGGTCGAGCAGCTCGGCCACGCGCTTGCGGGCCGCCTCGGGCCTGGCCTGGCCGTGGACCAGCAGCGGCTCGGCGACCTGGTCGCCGATCCTGCGCACCGGGTTGAGCCCGTGTTGCGCGCCCTGGAACACGATCGAGGCCTCGGCCCAGCGTACGGCCCGCATGCGGCCCCACTTCATGGTGAGCACGTCCTCGCCGTCGAGCAGGATCCGGCCACCGACGCGGGCGTCCCGCGGCAGCAGCCGCAGCAGCGCCATCGCCAGCGTCGACTTGCCGGACCCCGACTCGCCGGCGACTCCGAGCGCCGCTCCAGAGTCGAGCGTCAGCGACACCCCGCGTACGGCCGGCACCTCGCCGGAGGCGATGCGGTAGGTCACCGAGACGTCGTCGAGTTCGAGGAGACTCATGCGGCCTCCCCCGTCGGCCGCCGGACTGCCGTGTCCATGGTTCGTTCGCTCCGCTCTCTCACGAAGCCCTCCTCAGCCGGGGGTTGAGCACGGCCTCCAGGGCCCGGCCGACCAGGGTGAACGCCATGACGACGGCGAGGATGGCCAGACCGGGGATGAGGATGTACCACCAGGCGCCCTCGTTGGCCGCGCCGAAGTCGTACGAGCCGCGCAGCATGGTCCCCCACGAGGTCTTGTTGGCGCTGGCGCCTAGGAAGGCCAGCGTCGACTCGGTCACGATGGCGCTGGCCACCTCCAGCGTGGTGCTGGCCAGCAGCAGCGGCGCCACGTTGGGCAGCACGTGGCGGGTCGTGATGTGCCAGTGGCCGGCTCCGAGCGCCTTGGAACGCTCGATGTACGGCCTGGACTCCACGGCCAGCGTCTGCGCCCTGATCAGCCGGGCGGTCGACGGCCAGGTGGTGATGCCGATGGCCATGATGATCGTGAACGTGCTGCCGCCCAGGATGGCCGCCAGCACCAGGGCGGTGACCAGCGAGGGCAGGACGAGGAACCAGTCGGTGACGCGCATGAGCACGGCGCCGAGCCAGCCGCGGAAGTGGCCGGCGGCGATGCCGACGACCATGCCGATGACGATGCTCAGCAGGGCGGCGAGGAAGCCGATGAGCAGCGACGTGCGCGAGCCCCACCAGACCATCAGCAGGATGGAGCGGCCGGACTCGTCGGTGCCGAACGGGAACGCCAGGGTGGGCGCGTCGAAGTCGTCGCCGGGGGCGTCGACGACGCTGGTCACGCTCTCGTCGATGAACAGCGGCGCGATCAGCGCGAGCACCACGGCGACGACGAGCACGACCACGCCGGCGACGCCGGCCCGGTGGCTGCGGAAATCGGCCAGGAAGCGGCTCAGCGCCTGCCGCCTGCGGGTCGTCGCGACACTGGTCATGCCGACCTCACTCTCGGGTCGAGCATGTGGTAGACCACGTCGGCCAGCGTGTTCATGACGATGACCGCCACCGTGATCAGCAGGAACGTGCCCTGCATGAGCGTGAAGTCGGGCACGCTGATCGCTTCGTAGAACAGCTGGCCGAGCCCCGGCCAGGTGTAGATCGTCTCGACGGTGACCGCGCCGCCGACCACGAACCCGACACGCATGAACACGAGCGTCACCGTGGGCAGCAGGGCGTTGGGCACGGCGTGGCGGCGGCGTACGTCGTCGTCGCGCAACCCCTTGGCCCTGGCCACGGTCACGTAGTCCTGGCCGACCTCCTCCAGCAGCGACGAGCGCATGACCAGGAGGTACTGGGCGTAGACCACGGCGACCAGCGTCAGGCACGGGAGCACCATGTGGGAGGCCACGTCGAGCACGTAGGCGAACCCGTCGGGCGCGTCCACGCTCTCGATGCCGCGGAACGGGAAGATGCCGGGGATCGGCCCGATGCCCACCCCGAAGACCATCATGAGCAGCAGCCCGAGCCAGAACGTCGGCACCGACCACAGCAACAGGGACGTGCCGGTGGAGAAGCGGTCGAACGTGCTGCCGCTGCGCCAGCCGGCCCGCGTGCCCTGCCAGATGCCGAGGCTGACCGCGATGACCAGGCCCGTTCCCGCGAGCAGCAGGGTCGGGCCGAGCCGCTCGCCGATCAGGTCGAGGACGGGCCGCTTGTACTCGTACGACATGCCGAGGTCGAGGCGGAGGGTGTCGCCGACGAACTTGAAGAACTGCTCGATCAGCGGCTTGTCCAGGCCGAGGCGGCTGCGTTCGAGGTCGAGCTGCGCCGGGGTCATGTTGCGGCCCTGCGCCAGGCTGCGTACGGGGTCTCCGGGCAACATCCGGAACAGGAAGAACGTGCCGACGATCACCATGGCGATGCTGAACAGCGCCCCACCGGCCTTCGACAGCGCGTAGCGCAGCGTGCCGCCGCGGGTGGGGCGCTCGTCACCAGGGCCCGCCGCCTGCGCGGCGGCGGGCTCTGCCGCTTCGAGCGGAGCGGTCATTCGCGCTCGTCTGCGACGCTCTTGCGCCGCCGGCTCAGGAGGAAGCCGCCCACTCCGATGACCACCACGGCGCCGACGACACCGGCGATGATGCCGGTGTTCGATCCGCCGCCGCCGTCGCCGGCGGCGGCGCCCGCCCCCGTGGCCTTGACGTCGACGGTGTAGAACGGCCAGTAGCCGCTGCCGCCGTAGAGCAGGCCCTTGTCCTCGGGGATGGGGGTGATGCTGGTGATCCGGTCCTTGCGGTAGCCCTCGAGGTCGTTCGTGTAGTAGATGGCGATGACCGGGGCGTCGGTGTAGAGGCGCTCCTGCATCTGCTTGATGATCTCGGCCCGCTTGGGCCGGTCGAGCTCCGTCAGCTGCTCCTTGTAGAGCTTCTCGAAGGTCTCGTCACAGTAGAACGACTCGGTGCCTCCGCCCTCGCCGTCCTTGGTGGGCCGGCGCGAGCACAGGTGCGTGGCCAGGACCTCCTCGGGGTCGGGGTTGACCGACCAGCCGCTGATCGCGATGTCGAACAGGCCGGTGTAGCCCGTCTCCTCCGTGAACTTGCTGGATTCGAGCTTCTTGGTGGTCAGCGTGATGCCGATCTCCTTGAAGAAGCCGGTCAGGTATTCGGCGAGCTTGTCCTCGAGCGGGGTGTCGGTGTGGATGCTGAAGCGGAACTCCAGCTTGCGGTCACCGTCGGGCATCGTGCGGACGCCGTCGGAGCCCTTCTTGTAGCCGGCGTCGTCGAGGATCTGGTTGGCCTTGGCCGGGTCGTAGGTGACCTTGGTGTCGCCGGTGGCCTCCCAGAAGAAGTCCTTGTACATCGGCGGCACGATCGAGCCGTCGGCGGGCTTGGCCAGGCCGTCCCACACCTCGTCGACCAGCTTCTGCTTGTCGATGGCGTAGTGCAGCGCCTGGCGCACCTTGACGTCCTTCAGCGCGGGGTGGCCGTCGCCGAGGGGCTTGTCGTCGGTGGTGGTGGCGCCGTGGTTGATCTGCAGGTAGCTGGCCCGCCGGCCGTCGGTGTTCCACGCCTCGATGTTGGGGTCGTTCTGGATGGCCTTGAACTCCGGCGGGTCCAGCCGGCCGATCAGGTCGATCTCGCCCTTCTGCAGCGCGGCGATCGCGGCCTGCGGGTTGTCGTAGAAGATGACCTGCAGCTCGTCGACCTTGGCCTTGCCCCGCCAGTAGTTGGGGTTGGCCTGCAGCTTGACGTACTGGTCCTTCTTGTGCTCGGTCGCGAAGTACGGGCCGCTGCTCACCGTGGGGTACGTCTCGGCGTCGTGGTTGGCCATGTCGGTGACCGACTCCCAGACGTGCTTGGGCACGATCGGGACGGGGTTCTCCAGCATGGACGCCTGCGGCGACTTGAGCTTGATCGTCAGCTCCTGGCCGTTGGCCGTGACGCTCTCGAAGTTCTCCACGGCCGGGCCGTTGGCGGTCTTGGCCGCCTCGTCCGTCATGATCTTGTTGAACGTCCAGGCGGCGTCCTCGGCCGTGATCGGCTTGCCGTCGGACCACTTGGCCTCACGGATCTTGAACGTCCACGTGAGCCCGTCCTCCGAGGCCTCCCACGACTCGGCCAGGTCGGCGCTGGGCTGGAGCGTCTTGGAGTCGGGGACCGTGAGGAAGCCGTACATCCAGCGGTGGATCGATGTGGAGACCAGGCGGACCGCCAGGAACGGGTTCATGGAGTCCATGGACTGCGTGGCGCCGACGCGAACGATCTTCTTCCCCGCCGTCGGTTCCTGGGCAAGGGCCGTTGTCGTGCCCTGGCCTGCTACTAATAGCGCGACGCCCAGCGCAGCCAGGCGTGCGACCCATTTCCTCATACGTGCCTCACCTTCAGGCGGGGGGTTCCTGTGTAGAGAAAGGCACACCATACGGAGACCGTGTGTCAACGCGTGGCGGAAAATTGTTTCATCTTCGTTTCTTTCAGCGGTGTAAATTTTCAACCGGCTTTGCACACCCGTGACCTGGCCTCCCACCCTACGGCGGCCCTTCCTGGCACGCGACCGCATACTCCCGAACCCACCGGATAGGGGGCGGGAAACAGCCGAAACCAAGGGGGAGATCGCATGATGCAGGGCAAGACCATCGCGTTCCTCGTCGCTCCTGAGGGGGTCGAGCAGGTCGAGCTCACCGAGCCGTGGAAGGCGGTCAAGCAGGCGGGCGGCACGCCCAGGCTGATCTCCACCGCGCCCGGCCAGATCCAGGCGTTCAACCACCTGGACAAGGCCGACACGTTCGCCGTGGACGACACGGTGGACAACGCCGACGTGGGATCCTTCGACGGGCTCGTGCTCCCCGGCGGCGTGGCGAACCCCGACTTCCTGCGTACGGTGCCGCGGGCCGTGCAGTTCGCGCGCTCGTTCTTCGACGCGGGCAAGCCGGTGGCGTCGATCTGCCACGCGCCGTGGACTCTGGTCGAGGCGGACGTCGTACGCGGCCGCACGCTGACGTCCTGGCCGAGCCTGCAGACGGACCTGCGCAACGCCGGCGCCACCTGGGTGGACCAGGAGGTCGCGGTGTGCACCGCCGGGCCCAACATGCTGGTCACCAGCCGCAAGCCGGACGATCTGAAGGCCTTCTGCCAGGCCGCGACCGACGCGTTCGGATAGGAGCGCGGAACCGACGGAGAGGGAGGGCGCCGCACCTGGCGCCCTCCCGCGTCGTCGAAGCGTCGTCGAACCGGCGTCAACGCCTTGTCCCCTGGAGAGAAATGGTCTAGATGTAGACCAAATGGAGCGTCCTCCATGCCCCCCAGGGAGACCTCAGTGACCACTGAAGAGGATTCCAGGCGACTCGCCGAACTCGGCTACAAGCAGGAGCTTGCCCGCACCTGGAGCGGATTCTCGAACTTCGCCATCTCCTTCTCGATCATCTCCATCCTCGCCGGCTGTTTCACCACCTTCGGACAGGCCTGGAACAACGGCGGCCCCATCGCCATCTCCTGGGGCTGGCCGCTGATCTCCGTGTTCATCCTGATCATCGGCTTCTGCATGTCGGAGCTGGTGTCGGCGTACCCGACGGCGGGCGGCATCTACTGGTGGGCCGCCAAGCTGGGCAAGCCGATCCACGGCTGGTTCACCGGGTGGCTCAACCTGATCGGCCTCATCGCCGTCACCGCGTCCGTCGACTACGGCTGCGCGACGTTCCTCAACATCACCATCAACCGGCTGACCGGCGGAGCATGGGAGGGCACGCTCCCGCAGGCGTTCCTGCTGTTCGTGATCGTCCTCGCGCTGCACGCCCTCATCAACATCTACAGCCACCGGCTCATCTCGCTGCTGCAGAACGTCTCCGTCTGGTGGCACGTGGCGGGCGCCGCGATCATCGTCGCCATCCTGATCTTCGCGCCGGACGACCACCAGTCGCTCGGCTTCGTCTTCGGCGGCACCAACGACAGCTCCTTCGGCACCGGCTCAGAAGGGCTGCCCTTCTGGCTGTACGTGCTGCCGCTCGGCTTCCTGCTCACCCAGTACACGATCACCGGCTTCGACGCCTGCGCGCACGTGTCGGAGGAGACGCAGGGCGCGGCCAAGAGCGCCGCTCGCGGGCTGTGGCAGTCGATCTTCTACTCGGCCATCGGCGGATGGATCCTGCTGCTGTCGTTCCTGTTCGCCGCGACGAACGTGGACGCGCTCAACGAGCAGGGCGGCTTCGTCGGCGCCATCTTCGAGACGGCGCTGTCGTCACCGCTGGCCACCGCGATCTTCGCGATCTCCACGGTCGGCCAGTTCTTCTGCGGGATGAGCTGCGTGACGTCGATGTCGCGGATGACGTACGCGTTCGCTCGTGACGGCGCGATCCCCGGCTGGCGGCTGTGGTCACGGGTCGACCGCAACCGCACCCCGGTCAACGCCATCCTCGGCGGCTGCGTCACCGCCGCGCTGATCACCCTGCCCGCCCTCTACGCCCCTCCCGGCCTGACCACGCCGGTCGCGTTCTACGCGGTCGTGTCGATCGCCGTCATCGGGCTCTACCTGGCGTTCCTCATCCCGATCTGGCTCCGCCTGCGCATGGGCGACGCCTTCACCCCCGGCCCGTGGACGCTCGGCAGGAAGTACAAGGCGCTGTGCTGGATCGCCTGCGTCGAGATCGTGATCGTCTCGATCTACTTCGTCATGCCGTTCTCTCCGGAGGGCGTTCCCGGCAACCCGGACTTCACGTGGACGTCGGTCAACTACGCGCCGATCGCGGTGGGCGTGGTGCTGATCGGCATCGCGCTGTGGTGGGTGCTGTCGGCCCGCCACTGGTTCACGGGCCCCCGCCGCACGATCGACGAGGTCCCCGTCCCCTGACGCTCACCGTGGGTACGGCTCGCGCGGGCCGCACCCACGGCTCGGCGCAGCGGCGCGGCCCGCTCTCTCCGGCGCTGCTCACGCGGGTTCCTCCAGCTTGCGGGCGATGCCTTCCAGCGCGGACAGGTCCGCGGGCGAGAGCCGGTCGATGACGTGGCGGCGGACCGATTCCAGGTGGGCCGGGGCGGCCTCCTCGAGCGTTTCCATGCCGTGCTCGGTGAGGACCAGATAACAGCCCCGGCCGTCGTCCGGGTCGGGCTCGCGCCGTACGAGACCGCGGGTCTCCATGCGGGTGGCGTGCCGCGACAGGCGGCTGCGCGACCAGCCCATTTTGGCGGCCTGCTCGTGCAGCGTGCTGGTGCGGCCCGGGCGCTCGGAAAGCGTGCTGAGCACCTCGTAGTCGGGCTCTGACAGGCCGATCGCGGCCAGGTCGTGCATGGTGCGCGACTGGATCGCGATCATCATGCGGCGCAGGGCGCGCCAGGCGCGTTCCTCGTCCGCGTCGAGCCAGCGCACGGTCTCTCCCGAGCTTTTCTTTGACATGTAAACAAGTTACCAGCTAGGTTCATTTCCATGTCAACGAAACCTCTGCGGGTCCTCGTCCTCATGTGCAGCACTCGTCCCGGCGCCCTCGGCCCGGCGGTCGGCCAGTGGCTGATCGACGCCATCACGCCACGGGCGACGGAGCTGGGCGTGGAGCTGCTGCCGGTGGCCCTCGGCGACCTCGCCCTGCCGTTCCTGGACGAGGAGGAAGAGCCGGCGTCCGGCCTCTACCGGCACGAGCACACCAAGAGGTGGAGCGCGATGGTGGACGCGGCGGACGGCTTCATCGCGGTCAGCCCCGAGTACAACTACGGCATGCCGGCGGCCTTCAAGAACGCCCTCGACTACCTGGGCCGGGAGTGGGCGTGGAAACCGATGGGGTTCGTCAGTTACGGCAACACCTCGGCGGGCACCCGGTCGGTCCAGCACGCCAAGCAGGTGGTGACCACGCTGCGGCTGGTACCGCTGGGCGCCACGGTCGCCCTGCGCATCGCCGACGCCCTCGACGACGGACGGGTGCGCCCGGACGCCGGCCGCGACCGGGCCGCCATCGGCGTCCTGGACGAGCTCGCCCGCCTCGCCCACGCGCTGCGCCCGATGCGCGAGCGGACCCGCTCAGATCCTGGGCCGGTGCCGGGGTCGTACGTGAGAGCGCTGACCCCGGACGACGCCCCGGAGGTCCTGGTGCTCCAGCGTTGCTGCTGGCTGGAGGAGGCGCTGGCCAACGACACCCTGGCCATCCCCGCCCTGGGGGAGTCGCTGGACCAGGTCCGCGCGTGGCTGGCCACCTGGCAGGCCACGGGCCTGTGGCGGGACAGCCGCCTCCTGGGCATGGTGCGCACGCGCCGCGTGGACGACGACTGGCACGTGAGCCGCCTCGGCGTCGTCCCCGATCTGCGCGGCCAGGGTGTGGGGCGCTGGCTGCTCCGCGAGGCCGAAGCCGCGGCCGACGCCTCCTGCCGCCGCATCGTGCTGGCCACCGGCGCCCGGAGCCGGCGCAACCTCAACCTCTACCATGCTCAGGGATACCGCACGGAGTCCTCCGACGGCGCCACGGCCTTCCTCGCCAAGCCCGCCACCGCGGACGGCGCCGTCCGCGAGCCGGCCGGAACGAGGTGACGGAACCGCCGCCCGGCAACTTTGTCATGCCGTTCTCGCCGGAGGGCGTGCCCGGCAACCCGGGCTTCACCTGGACGTCGGTCAACTACGCGCCGATCGCGGTGGGCGTGGCGCTGATCGGCATCGCGCTGTGGTGGGTGCTGTCGGCGGTCGAGGCACTGACCGGTCGCGAGGCGAGCGCGGAGCTGCTTGACGCCCTTCAGGCAAGCGTCCACGCTCCACACCTGCTCGATGTGGAGGTGCTTTCGGCTCTCCGGGGACTGGCACTGGGCGGCAAGTTGACCACGATCGCGGCAGAGCAGGCACGGGCCGACTATCTCGCCCTCAGCATCTCGCGTTACGAAACCAGGGGCATCTCGGATCGGGTTTGGGAACTGCGGCACAACTACACCGCGTACGACGCCTCTTATCTCGCGCTGGCCGAGGCACTCGAGGCTCCCCTCCTCACCTGTGACGGCAAGCTGGTCGGAAGCGGGCTCAACGCCGACGTGCAGGTGTTTCCGCGCGCCTGACCCCGTTCAGGAGGCCTCGAAAGCGGCGGCCACGGCCGCGCGGACGTCCGCCATCGAAGCCGCGCCCAGCTCGCGCCTGAGCGAGGTCATGTCGACGTCGGGCATCCCGCAGGCGACCGCCCAGTCCCACGGCGTGAGGTCGCCGTCGACGTTGAGCGCGAACCCGTGGCTCGTGACGCCCCGGCTCTGCCGCATCCCGATGGAGACGACCTTGCGGCCGGTCCCGGCCGTCCAGACGCCGGTGAGCAGCTCGGAGCCGGGCGGAGTGTCGCGGCGCTCGGCCGGCAGGCCCAGCTTGCCCAGCGCCTCCACCATCCGCAGCTCCACCTCGCGGACGTAGTCGACGATGCCCTGGTCGTCGTCGAGCTTGACGATCAGGTAGCCGACCAGCTGCCCGGGCCCGTGGTAGGTGAGCTGCCCGCCGCGCCCGGTCTCGACCACGGGGATGCCGCGCGCCGGGTCGGGCAGGTGGTCGAGCGGGGTGCGGCGGCCGACCGTGTAGACGGAGGGGTGGCTCAGCAGCCAGAGTGTGTCCGGTCGTTCGTCCCGCTGGCGCTGCCCGACCAGGTCGGTCATGCGCTCCATAGCTTTGTCGTAGTCGACGAGCTCATCCTCGATGAGCGTCAGCGGCCTAGCCCTCATGACTTCGAGGATAAGCCGCCGCCGAAGCCACACAGCACGCGCCCCGAACGACCACTCTTGTAACCCTTCGGCCACTTCTCACCAAGCAGGGGTGTCAATCGACGAAGGGAGCATGGCCGGTGCGTCGCAAACAGCCGAAGATCGCCACGGACCCTGCGGCTTTCGAGGCCTTCTACCGGCGACATGTCGATGCCGTCACCCGCTTCCTCGCCCGCCGCGTCGACGACCCGCACACGGTCGCGGACCTGGTGGCCGAGGTGTTCGTCGCGGTGCTCGACTCGGCCCACACCTACCGGGCCGACCTGGGCACGGAGATCGCCTGGTTGTACGGCGTGGCCCGCAACACGATCTCAGCCGAGCGACGGCGGGTCTACCGGCAGCACCAGTTGACGGACCGGATGAACGGCCGCCGGCAACTGGCCGCCGACGACGTCGCCAGGCTCGAAGAGCGCATAGACGCGGAGCGGGACGCCAGGAAGGCCTTCGCGGCCATGGAGGAACTGCCGGAGGGCGAGCGAGCCATGCTGGAGCTGGTCGCCATCGACCAGCTCACGGTCACGGAGGCGGCGCACGCCCTCGGCATCCGTCAGGGCGCCGCCAAGGTACGCCTGCATCGCGCCCGCCGGACGCTACGCAACCTGTCCTTCGTCATGGATGGAGCACGATGAACTTCGAGGAGCAGTTGCTGATGGATCTGAAGACCGAGATCGCCGCCCGCGCCGACCGGCGTCGTCGCCTCACCCGCACGCAGTCCGTACTGGCAGTGGCCGGAATGGCCGCCGCGGCCGCCATCGCCGTACCCCTGCTGACCGGCACCGGGACACCCGCGTACGCCGTGAGCACGAACACCGACGGCACGATCAGCGTCGAGATCAACGAGTTCAGGGACGCCGACAAGCTGGAGGCCGACCTCCACGAGGCCGGCGTCCAGGCCGACGTCAGCTATGTGCCGATCGGCAAGCAGTGCGAGCCGGGGCGCGGAGCGGTCGTCAGCGGGGAACCGGGCGGCATCGAGGAGTTCCGCAAGTCCGTGAGTTACAAGGCCGCCCGCGTCCGGACCGGAGGCGTCGACATCGACCCCCGGTACGTCGCCAAGGGCCAGACCCTCGTGATGGAGTTCTCCGAGAACAAGGAGGGCTCCGGTGAGCCGAACATCACCGCGCGCTTCAAGGCTCAGGTGATCGCCGGTCCGGTCAAGCCCTGCACCCTCGTCGACTGGAACGTCACGCCGTAACGGGCTCGTCAAGGGAACTGCGTCAAAAGGGAGGGCCGCGGGTTCCGGCCCGGCGCAGCCGTGGCCCGGCTCCGGAATCGGAGCCGGGCCACCACGCCGTGAACGCCCGGCTGTTACGCCGCTGTTAGCGCGACCTCAGAAGACTGCCTCCTCGACACCGGCCCCTCGGAAGGGAGCCGGACGGAAGGAGCAGCCAGATGGAACACCCGCCCAGCGCTGAAGACGCTGAAGTCCGTCACAGCGGACGAGGAGCCTGGCACCGAGTGGCCCGGCTCATGAGGGATCATCCCCTCACCGGCTATTTCCTCATGACCTTCACCCTGTCCTGGTGCTGGATGGGCCTGGCGTTCGGCGTTCTGCGGCTCCCCATGATGGGAGTCGGCGGAACCCTGGGACCGCTGATCGGGCCGTGCCTGTCCGCCTTCGTCATGACGGCGGTCACGCAGGGCAGGGCGGGCGTGCTCCGCCTCCTGAGGCGGTTCGTCCTGTGGCGGGTCTCCCCGCTGTGGTACGTCGCGGTCCTCGTGGGCTGGCCCCTGCTCGTCGTGGCCGCCGTTCTGGCCCATGCCGGCACGCTCGACGTCCTGCGAGCTCCCACCCTGGGGTTCGGCCTGACGTACCTGGGCGCCTTCGCGCACATCCTCGTGCTCGGCGGCCCTCTCGGCGAGGAACCGGGGTGGCGCGGCTTCGCTCTGCCGGGCCTTCAGGAGCGCCTCGGACCCCTGCCCGGATCGCTGCTGCTCGGGGCGTTGCACGCCATCTGGCACCTGCCGGTCTTCCTGCTGGTTCCCGGCTACAACGGCAGCCCGCCGGACCTGCCGGGCATGCTCGTCGTGTTCGCGTGGTTCACGGCCGGCGTCACCGCAGGAGCGGTGACCTTCACGTGGCTGTTCAACAACACGCGCGGCAGCCTGCTCATAGCGATGCTGCACCACGCGACCGCCAACTGCGTGGGTTTCGTGGTGCAGGGCTTCTTCGCCGGCGCGGATGTACTCGGCGCTCTGGGCCAGGTCCGCGCGCCCTTGCAGATCGCCCTGGCCCTGGTCGTCATCGCGGCCACTCGGGGACGCCTCGGTCACGAACGCCACCGGCGCGAGATCGGCGCCCCCGGAACCGACGACCGGCGCCCCGAGGGTTACGCCGCCCGGTAGCCCTTCGGCTCCTCGGGGACGAGGATCCACATCGCCACGTAGACCACCCAGAGCGGCCCCGGGATGAGCGAGAGCAGCAGCCAGAGGATCCGGACGAGGGTGGGAGGAAGGCCCATCTTGTCGGCGAGACCGCCGCAGACGCCGGCCAGAATCCTGTGCTCTCTTGAGCGGTACATGCTATGCCTCCGTGTGGTTACGACCTACCCGTACAACGGACGAGGAGCCCGACGGACTCCCGTCAGGAACCCTGAGAAAACCCTGTAAGGGTCAGCCACTCACGGGCCATGCCCAGATGTCGGCTGGTCAGGCCCCGCATCGGGTCCACGTGGATGAGCAGGAAGTCGGTCAGCCCCTGACGCACCCTGAGATAGTCCTCGTCCTCTGCCCACACCTGGTCGTCGAACCACACGAACGGCCGCCGCCCGGCGTAGGCGGCCACGTGCGGGGTCTTGAACATCTCGCCGTGCTCGCTCGGGGGGTCGGTGGTCAGCGGGATGACGGGGAGCGAGGGCAGGCCGATCCTGGGCGCGATCCAGTCGTTGGCGTGCTGCTCCCACGTGGTCGCCCAGACCAGCTCGGACCCGGTGGCGATGGCCAGGTCGAGCAGCCTGCGACCGTGCCTGGGGTTGAGGTGCACGGTGTAGACCTCGCCCCCGATCGTGCACCGGTAGCGCCGGTAGTCGGGCGTCGGCCGGCCCATGGGGTTGAGCACGCCGTCGACGTCGAGCAGCAGCAGCGGCTTCACAGCGGGGCTCCCGCCCGATGTTCCTGCGGGCTGACGCCGTGGACCCGCTTGAACGCCGCGCTCAGCGCGAACGGGCTGCCGTAGCCGACCTTCCTGGCGACCGAACCGATCGTGGTGTCGGGCTCGCGCAGCAGGTCGGCGGCCAGGGCCAGCCGCCAGCCGGTGAGGAAGGCCATCGGCGGCTCGCCGACCAGCTCGGTGAAGCGCCTGGCCAGCGACGCCCTGGACACACCCACCTCGGCGGCCAGCCCGGCCACCGTCCAGGGGTGGGCGGGGTCGTTGTGCATCATCCGCATGACCCGGCCCACCACCGGGTCACCCATGGCACGGAACCAGCCGGGCGCCTCGTGGGTGGCGAACCAGGCCCGCAACACCGCGATGAGCAGCACGTCGAGCAGCCGGTCGAGCACAGCCTCCTGACCGGGCTCGTCCTTGACGATCTCGTCGGTGAGCAGCGCGATGATCGGGCCGCCGGGCTGCACGATCAGCCGGGGCAGCGCTTCGAGCAGCCTCCTGCTGACCGCGCCCTCCAGGTTGTAGGTGCCGGTCAGCATGACGGTGCCGCCGTCGGGGTCGTTGCCCCACGTGCGCACGCCCAGGTCCATCGTCCCGGCGAGCGGCCGCCCGTCGGGCGTCGCGCAGTGCTGGCCGGGGTGGATGACGACCTGCGGCTCGGTGCCGGGGCAGTCGGCCACGGTGTACGGCTCCGGCCCCCGGACGACCGCGACCTCACCCGGCCGCAGGCGTGCGGGTGCGCCCGCGTCGAGCACGATCCACGACTCGCCCGACACCTGGGCGATCACCGACAGCGGGGCCTCGTCCTGGATGCGCAGCGACCAGGGCGGGGCGAGGACCGAGCGGAGCAGGAAGGCGCCGCGGGCACACGGGCCGTCGAGAAGCGCCGCGAGCTGGTCCATGGGTCAGACGATCGCATAGCGGATTGCGCATCTCAACCACGGGCAGCCGTACGGATATCGTCAGCGGACGACCCTGGCCGGGTCCCATCCGGGCCGGGGCACCGAGTCGAGCAGCAGCCTGGTGTAGGGGTGCTCGGGCTCGGCCAGCACCCGCGCGACCGGCCCCTGCTCGACCACCACTCCCCTGTGCAGGACGAGCGTGTCGTCGCAGAGGTGGCGCACCACGGCCAGGTCGTGGCTGACGAACAGCAGGGCGACGCCCGAGTCGCGGCGCACCTGGGCGAGGAGTTCGAGGATCTGGGCCTGGATCGACACGTCCAGCGCGGCCACCGCCTCGTCCAGCACCAGCACCGACGGCTCGACCGCCAGGGCTCTGGCGATGGCCAGGCGCTGGCGCTGGCCGCCGCTGAGCTGGTGGGGCCGCGCCCCGGCCTCGCGGGCGCCGAGCCCGACCTGGTCGAGCAGCTCGCCGGCGCGTGCGCGGTCCCTGCCGTGCAGCCCGAGCGCCGTGCGCAGGCACTCGGCCGCGGTGAGCCGGGGGTCGAGCGAGACGTACGGGTCCTGGAACACCATCTGGATCTCGCGGGCCCTGCGCAGCCTGGCGGCCCTGCCGCGCTCCTTGAGGGTGCGGGCCCTGCCGTCCACGGTGATCGTGCCCGAGTCGGGGGCGACCAGACCGACGAGCATGCGGGCGATCGTGGTCTTGCCCGACCCCGACTCCCCCACCAGGCCGAGCGAGCCGCCCGCGGCCAGCTCGAAGGAGACGTCGGCGGCGGCCACCGCGCCGTCGTACGACTTGCACAGGGCGTGTACGGCGAGCATGTCAGGCCTCCACCAGGCGGCAGGCGGCCCAGCCGCCTGGCACGGTCACGGGCTCCGGCCGCCACTCCTCGCAGGCGCCGGTGGCGTGCGTGCACCGGGCCGCGAAGGGGCAGCCGGTGAACACGTCGTCCAGCGAGGGCGGCCTGCCGGGGATCGGGCGGATCGGGCGGGGGTCGTCGAGCTCGGGCGTGCAGGCCAGCAGCCCCGCGGTGTACGGGTGGCGCGGGTCCTCGAACAGTTCCTTGGCCGGCCGCGACTCGACGACCGTGCCCGCGTACAACACGTGCACCCGGTCGCAGAAGGCGGCGGCCAGGTGCAGGTCGTGGGTGATGAACAACATGCCGAGCTCGCGTTCGGCCTGCACCCGGCGCAGCAGCGCGAGCGTCTCGGCCTGGGTGGTGACGTCGAGCGCGCTGGTCGCCTCGTCGGCGAGGAGCAGCGCCGGGTCGGCGGCCAGCGCGGCGGCGATGACCACGCGCTGCAACATGCCGCCCGACAGTTCGTGCGGGTACTGCCGCAGGTGCCGTTCCGGCTCGCGCAGGCCGACCGCGGCCAGCAGCTCCAGCGCCCGCGCGCGGGCCTCGGCCTTGGGTCGGCCCAGCGTGTGCACCATGCGCTCGGTGAGGAAGTCGCCGATCCTGCGGACCGGGTTGAGCGACGAGCGCGGGTCCTGGTAGATCATCGACACCTGCGTGGCGCGCAGGTCGCGCAGCGTACCCGGGTCCATCGTGAGCACGTCGTCGCCCGCGACCAGCACCCGCCCCGACACCGTCGCGTGCTGGGGCAGCAGGCGCAGCACCGAGCGGGCGAGGGTGGACTTGCCGGAGCCGGACTCGCCGACCAGGCCGACGATCTCGCCCCGGCCGACGGTGAGCGAGACGTCGCCGAGGATCGGCCGCCGCCCGCCCGCCCCGATCGTCAGCCCTTCGACGGACAACACCATCACGTCCCCCTCACGCCCATGCGGTCGGCCAGGCGCACGCCGATCACGTTGAACGACACGACCACGAGCGCGATGGCCGCGCCCGGCACCAGCACCGGCAGGAACGCCCCCTGCACGATCGCCGGCTGCCCCTCCTTGACCATCAGCCCCCAGTCGGAGGACGGCGGTTGCGCCCCGAACCCGAGGAAGCTCAGCGTGGCCAGGCTCATCAGCCCCTCCCCGAACAGCACGACCAGGTAGCCGACGATCGAGCGCGCCATGTTGGGCACCAGGTGCCGCACGCAGATGGTGAAGCCGCCCATGCCCTGCACCCGGTAGGCGTCTATGTACGGCTTGGCGCACTCGCCCAGCGCGACGCTCCTCGTGTAGCGGGCGATCGTCGGCGTGTAGGCCAGGCCGAGCGCGACGACGGCCGTGGTCATCCCGTTGCCGAAGACGGCCACGATCAGCACGACGAACAGCAGGCCGGGGAAGGCGTACATGACGTCGGTCAGCCGGGCCACGACGGTGTCGACCCAGCCGCGGTGCCAGGCGGCCAGCGTGCCGAGCGCGACGCCGAGGACGGAGGCGATGGCGAGGAGCAGCAGCGGGCCGACGAGCGAGGTGCGGGCGCCGTACAGGACCCGGGTGAGCAGGTCGCGGCCCGACTGGTCGGCGCCCAGCGGATGCCCGGGCGACATGGGCGCGAGCGTGGCGGCGAAGTCGACCGCGTCGGGCTCGTACGGCGCCACCACCGGCGCCAGCAGTGCCGCCGCAACGACCAGCCCGAGGAAACCGCCGGCCAGCCAGTAGCCGAGGGGCCGCGCGGGCCCGGGCGAGAGCGCGGAGACGACGGTGGTCACGCCCGCCTCCTCACCCTGGGGTCGATGAGCGGCTGCAGCAGCTCGACGAGCGTGGTCACCACGATGTACGCGGCCACCATGAACAGCATCACCGCCTGGGTCACGGGGAAGTCGTGCGTGTTGATCGCCTTGACCAGCAGCGAGCCGATCCCGTTGAGGCTGAACGCGGTCTCGACGACCACGGTGCCCGCCAGCATGCCGGCGGTGACCAGCCCGCACATGGTCACGATCGGGCCGAGCGCGCCGCGCAGGACGTGCCTGGTGACGATCAGCCGTTCGGCCAGCCCCGACGCGCGGGCCACGGTCACGTGGTCGAGCTCGCGCTGCTCGACCATGGCCTGCCTGGTCACCCGGCTGATGATCGCGAGGGCGCCCAGCGCGAGCGTCACGGCGGGCAGCGTCAGGTGCCACAGCGACCCGCCGCCCATGACGGGGAACCAGCCGAGCTGCACGCCGAACAGCGAGATCAGCACGGCGGCGGTGACGAACGACGGCACCGAGGTGGCCAGCGTGGTGCCGGCGACGACGGCGGAGTCGGTGCGGCCACCGCGGACCGCCGCCAGCACCCCGAGGGCGACGCCGAACACCACGAACAGCACCGACGCGTACGCCACCAGCCCGAGCGTGCTCGGCAGCCGGGCCAGCATCAGGTCGAAGACCTGGTCGTTGTACTGCATCGAGCGCCCGAGGTCGCCGGTCACGGCGTCGCCCAGCCACCGCGCGTACTGCACCAGGAACGGGTCGTCCAGGTGGTACTGGGCGCGGATGGCGGCCAGGTATTCGGGGGTGAGGTTCTCCTTGCCGCCCGCCAGGAACGTGACCGGGTCGCCGGGCGCCGCGTACGACGCCCCGAAGATCACGAACGAGGTGGCGAGCAGCGTGGCGACCAGCCCGGCCAGCTTGCGGACCGCCACGGCTCAGCCCTTGGCCCCGAGGTCGGCCGCCCACGGATAGCTCATGTGGACCTGCGAGGCGGGCGGTCCGGTGACCTTGCCGCCGAGCACGACCGCGTTGGGCACCTCGACCAGCGAGATCCACACCATGTCGGCGGTGAAGCGGCGCTGCAGCTCGATGACGTCCTTGGCGCGGGCCGCGTCGTCGGTGGTCTCCAGCGCCCTGGCGACGAGCTCGTCGTACTCGGGGGAGCTGAACTTGACCCAGTTGTTCGCCGAGCCGGTCAGCCCGTTGTCGTAGAAGCCGATCGGGTCGGACTTGGTGATGTACCAGTCGTCGGGCACCAGGTCGACCTGGGCGCGCAGCGACTTGTCGGTGTAGAAGCTGCCGAACTCGGACGCGGGCACGGTCTTGATCTGGGCGGTGAGCCCGATCTTCTTGGCCGCGTCGACCACCGCGTTGGCGATGACCGTGCGGGACTGCTCGCCGTTGGTGGCCACGATGATCGGCTCCTTAGGCGCGCCGGCCTCCTGCACGAGCTTCCTGGCCGCATCGAGGTCTGGCGTGTCGGGGGCGCCCTGGAGCTGGTCGTAGGCCGCCTGGAACGCCTCCTTCTCGTACGACCAGGCGCCGGCCCCGACCGGCACCTTCCACGGCCTGGCCAGCCCGGCGAAGCCCGACTTCGCGATGCCCGCGCGGTCGACGGCCAGCGACAGCGCCCGGCGGATCTTCGGGTCCTTCATCACGCCGCGGTCGGTGGGCAGCAGCACGTACACGCGCGTGGTGGCCCCGTAGGCGACGCTGACCGCCTGGTTGTCCTGCAACGCGACCGCGGGCCCCGTGTCGGACAGGTAGGCCCCCTGCGCCTCGCCGGTGACCAGGCTGTTGACCAGCGCCGTGTCCTCGGCCCACTTGAAGGTGACGCTCCTGGTGAGCGGCTTGACGTCCTTGTTCCAGTACGCGTCGTGGCGGGTGATCGTGAGGTGGCTGCCCGACTTCCACTCCGCCACCTCGTACGGCCCGCTACAGGCGTCGTCGTGGCCCGGCGTGCCGAACTCCTTGCCCTGCTTCTCGACGGCCTCCTTGTTCAGCACGATCCCGGCGCCGCCCGCGATGGCCTGGTCGAACAGCGAGTTGGGCTTCTTGAACGCGATCGTGACCTCGTGGTCGCCGGTCTTGGTGACGGATTCGACGTCCTCGAACTCGTCGGACTCGTCCATGCCCTCGCCGGCGTGCCGTTCGAGGCTCCACACGACGTCGTCGGCGGTGACCGGCGAGCCGTCGTGGAACGTGGCGTCCTGGCGCAGTGTGAGCACCATGGTCCTGGGGTCGGGCCGCTCGGCCTTCTCCGCCAGCCAGGGCTCGACCGTCATGTCGGGCTGGGTCTGCATGAGGCGCTCGCAGACGTTGGCCATGATCGTGCGGTTGCTGGTGCCGCCGTCGGTGTCGAGGTCGAGGGTGCCCGGCTCCTCGTCGATCAGCCAGACGGCGGAGTCGAGTGGGCCCGCCGCCTTGGCCGTGCGGTCGACCAGGGTGAGCTTGGCCGGGTCGGCCGGCTTGGTGGTCGCGGCGGGGCCGCCGCAGGCCGCGGTGAGACCGATGAGCCCTAGGAGGGCGAGCGTCTTCTTCACGGGGTCACTTCTCCATGCGGTCCGTCGTAGAGGTTCCAGGGCACGCGCTCGTACTCGTGGTCGCAGGGCGTGCCCGCCGCGATCAGGTAGTCGCCGGTGGTGAGGTCGACACAGCTCGACAGCAGGGTCGCCCACCGCTTGACGGCGGGCTGGGCAGGGTCGGGGTGGGTGCAGAGGGACTCGGGGTAGCCGAGGTGGTCGGACATGGCGAGCCTGATGCGCTTGCGCGCCTCGTCGGTGCCGGACGCCTCGGCCACGGCCCGCAGCCCGCCTTCGGCTCTCGGCACCCGGAACAGCGAGTCGGCCGAGCCGGGCCGGTAGGAGGCGGCCAGTTGCGGCGGCACGAACGCCTGGTAGTGGTTGCCGTGGACGAGCAGCCCGTCGGTCGGGTACATCCAGCCGACCGCTCCCGGGGTGGTCTCCAGGTCGATCGCGAAGCCCTCGCGGTGGGTGACGAGCGCGTTGCTCGCGATGTGGGCCCGCGGTTTGGTCAGCGCCTCCAGCGCGGCGTTGAGGTTGTCGCTGTCGAGCACCCTGCGCCTGATGAGCGTCTGCGGCACGCCCACCGAGTCGTCGAAGCGCCCGCCGAGCCCGTTGGCGTTGAGCGCGATGCCCGCCGAGTTGGCCCCCTGCCGCCCGACCTGCCCCGCCTCCACATGCATGATCACCGTCGGCTTGCCCGGCTGGACCACCCTGAGCACCATCAGCGTGCCGGACACCCCGTCACGCCAGTCCCAGTTCTGGCCCGCGTAGACGTGGCCGTCGCCGGCGGCCTCGCCCATCAGCGCGAACGACGTGCACCCGTCGGGCTCCATGGAGCTGAACGTGGTGTCGTAGATGATCTCGCCGCGCGCGTTGAGCGCCAGGACGTCGAGGAAGCCGACTCCCGCGCCCTCGGCGATGCCCTCCATCTCCTCGACCAGGTCGGGCGCGAACGCCCTGCTCGGCTCCACCCAGCGGGCCGCGCGCTGCACGACCTGATCCCAGGTCAGGCCGCTGGAGTGCCCGAACGCCTCGGCGTAGTAGGCCATCGCACGCCGGACGCGATCACGGGCCTGCTCGCCGTACTGGCGTCCCCGCTCGCGCGGAGCGCCGGAGATCTCGACGAGAGGCAGGGATGTGAGGCTCAATGGTGCTCCTTGGACCGACCGGCCTGTAACGTTCATTTCAGGAAGCGGCGAGTCTGTAGCGGTCGTTTCCAAGACAGGGTAATGATCGCTACAGAGGAGTCAATAGCCGTAATGGAAAATACACACGGTCCGGTCGAGCAGCTCAGAGCCAAGGTCAGGCAGTTGTGGGACGAGCTGTCACCGGCCGAGCGGGCGGTGTGCCAGTTCCTCGTGTCCGCCTCGCCCGAGCAGATCCTGTTCGCCAGCGCCCAGGAGCTCGGCGCCGCGACCGGCACCAGCAACGCCACCGTCGTGCGCACGATGCAGCGGCTCGGCTTCGGCGGGCTGCCCGGGCTGAAGCGCGCGCTGGCGGCCGAGTTCACCTCGGCGGTGGCCCCCGACATACGCCTCAAGCAGCGCATCAGCCACGTCGGGCAGGACCTGTCGGGCATCTGGGAGCGGGTCTTCGACGAGGCCCGCGAACGCATCGACCACTGCCGGCGCCTGTTCGACGAGGAGCCGTTCAGGAAGGCGGTCGAGCTGCTGGTCAACGCGCCGGGCGTGCTCGTCTTCGGCACCGGGGCCTCCGACCCCGCCGCCCGCCACCTGGCGCTCAAGCTGGGCCGCCGCGGCCACCGCGCCCGCGCCACCGCGGCGACCGGCTTCGCGCTGGCCGACGACCTGCTCGCTTTGGGCCACGGCGACGTGCTGGTCATCTTCCAGCCGGGCCGCCGGCTGAAGGAGATCACGGTGCTCATCGACCGGGCCCACGCGGTGGGGGCGGGCATCGTGCTGATCTCCGACGAGCTCGGCGGCGAGTTCGCCGACCGCGTGGACGCGGCACTCGCGGCGCCGCACACGCCCACGGGCATCACCGGCGAGCCCCTGACCGGCATCATCGTGGCCGACGCGCTGCTGCTGGCGCTCGACTCCCTCGACCAGACCCGCTCGGTCGAGCACTCCCACCAGCTGAGCGCGCTACGCCAGCAACTTCTCGGCCCCCGTTTCCGCTAACCTCACCTCGTCAGTCCCGCTTTCTCGGAAGGTTTCGTCGTGATCGGCTGGCTAGAAGCGGTGGTGCTGGGGCTGATCCAGGGGCTCACGGAGTTCCTGCCGATCTCCTCCAGCGCCCACATCCGTGTGGTCTCCGCTTTCGCCGGCTGGCAGGATCCGGGCGCGGCGTTCACCGCGGTCATCCAGCTCGGCACGGAGACGGCCGTGCTCATCTACTTCCGCAAGGAGATCTGGGACATCATCTCCACCTGGACCCGCTCCCTGTTCGTCAAGGAGCTGCGCGGCCACTGGGCGGCCCGCATGGGGTGGTACATCATCGCCGGGTCGCTGCCCATCGGCATCCTCGGCGTGCTGCTGAAAGACCAGATCGAGACCGTCTTCCGCGACCTGCGGCTGGTAGGCACCACGCTGATCGTCTTCGCCTGCATCCTGTGGCTCGCCGACCGCACCGCCCGCAACAAGCTCACGCTGGAAAAGCACCTGAGCCTGCCCCACGCCCTCGTCTACGGGTGCGCCCAGGCACTCGCCCTGATCCCCGGCGTGTCCCGCTCGGGCGGCACGGTCACCGCCGGCCTGCTCCTCGACTACCGCCGCGAGGACGCCGCGAAATACTCGTTCCTGCTGGCGATCCCCGCCGTCCTGGCCTCAGGCGTGTACGAACTCCGCGAGATCGGCGAAGGCCCCTCCCCCGCGTGGGGGCCCACCATCCTGGCCACGGTCATCTCGTTCGCCGTCGGCTACCTGGCCGTGGCCTGGTTCCTGAGATACATCAGCACCCACCGCTTCACCCCGTTCGTGATCTACCGGATCATCCTCGGGTTCTTCGTCATCCTGGCGGTCACGTTGGGGTGGATCCCGGCCAACGGCTGAGGGTGCGGGGATAGCGGCTGCACAGGGCGAAGACGGCGGCGAACAACGTCCAGGCGGCGACGTACGCGACGGGGTGGCTCCAGGCGTCGCCGACGAGGTCGGACAGCGCGGCGCGGCCCTCGAAATAGCAGGCCAGGCCGCCGATCGCGCCCGGGATCGCGCCCCACCAGCGCCGCCACCAGACCTCGTTGGCGACCACCTCGAAGACCACGAGGGCGATCGGGCCGCCGAGGAGGAACCTCATCCCCGGCGGGTCCGACATGAACGCGGAGATCACCATGACCGCCACCGCGGAGCCGGCCGTCAGCAGGACGACGGCCCCGAAGGGCGCGGGCTCGTCACGCGGGTCGGTCTCGGGCGGTAAGGGGGCGCCTTCGGACTCCGGGGCGCCGGCGGGCACGGACTCGTCACGGGGGTCGTTGTCGTCGGGCACGGCAACCATTCTGGCCGACGTCCCCGAGCGGCGGCGCCCCGGAAGGCGGGCGGCGCGAACAGCAGCGCCGCTTCACCCGTCCGCGATCTCGCCCCCGGCCGCCATCCCGTCCAGGCGGGCGCGGATGGACCCGACGTCGACGCCGCTCTCCTCCGTCCGGTCGGTGCCGAGCGAGGTGAGGATGGCCAGCGCGGCCGACCAGTGACGGCGGGCCAGGTCGGGCCGGCCCAGCGTGCCGTGGGCGCGGGCGATGCCGTCGTGCGCGCGTGCCTGGTCGCTCGGCTGGCCCAGCTCCGTCGCCAGGTCGAGCGCCCGGCGGTGGTGATCGAGCGCCCGGTCCGCCTGGCCGCCGTCGTGCTCCAGCCGGCCCATGGCGTGCACGGCCTCGAACTGCCAGTTGCGGTTGCCGAACTCGCGTGCGAGGTCGAGGGCCTGCTGGTAGCAGTCGCGGGCCTGCTCGTACCGGCCGCGGACGCGATAGAGGTGGCCCAGGCCGGTAAGACAGTTGATCTCGCTCAGCCGGTGGCCGGTGCGGCGGGTCAGCGTCAGGGCCTGGGTGAGGTAGTCGGTGGCCGATCCGTACGCGCCGCGGACGAGGTTGATGTGGCCGAGCCCGATCAACGCCGCCGACTCGCTCGTACGATTGCCGATCGAGCGGGCGATGCCGAGGGCTCCGGCCAGGTTGGCGGCGCCCTGCTCGTGCTGCCCCATCAGCCGGTGGACGTTGCCGGAGCCGATCAGCGCGTCCAGCTCACCGCTGCGGTGGCCGATCGCGCCGGCGATCTCCAGAGCCCGCGCGCAGTAGCCGATGGCGGGTTCGTAGTGTCCCCGGCTGGCGCAGAGCATGCCGAGCCCGTTCAGCGCGCGCAGTTCGCCCACCCGATGCCCCACGGCCCGCGCGATGTCGAGGGCACGCGTGATGTCCTCAGTGGCCTGGTCGTAACGGGTCCGCAGGCGGCCGATGTCGCCCAGCCCGATGAGCGCCTCCATCTCGCCCACGCGGTCTCCGGCGGCGCGGCAGGCCTCCAGAGCGCCCGTGTGGAGGTGCTCGGCGTCGGCGAACCGGGCGCGCGTGCGCAGCCCCCGGTGCAGGGTGTCCGACAGGTGCCGGACATGCCGGTGCAGCCCATGCCTGGCGGCCTGCTGAGCGAGCGCGAGCAGGTTGGCCAGCTCCGCGTCCAGCCACGCGCCCGCGTCGGGCATCGACACGGTGCCGGGTGCTGGTGCGGTGTCCGAGGCGGCGGCGGTCGGGAGGCTTGGCCGCAGGTCGGCGTGGTAGGGGTAGAGGTGGTCCATCGCCGCCGTGGCGGCCCGGCAATAGTGGTCGAGCAGCCGGGTCAGCGCCTCGCGCCGGTCGTCCGCCGGCTCCTCCGCCTCGGCCGTGGCCGCGGCGTGCGCGCGGACCAGGTCGTGGAACCGGTAGCGGCCGGGCACCGGCTCCTGCAGGAGATGCACCTCCTGCAACTGGTCGAGGAGCCGCCCGACACGCGTGACCGGCGTGTCCAGCAGGGCCGCGGCCGCGTCGGCCGTGATGTCCGTGCCGGCGTCGAGGCCCAGCAACCGGTACGCCCAGCGCACGTCGCCGGGCAACTCCCGGTAGGACAGCTCCAGCGCGGCCGTGACGCTGCGCTGCCCGGCATGCAGCTCGCTCAGCCGGCGCCGCTGCTCCTCGAGGCGGGCGAGCAAGTGATCGACCTGCCAGGACGGATGGGCCTTCAGCCGGGCGGCGGCCAGCCGGATGGCCAGCGGCAGCAGCCCGCACCGCCGCACCACCTCGGCCAGCGCCTCGCCCGGCACGCCCGCCACCCGATCGGCCCCGGCCGTCCGGACGAACAGGGCGACCGCGTCGGGGAGCGGCAGCACGTCCACCGACACCGTACGCGCGCCGTCGAGGCCGACCAGCCGCCGCCGGCTCGTCACCAGGACCAGGGACTCGCCCGCGCCCGGCAGCAGCGGCCACACCTGCGCCTCGTCGGCGGCGTTGTCCAGCACGATCAGCATCTTCCTGCCGGCCAGCACCGTGCGGAAGAGCGCCGCCCGGTCGTCGAGATCGCGCGGCACCGACTCCCCCGGAACCCCCAGCGCGCCGAGCATGCGCGCCAGCGTGTCGGCCGGATCTGCCGGAGCCACGTCACGGGTGTGGCCGTGCAGGTCGATGAAGAGATCGCCGTCGGGAAAGCGGGGGGCGAGCTGGTGAGCGGCACGGACCGCGAGGGCGGTCTTGCCGACCCCGGCCATGCCGTCGATGGCCGTGATCACGACGGTGGCCGCGCCGTCCACGTCGTCGAGCACGGCCAGCTCCCGTGTCCTGCCGATGAACATCGCCACGTCGGCCGGCAACTGCTGCGGTCGCACCCGGCCGAGGCCGGGCTTGCCCGGCGCCCCCGTCGTGGCCCGGATGAGGGCCGCCCTCTCCTGCTCGGACAGCTCCAATGCCTCGGCGATCAGCCGCATCGACGTGCTGCGCGGGCGTCGCAGCTCGCCCGCCTCCAGCCGGCGCACGGTGCGCTCGTTGAGCCCGGCCAGCTCCGCCAGCTGCTCCTGAGTCAGCAACGCCCGCTCGCGCCAGGCCCGCAGCAGGGCGGCCGCTTCTTCGCCATCCTCACGTGGTGCCGGCGGCATGCGCACCTCTCCTGCGGTCGGCCACACCTGCGTCCTCGGAAGAACAAAATATGACAACCGTACGCTTGGCGGCACGGCGGAAAGTTCACTCCATCACGGACACCGTACGGGCCGGGCGACGCCGTGCGCGAGTACTGCCCGCCTCCCGCCCGCGCCGCCCGCGCCGATCCGGTTCAGCAACCGGACGAACCGGCCCGGGCACGAGCCACGCCGCCCACCCTCCCATGCGGGAACGGACCCCTCTGTGGTCAGGTGTTTCGCCGGCTCGGGTATGGATTCGCGGGCGAGGCGGAGAGCCATCAGGGCGTAAGCGGAAATCTGTCCGGAGGATGTCCGGCGATCGCCCTGGGGCGCCCAGGGTGAAACAACGCAGGATCTGCTTCAGCGGGTCAATCCGCCGAACAACTCACCTAGAAGGAGCAGATCATTGAGAACGCCGAAACTCACGATGAGGACTCTGGCCACGATCTCCATCGTCGCCACGCTGACATCCGTGGGAGCTTCGCAGGCGGCATACGCCGATCCGGCACCGAGGCCGGTGTCCCCCGTGGAAGCACAGGCCCTCGACTGTCCTGTCGGCCGTATCTGCCTGTGGCAGGGGGCGAACTTCACCGGCCTTAAGATGGTCGCACCGGAGACCGCACCGGGGAGTTGCAGGTGGACCGCCGTCCCCTACCAGTCGGCCTACAACCGCACCGGTGCTTTGCAGCGTCTCTGGCAGAACACCGACTGCACCGGGGCCAACCGCTACCTGCCCAGCGGATCCGCGATCGATCAGGTGGGCGGCTTCAAGTCGGTGGGGGGATGACCGGCATCGCAACCGCACCGCGCAGAGCTTCGTACCAGGCGTCCAGCGCTACCTGACGGGCGAGCTCTCCTTGGCGGCGATCGTGCCGCGCCGCCGGCCAGCCCAGCCATCGAACAACCCGAGATACTGAGCCGAAGACAGCAGGCCCAGCCCGACTGAGACGTTGTCCGGCACCGCGGCGACGGTCCTGAACTGCTGAGCGGGCGCGAGCAGCCAGCCGAGCGCGCTCCACAGGAACGCCCACACCAGCGCGACGGGCAACGCCAGGTTCGCGACGGGCACGAGGGCCAGGAACACGGTGCCGGCCACGGTCATGAGCTGGCCGGCCGCCGCCGTGGAGATGCCGAGGTCCGCCGAGATGGGCGGCAAGAGGCCGGCGGTGACGAACATGCCCGTACCGATCGCGAAATTTCCGGCGGCCAGCGGGTAGAGCCGTGTGCTCAAGGGAGCCTCCGTCTGTACAGTTGGACGCACATCCAACTGTCGCATTGTTTTACGGTCGTCAAACAATGCGACGGAGATAGGATGGGATCCATGCGCCTGCTCCCGCACCCGGCGACGGAGGACATCGAGCTCACCGAGGTCCTGCGGGCGCTGTCCGACCCCATCCGGCTGAAGATCGTCGCCCGGCTGGCCACGGCCGGCAGGATGACCTGCGGAGAGGCCGGCGACCACCTCGGCGTGCACAAGTCGACGGCCTCACACCACCACCGCACCCTCAGGGAGGCCGGCGTCGTCTGCACCGAGCAGGAAGGCCGGCTGAAATACATCAGCGTGCGCCGCGACGACCTCGACGCCCGCTTCCCCGGCCTGCTCGACTCGATCCTCACCGCGTCCCGCGACGCGCCGGCCCCCGCAGCGTCCGGTGACGACCCGGCCCTCACCGCGTCCGGCGAGCGCGGCCGGCGCTGACCCGACCGCATGACCGGCCCCGACCTGCCCATCCGCCACGTCCTGCCCGAGCTGCTCGGCACGCTCGACCGGCACGGCGCCACCGTGCTCACCGCCCCGCCCGGCACCGGCAAGACGACGGTCGTCCCGCTGGCCCTGGCCGAGACCGGGATGCGGGTGCTGGTGGCCGAGCCGCGGCGCCTGGCCGTGCGCGCGGCGGCCCGGCGCATGGGCGTGAGCTACACGATCCGCGGCGAGCGCCACACCGGCGCCGACCCCAGGGTCGAGGTCGTCACCACCGGCGTGCTCCTCCAGCGCCTCCAGCGGGACCAGGAGCTGGCCGGGGTCGACGCGGTCATGCTCGACGAGTGCCACGAGCGCCACCTCGACGCCGACACCGCGCTGGCGTTCCTCCTCGACGTACGCGACACGCTCCGGCCCGACCTGCGGCTGCTGGCCACGTCCGCCACCGCTGACGCGGGCCCGTGGTCGCTGCTGCTCGGCGGGCCCGTCGTCGCGGCCACCGGCGCCACGCACCCGGTCGAGACCGTGTGGGCGCCGCCGCCGCGCCCGATCACCCCGCCGCACGGCCTGCGCGTCGATCCCGCCCTGCTCTCCCACGTCGCCGCGACGGTGCGCGTGGCGCTCGCGGAGCGGGACGGCGACGTGCTGTGCTTCCTGCCCGGCGTGGGCGAGATCGCGAAGGTCGCGGGGCTGCTCGCGGGTGCCGGGGTGGAGGTCATGCAGGTGCACGGCCAGGCTCCGGCCCGCGTCCAGGACGCCGTGCTGTCGCCCGGCACGGCCCGCAGGGTGGTGCTGGCCACGTCGGTCGCCGAGTCGAGCCTGACCGTCCCCGGCGTGCGGGTGGTGGTCGACTCGGGGCTGGCCCGCGAGCCGCGCACCGACCACGCCCGCGGCCTCGGCTCGCTCACCACGGTCAGGGTCTCGAAGGCGTCGGCCGACCAGCGGGCCGGGCGAGCGGGCCGGGAGGCGCCCGGCGCGGTCTACCGCTGCTGGCCGGCCGCCGACCACGAGCGCCTCGCCGACCACCCGCGGCCGGAGATCGTGCTGGCCGACCTGACCGGGTTCGCGCTGCAGGCGGCCTGCTGGGGCACGCCGGACGCCTCCGGCCTGGCGCTCCTCGACCCGCCGCCGGCCGCCGCGATGTCCGCCGCCACCCGGGTCCTGGAGGCTCTCGGTGCCGTGGAAGGGCGGCGGGTGACCGGCCGGGGGCGGCGGATGGCGCTCGCCGGCGTGCACCCGCGCCTGGCCCGCGCCCTGCTCGACCTCGGGCCGCGCGCGGCCGAGGTGGTGGCCCTGATGTCGGAGCAGCCGCCGCGCGACGCGGGCGACGACCTGGTGGAGCTCTGGCGTACGGCCCGGCGCGGCGGCACCCAGTACGCGGCCCGCTGGCGCCAGGAGTCCGCCCGCCTCCGGCGCACCGCCGCCACGTCCGGCCCGCCCACCCACGACGAACCCGCGGGGCCGTCTGCCCGCGACGGAACCACAGGACCGGCCGAACACGCACCAACCGCAGGACCGGCCGATCACGCACGACCCGCGGGGCCGTCCGCGCACGCGCGAGCCTCGGGGGCGGATGACGCGCTGGCGGGGGTGGCCGTGGCGCTGGCGTTTCCCGAGCGGGTGGCGCGCAGGCGGGGCGGCGGGTATCTCATGGCGTCAGGCACGCGGGCCCAGCTCGCCGAGGGTTCGAAGCTGGCCAACGCCCCCTGGCTGGCCATCGCCGTGGCCGACCGCCCGGCCGGGTCGGCCTCGGCCCGCATCAGGCAGGCGGTCGTCATCGACGAGGCCACCGCCAGGCTGGTCCATCCCGTCACCACGGAGGACGAGGTGGCCTGGCGGGTCCCGCCGGGCGAGCGCCGCGGTGACGTGTCCGCCCGCCGGGTGGAGCGCCTGGGAGCCATCGAGCTCTCCTCCACGCCGCTCAAGGACGCCGACGTCCGCGAGGCCATCCTGTACGGCCTGCGCACGGAAGACGTACTGACCTGGACGAAGCAGGCCAGGGATCTCAGAGACCGCCTGGCCTTCTGCCACCGCGCGATCGGCCTGCCCTGGCCCTCGATGGACGCGCTCTTCGACCTGTCAGATCAGTGGCTCGAACCCGAGCTGTCCAGGTCCCGCTGCCGCGCCGACCTCGAACGCATCGACGTGGCCTCGGCGCTGCGGCGCCTGATCCCGTGGAGCGAGCGGCTGGAGGCAGCCGCTCCCGAACGCGTCGAGGTCCCGAGCGGTTCCCGCATCCGCGTGGACTACTCGGGGGAGCAGCCGGTGCTGGCGGTGAAGCTGCAGGAGTTGTTCGGCCAGCAGGAGACACCGGAAATATCCGGTGTGCCGGTCCTGGTGCACCTGCTCTCCCCGGCGGGCCGGCCGGTGGCGGTCACGGCGGACCTGGCGTCGTTCTGGCGGGACGGCTACCGGTCCGTACGCGCCGAACTCCGCGGCCGCTACCCGAAGCACCCGTGGCCCGAGGACCCGCTCACCGCGCCACCGACCAGACGCACGAAGAGGAGCAGAGCGTGATCGACCGGCTGGCGGAGGCGGTTCGCGACAACGCCGAGTGGTGCGACCTGATGTGCCGCGTCCACGGTTCTCCCGGCACGTTCACGGGCAGGGCCTGGACGAACGCCGTCAGGGCCCCGCTCTTCTATCCGGACGCCGTCACCCTCTCTCCCGCCGCGACGGCGGCCGACGTGCTCGACCGCATCGACTCCGGCCCCGGCGCCTCGGTCAAGGACAGTTTCGCCACCCTCGACCTGCCCGGCTTCGACGTGCTGTTCGAAGCCCAGTGGTTGTGGCGTTCCGCTCCCGCCCGGACCGGCCCGGCGGCCCGGCAGCGCCCGGATGCGGGAATCGGGTGGGAGGTCGTCGGCGACGCGGCCACGCTCGCCGACTGGGAGCGGACGGCCTTCGGCGAGGTAAACGGCCTCTTCCCGGCCTCGCTCCTCGACCACGTGGAGATCCTGTGCGGCCGGATCGACGGTGAGATCGTCTGCGGCTCGGTGCTCACCGCGAGCGGTGCGGTGGCGGGCGTCTCCAACGTGTTCGCCTCCGGCTGCGACCTGGACACCGCGTGGGCGGGCACGGTCGCGATGGCGGCCTCCCTGTTCCCCGGCCGCCCCCTGGTCGGCTACGAGAGCGACCCGGAGGCCGCCCTGAGCCACGGCTTCACCCCGATCGGCCCCCTCCGGGTGTGGCTCAGGAGGTGAACACGGCCGCCCGCCGAACCGCGGCGTCAGACCGTCTGATCCCCCGAAGCGGTACCACGGTCCTCTCCGGCCTGTCCGGAGTGACCCGGGTCTGACACGGCGATCCTCCCCGCAGACGAAGAACCACGCCAGGGAGAGCGAGACGCTGGACGCGTGGATCGACGAGCGCGAGGTGGCGCGGGATGACGTGGCTTGCGTGGCGGACGCTGAGATGGCATCCGGGGAGTCTGGTCGGCACGCTGATCACGCTGGTCGTCGCGGCCACCGCTGTCGGAGCTCTGTGGTTCGTCGTCGACACCACGGACCGGCAGAAGGCCCCGGTGGAGCGGTACGCGGACGTCCCGCTGGTGGTCGGCACGGCCGGAGGGGCGATTTCGCCCGGACTGGTCGCAGCGGTGCAGGCGCTCCCGGAGGTGGCGGCGACGGTTCCCGAGCACAGCTTCCCCGCCGGGCTGTCCGTTCTCGGGACTCCGGTACGGGTGCCCGGAGACCAGAACCCGTGGCCGTGGGGACATGGCTGGTCGAGTGCCCGGCTGACGCCGTTCTAGCTGCGGCACGGCCGGCCGCCCCTGGCCCCAGGCGAGGTGGTGGTCGACACGCGGGTGGCCGCCGCCGCACGGGTCGGAGCCGGGGACCGGGTTGAGATCACGGTGGCGGGAACCGTCCGTTCCCACGAAGTGGTCGGCGTGGCCGCGGCCCGCCCGGCCCTGCGTTTCCAGTCGGCGCTGTTCTTCTCCGACGACAGCGTCGCGGAGCTGCTCGGGGGCCGGCGCGGCGCCGACACGCTCGGGGTCCTCCCCCGGACCGGTGTCGGAACGGAGGCGCTGCGAGCGGCCGTGGCGCGGGCGGTCGAGCCGTACAACGCGAACGGCCCGCGGGTCATGACCGTCGCCGTCGGCGCGGACCGCGGCGGGCAGGAGAACAACCTCGTGTCCCCCGCCGGCGGGTTCAACACCCTGTGGTTCACGGTGTGGATCACGGCCCTGGTCTCGACCGGCATGATCGCCACCGCCATCGGAGTGTCGATCCGGCGCCGCGGCACGGAGATCGCCGTCCTGCGGGCCATCGGTGCCCGGCCCTGGCAGATCAGCCGCATGCTCATCGCCGAAGGAGTGCTGCTCTCGGTCGTGGCCACCGCCGTGGCGGTCCCGCTCGGCATGCTCGTCGCTCCCGCCGTCGCGGCGCGCTTCCGCGACTCCGGTGCGCTCAGCGTGGCGTTCGAGGTCGGCTACCGCCCGGAGCCCATGGTGTGGATGCTCGCGCTCACCCTGGCCATGGCCCTGGCGGGGAGCCTGATCTCGGTACGCCATGCGCTGCGCGTCCGTCCTGGCGACGCGCTGGGTGAGGCTCCCGCGGAGGGCCGGCGGCTCGGCACGGGCCGGCTGGTGACCGGACTGACGCTGCTGGCAGGCGCCGGCGGCCTGTCCGTGGCCCTTCTGTGGGACCTGTTCGCGCTGGACGGGCCCGGCCTGATGCTCCTCCAGTTCGCCACGTTGGGCCTGTCCGTCGCCGCGGTCGGGCTGCTCGCGCCGTGGGGCGTGCTGGTCGCGGGAAGGCTGGTACGGCCCGGCGTCGCCCGCGCGTCACGGGTGAGCGGTTACCTCGCGGTCTCCGGCGTGGTCTTCAACCACCGCAGGTACGGCGGTGCGGTGGCGTCGCTGGCGCTCGGCGTGACGCTGGTGGGCGTGGTCATGAGCACGCAACTCTTCTACAACTGGAAAGTGGCCGCGGCGGCCGTCAAGGACATCCGTGCCGACCACGTGCTGCAGCCCGTCGCCGGAGCCGGCGCGCTGTCGGAAGACCTACGGCGCCGCGTCCTGGCACGAGACGGCACGTCCGCTGCGGTCGGCGTCGGCTCGGTACCGGCGGCCGTGTCCGCGGCCGGGCCTGCGGAGCGCCGGCCGCCGGACCAGAGCCCGCCGCCCCTCTTCGCGACCATGGTCACCGGCGACATCGCCCAGGTCCTTGACCTGTCCGTACGCGGTCGGCCGCCGCGCGACCTGGGCACGCGCGAGGTCGCCATCAGCGACTCGCTGGCCGCTCGTCACGGGGCCGGGCTCGGGTCGCGGCTGCGCGTCCGCTTCCCCGGAGCGGCCGTGGACTCCTCCTTCACGGTGAGGACGGTCTACACCGACGCTCCCGAGATCAGCGAGATGCTCCTGCCCGCCGGAGCCCTCGCCGGCACCCACCTGTCGTCGGAGCTGCACGAGCGGATCTACGTGCGCGGGGCCGACCCGGAAAGGGTCGTGGACGCCCGCTCGGCCGTCGAGTCCCTCACCAGGCAGGAGTACATGTGGCGCAAGAGCGAGGCGAACGCCGCGAAGAATCGCCTCATGCCGTCCGTGTCCGTCCTGGTCGCGCTGTTCTGCCTGGTGGCCGCGGTCAACAACCTGTGCCTGGCGCTCGTGGACCGCAGGCGGGAGTTCGCCGGCATGCGGCACCTCGGCATGCGGCGGAGCCAGGTGATGCGGATGGCCTGCTGGGAGAGCACGCTCGCGATCGTCCCCGTCCTCGTCCTCGCCCTGGTCACGACCGCCTGGATGACCCTCGTGCACGCCGCGGGCGAGCCCGGCGGGCCGGCCGCGACATCGTCGTTCATTCCCTTCGGCTGGCTGGCCGCACTCGGCGGCGGCGCGCTCCTGGCCGCTGTGGCGGGATCGCTGCTGGTCATCCGCGTGGCCGCTGCCCGCGCTCACCGCGAAGGAGAACATCGAGCTGCCGCTGCGGCTGGCCAGGACGAAGGCGCGGCCAGGCTGGGTGGAGGAGCTGGTGAACCGGACCGGTATCGCCGATCACGTCCATCGCCGACCGCACGAGTTGTCCGGCGGGCAACAACAACGGGTGGCGGTCTGCCGCGCGCTGGTGGCGAACCCGGAGGTGGTCTTCGCCGACGAGCCGACGGGCAACCTCGACACCAGGTCCGGACGGGAGCTCCTGGACCTGCTGCGTCTCCTGGTCGACGCCCTGGGGCAGACCGTCATCATGGTCACCCACGACCCCGCCGCGGCCTCCCGCGCCGACCGGGTTCTCGTCCTCAGCGACGGGCGGCTCGTCGACGTCATGGAGTCGCCGACGACCGAGATGGTCGCCGCCGCCGTCGCGCACCGAAGTTGACGCGTCGCACGGGTCCAGCGTGGGTGGTCGCCAGGGGTACGAGCCCTGCCTCGTACGCGACGATCACCGCCTGGGCCCGATCCCGCAGCCCAAGCCGTCAGTCCATGAGGTCGTCCAGGGTCGGGTCGGGAACGGCGGGGAAACTCTCGGACCCCACCCCCACGTCCTTGAACCCGCTCGACGTGGCGATGCACACCACGGGCCCGTCGAAGTCACGCCCGAGCCGCCGGTGACCGGCCACGCCCGCCGCTCCCGACAGCTCCTGCCACATCCCCTGCCCGGCCAGGTCGCGCTGCGCGGCGCGCAGCTCCTCGTCGGTCAGCAGCACCGCCTCACCGCCGCTGTCCCGCACGGCCAGCACCCCGCGGTGCCCGCCGACCGGCCCGGCGATGCCGTACGCGTCGCTCCGCCCGAGCTCGACGATCGCGGCGGGCGCACCGGTGGCCAGCGCCCTGGCGTGGGGGCCGCCCGCGGCGGTCTCGCAGGAGAACATCCGCGGCAGGGTCTCGGCGACCCCGAGCCGCCGCAGCTCCGTGAACCCCTTCCACACCCCGTAGAGCAGCTCGGCGTAGCCGGTGGGCGCGAAGACGGCCGCGGGCGGCCGCCCGAGCTGCCGGAACAGCTCGTACGCGATCGTCTTGTAGCCCTCGGGCCCGAACGGGTGCCCGGTGTGCGTCACGGTCTGGTTGCTGACGGGGTGGTAGCCGAGCCGGTCGACGACCTCGCGCAGCAGCGGCCAGCGCGCCTCGACGGGCACGGACACGACCTTGGCCCCGTACGCCCGTGCGAACGCCTGGACGGCGGGCGGCGACGCGGCGGAGGTCAGCACGATCGCGCGCAGCCCGGCCCTGGCCGCGTAGGCGGCGGCGGAGGCGCCGTGGTTGCCGGAGGAGGCCACGACGATGCCGGGCGCGCCCGAGGCGAGGGCGGCGCTGACGGCGACCCGGTTGAGGCGGTCCTTGTGCGACCAGGTGGGGTTGCGCGACTCGTCCTTGACGTGCACGCCGTCGAACGCCACCAGCGGTGTCCCGCCCTCCCCCAGCGTGGGCGCCCCGAGCGGCGGCAGGAGCGGCGACCAGCGTGCGATGTCGGCGCCCGGCTCCTGCGCGAAGAGGCCCGGGTCGACCTGGTCGTAGTCGTAGTCGACGTCGAGTGGATAGGCGATCTCGGCGGTGCTGGTCCGAGGGCAGCCCCGGGTCAGCGGCGGGAACAGCGGATATTCGGCCGAGGGGTCACCGAGGGAGCGCTGGCGGCGGGCGAGAGACGGTCCGTTCACGCGTACCGACTCTAATCAGACTCGCAACCGCATGGGAAAAGCTGCACACTCTAGTCATGTTGTGGGCAGGCAGGTCCGCTGTCGAGATCGCGACGGCCGTCAGGCGCGGGGACGTCACGGCCGAGACGGTCGTCGAGGAGCATCTCCACGCCATCTCGGAGCGAGATCCCAGATTACGGGCGTTCCGGCTGGTCCGCGAGCAGGCGCTGGACGAGGCACGGGAGTTGCAGAAGCGGCGCGACCTCGCGGAGCTCCCGCTCGCCGGCGTGCCGGTGGCGGTCAAGGACAACCTGGAGGTGGCCGGCACGGCCATGCTCGCCGGGTCCAGGGCGACGCCGGACGTGCCCGCGCGGCAGGATCACGAGACGGTGGCGCGCCTGCGCGCGGCGGGTGCGGTGGTGGTCGGCCTGACGAACCTGCCCGAGCTGGGGCTGGTCGCGTTCGGCGACAGCGCCTACGGCATCGCGCGCAACCCGTGGGATCTGGCGCGCACGCCCGGCGGCTCGTCGGCGGGCAGCGCCGCGGCCGTGGCTGCCGGCATGGTGCCGCTGGCGCTCGGCAACGACGGCATGGGCTCGGTACGCATCCCGGCGGCGTGCTGCGGGGTGCTGGGCATCAAGCCGGGCACCGGGCTGGTGCCGCCGCCCTCCGACGACTGGGACCGGTTGTGCGAGAACGGCCCGCTGGCCCGTACGGCGCCGGACCTGGCGCTGGCGCTGTCGGTGCTGGCCGGGGACCCGTCGCTGGCCCAGGCGTGGCGGTCGGGGCGGCGGGAGGAGCCGAGCCCGCCCATGTTGCGCTCGGTCTGGGCCGACGACGACAAGGTGTGGGAGCCGCAGCCGCCCTCCGACGGCCCGGAGCCGTTCGACCTGCGGGTGGCCTACGCCTCTCAGCCGCTGCCCGCGGGCCTGACCGTGGACAAGGAGTTCCAGGCCGCCGTACGCGCGGCGAGCGAGACGTTGCGCGTGGCCGGGCACACGGTGGTCGAGCACACCCGCAAGCTGCCCGGCTGGCTGGGCCCGGCGTCGGTCGCGGCGTGGCTGGTCAGGACCGCGGCGGCGGCGGACGGCCTGGACAGGGGCCGGCTGGAGCGGCGTACGCGGGCGCTGAGCCGCGCGGGCCGGGCTCTAGGCGCGCTCAAGCTGGACGGCGCGAGCGGTCGCGAGCGCTGGAGCGGCTACGGCGCCGACCAGTGGTTCGGCAACGCCGACGCCATGATCATGCCCGCCCTGGCCGCGATCCCGCCCATGGCCGACCGCTGGGGCAGGCGCGGCTTCGTGCGCAACACGGTGACCAACGTCAGGTACGCCCCCGCCACCGGCGCGTGGAACATGTGCGGCTGGCCCGCGATCACCGTGCCGATCGCCACGCATTCGACCGCGCTGCCCATCGCGGTGCAGATCGTCGCCCCGCCCGGCGGCGAGCCCCATCTGCTCGGCCTGGCGGCCCAGTTGCAGTCCGCCCACCCGCCGCTTCGCCCGCCGGGTCTCGGTTTCTGACGGCCGGCCCTTCCGGAGGCCCCGTGGGGACCACAACGTCCCCCGGCCTGGACCGGGGGACGTTGTGGGATTCAGATGCCGATCGGGTGCCAGACGGTCTTGGTCTCCAGGAACCGGGTCATCCGCCCGAGCCCGGGGTCTGCCGTCCACTCCTCCGGCGCGGGCCGCAGCACGCGCTTGAGGTTTTCCGCCGCCGCCTGCTCGCACCGCAGCGCGAGGTCGGTGTCGTCGACTCCGGTCAGGTCGAGCCCGTTGACGTCCATGTGGGCGGCCAGCCAGGGAGCCAGCTCGGCCTGCGACCCGGTGAGGATGTTGACCACCCCGCCCGGCAGGTCGGAGGTGGCCAGCACCTCGGCCAGGGTGATCGCCGCGAGCGGGGACGGCTCCGAGGCCACCACCACGCACGTGTTGCCGGTGACGATCACCGGGGCGACCACCGACACCAGCCCGAGCAGCGGATCGGCGGGCGCCACCACGGCCACCACGCCGGTCGGCTCGGGCGACGACAGGTTGAAGTAGGGGCCCGCCACCGGGTTGGCCGCGCCGTGCACGGCGGCGATCTTGTCGGACCATCCCGCGTACCAGACCAGCCGGTCGACCGTCGCGTCGACCCGCTCGGCCGCCGCCCGCTTGCCGCCGCCGAGCTCCTCGACGAACTGGCCGCGCCGGCCCTCCAGCATCTCGGCCACGCGGTAGAGGATCTGCCCCCGGTTGTAGGGGGTGGCGCCCGACCAGCCGGGGAACGCCTTGCGGGCAGCCACCACGGCGTCGCGGGCGTCCTTGCGCGAGGCGCGCGAAGCGTTGGCGAGGAAGTCGCCCTTGGCCGAGGTCACCGGGTAGGACCTCCCACTCTCCGAGCGCGGGAACGCCCCTCCGATGTACAGCTTGTAGGTCTTTCTGACGGACAACCTACTCATCGCCGCGCCCCCTCCACGTGGACTCCTGCGACATCTGGACCTGCACGAAGACCTGGCCGCACCGGCTCACGCCGCAGCGGTGGGCGAACCAGCCGGTGCGCACGGGGCGTCCGACCCTGGCGAAGGCGTGCCCGTCCGTGGGCTGCGCGCGGCGGGCGCGGCGCAGCCCGCACCTGGAGCCGGGCCCGCGGCCCGGTTGGTCACGCTCACACATCGAGGTACGCCTCCAGCCCGTGCAGCCCGCCTTCCCTGCCGTACCCGGACTCCTTGTAGCCGCCGAAGGGCGAGGCCGGGTCGAACTTGTTGAACGTGTTGGCCCAGACGACCCCGGCCCTGAGCCGGTCGGCCATCCACAGGATGCGCGAGCCCTTCTCCGTCCAGATGCCGGCGGACAGCCCGTACGGGGTGTTGTTGGCCTTCTCGACGGCCTCGGCGGGCGTGCGGAAGGTCAGCACGGACAGCACGGGACCGAAGATCTCGTCCCTGGCGATGCTGTGCGACTGCGCGACCCCGGTGAAGACCGTGGGCGGGAACCAGAAACCCTTGTCCGGCAGCTCGCAGGCGGGCGACCAGCGCCGCGCGCCCTCGCTCTCGCCGAGGTCGCTCAGCGAGCGGATCTTCGCGAGCTGCTCGGCCGAGTTGATCGCGCCGATGTCGGTGTTCTTGTCGAGCGGGTCGCCCAGCCTGAGCGTGCTCAGCCGCCTGCGCAGCGACTCCAGCACCTCCTCGTGGACGGACTCCTGCACCAGCAGCCGCGACCCGGCGCAGCACACGTGGCCCTGGTTGAAGAAGATGCCGTTGACGATGCCCTCGACGGCCTGGTCGACGGCGGCGTCCTCGAACACGATGTTGGCCGCCTTGCCGCCCAGCTCGAGGGTCAGCTTCTTGTCGGTGCCCGCCACCGCGCGCGCGATGATCCGGCCCACCTCGGTGGAGCCGGTGAAGGCCACCTTGTTCACGTCGGGGTGGCCCACCACGGCGGCGCCGGTCTCGCCCGCGCCGGTCACGATGTTGACCACGCCCGGCGGCAGGTCGGCCTGGCGGCAGATGTCGGCGAAGGCCAGCGCGGTCAGCGGCGTCGTCTCGGCCGGCTTGAGCACCACCGTGTTGCCGCAGGCCAGCGCGGGAGCGATCTTCCAGGCCAGCATGAGCAGGGGGAAGTTCCACGGGATGACCTGCCCGGCCACGCCGAGCGGACGGGCTCCGCCGAACCCCGCGTGGGCCAGCTTGTCGGCCCACCCCGCGTAGTAGAAGAAGTGGGCCGCGACCAGCGGCACGTCCACGTCGCGCGACTCGCGGATGGGCTTGCCGTTGTCGAGCGACTCCAGCACGGCCAGCTCGCGAGCGCGCTCCTGGATGATGCGCGCGATCCTGAACAGGTATTTCGCCCGCTCAGCTCCGGGCAGCGCGCTCCAGACCCCGAACGCCTTGCGCGCGGCCTGCACGGCCCGGTCGACGTCGTCGGAGGTCGCCGTGGCCACCTCGGCCAGCTTCTCCTCGGTCGCGGGGTTGATGGTCTTGAAGGGGGTGCCGGAGCCGTCGGCGAACTCGCCGTCGATGAACAGTCCGTACGACGGCTTGATGTCGACGACGTCGCGCGATTCGGGCGCGGGGGCGTACTCGAAGATCGCCATCATCAGTCCAGGGTGAAGTAGTCGGGGCCGGCGTAGCGGCCGGTGGCCAGCTTCTGGCGCTGCATGAGCAGGTCGTTGAGGAGCGACGACGCGCCCAGCCTGAACCACTCCGGCGTCAGCCAGTCGTCGCCGGCCGTCTCGTTGACCAGCACCAGGTTCTTGATGGCGTCTTTGGTGGTGCGGATGCCGCCGGCCGGCTTGACCCCCACCTGGCGGCCGGTCGCGTCGCGGAAGTCGCGCACCGCCTCCAGCATGATCAGCGTCACCGGCGGGGTCGCCGCCGGCGACACCTTGCCCGTCGAGGTCTTGATGAAGTCGGCGCCGGCCAGCATCGCCAGCCAGGACGCCCGCCGGACGTTGTCGTAGGTGGCCAGCTCTCCGGTCTCCAGGATCACCTTCAGGTGGGCGGGCCCGCAGGCCGCCTTCACCGCGACGATCTCGTCGTACACCTTCATGTAGCGGCCGGACAGGAACGCCCCCCGATCGATCACCATGTCGATCTCGTCGGCGCCCGCCGCCACCGCGGCCGCGGTCTCGCCGACCTTGACCTCGAGCGAGGAGCGGCCGCTCGGGAACGCGGTCGCCACCGAGGCGACCTTGACCCCGGCGCCGCCGAGCGCCTCGACCGCGACAGGGACGAGGTCGGGATAGACGCAGACGGCCGCCACTTCGGGCGCGCCGCCGCCGGGCCGCACGGCCTTGGTGCACATCGCGCGCACCTTGCCGGCCGTGTCGGCCCCCTCCAGCGTGGTCAGGTCGACCATCGAGATGGCCAGGTCGATGGCCCGCGCCTTGGCCGTGGTCTTGATCGAACGGGTGCCCAGCATCGCCGCCCGCTGGTCCGCGCCGACCCGGTCGACACCGGGCAGGCCGTGCAGGAATGCTCGCAACGCGGTGTCGGACGAAGCGACGTCCGTGAGCGAGGTAGTCACAGTTGACACCATCACAGCATCGCCGACCAGGGCCGCCAGCTCCAAACCAGACCACCTTAGGGCGATCGTGCCCCAGGTCCTAGGTACGCCTGGCGTGTCCGCGCGCCAGAGATAAGGCATCCACCCGATGTGGCGGGCGGGGCCTTAGCACGAGTCTTGAAGGTGTCAAGAAGAAGCACGAAAAAGCAGGAGACACCGTGAATCCCGAGATCGAGTACGAGCTCATGAAGAGCCACGCCAGCGAGCTGCGCAGGACGGCCGCCGAGCACCGGCGCGTACGCGAGGCGGAGCGGGCGAACAAGACCGGGCGCCGCTCCATCTTCGGCAAGCGCCGCTCCTCATGACCGCCCCACGAGTGCCCGGCCACATCCTCCCTCGTGGCCGGGCCTACGTACCCCCATGAACGAGCGTAAAGACGTCGAAAACAACCGATAAGGCATGACATGCTGGATGACATGCGGGGACGATCGGTCAGTCCCGTCTTCGTCGGGCGGCAAGAGGAGCTGAAGGCCCTCTCCGAGACGTTCGACGAGGCGCTCAAGGGCACGGTGACGGCCGTCCTCATCGGCGGTGAGGCCGGGGTCGGCAAGACCCGGCTCGTCCACCGCTTCGCCGAGCACTGCGCCGCCGGAGGCGCGCACGTGCTGTACGGCGGCTGCGTCGAGCTGTCCACGGAAGGCCTGGCCTACGCGCCCTTCACCGCCGCGCTCCGGCAGCTCGTCAGGGAGCGGGGGCCCGGCACGGTGACCGGGCTGCTGCCCGACGGGGCCGAACGCGATCTCGCCCGGCTGCTGCCCGAGTTCGGGGAGTTCAACGGCGACGGCGAGACCGACGCCGGCCGCGCGAGGCTCTTCGAGCAGTTCCTCACCCTGCTCGAACGCCTCGCGGCCGGCCGTCCCACCATCCTCGTCATCGAGGACATCCACTGGGCCGACCGGTCCAGCCGCGACCTCATCGCCTTCCTCAGCCGCAACCTGCACACGCCGCAGGTCCTCATCGTCATGACCTACCGCTCCGACGACCTGCATCGCCAGCACCCGCTCAGGCCCGTGCTGGCCGAGCTGGGCCGGGTCAACGGCGTGCACCGGCTCGACCTGCCCCGCCTGTCGAGGGACGAGGTCGCCCAGCAGATGACCGGCATCCTCGGCGAGATCCCCCAGTACGCCAAGGTGCAGAAGGTCTACGAGAGCAGCGAGGGCATCCCGCTGTTCGTCGAGGCCCTGCTGGACGGCGGCGATGACTGCACGGTCCCCGACTCCATGCAGGACCTCATCCTCAGCGCCGTCGAACGCCTGCCCGAGGAGACCCAGCGCCTGCTCCGCGTCGCCGCGGCGGGCGGCACCAGGGTCAGCCACGCCCTGCTGGCCGCCGTGAGCGGCCTGTCCGACATCGAACTGGAGACCGCGCTGCGCCCCGCGATCGCGGGCAACGTGCTGCAGATCGCCGACAACCGCGCCTACGTCTTCCGCCACTCCCTGATCCGCGAGGCCGTCCACGACGAGTTGCTGCCCGGCGAGCACCAGCGGCTGCACGCCAGGTACGCCGAGGAGATCTCCAAGGACCGCAGGCTGGTCCCGCCCGGCCGCGCCGCAGTCGAGCTGGCCCACCACTGGTACGGCGCCCGCAACGACCAATGGGCGCTGATCTCCGCCTGGGAGGCGGCGCAGAAGTCGTTCAAGGCGTACGCCTACACCGAGGCCGTCCCCCTGCTCGAACGCGTCCTCATGTTGTGGGACCGCGTGCCCGACGCGGCCGAGCTCATCGGCGCCGACCACACCGCCGTGCTGGAACGGGCCTCCGAGGCCGCCAATGCCGGCGGCGACGTCGACGCGGCACTCAAGTTCGTCAAGGGCGCGCTGTGCGACCTGGACGAGGCCGCGGAGCCGGCGCGGGTGGCCCAGCTGATCGTGCGGCGGGCCGGCATCAAGAACAGCAAAGGGCATCCGGGCGTCCTCGACGACCTCAGGCACGCGCTGCGGCTCGTCCCCGAGAACAGCGTCGACTGGGCCGAGGTCGTCACGCCGCTGAGCCGCCAGCTCATGCTGAGAGGCGCGATCGCCGAGGCGAGCGAGCTGATCGCCGACGGCCTGCGGCTGGTCAGGGAGCACGGCGAACGCAGCCTCGAAGCCGACCTGCTGATGAACCTGGCGCTCGGCCACTCGCTCAACGGCGAGCTCGAGTCCACGATCATGGTCAACGAGCAGGCCCTGGAGCTCGGCAGGGCGGCGAACGCCGGCCGCATCATCACCAGGGCCATGGGCAACAACATTGACGCCCTGACCGACACGGGCCGCGACGACGAGGCCCTGCGCATGGCGGAGGACGGCTGGCGGCTCGCCAAGCAGTACGGCAGGCTGCGCGGCAGCGGCCTGTTCATCCTGAACAACCGGGCCGAGGTGCTGGAGTCGCTCGGCCGCTGGGACGAGGCCATCGAGGTCGTCGAAACCGCGCTCGGCCACGGGCCCGTCCTGCGCACCCGGTACGCCCTGCTGCGGGTGCGCGCCGACATCGCGCTGGCCAGGGGCGAGCTGGAGCTGGTCGAGGGCATCCTGTCGGAGATCGGCCTGCTGAAGCAGCGCCCGGAGGAGTTCGTCCAGGACGTCACCCACAACGCCCGCCTGCTCATCCGCTGGCACCTCGCCAAGGGCGAGCCGGGTGCCGCCCTGGGCGTGGCCGAGCGGGTGCTGTCACGTCCGCAGCAGTCGAGCAAGGCCATGCTCGGCTGGCGGCTGCTCTCTCTGCTGCGCACGGTCTGCGACGCCGCCGAGACCACCGAGCCCGGCGCCGAGGGGATCGCCGCCGTGCGCCGGCAGGCCGCCGAGGTCGCGGCCGAGTTGTCGGCCATCGGGCCGGTCGTGGAGGCGTACCGGCTGTCGTACTGGGGCGAGTTCGACACCGCGGCGGCGGCCTGGGAGCGCCTCCACCGCCCGCACAACCAGGCCATGGCGCTGCTGCAGGCGGCCACCGTGGTGGCGCGCGGCGGCGACCGCGAGGGGGCGGCCGCGCGGCTGAAGACGGCGCTGCCGCTGGCCGAGGCGCTGCGCGCGACGCCGCTCGTCGAGGAGATCGAGGCGCTGTCCCGCCGGGTGGGCCGGCTCTCGCAGGGGCAGGAACAGTCGGAGCTGCTGACACCGCGCGAGCTGGAGGTGCTGCGCCTGGTCACCCAGGGCCGCACCAACCGGGACATCGCGGCCGAGCTGTTCATCTCGGCGAAGACGGTGAGCGTGCACGTGTCCAACATCCTGGCCAAGCTGGGCGTGACCACCCGGGGCGAGGCGGCCGCGGCGGCCCACCGGCGGTCGCTGCTGGCACCGTAGCTTCCGGGGGCGGCTCGGCCGGGGACACGCCTTCCGCGGGCGGCTCGGCCAGGGACACGGCTTCCGGGGGCGGCTCGGCCAGGGACACGACAGCTTCAGAGAAGCGGCTCGACCAGGAGAGCGACGCCGAACACCGCGAACGCCGCGGCGGCGCCGTACTTGATGACCTTCTCGGGCAGGTGCCTGCCCATCAGCCGGCCCACGACGATGGCCAGCGCGTCCGCCGCCACCATGCCGACCGTCGAGCCGATCCAGGTGCCGACCCAGCCGTGCTGCGTCGCCAGCGTGATCGTGGCCAGCATCGTCTTGTCGCCCAGCTCGCTCAGGAAGAACGCCACCGTCACCGCGATCAGGGCGTTCCTGGTGGTGCGCCGGGCCTTCTGCGCCTCGTCCTCGGTCAGCTCGTCACCGCGCAACGTCCACACCGCGAACCCGAGGAAGGCCAGCCCGGCCACCACGGAGATGGCCGTCGTCGGCAGGGCGTCGCCGATCAGGCCGCCCACGGCGACGCTGAACAGGTGCACGACGGTCGTGGCGATGGTGATGCCCAGGAGCACGGGCCACATCTTGAAGCGGGTCGCGAACGTCATCGCCATCAGCTGGCTCTTGTCACCGAGCTCGGCCACGAAGATGACGCCGAGACTGATCCAGAACGCTTCCAACGGTCCTCTTCCGCGCGACCGGGCCGGAAGCGAGAACCCGGGGAGATGCGGGCACGGCTTCGGCCCGGCAGCGACTTGTCGCATGGCTGCCAGGCCGAAGGTCTCGTCCGCCCGTGTGAGGCCCGTGCGACCGGGCGCGGTGAAGCGCCAGTGTGTCGATCACACGATTGGGACTACTCCCCTTCGGTAACTCCGAGACACCATAACAGACCAGATCGGGCCGCTATTCCCCGAGGGCGCAGCCGACCAGCATTGGCTCGTTGACCAGCGTGACCCCGAACTTCTCCCGCACCCCGTCGCGCACGTGCCTGGCCAGCGCCAGCAGGTCGGCGGTGGTGGCGCTCCCCATGGGGTTGGTGAGGGCCAGCGTGTGCTTGGTCGAGATGCGTACGGGTCCGAGCTCGTAACCCTTCGGGAAGCCGGCTTGCTCGATCAGCCAGGCGGCGGGCACCTTGACCGATCCGTCGGGCATGTCCCACTGCGGGTGGCCGGGAGCGCGCGCCGCCAGCGCTTCCGCCTGCTCGGCCGTCAGGACCGGGTTGGTGAAGAAGGACCCGGCACTGCGCGTGTCGGGGTCGCCCGGGTCGAGCACCATGCCCTTGCCCCGCCGCAACTCCAGGACCGCCTCACGCGCCCGGGCGAGCGGCACCCGGCCCCCCGGCTCGGCCCGCAGCCGGCCGGCCAGCTCCGCGTACGCCAGCGGGCCGGACAACTCGGAGACGTCCAGCGCGTACGTCACCGCGAGCACCACGTGCCGCGCCAGATCCCGCTTGAAGACGCTGTCGCGGTAGGAGAAGCCGCACTGCCGCGCCTCCAGGTCGACCACCTGCCGGGTGCGCCGGTCGTAGGCGCGCACGCACCTGATGCTCTGGGCGACCTCCTGGCCGTACGCGCCGACGTTCTGGATGGGGGTCGAACCGACCTGCCCCGGGATGCCGGACATGCACTCGAGGCCCGACCAGCCCTCAGCCACGGCGCGGGCGACCAGCGGGTCCCAGTCTTCGCCCGCCTCGACGGTGACCAGCACCTGCTCGCCGTCGCGCGAAACGGACACGCCCTCGGTGGCGACCTTGATGACGAGCCCGTCGAAACCCTCGTCGGCCACCACGACGTTGCTGCCCCCGCCGAGCACCAGCGTGGGCACGGCGTTCCTGTCGGCCTCGGCCACCAGGGAGACGAGTTGCTCCGCCGTGGACGCCTCGGCGAAATCGCGGGCGGGCCCGCCCAGGCCCAACGTGGTGTACGGCGCGAGCATCTCCATGGGCCCACAGCTTACTAACGGGCGATCCGCCCGACAGACCGCCGCTGCGCCCCGAACCGGCGCTGACGGCGGCCGGGCGGCACGTTTCCCGCCAGGGCACGGGCCGCAGCGGGACTCCCGCCGGGCCCGACCCGCAGAACCGTCAGGCGGAGGCGTGCAGGAGGCGGAGCACCCCGTCATAGTTGCGCCGCGACTCCCGCTCCAGATAGTCGTCGGGCACGTCGTGCCGGCCGAGGCGCTCCACGGGCGGCCGGTCGCGGGGCACGACCAGGGTGCCGTGCAGGGCGAGCGAGAGCTCCAGGTCGGCGTTCGTGCCGTGACGGGCGTCCTCGGGCAGCGCTCCGAGCGCCGCCGACCGGCGTACCGCCATGAGGTCTCCGGTGAGCGCCCGCACCCGGCCCGGCCCTGCCTCGCGCCAGTTATGGCCGTCGCCGAGCGGTTCCGCGCCCCACCAGCCGGCCGCGACGGCGCCTTCGGTGATGGCCGCGATCAGCGGGGTCAGCGCGTCGCCGCGCAGCACGGTGGTCGTCTCCATCAGTACGTGGACCTCGGACATGTCGAGCCGCAGCAGCTTGGCCCGGCTCTCGCCCCAGGTGGCGGTGCCGCCGCGCCAGTGCGGCCGCTCGGCGACGTGCCAGGTGGCGATCCGGTCGGGCCTGCGGCGGGCCAGATCGTCCAGCACGTTGCCGGCGCCGTCGACGTTGCCCAGGTCGAGGGCGAGCACGCGGGCCCTCGTGTGGTCGATCAGCGACTGCACGCACCGCTGTACGTCCTCGGGCCGGCCGTCCACGAGCAGGCCCACGCTCGTGGTGACGTCCGCGGTCTCGACGCGCTGCCGCTCGGCGTTGACGCCCAGGTCGTCGAGGCGGCTGGTGGCCAGCGAGGCGTCCCAGGTGCGCTGGGCGTGCAGCATGCCGTCGCCTTCGTCGTCGCCGTGCTGGCCGGGGTCGCCGGAGAAGCCCAGCTCGGCGGCGGGGTTCTGGCGTGCGTGCGTGCCGCGCGGTTTGGTCCCGGCCGTGCCGACACCAGTCGCTGCCGTGCCAGAGCCGGTCGCCGGGCCGCCCGCGGTGTCGCGGCCGGAGCCTGAGGTGCCCGCCACGTCCTCGATGCGCGGGGGCCGGAGATGGCCAGGAGGCTTGGCGTCGGTGACGGCGGAGACGGGGATCGATCGGACCGTGGGCCAGACTTCTCGCGCGGCTTCAGACATACCGTCACGGAGTACCCGAAAGCGGGCCAACTTATCATGCCGGCCCGCCGAGGCTCAGGTCAGCTGCACCACCGCACGCGCCTTGGACAACACCTGTGCCTCCCCCGACCTGGCGACGAGCCCGACGACCACCCGCTTGTCCTCGAGCTTCTCCTCGATCACGCCGCTGACCGTGATCGTGGCGCCCTGGTCGTCATCGGGCACGACCACCATCGAGGAGAACCGCACGCCGTAGTCGACCACCGCCCCGGGATCTCCCGCCCAGTCGGTGACGAACCGGCCGGCCTGCGCCATCGTGTACATCCCGTGCGCGATCACGTCGGGCAGCCCGACCATCCTGGCGAACCGCTCGTTCCAGTGGATCTGGTTGAAGTCGCCGGAGGCCCCGGCGTACATGACCAGGTTGGAGCGGCGCACGTGGTAGTCGACCGGGGCGAGCTCCTGGCCGACCTCGACCTGGTCGTACTTCACCGTGGCGGCCATCAGGCGGCCCCTCCGCGCTCGACGACCGTGTTGTAGGTGACGCAGACGGGCTCGCCCTCGACGGTCGCCACGTCGCTGCGCACGGTCAGCAGCTCGTTGCTGCCGGCGGTGCGGATGTCGGTGATCGTCGCGGTCGTGACCAGCTCGTCGCCGGCGACGACGGGACGTACGTACTCGAAGCGCTGCTCGCCGTGGACGACCATGGCGAAGTTGAGCCCCAGGCCGGGATCGGCGAGCGCCTCCCCGCCGCTCTGCAGGCTGAAGACGATCGGGAACGTCGGCGGCGCGATCACGTCGGAGTAGCCGGCGGCCTGCGCGGCCTCTTTGTCGCGGTAGAGAGGGTTGTTGTCGCCGATCGCGGTGGCGAACTCCCTGATCTTCACCCGGCTGACCTCGTATGGGGCGCTGGGCGGATAGCTCCGGCCCACGAAGTCACGGTTCAAGGCCATCAGTGGCTCCTCGTACGTCTCCAGCCGAGCGCTGCTGAGGGCGACGCTAACAGAACAACGTTCGGCTGTCGCGGGAGATGGCCCGGATTTTGCCGTGCCGCCCCTGCCCCCAGCAGCCCTCTTCCACCCCGGCAAGACCGAGGCCACCGTTTCCCGCTTCGGCCGGCAGGTGTTCAAGGGCACGGCACGAGCCGGCCGCGGGCCAGCGCCACATGTGGCGGGCCGGGGGCGGACACGACGAACCGGCGCCCTGCGAAGGGACGCCGGCTGTGCGATGGAGCGTATGTGGGGGGCCGAGGCTCCTGCCCGGTGCGAACCTAGCGGGTCTCGCGGTGCGCGCGGTGGCAGCGGCAGTTGGGGCAGTATTTCTTCAGCTCAAGCCGATCCGGGTCGTTGCGCCGGTTCTTCCGCGTGATGTAGTTGCGGTGCTTGCACTCCTGGCAGGCCAGCGTGATCTTCGGCCTAACGTCGGTGGCAGCCACTTGGGAGTGCCTTTCTACGTTCGGGACATGGACACACCCGTGCCCAGGCCGTGGACCTGGGATTGGGCAGTAGCGGAGGCCGGACTTGAACCGGCGACACAACGATTATGAGCCGTTTGCTCTGCCTGACTGAGCTACTCCGCCTTTGAGCCGGTTAACGACACCGGCCATCGTAGAGAATACCCGACGTGGCGAGCACATCAGCAACTCGCTCCATCGGGCGGGGTCTCTACAGTATGCCTCAGGAACCCCGGCAACCGAAATCCGCAGCGCCCGACATGCTCGGGGACGAACCTCGGATCCACCGCTCGCAGGTGCCGTGCGACGAGAGGCGCGCGGCCCGAGACTCCTCCGAGCGTCGCTCGGTCAGCGTGGCCATCTCGGCGCGCGGCCCGCACACCGCCCGGTCAGTCCCTCCGGTTCTCCCCAGTCCCCTGCCGAGATCGTCACCGCGAACTCCTCTGCCCCGCTCTCCTCCACTGCTCCAGCATGACCGTGAAGGGACTCTTTCACATGGCCACGGACAGGCTGGGCACCCGTCATCGGATGCCCAGCGAGTGTCCCCGGCCGTGGGCTATGGCATGGCGACCGCTTTCACCGCCCCGCTCTCCACAGCGCCGCGCTGGTCATCCGCAGTGGACGTCACGCTTGTACACGAAACCCCTTTTCCCCGACCTGCCTTCGACGTGGGCGGATACATCGATGCACTTGTTCTTGGCGGCGACATAGACAGGACCCGCGTACTTCGAGAAGTTCCCCCAGTCGGTGTCGGCCCAGGACGTCTTGTCGGACGATCGAACCCGCACCGCCTTGTAGTCGGCTCGGCCATAGTTCGATCCGGAGCCGTAGGCCAACGCGCAGTTCTTCCCGGTGCCGGCATTCCACCGAACCTCGAGGACGCCGTACTTCTGCCCGTCCTTGCTGATGTTGTAGGTGCCCACGAGCTTGTAGCCGCTTCCACACGGGCCGACGGCGGCCGCGCTGGCAGGAACGGCAATCGTGGAGACGATCCCGGCCGCAAGCACTGCGGCGCTCGCCACGGCCGTGAACTTGGTACGAGCAAGCACGTTCATACCTCACTTAACTACAGGTGTCACAAAAGAGCGATCCAACCGCATGAGGACGTCCAGCACCTTTTATCCCGGAAACCCGAACAGTCCAGTACGGCACTTCTGACCCACATTGTGAGCATTTTGTCATGCAGGGCGCATCACTCGCCACCGCATCACTCGCAGCGCCCCAGAAACGTCTCACCCGCGAGCGCGGGCCTCGCACTCAGTGGTCAGGCCGCCGTGCCCGCGCCGCAGCACCACGCAGGAGTCCTCACCCTCCCCGGTCGTTGTGCACACCCCGAGCTGGTCGCGACACGGGCGATCATCCCGGTCCGCTCACGCAACTCAAAGACCTCCGAACCGCACGATCACGCAGCTCAACGGAGTACTTCCTCGGGGGCGCCTGCGGCCACCGCCACCGGGCTGTCATGCCGGTGGGCCATGCGACACAGCGCCGCCTCGTCGATGCGGACCTGCACGCTCACGACCGCTCCTTTCCGAGCTGGTGGATGTGCAGCACGAGTTGCGGCTGGCGCGTGACGTCGCCGAGCCCGTGTCCGGCCCGACCAGGTGACCGGCGTCGTCGTCGGCCAGAACGCTGGCGTCGACCAGTCCGTCCACGGCGGCCTTGACCGATGGGTACGCTCGCGCAGCACCTACGCCTACTGTTTCGCGCCCACGTCCTGCCGGAGTGGGGCCAGTGGCGGCTGGCCGAGGTCACCGCAAGCGCGCTCCGTTCCGTGACAGCCGCAAGACGCCGATCGCGCCGTGCGGCGAGGTGGTTGAGTGGCGAGTGCGGGACGCGTGACCGTCCAAGGTCATCGCATTTTCGTCGCACTCAAGGCGAAACGCCCGGCCCGCTATCTGGCGGGTCGGGCGTTATGGCTGGTCAAGGTGGGAGCCCCCAAACGGAATCGAACCGTTGACCTTCTCCTTACCATGGAGACGCTCTGCCGACTGAGCTATAGGGGCCTGTCCGGCGCTGCGGACAGGTGTAACCATACACGGCGCTCAGCCCTGATGCGAACTTGTTCCGGCCTCCACGGGGACCTGTGCGCGGCGCCGGGCGGGCAGCTCGATGACCTCGCACAGGTCGGCCAGATCGACGAGCCTGGCCACCTGCGCGACCGAGGTGCAGTCGGCGATCACGCACCCGTGCCTGCGCACGCGCAACACCTGCCGGCCGGCCCGGATGGCCGGCAGGATCTCGTAGCCGTCGAGGCCGACCCATCGCCTGTCCATAGCCGCACACATTAGCCACCGGGTCTCTCAATTTCCGGCCGCCACACGCGTCACCGGACCGTACGCGGCGGGCGGTAGCGGTAGAAGCCGGCGAAGTCCTCCTTCTCGGCCATGTCGTCGACGCGCACGATCGCCCCGGTCTCGGGTGCGTTCATCATCGTCCCATTGCCCAGGTAGATGCCGACATGATGGGTTTTGACGGTCTTTTTGGTGATCTTTCCGAAGAAAGCTAGGTCTCCCGGCTTCGGGGACTTCACCCGGCGCATCTTCCGTACGTGCGCGTCGGTGTTGCCCGGCCCCAGCACGTCCCTGCCGTGCGCCAGCGCGTACACCCATCGGGCCAGCCCCGAGCAGTCGAGGCCGCGCGTCCTGGCCGCCGGGCAGGGCTTGATCCTGCCCCGGTAACCCCTGCAGGTGCCCTTCGACGGGCCGGGCTCCACGGCGTGGCCGCCACCCCACGAGTACGCGATGCCGTACCGCTCGATCTCGTAGGCGATCTGGACGATCCTGGGCGGCAGGGACAGGCCGAGCGGCACCGAGGCCGTGGCGGTGAGCAGGATCAGCGCCACCGCCACAACCAGCCGCCGCTTCATCCCAAACCCCCTTTAACACCGGGACTTGGGATTTATCCTGCCTTATCGCGCTTTCAGGGTGAGTTTCACCGAACCGACGGTGACCTTCATGCCGACCGTGCCCTTCATCTTCCTGGGCTTGGTGGTGAACACGAACAACACCTTCTTCGCCCGCGGCAGCTCCTCGATCCGGCACGACACCGCCGTGCCGCTGAACTTGCACGCCGGCGCCTCGACCACCCGCTGCCCGCCGAACGCGCGCCCCGACACCTTGATGTCCTTGACGGGGTGCGGGCCCGTGTTCGTCACGACGACCCTGTACGACGTCCGGCTCCTGGCCTCGCCCGATACCATCACCTCGGCCGGCGGGTTGGCCAGCGCCTTGAGCTGGGACTCGCTGCCGTTGAACGCGTTCTGGCCGCCGGCCAGCGCGCCCTTCTCCGCCGACTGCCAGAACGTGTGCCTCTTCCAGCTCTTCGGCAGCGCACCTGGCTCGCTGCCCCAGCGGGCCAGCCAGAGGGGGTTGGACGTGAAGGCGGCCGAGTTTCCCGTGCAGGTCCGCCACCAGCTCGCCGTGGTGTAGATGATCACGTGCCGGCCGGTCGCCCTGCGGTATCGGACGGTGAAGTCCTTGATCCAGCCGACCATGTCCTTCGTAGACAGGCCGTAGCAGGAGTTCTTGCCGTTCTTGTCTTTGTACGGATTGTCCTCCACATCGAGGACCCCGGGCAGGGTTTGGCCGTCGCCGATCCAGTCGCCGCCATTTTGAAGGAAATAGTCGGCTTGAGTTGTCCCGTCGGATTCGTGCGGTTGCGCAAAGTGATAGGCACCGCGGAAGAGCCCCGCCTCCGCCGCGCCGCCGAACTGCGTCTCGAAACGCGGGTTGCGGTAGTCGCCCCCCTCGGTGGCCTGCACGAACGCGAACTTCCCACCGCCCAGGGACACGCTCTCCCAGTCGACGTCACCGGTCCAGTTGCTGACGTCGACCCCGGGAACGCCGTCGGCGGCCTCGGCGACTCCCGTCATCCCCGTCGCCAGAATGACCGCTGATAACCACAGACGTTTCACGCCGGAGATCTTTCCTGAGCCATACACGAACGTGCAAGTTCGGCGATATTCACGTTCTTCGACGTGTCCACTGAAATGACCGGCCCCAGCGCGAGCGGCCGCGCCGCCGCCACCCACTGCCGCCACCGCCCGTCATCGACCTCGGCGTCATGGTGGATCGGGTGCCGCACCCGGCGCTCGTACCGGCTCCTCGCCACGCCGGGCGGCACCTCGCACCAGACCTCCCGCACCTCCGCCGGCGCGACGCCCGCCCGGTCGAGCCCGGCCAGCACCACGGGACGCAGCGGCGCGAGCCACGGGCTCTCCAGCACCGCGCCCGGCGGGGAGTTCGCGAGCAACGTCCACAGGCTTTCGGCCGCGGCCATCCCGAGGCGCCTGCTCCACTCCCTCGCCTCCACGCCGTCGGGCCTGGCGAGGACATCGGCCAGCGTCTCCTTGAGATCGTCCTTGGAGAACACGGGCAGCCCGAGTTCGCGGCCGAGCGCCCGGGCCAGCGTGCTCTTCCCCGCTCCCGGCAGCCCGTTCACCAGCACGGCAAGTCTGCGCATGACCCGACATGCTGCCAGAACCGCCGCCCCCGGGCGCTCGTCGGGAAAAACTTCTCCGCTATCCGGAAACCCGCACTTCAGAGCCCCGAAATCGCCTATGTGGGAGCGGCCGTCGACGACGTCGTTTCCGCAGGTCACAGCGGTTCATGAACGTGACATTCGCGTTTGCCAAACCCGGTTTCCCCTGCACAAACTTGTCCCATTCCGGATTGTCCGCCCCGACCAGGGGTTTCTTCGCCATGCCCAGAGGAGACCGACCATGATCCACGCCCGGGGCCTGACCCGAGAGTTCAGAGTCAAGAAGGAGACCGTCACCGCCGTTCGCGGCATCGACCTCGACGTGGAGGCCGGCCGGCTCGTGGCGTTCCTCGGCCCCAACGGCGCAGGCAAGTCCACGACCCTGCGCATGCTCACCACACTGCTGCCGCCCACCTCCGGCACCGCCAGGGTGGCGGGCCATGACGTGGGCGAGAACCCGGCCGCCGTCCGCGCCCGTATCGGCTACGTCGGCCAGAAGAACAGCGCGGGAGAGAACTTCTTCGTCCGCGACGAGCTCATCACCCAGGGCCGCTGCTACGGCCTGAGCATCCGCGACGCGGCCGCCCGCGCCGACGAACTGCTGGACCTGCTCGACCTCGTGCCGCTGGCCAGGCGCAAGCCCGGCACCCTCTCCGGCGGCCAGCGCCGCCGCCTGGACATCGCCCTCGGCCTCATCCACCGCCCCGACCTGCTCTTCCTGGACGAGCCCTCGACCGGCCTCGACCCGAAGAGCCGCGCCGACATCTGGCAGCACATCCTCCGGCTGCGGGAGACGTTCGGCACGACGCTCTTCCTCACCACGCACTACCTGGAGGAGGCCGACACCATGGCGGAACGCGTGGTCATCATCGACGGCGGGAAGATCATCGCGGACGGCACCGCGGAACAGCTCAAGAACGACCTCGCCGGCGACCACATCACGATCACCACCAGCACCGAGCAGGAGGCCGCGACGGCCGCCCGCATCGGCAAAGGGACCGCGACCGGCACCACCGTGCGCCTCCAGGTGCCCAACGCCGCCGCCGCGCTGCCCGACTATCTCCGCACCCTGGACGGCTCCGGCATCAAGGTCACCACCGCCGAGACCGCCCGCCCCACCCTTGACGACGTGTTCCTCGCTCTTACCGGGAGAAGCCTCACCGATGACGACATTCCTGCGTGACACCGCCACCGTCCTCTCACGCGAGGCCAGGCCGGCCCTGCGCGAGCCCGTCGGGCTCCTCTTCGAGATGGGGCAGCCGCTGCTGTTCCTGTTCCTGTTCGGGTCGCTGCTGGACGGGGCGGTCGGCTCGTCGTGGCAGTGGTTCGTGCCGGGGATCCTCGTCATGATGTGCCTGACCGGCCCGATGGGCGCCGGCTACACGCTGCTGGTCGAGCTGATCGGCGGCTCGATGGAGCGCCTGATGGTCACGCCGCTCAACCGCACCGCGATGCTCGTCGGCAGGACCATGAAGGAGATGATCGTCCTGCTGGCCCAGGCCGTGCTGATCATCCTCCTGGCGCTGCCCCTCGGCTTCGACCTCCATCCGGCGGGCGTGCTGGCCGGTCTCGTGCTGCTGGTGATCTTCGGGGTCGGGCTGGGCTCCCTCTCGTTCGTCCTCGCCATCAAGTCGGCGCCCGGCGGCACCCTGTTCTACATCGTCAGCCAGTCGATCCTCTTCCCGCTGCTCCTGTGCTCTGGAGTGCTCCTCCCGCTGGACACCGGCCCCGCCTGGCTACGGGCCATCGGGTACGCCAACCCGGTCACGTACATCGTCGACGCCCAGCGAGCCCTCTTCGCCGGCCACCTCGCGAGCCCCTCCATCCTGTACGGCACCGCCGCCGCCTGCGCGGTGGCCGCGATCGGGCTCCACCTCGGCAACCGGGCCATGCGCCGGGGCGTGTGATCGCGGGCACGATGGAGACATGACAGATTTGCTCCTGACCGGCACGGTCCCCTATGTCCCCGTGGCGCACCGCATGGACCTGATGCGCACCGCGACCATCCCGCCGGTGGAGCAGACCACGTGCGCGTTCGCGTTCGTGTCGGACCGGGCGGGCCGCACCCTCATGACGCGCGTGGACGGGCGGGGCTGGGACATCCCCGGCGGCCACCTCGAACCCGGCGAGACGGCGGCCGGCGCCGCGGTCCGCGAGCTGTACGAGGAGACCGGCCTGCGCCTGCCCTCGTCCGCGCTGTCCGCCTTCGCCTGGCAGCGCATCGAGCTGCTCGCCCCGGCGCCCGACGGCTACCGCTATCCGCCGCTGACGTACATGGTGATGTTCCGGGCCTCGCTCCCGGAGCCGGGCTCCCCGACCCGGCCGCCCGCCGGGTCGGAGGCCACCGGCGCCGGCTGGCTGGTGTTCGAGGAGATCAGCCGGGTCTGCGCCGGCCGCTCATGGCTGGCTCTGGTGGACGGCGCGGGCCCGCTCTAGGTCGGCGCCGCGGTAGAGCCGCTCGGGGATCTGCGCGAGCGTGGACGGGTGCACCTGCGGGCCGAGCCCGTACAACTTCTGGAAGCTCATGATCAGCGGGCGCCAGGCGTCGGGGTCGATGTGGTCGTCCGTGCCCGCCATGCGGATCCCGTCGTGCACCCAGACCCGCTGCACCCGCACCTCGAACGCCAGGATCCCGCCCTCGTCCCCCACGGGGTGGTGGCGTTCGACGACGGCCTCCATCGCGACCGGGCACTCGCCGACCCGGGGCGGCGCCACCGTCTCGGACGGGACGGCGCTCAGCCCTGCCCGCCCGAACTTGTCCGCCACGTGCCGGTAGCCGCGCACCTGCTTGCGCTCGGGCACGGGGTCGGACCCGGTGGTCAGCGCCAGCCGGTCGACGGCCGGCGCGAGCGCGTCGGACGGGAGGTTGAGCACGCATTCGCCGGTCCTGAGCAGGTTCTGCGACGTCTTGGACCGCACCGCCAGCCCCAGCACCGCCCGCCAGCCCAGCCAGAACGCCGACGACATGGGCGCCAGGTTGGGGGTGCCGTCCTCGTTCATGGAGGAGATGAGGACCACGGGGGTGCCGAAGTAGAGGATGTTCGGCTCGATGAGGGTGTGGGTGCCGGTGACAGTGCTCATGGCGCTCTACTTTCGCGGCGGACGAGGGCCGGGCGCTGGCGGCCTTCGGACCTCTCGTTGGCGGCCCCCGCTCGGCCCGCTTGCCCCCTGGACCGCCGGCGGCGAGGATCGTGAGCCGGCACACATCCGTCGGCGAAGGACCACTCCCCATGAAGATCCGCTACAACCCGCTGCTGGGCTGGACGTTCCTGATCCTGGGCTCCGTCCTGGTCCTCTTACAGCTCTGGCTCCTCCTGCTCGGCGCGTTCAGCCCGACGATCGTCGTCGGGCTGATCGTCGCCGGACTCGGCGTCGTCTACCTGCGGCGGCCGTACTTCCGGGTCGAGCCGCAGGCCATCGTTCTCGCCGCGCCGATCGGGCCGGCCGAACGCAGATTCCCCATCCCCGCGGGCGGGAGCCCGCGCCTGGAGGGCAACCGCATCGTCGTCGACGAGGCGGGCAGGGCCAGGAAGGTGCCCGTGCGCAAGGGGATGGCGCACCCGGCGGACTGGGCGGCGTACACCGCCGGCCTGCCCCGCGGCCCTCAGGCCTGACCAGGCACGCCCGTCACTCCCACGCGGCGTCGTGCGCCAGCTTCTCGGCGATGCGGTCGTGAAAGCTCTTGCGGGCCAGGGCCTGCTCGATGTCGGCGACGACCCGGGTGAGCGGATAGGGGATCTCGGCCTCGATCTCGGCGACGGCGGCCTCGGTGGCCCGCCACTCCGCAGCGAGGCGGCCGACGACGCCGCGGGCGTGGTCGGTGAGCGTCACCTTCTTGCTGCGCGCGTCGTCACCCGGCACGGTCTCGACCCAGCCTGCCTCCCGCATGGCGGCCACCTTCTGGCTCAGCGCCGAGTGCGTCCGCCCGACCGACTCGGCGAGTTCGGTGATGGTCATCGGCCCGAGGGCGTTGAGCCGGAGCAACTCCATCACGAAGCTCGGCTTGAGCCCTTCGATGCGCTTGTCGGAGTAGAGCCGGGCGATGTCGGCGTCCATCGACGCCTGCAGGACCCGCAGCGGCCGCCAGAGGCTCTCGCGGGTGGGGTCCGGGGTGTTGGGGTCGGCCATGGGACAACTATAACAGCTCTTATATAAGTACTGTTATTTCCTTGGGCGATCCGGGTGTCCCGTGCCCTACACGCCCGGCAGGAATCGTGCCAGACTGCCTGCTCAGGGGTGCCATACGCGGCGAAGGGGGACGACCAGGATGGGATTGCACGTCGAGAGCCGACCATCCGATTCGCCGTACATCGAGCGGGTGTGGCGCAGCAGCAGCCACGACATCGCCCGGATGACGTCGATCGCGACCGCCCATTGGGAGCTGGTGCTCTGGGAACACCGCGGTCAGGTCAGCGTGGCCGTACGAGGGCCCGAGACGGCGGCGAGCACCGCCCCCGTGCCCGAGGACGCGACGTTCTTCGGGATCACGTTCCCGCTCGGCACGTCCATGCCCCATCTGCCCAGCGGCCGGCTCGTCAACGGCGCCGTGGAGATCCCCGGAGCGACGCGCAGGTCGTTCTGGCTGAAGGGCTCCACCTGGCGCCTTCCCGGCTACGACAACGCCGAGGCGTTCGTCCGGCGGATGGTGCGCGAGGGAGTGGTGGACTGCGACCCCATCGTCGCCACGGTGCTGCGCGGCGCTGCGCCGGACGTGTCAGAACGCACCGTCCAGCGGCGTTTCATGGCGGCGACCGGCCTCACGCGCGGCGCCGCCCAGCGGATCTCGCGCGCCAGGCAGGCGGCGGTCCTGATCCAGGAGGGCACGCCGGTCGGCGACGTGATCCACCGGCTCGGCTATTTCGACCAGCCGCACCTGGCGCGGTCGCTGACCCGCTACGTCGGGCGGACCGCGACGCAGTTGAGCGCCCAGAAGCCGGACGAGCCGCTGTCGCTTCTGTACAAGACGTGAGCGCCCCTCCTGCCTAACCTTCACATCGGCGCGTACGCACCATCCCATGAACACCTCCGACGACTAGGAACCGAACGATGGCTAAGATCATTTCGAGCTTCTTCATCTCCGTGGACGGCGTGGTCGAGTCGCCGGACCAGTGGCACTTCCCCTACTGGAACGACGAGATGGGCGCCGTGGTCGAGGCGAGCATGCGACGCGCGGCGGCGATGCTGATGGGTCGCAAACTGTACGACGAGTGGTCCACGTACTGGACGACGACGGACGCCGACCCGGAAGTGGCCGCGTCGATGAACAACGCCCGCAAGTTCGTCGTGTCCAGCACCCTGGAGAAGGCCGACTGGGACAACACCACCATCGTCTCCGGCGACGTCGCGGCCAGACTGCGCGAGATCAAGGAGGAGGTCAGCGGCGGCGACATCGGGATGTCCGGCTCCGCGACGACCGTGCGGTGGCTGCTGGCCAACGGGCTGCTCGACGAGCTCCACCTGCTCGTCCACCCGATCGCCGTGGGTCGCGGCCAGCGGTTGTTCGAGGACACCCCGACCCACCCGCTGAAGCTGGTCAAGTCGGAGACCTTCGAGACCGGCGTGCTCAACCTGACGTACGTTCCCGACGCCGGCTGAGCACCTGCCACGCGGGTCAGAGCAGCCGTCGCTGCACGACGTCGGCCATGACCGTGGTCACGACGCTCTCGACGGCTCCGGCCTCCGGCGGGGCGCCTTCCCGGCCTGCGTACAGCAGGTGCGCGGACCCGACAAGAGCGAGCGCGAGCGTGTCGACGTCGGCGTCCGCGGCGATGCGGCCCATCTCGCGCTCTTCTGCGAGGTAGGAGGCGATCATGGTGGTGGCCTCGGCCAGGAGCGGGATCCCGGCGGGCAGGGTCCGGCGCAGCCGGGCCCGCAGCTCGTCCCTGAAGGTGATGAGGCCGACGATCGCCACGGCGACCGACTCGAACACCCCGGCCAGCGCTCCGGTGAGGTTGCCGGCGACGGTGCCGGTGCCGGCGGAGGCGCGCAGGGCGGCCGCCTGAGCGTCGATGCGGCCGATGCGGTCGAGGATGAGCTCGGCGAGGAAGGCGTCGAAGTCGGCGAAGTGGCGGTGCAGCACGCCCTTGGCGCAGCCGGCCTCGGTGGTGAGCGCCCTGCTGGTCAGCCCGCTCGGCCCGGCCCGGAGCAGGATGCGCTCCGCGGCGTTGAACAGCTGCTCGCGCACGTCGCGCATGGCCACCCCTGTCGGCACCGCGCGTCCCTCCTCGAACCGTCGCCGGGCACCCCCAGGCTAGACGAGTGGGCAGACGCCCACTATGGTGGGCACATGCCCACTATCCCGCGGGAAAACAACCAGCCCCATCGGCTCCGCCAGGTCGCCGAGTCGTTCGGCACGGACGCCGAACGCTACGACCGCACCCGCCCTCGCTACCCTGACGCCCTGGTGGAGCGCATCGTCGCCGCCGCCCCCGGGCCCGACCTGCTCGACGTCGGCTGCGGCACCGGCATCGCCGCCCGCCAGTTCCGGGCCGCCGGCTGCACGGTGCTCGGCGTCGAGCCCGACGAGCGCATGGCCGGCCTGGCCCGGCGCACCGGAGTCGCATGCGAGGTGTCGACGTTCGAGGCCTGGGACGCCGCGGGCCGGACCTTCGACACGGTCATCGCCGCGCAGGCCTGGCACTGGGTGGACCCGGTCGCCGGCGCGGCCAAAGCGGCGGAGGTGCTGCGGCCCGGAGGACGGCTGGCCCTGTTCTGGAACGCGTTCCAGCCTCCGCCCGGCCTGAACGAGGCCTTCGCCGCGGCCTACCGCCAGGTGCTACCCGAGATGCCGGGCTACGACCACACAAAGCCGGTCACGGAGGCGTACACCGCGATGTGCGCCATGGCCGCGGACGGGATGCGCGAGGCCGGCGCGTTCGGCGACCCGGAGCAGTGGCACATCGGCTGGGAGCACACCTACACCCGGGACGCGTGGCTGGACCAGGTGCCCACGCACGGAGGCGGCACCCGGCTCCCGCCCGCCAAACGGGACGAGCTGCTGTCGGCCATCGGCGCCGCGATCGACGCGATGGGCGGCGCCTTCACGATGAGCTACACCGCCGTGGCGGTCACCGCGACTCGAACCGCCTGACTCAGGGCCGCGCCAGGAGACCGGCGAGAGCGTCACGGCTGCTCTGGAGCTCGTCCATACGCTGGTCCATGGTCGCCAGCTCACCGTTCAGGATGTCCCACAACTCGGCGCACCACTCGATGTCCGGACGCTCGCCCCGCGCGCACGGCAACACCGACCGGATCACCTCGGTGGACAGGCCGGCCCGCAGCAAGGCGCGCACCTGCCGCACCGTGACCACGGAATCCTCGCCGAAGTGGCGGTAACCGTTGGGGCCCCGGCTGGTGTCGAGCAGCCCCTGGGCCTCGTAGTAGCGCAGCAGGCGCGCGCTGACCCCGGTGCGCCGGGACAACTCACCGATCAGCATGCGGTTTGACCTTTCCATCGATGTCAGGCCTTAACGTCACCGTGGTAACGGACATTCCACCTGATGAGCATGCTGGAGCGACGTATGTCTTCCTTCGTTGTCCAACGCGACGGCCGCGCGGCGAGTGCCGGCGATCTGGCGCCGCTCGCCTTCGCCGGCTACGCCCACTTCACCGCCATGCAAGTGCGCGGCGGCCGGGTGCGGGGGCTCGACCTCCACCTGGACCGGCTGCGCTCCGCCTCGCTCACGTTGCTCGGCCGGGCCCTGCCCGACGACCGGGTGCGCGCCCGCCTGCGGGCGGCGGTCGAGGCGGGGCCGGCCGACCTCTCGTTGAGTGCCACGGTCTACTCCCCGGCGGGCGAGTTCACCGTGGCGGGTCCCGAGGTGGAGCCGGAGCTGCTCGTACGCACCGGGCCCGCCTCGACCGGCCCGCGGGGCCCGCTCGCCCTGGCGGCGATCGAGCACGAACGGTTCCTGCCGGCCGTGAAACAGGTCGGAGAGGCCGCCAAGACCTATTACCTGCGCCAGGCCGTCGACGAGGGCTTCGACGACGCCGCCTTCGTCGACCGCAGAGGGCGGCTCAGCGAGGGCTCGATCTGGAACGTGGCCTTCTGGGACGGCTCGGCGGTGGTGTGGCCCGAGGCCGAGATGCTGGCCGGGACCACGATGGGCATCGTACGCAGGCAGCTGGACCGCCTCGGCGTACCCCAGCGCGTCGAGGAGGTCACCCTCGCCGGCCTGCCGACGCTGGCGGGCGCCGTGGTGATGAACTCGTGGACGCCGGGGCTGGCCGTGCACCGGATCGGTGCCGTGTCCCTGCCCGAGGCGCCGTCCTTCGTGGAGGTGCTGCACGAGGCGTACGAGGCCGAACCGCTCACCGCGCCGTAGGGTCGGCGGGCTCGGCGCCGCCCGGCTGCGGGATCGCGACGACGCCGAGGGTGATCTGCCGCCGCCCCGGCCCGGGGGTGGCGTGCGCGAGGGGGTCGATCAGGTCGCGCAGGCGCGCGCGGAGCCGGGCCAGCTCGTCGTCGTCCACCCACACGTGGACGGACGTGTAGGTCAGTCCTTGGGCGACCGGATCATCCGGGTCGCCCTCCAGGTAGGCGTGCGCCTGCGCCATCAGGCCCGTGACGAAGGCGGTCACCGCCCGCTCGTGGTCGCCGGTCGACAACCCCGCCGGATCGGGCACCGCGCCCTGGACGGCGCGCTCGTCCAGCTCGTACGTGTGCTCGACCGCTCCGCGCACCTTGCGCTCGCCGACGACGCGGATGACGCCCGCGTCCACCAGCCACCGGATGTGCCGGTAGAGGCTGCTGTACGGGACGTCCGGCAACGCCTGGCGCAGTTGGGTCCCGGTGCGGGGGCCGAGGGCCAGGATCTGCGCCAGCCGGATCCGGACCGGGTGCAGCACACCGACATCGCTCACGGGCATCCTCCGATCGTCCTCGCGGAAATCGTAGCGCTCCATTGACTCCATTTATGGCTATGGTCTTAAATGTGAGATCAATCGAGCTGGGGGAATCGCCATGACCATCACCGCATCAGACCTGAGCGAGCGCCTCGCCACACTGGCCGGCCGGCACCGGGTGCCCGGCGCCGCACTCGCGGTCCTGCATGACGGTGCCGTCGTCGAGACGGCCACAGGAGTGCTCAACACCCGCACCGGCGTCGAGGCCACCCCCGACTCGGTCTTCCAGATCGGATCCGTCACCAAGACGTGGACGGCCACGCTCGTCATGCAGCTCGTGGACGAGGGACGGCTGGACCTCGACCGGCCGATCCGCGACCACCTCCCGGAGTTCGCGCTCGCCGACGAGGGCGCCGCCGCGGCCGTCACCCCTCGCCACCTGCTGACGCACACCGCGGGATTCCCGGGAGAGGACCTCGCCGACTACGGCAGGAACGAGGACGCCGTGGCCGCCCTCGTCGCCAACCTGTCCGGCGCGCCCAAGGTGACCGAGCCCGGCGCGCTGTTCTCGTACAACAACGCCGGTTTCGTCGTCCTCGGCCGCCTGGTCGAGGTGCTGCGGGAGGGCGCCTGGGGCGAGGTGACACAGCGTCAGCTGGCCGCTCCGCTGGGGCTGGGAGCCGTTGTCACGCTGCCGGAGCAGGCAATCATGCACCGCGCGGCGGTCGGCCACGTCGAGACGGGCCCGGCTCCCGTCTGGTCGCTCCCGCGCGCGCTCGATCCGGCCGGCGGGCTGGCCATGAGCGCCACGGACCTGCTGGAGTTCGCGCGCCTGCACCTGAACCACGGGCTCGCCCCCGGCGGGACACGCCTGCTCTCGCGCGCCGCCGTCGAGGCCATGAGCACGCCGCAGGTGACGCCGCCGCCGCTGTCCGCCTTCCCCCGCTCGTACGGGCTGGGCATGGAGGTGCACGACTGGGACGGCGGCACGGTCACCGGCCACTCAGGGGCGACGATCGGGCAGAAGGCCTACCTGCGCATGGTCCCCGGAGCGGACGTGGCCGTGGCCCTGCTCACCAACGGCGGCGCCGCCGACGCGTTCCACGCCGACCTCGTCCATCCGCTGCTGGAGGAGCTGGCCGGCGTGCGCGCCCCCGCCCCGGCCAGCCCTCCGGAGGCCGGGACGCCCCTCGACCACCGCCCGTACGTCGGCGACTTCGACATGGGACTGGCCACCATCAGGATCGGCCATGACGGGCGGAACGTGTTGACGATGACCACGATCCCGCGTTCCAGCTACGTCGAATCCCTGGTCACGAACCCGGTCACGACGCTGGCCGCGCTCGACGGCTCCCGCTTCGTCGAGGTCGGGCAGCACGGCGGGGAGCGCCTTGAGGTCGTCTTCCTCGACCCGGGACCCGACGGGCGCTTCCGGATCCTGCACAACAGCCGCGCGATGTTGCGCATCTCCTGACGCCGCCACCAGACAGCGGCGGCACGGTCCCTACGCCGGGGGCACGGCCTGGAGGTGGAGGAGGGCGGACTGCTCGGGGAACAGCGGCGCGATGCAGCTCGAGCGCCTGCACGGCGACCGGAGCGCGGCCGTCGCGCTGCTCCGCCGCGCCGTCGACCTCGGCATCGACCACATCGACACGGCCCAGTTCTACGGCGACGGCTTCGTCAACGGGCTCATCCGCGAAGCCATCCGCCCCGAGGACGGCGTCGTCGTCGTGACCAAGATCGGCGCCGACCCCGACCCCGACGGCCCCCTCCCGCTCCGTGCCGCGCAGCGTCCCGAGGAGCTCAGGGCGAGCGTCGAGGAGGGGATCGCCTGGGTGCCGTTCTTCCCGCTCGGCGGCGCATTCCCGCAGATGCCGAAGGTGACCGACGAGCCGGCGGTCCGCGACGCGGCCGAGTCCATCGGCTGCACCCCGTCACAGGCCGGCCTCGCCTGGCTGCTCCGGCACGCCCCGAACGTGCTGCTCATCCCCGGCACCGCGAACCCCGTCCACCTCGAGGCGAACGTCGCCGCCGGCGCCATCACCTTCGACGACGCGACGCTGGCCGCGCTCGACGCCGTGCCGTCACGCTCCGCCGACATACGGCTCTGAAGCGCACCGGAAGAGGTCATCAGGAGTGGAAAGGGGATTTCGGCTCCTTTCCACTTTCAACCTATAGCGCAGCGGGGGGCTTGCGGCAAGACCCGGGTCGTGCCGCACAATCGTCGGCCAAGGCCAGAACACCCTGCGCGAACGGGGGACACGAAGTGCGGGTGCCGTCGCCGGCGTACGGGTTGGTCCGCGCACCCTCAGATCGGAGCTGATGACGTGAACCCGCTGACCACCAGCGCGTTTGATCTTCCGGGCCACCTCGCCCCCAAGGCCGACCCGGCGCTGATCGCCGGCGACGAGCGGCACTTCGCGGCCATCGCCGAGAGCCTCGAGCAGTCGATCGCCGAACTGTCCGACCGCCTCGAAGCCGAGCGCAGGGCCCCCGGCGGCAAGGGGCGGCAGGCGCTGGACCGGGACCTGGAGATCCACCGGCTGACCGCCCGCCTGCGCGCCCTGCGCCGCTTCGGCCTGGACCTGTGCCTCGGGCACATGGTCGGCGCGGACAATCCCGAGCCCGTGTACGTCGGACGGCTCGGCCTCACGGACAGCGCCGGCCGCCGGCTGCTGATCGACTGGCGCTCCCCCGCGGCCGAGCCGTTCTTCGGCGCCACCCACGCCAACCCGATGGGCCTGGCCAGCCGCCGGAGATACCGCTGGACCCGCGGCCGGATCAGCGACTACTGGGACGAGGTGTTCACCCCGGACCAGATCGACGGGCACGCCGCGCTCGACGACCAGTCCGCCTTCATCGCCAGCCTGGGCGGCAGCCGCTCGCCCCGGATGCGCGACGTGCTCGGCACCATCCAGGCCGACCAGGACGCCATCATCCGCGCCGGATCCCGCGGCGCTCTCGTCGTCGACGGCGGTCCCGGCACGGGCAAGACCGTCGTCGCCCTGCACCGATCCGCCTACCTCCTCTACTCCGACCCGCGCCTCGGTCACCGCCGGGGCGGCGTGCTGTTCGTCGGCCCCCACCAGCCCTACCTGGCCTACGTCTCCGACGTGCTGCCCAGCCTCGGGGAGGAGGGCGTACAGACCTGCACCCTGCGGGACCTCGTCGCCGAGGGGGCCGCCGCGGCGATCGAGGCCGACCCGGAGGTGGCCCGCCTGAAGTCGTCCGCGGACCTGGTCAAGGCGATCGAGCCGGCCGTCAGGTTCTACGAGAACCCGCCCACCGAGGGGATGTCGGTCACGACCCACTGGTCCGACATCTGGCTGAGCGCCGACGACTGGGCCGAGGCGTTCGAAGCGCCGGAACCCGGCACCCCGCACAACGAGGCCCGTGACCGGATCTGGGAGGAACTGCTCACGATCCTGGCCGGCAAGCACGACGGTGACGTCTCCCCCGACCTGCTCCGCAGGTCGCTGCTGCAGAACAGGGAGCTGCTCACGACCTTCAACCGCGCATGGCCGCTGATCGAGGCGTCCGACCTGGTCGGAGACCTGTGGACGGTGCCGGCCTACCTGCGGAAGTGCGCCCCCTGGCTCGACCGCGAAGACGTCCTGCGGCTCCAGCGCGACAACGCCCAGGCCTGGACGGTGTCCGACCTGCCGCTCCTCGACGCGGCACGGCAACGGCTCGGCGACCCGGAGGCGTCACGGCAGAGGCGCCGCAGGGAAGCGTCCGTCGCCGCCGAACGCGAGCGCATGGCCGGCGTCGTCGACCACCTGCTCGAGGCCGACGACGACGGCGAAGGCGTCGTGACGATGCTGCACGGACAGGACCTGCGGGACGCCCTGGTGGACGAGGACGCGCTGCCCGGCACCGAACCCGACCTGCTCGCCGGCCCGTTCGCCCACATCGTCGTGGACGAGGCCCAGGAACTGACCGACGCGGAATGGCAGATGTTGCTGCTGCGCTGCCCGTCCAGGAGCTTCACCATCGTCGGGGACCGCGCCCAGGCCAGGCACGGGTTCACGGAGTCGTGGCAGGAACGGCTCGGACGGATCGGGCTCGACCGCGTCGACCTGGCCTCGCTGAGCATCAACTACCGGACGCCGGAAGAGATCATGGCGGAGGCCGAGCCGGTCATCCGGGCCGTACTCCCGGACGCCAACGTGCCGACCTCCATCCGCAGCAGCGGCGTCCCCGTCGTCCACGGATCCACCGCGGACCTGAGCTCGATCCTCGACACCTGGCTCGCCGCCCACGCCGACGGGACCGCCTGCGTCATCGGCGACCCCGCATTCCCGGAGGCGCCCCGCGTCCGGTCACTGACCCCGGAGCTGGCCAAGGGGCTCGAGTTCGACCTCGTCGTACTCGTCGACCCGGAGGCGTTCGGCACGGGCGTCGAAGGAGCGGTCGACCGCTACGTCGCCATGACCCGGGCGACCAGCCGGCTCGTCATCCTCACGAGCGCCTGACGCCGGCGCGCCGATCAGGCCGGCCGGGGGATCGGCCAGAACTGGAAGCAGTACTCCTCCACATCCGACGCCATCCCTTCGGCCGCCATCTCGTCCGGATCCCGAAGCTTGTACATGATCGCGCGAAGTCTCCAGTACGCCTGCCGCCGCCCCAGGTCGAAGCACGGGTGCGCGCTGCGGACGTGACGATGTCGTCCATCGCTGCGACGCGTTCCGACATTCCCGTGCCTCCCTGCCAACCGCTGCGGCCCAACCTTGGGGACGATCATGCACCAAGCGGATCACCCGGACGGACACGAGTACTCTGGGCCTGTGTGCACATACGCGGAGGTCACCTACAAGGTCCACTATGTGTGCGTCCCGTGCCGGCAGAGCCGCAAACTGGCCTGGGACGGCGCGGAGCACCTGTGCACGCGCTGCCGCCGGCCGATGATCTTCGCCGGCCACGACTTCGCCGCGCCGCGCAGGACGAAGGACCGCGAATGGGCAGCCGTCGCGGCCGTGCTGGGAGCGGGACTGCGGTACGAAGGCTTCGAGACGTGCGGTTGCGGGAGCGAGCCGAAATACCGCCCGCGCACGAGCGCGCAGGTGCGGGCCCGGCGCCGGATCGCGGCCCGCAGAGGGCTGGCCGACGCCCAGGCGCTGGCGCTGCGCGACCCTGGCGACGCGTAAGCCAGGACGACGTGGCACGATGGCCGGACCGCGATCTCCGAGGACCCGGACCGGAACTCGTGGTCCGCCGGCAACGACCATCCAGACCGTACACCCGCAGCAGAGGAGACCCCCCCCAGTATGGCCGTCATCCACCGTACCGCCCTCAAGCCGACCAAGCTGGAGCTTCTCACCTCCTGGCTCCCCTCCCGGCCGTGGTATCTCGGCGGGGCGGGCGCACCTCATCTGTCCAAGGCCGGCGGCTTCCGGCTGGACGACCCGCAGGGTGCGGTGGGAATCGAGTTCATGGTGGTCACCGATGCCTCCGGCGCCCACCTGACCAACTACCTGGTGCCGCTCACCTATCGCGGCGCCCCGCTCGACGGGGCTGAGCACGCCCTCATCGGCACCATGGAACACGGCGTGCTGGGGCGGCGCTGGGCCTACGACGGCTGCCACGACCATGTGCTCCTCGCCCAGTTGGAGGCCCTTATCAAGGGCCGCGTCCAAGCCCAGGACCAGAACACCAGCGACACCCCCGACCGGGAGGTCACCCGGTCCTACAGCGGTGCCGGCCTCACCGGCTTCACCACCGCCACCGACGACCAGGACGGCACCCTGCTGCCCGCGTCGCAGGCTACGGCCCTCCGCTTGCACCGGGCCCTGCGTCCTTCACCGGACGACGCGTCTTCCCTTCCACCGCAGGTGCTCGGCCACGTCGCCGGCTCCTGGCGGATGCCGGACGGCTCCCGGGCCCGGGGGTTGTTTGTCGTCCTGCACCCTCGTACGTAGGTCTCCGCGCGCCGCCGGGAATGAGCATGCCTCGCGCAGTGCGGACTAGAGCTCCCGGCGCCGCCTCGCGACGTGGACGGTGATGTCGGCGGCGATCTCGACCGTCGCGGGCAGCGCCCGCATGATCCGGCTGAACACCTGCTCCTGCTCCACGGCCGGCAGGACGAGATAGGCCGAGACGGTCGAGAGATAGCCGACATAGTCGCGGGCGCTCATCGTCAACCGCCGCTCGACCACGGACTGCCGGACATCGGCGAACCACGGCGACCGCTGGAGCTCCGTACCCGGCCACTGCATGGCCTCCTCCGGAGGCGTCCCGTCGGGAGACGGAACCTCGTCGCTGGCCAGGAACGGCGACCGTGCCACGCGAACGGCCTCCTCCACAGCCGGGTCAGCCAGCCGGACAGGACCGCCGAACGACGCGAACACGCCGCCCGGCCCGAGCAGCGCGGCCACGCGGGACCACCGCTCCTCCGGGTCCGTCCAGTGCAGCGCCGCCGCCGCATAGACCAGCCCGTACGTCTCGCCGGGTCGCAGGTCCTCGAACGCGGCCCGCACGGTGCTGACGCTCGCAGGCACGTGCTTGCGCAGTTCGGCCAGCATGGCCCCGTCGGGATCGGTCGCGGTGACGATGATCCCTCGCTCGGCGAAGAGGCGGGTCGCCTTGCCTGTGCCGGCGCCGATCTCGAGGGCGGTCAGAACGGGCTGAGCCGCGTACGCCATCACCATGTCGGCCAGCCGCGCCGGATAGCCCGGGCGGAACCGTTCGTAGGCCTCCGCCATCACCCCGAAGCTCAAAGCGCGATTGGACATGCCGAGCATCCTGGCACAAGCCCCCGGGCTCAGCGGCATACCGCCGATATACCGCCGTTCCCTAGCGTCTGACCGGCCGGAGTCGATGCACCCGGACCCATCGGGCCGGGAGAAGGAGAGATCGCACGCAATGCGGAAAATCGTGGGGCGCATCGCGTCCGTGGGAACTGTCGCCCTGGCGGCGTCGGCCGCGCTCGTCATGGCCGCCTCCAGTGCCCAGGCGGCGGGCTACTGGTCGAAGGACGCGCCGAGGTACGCCACAGGCGTCGGCAATCTGACGACGAAGAGCGTCACCGTCGCCAAGAAGACCTACACGCTGCAGCTCCGTTCGGGTAAGTGGGGTGCGAACACCTACATCTGGGCTCGCGTCCCGAAGAACTCCGGAGCGAACGGCAACCATCTCTGGCTGTCGGTCTACGACCCTTCGAAGGGGAAGTGGCAGGACTCGCCGCACCCGCTGTCGATCAAGAACACGACCTACAGCCAGGCACACCGGGCCAAGGCCAACTGGCTGTACAAGGCCTGCACGAAGCAGCCCGGCCTCGGTGGCAGCGCGGCCAAGTGCACCAGCACCTGGAGGGTGTGACGTCCTGATCCGCGAACCGTCCTGAACGGCACGCGGTGGCGAAGGGCCCCGGATTCCCCGGGGCCCTTCCTCATGTCGAACGTGGGCATACTGCCGTTCATGACGATAGAGACGGTTGTTCTGACCGGCGCCGCCGGACGGGTCGGAAGTGTGCTGCGCGAGCCGCTGCGCCGGCGGCTGCGCAGGCTGGTCTCGGTCGACCGGGTGGCGGTGACCGATCGAGGGCCGAACGAGGAGATCCACAGGACGTCGCTGGCCGGCGTCGAGGACGCGATGTCGGTCATCGGCGGCGCCGACGCGGTCGTGCACCTGGCGGGGGTGCCGGACGAGGCGCCGCTCGCCGACCTGCTGGAGGGCAACGTCCTCGGCTCTCACCACGTTCTCGAGGCGGCGCGGCGGGCGGGGGTAGGGCGCGTGGTCCTGGCCGGCAGCAACCGGCTGACCGGCTGCTATCCGGCCGCGCGAACCGTCTCGCCCCAGCTGCCGCCCCGCCCCGACGGCCTGTACGGCGTCAGCAAGGTCGCCGTGGAGGCTCTGGGGCGGCTGTACGCCGACAAGTTCGGCATGGAGGTGGTGTGCCTGCGGATCGGCAGCCTCGAACCCGAGCCGACCGACCCCCGGCACCTGGCCACCTGGCTCAGCCCGCGCGACTGCGCCGGGTTCGTCTGGTCCGCCCTGACCTGTCCGGGCGTCACCTTCACGGCGGCCTACGCGGTCTCGGCCAACACCCGCCGCTTCTGGGAGCTCGACGAGCAACTCGGCTATCAGCCGCAGGATGACGCGGAGGTCTATGCGGACCGGATCCCCGGAGTGAGCGACTATTTCGCCGGTGACCCGCTGCAGGGCGGCGTCTACGCCACCGCCGACTACACGATCCGGCACGCTCTCGACCCGCGCTGACGGCTCCCGGCGCGCGTCGTTCACGAAGCGAGGGTGATCGCGGCCAGCTCGCGCCAGTCCCTCCGCCCGCCGTCACGGGTCGCCTCGGCGAACACGGTCTCGCCGAGGCGGTTCCGGGCCTCCGCGGCGATCCGGGAGGCGTCCGGCTGCGAACGGTCCGGCGTGCCGCGCACGCCGTCGCTCGCCGCGAGCAGGCGCACGGCCTGCTCGTACTGTCCCTGGCGCAGCGCGAGATCCGCGATCCCGATCAACATCTCGGCGATCGTCGGTGGATAGGTGCGCTCCGTGGACCGGGCGGCGCGCAACGCCTCGGCCCGATAGGCGCGGGCCTGTTCGAGATCGTCGGTGAGGTAGGCGTACAGGTGCATGGTCATGGCGCGGACGGTGTCGGTCATCTCCGCGTCGCCCAGCACCGCCCGCACCGTGGCCAGGTGCTCGCGCACATTGTCCGGCTCGCCGCGCCAGCGCGCCAGCTGCGCCTTCGAGAGCGCCAGCTCGACGAGCGCGTCCGGCCAGGCGATCCCGCCCGCGCACCGCTGCGCCTCCGCCATGGCGGCCATGCTGGCCCGCTCATCGCCGAGCAGCCAGTAGAGCTGGGCCAGCCGCGCCCCCACGCCGACCACGTCCTCGGTCGCGCCCACCTCGGTCAGCGCCACGACCGCCTCTTCGTAGTGCTCGCACGCGCGTACGAGCTCGCCGCGCGTGGCGAGCCGATCGGCCAGGAAGATCAGCGCCAGCGAGATCCCCATCCGGTCGCCCAGCGTGCGGAACTCGGCGAGGGCAGTCTCGGCGTCGGTGTCGACGTCGGTCTCGTCGCCGCCGAGCGTGAGCCGGAACCGGCCACGCGTGAGCCTGGCCTGCGCCCGCACCCACGGATCGTCACCGGCGATGAGCGGCTCGAACGCGGGCAGGAGCTCAGCCGGGCCCTGCAGCGTCAGCTCCAGCACCCTGGCGAACACGAGCAGCGGATGGCGCGACCCGCTGCGCCGGGCGTACCGGTGCGCCTCCTGGATCCACTCCCGCGCCTGATACTGGTCGCCGCTGACCCCGGAGGTCATGAACACGGACACCATGAGGTACGCCAGCGCCCGCACCTCGTCGTCGACCTCTCCGGGCAGCGCGGTCGCCGCGATGCCCAGCTCGGCGCCCTCGGCCCTGTGCCCGCTGAGGAAGTAGTACCAGCCCGCCGCCCCGACCAGCCGCATCGCCTCCTCGGCCCGTCCCCCGGCGATCGCCCCGCGCAGGGCCGCGCTGATGTTGTCGTGCTCGGCCTCCAGCGTGGACAACCATTCCAGTTGCCCGGCCCGGCGCAGGTGCGGATCGGCCGTCTCGGCCAGCTCGGTGAAGTAGGCGAGGTGCGCCCGGCGCGCCGCCTCGGTCTCCCCGGCCTCGGCGAGCCGGGCCGCCGCGTATTCCCTGATGGTGTCGAGCATCCGGTAGCGCGGCGCGCCGTCGCCGTCTTCTGCGAGCAGCAGCGACTTCTCGATCAGCGCGGTCAGCAGTTCGAGCACCTGCTCCCCGGTGACCGCCTCGTCCCGGCACACCCGTTCTGCCGCTTCCAGGCTCGCGCCGCCGGCGAACACCGACAACCGGCGCAGCACGCCGCGCTCGGCCTCGGTCAGCAGGTCCCAGCTCCAGTCCACGACCGCGCGGAGCGTCCTGTGCCGGGCGAGCGCCGTACGGCTGCCTCCGGTCAACAGGCGGAAACGGTCATCGAGCCGGCGTGCCAATTGATCGACGGACATCGTGCGCAGCCGCGCCGCGGCCAGCTCGATCGCCAGCGGCACCCCGTCGAGCGCCCGGCAGATCCGGGCCATGGCCGCCAGGGTGCGCGCGTCGGAGCCGATGTCCTTGCGCACCAGATGCGCGCGGTCCCGCAGCAGCCGCACCGAGGGCGAGGCGCCGGCCTCGGACGGGTCCGCCTCCTTCGCGGGCAGCGCGAGCGGCTCGACCTGCCACAGCACCTCCCCGGTGATGCCGAGCGGCTCCCTGCTCGTGGCCAGGATCCGCAACCTGCGGCACTCCCCCAGCAGCCGATCGGCGAAAGCCGCGGCCGCCTCGATCACGTGCTCGCAGTTGTCCAGGACCAGCAGGATCGAGCGCTCGCGGACCGCGGCGACGAGCCGATCCATCGCCTCCCCGCCCCGCGCGCCACCGAGCAGCGGCTGGTCACGCAGGCCGATCGCGGTGAGGGCGGCCTGCGCCAGCTCCCCACCCGCGCGTACCGAGGCCAGCTCGACCAGCCACGCCCCGTCCGGCAGCTCGGAGAGCATCGTCCGCGCGGTCTCCGTGGCCAGCCTGGTCTTGCCGGAGCCGCCCGCCCCCGTCAACGTGACCAGCCGGTGCCTGGCGGCCAGCCCCGCGACCGCGGAGAGCTCATCGTCCCTGCCGACGAAACTCGTCAGCTCGGCGCGCAGGTTGGTCCTGCGGTGCTCCGCCCGCTCGCCCAGCTCGCCCCGCAACACCGCGGTGTGCAGCGCGGAGAGCTCGGCCGACGGGTCGGCCCCCAGCTCCTCAGCGAGCCGCTCGCGGGTGCGCTGGTAGAGGGTCAACGCCTCGTTCCCGCGCCCGGCCTCGGCGAGCGCCCGCATCAAGGCGGCCACGAACCCCTCCCGCAGCGGGTACGCGGCGACCAGCCCGGTCAGCTCGGAGACCAGCTCCGAACCACGGCCGAGGCGGAGGTCGGCATCCACCCGATCCCCGAGCGCGGCGACGTGGAGCTCCTCCAGGCGCGCGACGGCGGCGTCGAACGCGTCGCCGCCCTGCAGGGCGATGTCCGCCATGGGCGCGCCGCGCCACAGCGCCAGGGCCGAGCGCAGCAGCTCCGCCCGCGCCGCGGGCTCGGCGGCACGGGCCTGGCCGACCAGCTGCTCGAACCGGCACACGTCCACGGCGTCGGGAGCCACGGCCAGCCGGTAGCCGCCCGACTCCGCCTCGATCGCGCCCTCCGGCAACACCCTGCGCAGCCTGGACACCAGCGCCTGCAGAGCATTCACCTCGTCCGCGGGCGGCCGGTGCCCCCAGATCCAGTCCACCAACCTCGCCCGGGTGACGATCCGGCCGGCGTGGAGGGCGAGCGCTGCCAGCAGCGCGCGCAACCGGACGCCAGGAACCTCCACGACGGCCCCGTCGCGGTCGCGCACCGCGAACGGTCCCAGCAAGTCGACGCGCACATCAGCCATTCTGCCCAACCGCGACGGCCTCCCGAGCCGGTCCGGCCGCTGCCTGTCAGCGGCCGTGTCAGCACGGCGACAGCCCGATATCAGAGCCGTCGGCGAGGGTGGGACCCATGGAACACACCGTCTCCGCCATGCCGACCGCCCGCCGGCCCGGCTGTCCGTTCGACCCGCCGGCAGAGCTGACCGAGGCCCGCGAGCACGGCCCGATCAGCCGCCTCCCCTTCCCCGACGGACACCAGGGCTGGCTGGTCACCGGTTATGACCTGGTCCGGTCGGTCCTGGCCGACTCGCGGTTCAGCTCGCGCAAGGAGCTCATGCGCCACCATCCGATCATCGACTACGGCGACATCGAGGTCCCTCCGGCGCCGCCCGGCGAGTTCCTCCTCATGGACGAGCCGCGGCACAGCCGCTACCGCAAACCGCTGGTGGGCAAGTTCACCGTGCGGCGGATGCGACTGCTCACCGAGCGCGTCCAGCAGGTCACCACCGAGCACCTGGACGCCATGGAGCAGGCCGGGCCGCCGGCGGACCTGGTGACCGCCTTCGCCAAGCCCATCCCCGCCGTCATCATCTGTGAGCTGCTGGGCGTGCCGTACGAGGACCGGAGTTCCTTCCAGGAGCACATCGACAAGTTCCTCGGCGGGGAGGCCAGTGACGAGGACCTGATCGCGGCCTACACCGCGACCCAGCAGTACCTCGCGGAACTGGTCGCCGCCAAGCGCGCCGACCCCACCGACGACGTGCTCAGCGACCTGCTCGACAGCGACCTGACCGATGAGGAGCTACGCGGGATCGCCCTGATCCTGCTGTCGGCCGGGTTCGACACCACCGCGAACATGCTGGCGCTGGGCACGTTCGCGCTACTGCGCAACCCGGCGCAGCTGGCCGCGCTGCGCGCCGATCCCGCGCTCGCCGACCGGGCCGTGGAGGAGCTGCTGCGGTATCTGAGCGTCGCCAAGATGTTCATGCGCACCGCGCTGGAGGACGTCGAGCTGGGCGGCCACACCATCAAGGCCGGTACGGCGGTCATCCTGCAGTACAACGTCGCCAACCGCGACCCCGAACGCTTCGCCGCCCCCCACACTCTCGACCTGCGCCGGCAGGACGGCGGGCACCTGGCCTTCGGCCACGGCATCCACCAGTGCCTGGGCCAGCAGCTGGCCCGGGTGGAGATGCGGGTCGCCTTCACCGCGCTGCTCGCCCGCTTCCCCACCCTGCGCCTGGCCGTACCAGCCGAAGAGGTCGCCCTGCGCCCGGAGACCGCCGACATCTACGGAGTCAAGAGCCTCCCGGTCACCTGGGACGCGTAACCGCCTCGGCCGGGCGCCGGCGCGAGGTAGAGCACGTCAGGTGAGCGCCCATTCGCCTTTCTGCTGAGCGAAGCCCGAGTCCAGCGCGTACTGGAACTTGGCCGGCTTCGCCGCCTCCGGCACTTCGTACACGATCATCCCTTTGCGGGTGTCGCCCACGCCGTCGAGGTGCCGCCGAAGGACTGTCCCTCGCGCACCTCGTGGAAGGACGGCCGGTACTGCCGGCCCTCACCGTCGATCAGCATCGCCCCGTTCGTCGGAGAGTCGCTGTACACCGCCTGCCCGACGTTCGACAGGGTGACCTGGACGGCGACGAGCTTCATGAAGTCCTGCGCGGGCGTGGCAGGTCGACCATCTGGGTCACAGTCACCGCCATCCGCAGCCCTGGGTCTATTCCGGCGAGCGTGATCGTCCCGCCGACTCCGGCGGGACCCTGCTCCTGTTCCTGTTCTGCGGGCGGCGCTGTCGGCGGCTGCCGGGCGGCCTCGTCCTCGACGGCGCTGGCAGGTTGGCGGTGACGGGTGTCCGCATCCGGACATCTCCGCTGGTCGAGGAGGGGAACGGCTCGCCCTGTCCACCGGCGCCCCGGCCTCAGCGGTGTGACGTGGCTCATGGCGGGACGGGCGGCGCGATGAGTCAGTCGCAGTACCTCCACTGGGTGGAGGTGGTGCCGTAGATTCCTCCGCCGTAGATCGCCTTGATGGATCCCGTCCACCTGATGCACGTGCCGGCGGCCTTGCCGCTGGCCGCCGCGTAGTGGGCGTAGTTGCCCTCGTCCTTGATGGTCTTCATGCCCTGACGCTCCAAGACGGCCTCCGTGTAGCTGGCGACGCCGTCGGCCCGGCCGACTCTCAGGGTGACCACGCAGTTCTCCTGATAGGTGCCGCTCCACAACACGTAGACCTCACCCAAGGGCATGTTGTTCTTGTTGTCCCAGAGATCCTCCCTGGTGAGCTGCGTATAGGCGCCGTTCGCCCAGCCGCACCCCTGCTCGCTGACGACGGCCTGGCTCAGGGTGTGGGCCGAGGCGGGCGAGGCCACGGACATGATCGAGGCGAGCCCGAGGCCACAGGCCACGCCGGTACGCGCGAGTATGCGCCGGTACGTCCGAGACATGACATGTCCTCCCAAGTACGGCTACATCTGCTCCGGCAGGAGCCGCCCCCGGAGATCGCCATGGACATGGGCCGATTCCCCCGCCGGCTTTGTCTTCAGCATGCCGCAGCACGTGCACGCTGTCCTTAACGGAGCCTGCACAGTTCATTGACGATGGATACACCGCCAGGCGGTCTCGCGGCACGGGTTACACGCCACCGATTTCGCCTCGCTATAGGCGTCATAAAGCTCATTGAAACAACCTTCGCCTTCGGTTCCTTTCATCCGGATCGGCAACTTCGGAGCCGGCCCGGTCTGCCATCGAATGAAAGGACCGGAAACATGAGCATCGAAATTCGCGTTCTCGACCGCGTCGAGACGACCGCGGCGTGCGCAAACCCGCAGGGCCCCACCTGTAACTAGTCCTACGAGCAGGAGGCTGGTCGGCGCCACGCCGGATCCGGATGACCGTCTACCTCTCGGGGATGGCGGTGAACGCCCTCCTGGCGGTCGCCGCGCTGATCCTCTACAACGCCACGCCGCCGGGTGGCCTGCACAACGCCGCCGCGGTGTTGTTCGTCCTCCAGCCGATCATGCTCGCCACCCAGTTCATGTTCTTCATGCGCACCGACGTCTACTTCGTCGTGCAGGACCTGGCCCGCTGCCGCATGCTCCGCAGGCTGGGCACGGCCGTCTCCGCCCGCCGATCCTCCGGTGGCGCGCGCGCAAGCTGACGCCGGGCGTCACGCGCCAGGAGCCCGGTACGCCACCTCCATCCGCGCGGCATCGTCGATCTCCTCCGGCGCCAGCAGGACGACCGTCTTCGTGCGTACCGCCCCGGTCGCCGATATCGTGAGTCCCACTGCGGCCGACGTCGCGTTGTTCGGCAGGTCGAGGATCACGTACGTGTCCGTGTCCCCGAACGCGAAATACATCTGCTCGACCCGGCCGCCGACACTTTCCACCATGCGCTCCACCGCTTGCCGACGTCCGGTGCCGCCATCGTGCAACACGCCTTTGAGGCCCTCTGCGGTATAGGTCGCCTGAATCAGGTACTTGGGCATGGTCGACTCCCTCTCCTCGTGCCGCCGCTCCTGCGTTGAGGCGGCCATCGCGGTCACGTGTCGACGTTCTCGGCTTAGGGTGACGGTAATCCCACCCGCTGTACTGGTTTTCCCATGTCACAGCCCCATGCCAAACAGTGCACCTGACAGCCCTCGACCTGCCTGCAAGATGCGGAACGTCAACGTCGGCCCTGACCAGCGCGAACGCCTTCCGCCGCCCCTGGAGAGGAGTGACCCGGTCCCATCGCAGCTCGCGGGAGCGCCGTCCACCCGCGCGTCTCCGGTAGGCCGCCGTGGTACTCGCCGGACCAAATGATGTGATTACGTCAGCTTCCCGCCTGCCCCCACGGGCAGGCCACCGGCGAGGACATGCCGGCCGAGCGGGGTCAGGCTGTGAACCACGTGCCTGCCGTTCCTGGTCGAGGCCACCAGGCCGCAGTTGCGCAGGATCGCCGTGTGCTCGCTCGCCGAGGAAAGAGACATTCCGGTACGGGCAGCCAACTGCGACGTGCCCGCCGGGGAGGTGAGCGCCCGCAACAGAGCGGTTCGCGGTCTGCCGATGAGCGTGGCGAGGTGCCGGTCGACGCCATCACCGCAGTGGTCCGGCTGCATCCAGTGCTGCGGCGGATCCAGGGGATAGACGAGGATCGGGTCGAGTTCGACGTTGGCCAGGGTCACCGGAGCGCCTCGGCAGAAGAACGAGGGGATCAGTGTCAGGCCGCGGCCGGCGAGGTCGACGGTGAGGTCGGCGGGGTAGGGGGCCGACAGGACGGGGGGATTCCAGCGGATGCCCGCGCCCAGGTTCCCCAGCAGGGCGTGTACGCCACCACCGGCCAGGCATTGGGTGACGGCGCGGCGGTGGGCCTCGGCCTGGTGAAGGATCTGGTCGCGAAACGGCGCCAGCGCGTGCTCGTGATACGTACGGAGGGCGGATGCCAGCCTGCGCAGGTGCCGTGGCCGGCCGGCGGCGACCCCGGCCAGCCAGGATGACCGCTGGCCCGTACCGGTCGCCCTGGCCATCTCCGCACGCAGGCGTGCCCGCCGTACGTGTAACACGGCGTCGATGCCCTCGTCGAGGCTGACGCTTACCGGCACCGGGGTCATGAAATCGGGAAAATACCGTTTCGGAGGCACGATCTCGTACAACTCGGATGCCGCAGGAGCGACTTTGTCGCGCGCTACCGACCGGATCCAAGCAGCCCAGTTCCGGTAGGGATCATGACGAGAATGACGCGCACCCAACTGGTGCAGGCTCAGCACGATCTCCCACATCGGATCGAGGTGTTCGGCGATCCGCACGCGTGCCACATCTTCCGGCGTGAACACAAGCCGCAGCATTGTTCCGCACCCGCCTCGTGCACCGTTTCCTGCGGGACGGTCGCCCAGCCTAGCTGACGCATAGGGCCCATATCGCATTTCGGCTGGAGCCGAAACGACTGGACCCCGTGGCGGGCGGGCTCCGATTCTAAGAGGCCGGTACTCACTGTGCCGAGTCGTGCATACGGACGTGATTGTCCTTGAGGGGACGTGAAGACCATGGGCGAAGTGGTGATGAAGGTCGTCGTTGTGGGGGTGATCCTGCTGATCATCGCTTCCATCATCGTGCCCCGGGTCCGCGGGCGCCGGGTCATGGCGCGCCGGGTGAAGACCATGACCGAGCTGGCCGCGAGCCAAGGCTGGTCGTTCACGCCGGAGAACAACGAGCTGGTCCCGCTCGTACAGCGGCTTCCACGCGCGCTCGGAACCGCGCAGGACATCATCACGAGCCAACTGGTCAGGGCGGAGCCGACGCGCCTGCAAGTCGGCTCGCGCATCATGCACGTCCTCGAAGGCGCCTCGGAGGGGCATCAGGTACAGATCTTCGACTGGGTCGCCGGGCACGCTTCCGGCGCCGGGCGGGCATCCCTGGTCTTTCTGCACACGGTGTGGGCCATCCCGCTGCCCCAGGTGCCGTTCTGGGCGCAGGCGGCGAGCAAGGGACAACCTCATGACGGATGGCGGCCCGGCCAGGTGTTCCGGACCGGCGACAACGCCTTCGACAAGAGATTTCTGACGACCGCCGACGACGCGGGCCACGTGCAGGCCGGGCTCGCCCCTCAGACGCGCCGCCTGCTCCTCGAATCCGACTTCGACGGCTGGCGCCTCGACCCGGAGTTCGGAATGCTCCTGCTGTGGACACACTCCAGGCGCCGATACGTCCCCGCGGAACGGATCCTGCCGATGACGCGGCAGGCAAAGCAACTGGCGGCCGAGGCCATCGCGCTCACGCAAGGACAGCAGGGATAGCCGTACCGTTGTCCGCCTGCCGGGACGTGGAATCTGGTGGCTGGCCCGCTCGGTGACCATCACCTGCCCGTTCGGGAGCTCGCCGGCCAGAACGCGGTGGTCCCGAGCTTCGGCGGCCTGCGGCGAGGCCCCCGCGCCGATGCCGCTGACCAGGTCTTGACGCCGGCATTACCGACGCAGGCGGATGCCCGGATCTACCCTTGAGTTGGAAGGGGCATGCCATGATCACCAATATCGTGATCGCGCTGATCATCATGCTCACGGTCGGGCTGGTGGTCAGCGTCCGAGTCGTCAATCAGGTCGAGCGGGGCGTGGTCTTCCGCTTCGGCAAGGCTCAGCGGGAGATCCGACCGCCAGGACTCACCTTCCTGATCCCGGTCGTGGACCGGATGAAGAAGGTGAACATCCAGATCGTCACGATGCCGGTGCCCACGCAGGAAGGCATCACCCGTGACAACGTCTCCGTTGAGGTTGACGCCGTCGCGTACTTCCGGGTCGAGGAGCCGATGCGGGCGGCCATCGCGGTGCAGAACTACCTGTTCGCGATCGAGCAGGTGGCCCAGACCTCACTGCGCTCGATCATCGGCAAGAGCGATCTGGACGACCTGCTCTCCAACCGCGAGGAGCTGAACAAGGGCCTGGCGCTGATGATCGACAGCCCTGCGCTCGGCTGGGGCATCCACATCGACCGCGTGGAGATCAAGGATGTCCACCTTCCCGAGGGCATGAAGCGATCCATCGCCCGCCAGGCCGAGGCTGAGCGGGAGCGCAGGGCTCGTGTGATCACCGCGGACGGGGAGTTCCAGGCCGCGCAGAGGCTCGCCGACGCTTCGGCCATCATGAACCAGGCCCCCGGCGCGCTCCAGCTGCGCCTGCTGCAGACCATGGTGGAAGTGGCGGCCGAGAAGACCTCCACGCTGGTCATGCCGGTGCCCGTGGAGCTCCTGCGCTTCTTCGAGCGCTCCGCGAACAGCGCTCCGGTTGCGCAGGACACTGAGCAGCCCACCGGCTCCTCGGAGGGGGAGCCTGAAAGGCAGCCGGCCGTGACGAGCTCCGCCACGCCCGAACTGGGCCCGTCAGGGCGTTCCTTCGAACGTGCCGCCGCGGAATCGGCCACAGAGAACGGCGCCTCGCGCACTCCATAGACCATCAGCTGCTTGAGGGCCCCGGACCGCCGCGGCGCGTCCATCAGGGGGGTGACATAGGCTTCCGGCCGGTGCGCCACATCGAGACCGCTCGGCGGTACGGCTGCGGCCCGGGCCGCGAGACGCGGGCACGGCCTCCCCTGTAACTCCCGGACCTGCTCGCTCGAATCCTGGCCCCAAAGGACGGGTTCATTCTCATTCTCGATACTGATAACGTACTCGAGTGAGTGTTTCGACTGAACGGTGGGCCGAGCTGGCGCTTCACCCCGTCCGCATCCGGATCCTGGTCGCCGTCGCCGGTGCCCGCCGTACGGCGTCCGACCTGGCCGGCCTGCTGCCCGACGTGCCGCAGGCGACGCTCTACCGGCAGATCTCCGCCCTGGCCAAGGCCGGGCTGCTGGATGTGGTGGAAGAGCGGAAGGTCGGCGGTGCGACGGAGCGCGTCTACGCGCTGCCCCGGGAAGGCCTGACCCCGACCCCCGAGGCGCTGGCCGCCGCGTCGCGGGAGGAGCACGCGCGGTATTTCACCGCGTTCGTCTCCATGCTCCTGTCGGAGTTCTCGCGCTACCTGACGAGGGAGCACATCGACCTGCCGGCCGACGGAGTCGGCTACCAGCAGGTGGTGCTGCATCTGGACGAGGAGGAGTTCGTGCGCTTCGCGCAGGGCTTCGCCGAGCTGGTGCAGCCCCTGCTGGCGAACGAGGCGGGAGGGAATCGCACGCCCCGGCTGCTGGCGACGATTCTTCTCCCCTTGACGAAGGGATGACACCCATGGCCACGGTCATGATCACTGACGGTCTGATCACCATCGAGTTCGGACGCTGGGAGCGGATGTTCACCGGCAGGTCCCGGCAGCTCATTCCCGCTCATGCGGTACGGCAGGCGGTCGTCACCCACCAGCCGCTGCGCGTCGCCCGTGGCGCGAGAAAGGGCCTCGCGGTGTCAGGCCACACCAAGATCGGCGTTTGGGGCTTGTTCGGCGGGCCCCGCCAGCTGGTGGCGGCCAACCGTGACCAGTCCGGCGCCCACCTGATCCTGGATCGCGCGAGCTCCGGCGGCGAGTTCGACGAGGTCGTCCTGTCGGTGCCGGACGCCGGCCGGCTCGTCGAGGAGATCCGGCGCGTGGCCGCGTGACCGTCCTCAGGCCGTCGGCGCCGGATTCAGGGGCGGAGCACCGAGATCGGCGGACGGCCGTGCCGGGCCCGATCACTCGCATGAACCTGGGCATCGGCGCGGACGGCGGTTATCGTGAAAGCGGTGCGATTCCAGGTGCGGCGGTGACAGCCCGCCGATTCCTCCCGGCGGAGGAACGATCCGGTGCGATCCCGGAGCCATGCGGTGAAACCCCGCCCCCTCTCGGACCCCGATGACGGTCCCTGACGCCATCGGCCGCGGCGGACGCGGCCGACGCCAGCATGAAGGGGATGAGCATGTTCACCGGCAGAGTTCACGAGATCGGCGTGGTCGAATCCGTCGGCGCGGACGACATCGGCATCCGGGCGGCCAAGTGCGCGGGACGGCTGGCCGCCGGCGGTTCGCTGAACGTCGCAGGGGTCCGCCTGACCGCCCAGCATGTGGAGCGCGACCTGATCAGCATGTCGATCAGCACCGAGACCCGGCGCCGGACGACGTTCGACGAGCTGCGGGCTCCGGGGCGGCGGGTGAACCTGGAAACTCCCCTGACGGTCGGCGACCCTCTCGACGGGCACCTGGTGCAGGGCCACGTCGACGGGGTGGGCAAGGTCGTACGCGTCGACGACGGCCCGGGGCTGGGGCGGCGGGTGTGGATCCGCACACCGGAACGGTTCATCGGCAAGATCACCGCCAAGGGCTCCATCGCGGTCGACGGCGTGAGCCTGACCGTGGCCGAGATCGTCAAGGACCGCCTCTCGGTGGCGCTGATCCCCTCCACTCTCGCCGGCACGACCCTGGCCTCGCTGTCCGCGGGCGACCGCGTCAACATCGAGTCCGACGTGGTGAGCCGTCTGGCGGCGGCAGGCCCCGCCTCGGCGAGCGCCCACGTCGCGCGCGCCGTCGCGGCACTGGGCTGGGCCGGGCATCTGTCGGGGCGGACCGGCGTGGAGAAGGCGGTGCGGCAGGTCGCCGCCGGCGGCGCGGTCATGGTGTGGGATCCCGCTCGCGAGGTCGAGGGCGACGTCATCTTCGCCGGCGCGAACCTGCGTCCCGCCGCCTTCACCTTCCTGCTGACGGAGGTGTACGGCTACCCGTGCGTCCCGTGCGCACCGGAGGTCCTGGAACGGCTCGAGATCCCGGCCCTGGCGGGTTCGGGAGATCGCCAGGGTACGGCCTTCCACGCCCCGGTCGACCTGGCCGCCTCCACCGGCACCGGAGTCAGCGCCGGCGAACGCGCCGCGACCGTACGGCAACTCGCCCGCCCGGAGTCCGTGCCCGCCGACTTCACCTCGCCCGGTCACGTCATCCCGATCGCGGCCCGGCCCGGCCTCTTGCGCGAGCGCTCCGGGCATACCGAATCGACCGTCGCGCTCTGCCTGGCCGCGGGCCTGCCGCCGGTGGGCGTCTGCTGCGAGGTGATGAAACGCGACGGCGCCATGGCGGGCGCGGCGGATCTGGAGGCGTCCGCCCTGCGCTGGGGGCTGCCGCTGGTCGACATCGACGATCTGCGTACGTGGCTGTGAGGCACGACGTGGCCGGCGCCTTCGAGCTCACGGTGGAGTACGCCAACGCGGTGCTGCGGGCGCAGCCGTTCAGCGAGCAGGTGGGCGCCCGGATCACCGAACACGATGGGAATTCCGCGAGACGCTGCCTAACTGACCTGCACAGCCATAACGTGCCTGGAGCCCCTCATTCAGAGGGTCCTCCGGCTCCTGTCCGAAAGAATCGGGCGGTGTCGTCATCGGCGGGAAAATACGCCTCGACGGCTATCTCTTCCAGCGTGACGTCGAAAGCGGCGCCGAACGTCGTGACCGTGTTGATGAAACACAGCTCCACGCCGCGATGGCGGATGCGGATGGGCAGCGCCAGGTCGGCGGGATCGAGCGGCGCCGCATCACCTTCGGGACCGTACGTCAAAACTTCCTCATACAGCGCGCTCAGCTCCGCATCACCCGTCTGCGCCACCTGGCGGGCGAGCCGGGGCAGCAGGTAGGCGCGAACCTGCCCGAGGTTGCACACCCTCGGCGCGAACCCGCCCGGATGCAGGCCCAGCCGCATCATGTTGACCGGCGGCCGCAGCAACGACGCATCGACGTCCTCCAGGAAGACGTCAATCGCCGTGTTGGCCATCAGCATGTTCCAGCGACGGTCCACGGCCAGCGCCGGATACGGCTCGTGCCCCCGCAGGATCTGCTCCAGGACCTTCCGCGCCGAGGCCAGATGCGGATCGTCCAGCGGCCGCTCCCGGACGCCGGGCGCGTGGCCGGCCGCGACCAGCAGGCGGTTGCGTTCTCGCAACGGCACGCCCAGATGCTCGGCCAGACGCAACACCATCGCGCTGCTGGGAATGGTCCGTCCCGTCTCGACGAAGCTGACATGCCGGGCGGACACCTCCGCCTGAATCGCCAGATCTAACTGGCTGAGCCCTCTGCGGTGCCGCCACTCGCGCAGCAACTCGCCGACTGGCCGGTCGTGCGTCATGCGAGCGATTATCGCCCCGCCTCGTCGATCACCGCGATTACATGCCAGGTAATCGACAGGGCCAGGCGGCTGCTGCGACGGTGGCCGCATGAGCGAAAGCAGCAAGGCCGCACGCAACAGGCAGCTCGCCCTCCACGGCTTCACCGAGTTCGCGGCGGGCAACATCGATGTGCTCCGAACCCTCCTGCACGAGGACTTCATCGAGCACAGCCCGGAAAACCCCTCCGGGCGAGAGGCCTTCATCGCGTTCATAGCCGAGGCCCCCGTGGCCCGCGCCCGGCTCGACCTCAAACGGGTCATCGCCGACGACGATCATGTGGTGATGCATTACCACATGGCCACGGACGACGACCCGCGCGGCATCGCCGTGGTCGACATCTGGCGGATGATCGACGGGCAGATCGTCGAACACTGGGATGTCGTCCAGCCGGTGCCGGAGGCCGCGCAGATTCCCTACGGGATGTTCTGAGCGGACGGCATGAAGCAGATATCCGCCTCGATCGAGATCGATGCCCGGGCGATGGCGGTCCACCGCCTACGACCGGTTCCGCTCCTGGGGTGCACGGGCGCGATGAGTCTCGCAGTGCTTCCAGGTCTACAGGTCACACCGCTCCATCGCGCTCTGATCGGGAGGCATCTTGAAGCTTCTTCTCACGTCCGGGGGCGTCACGAACACGAGCATCCGTAATGCGCTGGTCGACCTGCTGGGCAAGCCGATCGCCGACGCCCGTGCCCTCTGCATCCCTACGGCGGAGTACGGCCACCCCATGTGCACGCCGGCTTCGGCCTGGCGCTTCATCGCCGGACGGAGCCCGGCACCCATGTGCGACCTGGGCTGGAAGTCGGTGGGCGTCCTCGAGCTCACCGCGCTGCCCAGCATCGGCAAGGACCGCTGGGTCCCCTGGGTCCGGGAGGCTGACGTCCTGCTGGTGGACGGCGGCGATGCCACGTACCTGTGCCACTGGATGCGGCAGTCCGGGATAGCGGATCTCCTGCCGTCGCTGCCCGAGACGGTCTGGGTGGGGGTGAGCGCCGGAAGCATGGTGATGACCCCCCGGATCGGGGACTACTTCGTCGAATGGACGCCGCCCACCGGAAGCGACCTCACCCTCGGATTCGTCGACTTCTCGATCTTCCCGCACCTGGGTCACGAGCTCATGCCGGGAAACACCATGGCGGCGGCCGAGCGATGGGCCGCCGACATCGCGGGTCCGGCGTACGCCATCGACGACCAGACAGCCATCAAGGTGACCGACGGCACCGTCGAGGTCGTCTCCGAGGGGCACTGGAGGTCACTTTCCTCCTAGCCACCGACTCCGGCCGCGAGTGAGCGAGGCGCCCCTCTCATGCCGCAGACTGCGTGCCCTGCGGCCATCCGGTCATGCCGCATTCCAGGCGAGAACCTGGGCCTGGTCACGCTTCGAGCAGAAGGAACCCTCTGACGGATGATCTACACCCACGGCATCCGCCCAACACCAGCATGACCACCCGAACGATCCTCACGCCACCGCCCTGACCAGCTACTTCAAGAGGGCGCAGCTTCACTGAAGCTCGCAGCCGCGGAGCGTCACGAAGTCCACGAAGGTTTCCGAAGCTCGATCGCCGATTACCGGAAAGTCACATTGGGCGCGGTACGTCCTGCCAGCGGTAGAGGTCGCGCAGCAGGGAAATCTCGGCGCCGTGATGGATCAGCTCCCTGTTGACGTGCAGGACGATGCCCTCCATGGGAAATCGCTCGGGACCCACCGTGGGCGGATTCTCCAGGTCAGCGTCCGAGAGCTCGCGGACCCCCGCGTTCCATCTCCCATACATCTCATCGAGCTGTTTCAGCGCCTCGTCAGCGGTCCCCGCGTAGGCGAATGTCTGAAAGTCGACGTCCTGGCCGCCGAAGTGCCATCCGACCCGATAGCCCAGGCAGGAGACGATGATGTGCGCCAGCCGCCAGGCAATCGTGGTCACCGGCGCCGGCACCGGGTCAGGGGACGCGTAGTCCATCGTCCATTCCCCCGAACCTGCCGACATCGGTGCGGCCGACGTGCCACGTGGGCGGATGCTCCAGCAGCCGCGCACCGGCTCCCAGAAGTACTCCTCATCGGCAAGACCGTGCAGCCGCGGCAGCAGGTTCATGTGCCAGTGCCGGTCCAGCTGGTCCGCGAGTCGCTCGCTTCTTGTCATTTCCGCACGCTACATACAACGGAGACCTGGCTGCGACCCTCGCGGACGCCGTCACCGGCCGTGGGCCGCGAGACCGTACCGCAACGGGAGATGACGCTGGGGCTGTGGTGTGGCAGGTGCAAGGTTCGAACTTGCGCAGGCTGAACCGACGACCCTACAGCTCGTGACCGTTGCGGTGGAGGAACAGCCTTCTACCTGCAGGGCCTTGTACCGCGACCATGAGGCTCATGAGCATTGCACGCATATCGCACGGCCACTGTTGGGACCGGAACAGCCGGAATACTGAACACGGTGACCGGGCCTCCAATTGCGCCCTACACCGTGTCTCCTCCTGCCGGGCGTGCGGTCTTTCCGGCGACCAGGGCACAGAGCAGGGCCGTGATCACGAAGCCGACCACCACGGGACCCCTATTAGCAAGCCGAACGCAAGTGTCTCGTCGTACACCCAAGAGTCGTACGCCGGCTGGAGCGCGACGACCGCCAACATGACGAAGGGGGCCGTCAGACCAACGGCCGGCCAGTGGGGCAGACGGGCCAACCACGCAGCCACCATGCTGAGCGGGAAGGGCGCCAGCGCCAACGCCATTGCCAACTTGAGCTCGGAATCCGAGTCGGTGGTCGGCCAGTGGAGGAAAAGCAGCAGTAAGGCCGCAACTGCGGACCCTGCCAAGGCCGACCTCAAGAAGAGACGCACAGCATGATTGTCGCGGATCAGGGCCGGACAGGTCGGTTTCTGGGAAGCTGCCCTGTTGCACCTCGACGATCAGGAAGGGCCAATTCCGGACGATGACCTTCCTGATCGTGCATCCTGGAGCACGAGCTGCCCCGGACGTCGCGTCGCTTCTTCGATCCGCCCGACAGGCTTCAGGCCGTCGAGGACGTCGACGACGAACTGGGACGCGGGGCATGGCTTCGAACTCGTCTCGTGAGTCGTCGTTCAGCACCGTGTGCGTATCAGGTGACGGATGCTCAGCGATGGCGGGGCCCGCCGGTCAGTCGATGCCGTCGATGATGCGGAAGTCGCGCTCGAAGCCGTCGGGGAGGGCCACCAGCGCCTTCTGGTATGCCTCGCTCTCGTATGCCGCGACGGCCTGTTCAAAGCTGTCGAACTCGATCAGAACGACGCGTTGCGTGATTCCGGCCTCGTGGGCGACGACTCGACCGCCACGGGACGGGATCCGGGACAGGGTGCGCCCGCCCCCAGCCTGGACAGCCGGACCGGCCAGCTTGTCGTAGGCATTCAGCCTCTCAGGGTCGGAAAGGGCGGGGTAGACACTGACCCAGTAGCCCTTAGCCATGGAAACCTCCTGTGTTGGGCCGGACACGTCCGACTTCGCATTGACACTCAGAACGATCGATCCCGGCGACCGGTACTGCGGTCAGTTGAATCGTCATATGCGCAGGTTAGGGCTCCATGTGCGGTCGAGGGAAAGACCAGTACGGGATAAACTCAGAACGGATCGTTATCAATCGGCAGGGAGGGCACGTGGCGCCGGATACGGTAAGCCTGCGGTACTTCCTGGTGCTGGCGCAGGAGTTGAACTTCACCCGCGCGGCCGCACGGATCGGTATCGCACAGCCCGCACTCAGCGCCCGGATGCGCCGATTGGAGGCGCAACTCGGTACGGCCCTGCTGGTCCGCAACACGCGTAGCGTCGCATTGACCACGGCCGGTGCGGCTTTGGCGGAGTCCGCGCCGCCCGCGCTGGCGGCGCTGGACCGGGCATGGGACACCGCCCGGAGCGCGGCGGCCGGTGAACTGGGCACGCTGCGCATCGGATACAGCCTCAGCGCCGGGGCCGAGACGGCACCGGCCCTGGTGGACAGGCTGATTCGCGGCAACAACGGACTCGAGGTCGGCGCGGTCCCGATGGCGACACCGGAGATCTCCCCCGCGGTCGCCGACGGCCGCATCGATGCCGGGATCACCCGCGGTGAACAGCCGGGCCGTGGCGTGCGCCGGTTCCTGCTGCGGCGTATGCGCGTCGGGGTCCAGCTGGCGCAGCATCATCCGCTGGCCGAATACCCGGAGATCGAGATCGCCGACGCGGCCGCGTATCCGCTGCGACTCCCGGACCGTGCGGCCAACCCCGTGATCCACGATCAGCTGTCCGCACTGTTCCGAGACATCCGACCACACCCCCGATTCACCACGCCCGCAGTCTCTTTCGACATCTCTCAGCGCGACCTGCGCGACGGGGTCACCCTCGCCCCGGCCGGAGAAGCCGCGGTCACGGCACAACCGGCCGGTCTCACCTGGCGACCGCTGCGGGGCGCGCCCAGCCTGACGATCCACCTGGTCCTCCCACGCGAGCAGTCGCCGCTACACCGCCGCATCCGTGCCGTCGCCAAAACCCTGGCGCACGAGCTGCACTGGCTGCCGGACTGACGCGCAAGCATTCGCACCGCTGAAGACTCCATCACGATCTCCGCTCGGGGGTCGGGGTCGGCTTCGTGCTTCTGAGAGTGCGTTCCGCGAGCTGATGTCCCTTTCGTCGCTGGGAGTGGGATAGGTCGGCTGGTCGGAGGCTCGCTGCTCGGGCTATGAGCGCGGCCGGGTGAACAATCCCGGCTCGGTCTCGATGAGGAT